>JAZRYH010000064.1:0-6429 GCA_045600685.1 Alloprevotella sp. | reverse complement strand
AATTCAAACCCTTCCTGTATGCCTCCCCTTAGGGGGAGGATGGAGGGAGCCTACGATTATGAAAAAATATATCATTCCCGCAGTGGACGTTACTGCTCTTCACGTTGAAAACTCCGTACTCCTCGACAGCGTTCCCGTTGATCCCAGCATAACCGTCGGCGATGGTGAACAGCTCACCAACGGCTGGAACTGCGACGACTGGACTACAGGCACCGACGAATAATCCCCACACTCTCTTATAAACGGGCGGCCGCACAGCGCTGTGCGGCCGCGTGCTTTTACCTCGCCTGATTTTTTACCACGAATCACACGATTTATATATAAAAACAATGAAAAAGTTATCATTATTGCTTGCATTGGTGGCTTTATGCTTATGCCAGGCAGCGATGGCGATTTCGTTTACCGAAAATCGCTATGATGCTTTCAAGACGTTGAAGATTAACGAACAGAGCATCGTATTTATGGGTAACTCCATCACGAACTCCCACGAGTGGACGGAGGCCTTCGGCCGCGATCCCAGAGTGGTGTGCCGCGGTGTGGGTTCCGCAAAGACAAGTGATGCGCTGAACAACATTGAGGGCGTCATCATGGGTCATCCCGCCAAGCTTTTCCTGATGCTCGGCGTAAACGACGTCTTCAACAGCGTGCCTCTTGAGACGGCTTTCGCCAATATGAAGAGCATCGTGGAGCGTTGTGAGAAGGAAAGCCCCAACACGGAGATTTACATCGAGAGCGTACTGCCTACGTGCGGCACCAACTACGGTTATGCCTGCACCAACATCGTAAAGCTCAACGCTATGTACAAGAACTTCGTGGAGGAGCACAACAGCCCGAAACTGAAGTACATTGACCTCTACAATCTGATGCTTGATAAGAGCACGGGCATGATGGTGACGGACTACGCCTGCGACGGCTGCCACCTCTACCCCAACGCCTATCAGATTTGGTGTAACGCCGTAGCTCCCTACGTGGGCATCCCTACCATCTACCCGAAGGTGGAGGACGGCTTACTGAAGCCTTTCAGCTTCTCCGGCTATAGCGGCATACATCTGGCCCGCGTGAACTTCTTCAACTTCCTGCCCATCCCTGATGAGGGCGTCATCCTCTTCGGCGACTCCTTCATCGAGAGCGGCGAGTGGGCCGAGTTCTTCCACTCCAACCTGGTGCTCAACCGTGGCAGCGGCATGGGCTACAACGACCTGGACTTGAGCCAGCTGAACCAGTCGGCTCCCTACATCTTCCACGACAAGCCCTGCCCCAAGCAGATATGGATTTGCACGAGCAATAAGATGGCCAACAACAGCCAGAGCGTCAGCACCTTCACGTCGCAGCTGAACACGCTGATATCTACCATCCGAGGCAGCCTGAAGAACGGCGGTGCCAACACGCGCATCGTGCTCACCAGCTGCTTGCCCAGCAACAACGCGTCTGTCAACACGAACTACATCGTGAAGTACAACGCCGCTATGGCAGAAAAGGCAAACAGCGACGCCAACATTGACTACGTGGACGTATATACTCCGCTGGTAAACGGCAGCGTATGCAACTCGCGCTACTTCCAGGACGAGCGTCTGGGTGCCCGCGGCTATGCCAAGATGGCCAAGGCGATGGAGAGCAAGATAAAGGAAGCCATCTCCGAAGCCTACGTTGTGAGCGAGGATGAGAGCGACGCCGTGTATGACACCTTCAACTATCGCACCACGCTGGCTGCCGCCGTTGAGGGCATCAGCGCCGTCAGCGAAGGCAACGACGCCGGCCAGTTCAAGACGGCCGACTACAACAAGGTGGCGAGCCTTCTGGACGAGGGTCTCGCCCTGCTCGGCAGCGACGCCTCCCTGACTGCCCTGCAGACATACAACGACAAGTTGCAGGCCGCCATAGAGGAAGTGAAGCCCAACGTGGGCCGCCCCATCACTGCCGACGGCGGCATTGACCACTGGTACACGATGAGCACACCTCAGCGCGGCAACTACTACGCCACCTGTCCCGGTGCAGGCAAAGAACTCTGCGGCACCATCGACGGCACGGGTGCTGCATCGCAGTGGAAGTTTGAGGACCGCCCCGATGGCTCCTACAACATCATCAACCGCAAATACGGCTGCTTCATCGTGCCCAACCACACCACCGGCACCAGCCTCGCCACCAGTGCCAAGGAACCCGCCGAGGGTTGGAAGCTTGACCTGAGCGCCAGCTTGGGCCTCTTTATCATCCACAGCGGCAACTTCGCACAGTTCAACCAGACCAAAGACGCCGGTCTGCCCATCTACAACTGGTATGGTAACGGCTATGCTGCCAACAACACCGTGGACCAGGGCTGCCAGTACCGCATCTTCCCTGCCGAGGAGCCTGCCGACATCACTCCCGTGACCGACGTGGCCGACCTCGCCGACGGCTACTACTATGTGAAGAGCACGCAGGAAGGTCTGGAGAACTATTATGTGAGCGCTGCCAACACCTTCCTCGAGAAGGACGGCAAGACTTACTCCGTCGCCCTGCTCCAGAGCGTCGGTGGCAACAACGCGCCCAAGTCCTTCATCAGCGTGAAGAAGAACGGCACCGCCAATGACGTACGCACCGCCGGCGGTCAGGCCGTGACCGCTCCCACCGTCATCACCAACGCCACAGGCGGTCTGGCCGTGCAGAACTGGGGCGTCTATACCGCCGACAGCAAGAATTATTACCTCACCGAGGAAAGCGGCAAGAACAGCGTATGGCAGTTCATCCCCACCGCCGTTGACTTCTACGACTACTATGAAGTGGCCATCAGCGGCAAAGGCACCGAAGGCGTGCAGGTCAGCTGCTCCAACAGCGCCCTGCTGAGCGTCAGCAAGGCAGCCGACAAGGGCTTCTTCTTCTTCCCCAAGGGCACGAAGGTAAGCTCCGCCGACTTCTCCGCTCCCGTGGTGGGCAACCTCAAGCCCACCTTCCGCGTGAACGCCAGTATCCACAGCGTGATGTGCAGCTACTCCACCGAGGAAGGCACAGCCATTCAAGAGGCCTATGATGCCCTCAGCGCAGCAGTAGATGCCGCCGTGAACGCCGAATACGACGAAAGCCTCGTAGGCCCCGACCCCGGCTTCTACAGCGCGGAAGGCATCGCCGCCCTCAAGGCCGCCATCGCTGCCGCACAGGAAGGTCTCAGTAAGGACCTCAGCGCCGACGAGTACAACCAACTGGCCCAGAATCTCCAGGCCGCCATTGAGGGTGCCAAGCGCAACCCCATTGAGAACGGCTTCTATCAGATTGTCAGCGCCGACGACCGCTTCGAAATCAACCAGGGTGTAGAGAAAGCCTGGTACTTCTGGAACGCCACGGGTTGGACCTGCTGGGTTAATGCCCGCGAACGTGACGACCGACAGATTTTCCGCATTGAGGAACTCCCCACCGAGGGGCAGTTCTCCATTCAGGACGTGACCCACACCAAGTGGTACCTCGACAGCAACGGCAAGAGCAGCGAAAAGCAGAACACGCCCCAGCTCTTCGACTATTATGGTGAAGGCCAGTGGGTCATCCGCAACACGAAGGATGCCTCCGCCTATCACGCCCTGGACCACAAGAGCGGCACTGGCGGATATGGCAACCTCACGATGTGGCAGAACGACGCCTACGATTTCGGCCGCTGGTATCTGCGTCGTGTGGTTGACGCCGACTACCTCCACCACCTGGAAGGCTTCGTCAATGGTCAGCAGGAACTCCTCCGCACGATGAGAACCGCCCTGACAAAGGCCTCCGAAGCTTACGACCAAGCCACCGGCACCAAGCCTGGCGAGGGCCTCGTGACCAAGGCTTCCTATAGCACCGATAGCCAGCTCTCCACCAACATGCCCCAGAACCAATACGGCAGCATCGCCAACCTCATCGACGGCAAGAACTCCACCTGGCTCATGATGGTGCCCGACGGCAAGAACGCCGGCCTCCCCTATGTGGCCGTTGACCTGAGCACAAGCCCCGTGCAGAATTTCTATTTCAAGACCGCCACCATCACCCAGACCAATGGTGCCGAGCACCCCACCGACATCCACCTGCTCGTCTCCGACGACAACACCAACTGGAAGGATGTGAACCGCTACACCACCGAACTGCCCACCACCACCAACAAGGAATTCATGGCCAAGGTGATGCTCGACAAGGCCTACAAGTATCTGCGCTTCGACTTCTACGAAAACCACACCCCCACATCCAACAACCAGTACAACGTTCCCTCCACCTCGCCCTACATCTCCCTGGGCCAGCTGCAAATCTATCCCGTCGCCATCGCTACGGCAGATGATGCCCTCGTCCAGCAGGCCGCCAACGCCCTGAACGACCAGATGGCCGCTGCCTGGGAACTCGTACGCACCGAGAACGTCACCCAGGAAGCCATCGACGCCTTGAAAGGTGCCGTCAATGATCTCGAAACGACCGTCAACCCCGGCAGCGTGACCTACGACGTGGAACTCGTGAACGCCCCCGCCGATGCCCAGATTACCATCGGCGGCAAGAACTACGGCAACGGCTCCACCTTCCGCACCGATAAGGATATCACTACCGACGACGTCAACGCCGAAATTGCCGGCTATAGCGCCGAGGTAACCATTCTGAACGGCGTAATCCGCGTAGTTTATAGCCTCGCGGCTTCTCCCATCGACCTTGAAAATAAGGTGGTAAGCCACGTCGGCGAGAAGACCACCAGTGTCGTTCAAGATCAGTGGTATGTCGTCACCCAAACCCGCGACTCCGAAACGCCCGTCATGGATCCCGGCGAAGGCAAGACCATCGTTCGCGAACTGGACAAAACCGTGGCCAACATCTTTACTCCCAACGTCCCGGCCTCCGATGTTGTCAAGTATCTCGTACGCTTTGGCAAGAGCGGCATACCCGGAGCCTATCGCGTGCAGTTCGCCACAGGCAACTTCTTTGCCACCGAAGGCAATGCCGAACCCGCCAAGAAGGTGGCCGTAGTGAGCTCCTCAAAGAACGCCTTTGATGTGCTCGTCAGCCCTGCCATCAACACGAGCACCGCTGATAACGAAGAAGGCATCATCATCGCCTCTACCACCGACGGCACAACCTACGGTTTCCTGGTCGATAACGACAACAGGTCCTACAACCACACCCTCTCCTTCTGGGCTGATGGCAAGATGACCGAAGGAACGAACAACGTATGGTTCATCTATCCCGTTGAGTTCAACACGAGCGACGCCGAACAGATAGCCCGCAACAAGGCTCTGCAGGAACTCATCGCCACCGCTCAGGCTACCTACGACAAGAACAACAATCCCCAGCTCGGCGAAGACCTCATCGTGAAGGCCAGCCAGTTCTCCTCGCCTTACTCCGACAGCGTAGAAGGCAAGAGCTTCGACGCCCTTCTCGACAAGAGCAACGCCACCTTCTGGCACACCGACTGGCACAGCCAGGCCCCCGCAGGCCCGCACTATCTGCAGGTGGACCTCATCGAGCCCTTCTCCGGCGACATGCAGGTTACCTTCACCCGCCGCGCCACCGACAGAGACCATGTCACCCTCCTCGGCGTGCAGTACAGCACCGACGGCCAGACCTACGAGGAAGGCAATGCCGTAGCCCTGCCTTTCGAAGCCAAGGGCGAGACCGTATGCGCCGTATTCCAGCAGACGCAGACAGCCGTGTCCTTCCGTTTCTTCGCAGGTGCCACCATAACTAAAGACGGTGAGCCCGACGACCGCGGTTTTTGGCACGTAGCCGACTTCCAGCTCAACGCGTTCTACAGCGCTACGCCTCTCAACGACGAGCATCCCACGGCTGCCGCCGCCCTCGCACAGGCCCTCGACACCGCCCGAGGTATTGAGAACGCCTCGGAGAACGACATTGCCGACCTCCAGACCGCCTATGACGCCTATCTGAAGGCTTGCCAAGAGCAGCCCGAAGGCATCCAGACCACATCCATTACCCGTGCCCCGTTACCCTTGACCCAATACAACATTCAGGGCCAGCGCATCACTACTCCCGCTCGCGGCATCAATATCACGGAAGGCCACAAGACCCTCGTGAAGTAGGAATTCCCGCGAACCGTAAAGACCCCGTGCTGCATACGGCAGCTTAAAGAGGGCCGGCATCCGTTTGATGTCGCCCCTCTGCTTTTTATACGCTCGGTATGAGCAAAGTCTAATGCTGTTACGCAAAATTACGGCTCATCCGGAATTATTGTTGTCCGCTAAAAAATTTAGCCTGTACCCCGAAGGGGTTACACAACCCAGCCAGGGGCATCCCCCCTGGTCTGGGGTGTGACCACCGTGCACGCCCCAACGGGGCATAACAGCAAGAGCCTATGAATGTTATGCCCCGCTGGGTAGGGTGCTCAAAATTTGGTTCTAAAAACCGATAGCAGGAGATAATGTTTTTAATCGCTTTGTTACCAGATTTTCAAGCAAGTACTCTTTGCTCCAGAGACTGATGCTACGCATTTTTACATTC
>JAZRYH010000063.1:0-33900 GCA_045600685.1 Alloprevotella sp. | reverse complement strand
TCCACATGCCATCATGCTTGCCGGATCTCTCGGATGGCCTACAGAAGATACCGCTACGATATTAGAAGAAGAGGGCAATCAGGATGATTTCTACTAAGAGGTCAGCAGGCATGACAAGGACAATGTCTATTAACGATTAATGGTGGCAAGGGCAGTCGGGAATAGGGAATGGGGAGATAATAGAGAAAGCACCCCGCTAAGGAAGGCCTTAGCGGGGTGCTGTTTATGGGGAGGGACTCACCCCACCGAGCCCTCGAGGCTGACGCTGAGGAGTTTCTGCGCCTCGACGGCGAACTCCATAGGGAGTTTGTTGAGGACGTCCTTGGCATAGCCGTTGATGATGAGATCCACAGCGGCCTCGGGGGGTATGCCGCGGCTCTGGCAGTAGAGGAGCTGGTCCTCGGAGATTTTGGAGGTGGTGGCCTCGTGCTCTACGGTGGTGTCGGGGTTCTGGACGTCGATGACGGGAAAGGTGTGGGCACCGCACTCGGAGCCGAGGAGGAGGGAGTCGCAGGATGAATAGTTGCGGGCACCGGTGGCGCGGCGATCCATCTTGACAAGGCCGCGGTAGGAGTTCTGACTCTTGCCGGCAGAGATGCCTTTGGAGATTATCTTGGAGCGCGAGCCGGCGCCGATGTGTATCATCTTGGTGCCGGTGTCGGCTTCCTGATGGTTGTTGGTGACGGCCACGGAGTAGAACTCGGCCTGCGTGTCGCGGCCGCGGAGGATGCAGGAGGGGTACTTCCACGTGATGGCGGAGCCTGTCTCCACCTGTGTCCAGGAGAGTTTGGCGCGGTCGCCGCGGAGGAGTCCGCGCTTGGTGACGAGGTTATAGACACCGCCGCGGCCCTCTTTGTCGCCGGGGTACCAGTTCTGCACGGTGGAATACTTCACCTCGGCGTCCTGCTCCACGACTATCTCGACTATGGCGGCGTGGAGTTGGTTCTCGTCGCGTTGGGGGGCTGTGCATCCTTCGAGATAGGAGACGTAGGCACCCTCGTCGGCCACGATGAGGGTGCGCTCGAACTGGCCGGTGCCCTGGGCGTTGATACGGAAATAGGTGGAGAGTTCCATGGGGCAGCGTACGCCCTTGGGGATATAGACGAAGGAACCGTCGGAGAAGACGGCGGAGTTGAGGGCGGCGAAGTAGTTGTCGCGGTAGGGGACGACGGAGCCGAGGTATTTGCGCACGAGGTCGGGGTTCTCACGCACAGCCTCGGAGATACTCATAAAGATGATGCCCTGCTCGGCAAGGCGTTCCTTGAAGGTGGTCTTCACGCTGACGGAGTCCATGACGGCATCGACGGCGACGCCGGCGAGTTGCATGCGTTCCTCAAGGGGTATGCCGAGTTTGTCGAAGGTCTTCATCAGTTCGGGGTCTATCTCCTTCTTGCCGGCCTTCTTGCGGGTGGGGTCGGCATAGTAGGAGATGGCCTGGTAGTCGATGGCGGGGAGATGGACGTGGCCCCACGCGGGCTGGGAGAGCGTCTGCCAGTGGCGGAAGGCCCGGAGACGGAAGTCGAGGAGCCACTCGGGCTCCTCTTTCTTCCGTGAGATGAGGCGCACCACCTCCTCGGTGAGACCGCAGGGGATGATGTCGGTCTCTACGTCGGTGGTGAAGCCGTATTCGTATTCGCGCTCGGCGGCTTGCCGGGCGAGAGAGTTAGAGTCTGTTGACATATATTGAAGCCTCTCCCCGTCGCGGCCACTTCGTGCCCCGACACCCCTCCCCTATTAGGGAGGGGGATACACCTCTAAAGGTCGTAAACGGAGGAGGGGGGGGAAGGGATTAGCGAATGATTTTCTTTCCGTTCTGGATGAGGACGCCGCTATTCCTTGAGCGGCTGCTCAAGGCACCGGACTGGAGGGCACGGCCCTGAAGGTCGTAGGCAACGGGGCTCTCCCCCTTGGGGGAGGTGGAGGGGGCTATGCCATCGGGGTTGAGGAAGGCATAGAAGGCGTCCTTGCTCCAGGCCTTCAGGCCCTTGTTGAGACCGCTGGTGGCAATGATTTTCCATACGGCCTGGCGGGTGCGGACGGCGGTGGTGGAGTCGAGCCAGTGGGCGGGGTTCTCGTAGTTGGTGGCGGCCATAAGGCGGCTGCCGTCGGTGGTGCCGGCATTGAAGTAGAAATGACCGGCGAAGTCGGCAGAGCCGGTGAAGTCGCCCTCGGTGACGGCGGTGATGGTGAAGGGCTTGGGCTGGTCGGAGAAGACGTACTCGGTCTGTTCGCCGTCGCCGTTGACGAGGAACTTCTGGACACCTATGTTGAAGAGATAGTAATTGCCTTCTTCATCGGAGAGAATCTGCCAGAGGGTGCTGGCATCGCCGAGGGGAGCGTCCTCCCAGTAGAGGTCGTCCTTGCAGCCGGCAGTGGACTTTTCGGCAATGCCGCGCAGCACGGGATGGTCGGTCTGCACATTGTCGGCCACGAGATAGCCACCGGTGCCGGCGAAGTTCTGGAGCATATAGAGGGAGGAGAACATGATGCTGCTCTGCTTCTGGGTGTGGCTGGTGGAACCCACCATAAGAGTGACGGAGGAGGTGATGCCGCTGCCATCGACACTGGCGGCGGAGATAACGGCATTACCCTTGGAGAGAGCCTCAATGCCGCCCATCTTATCGACGGTGGCGACGGTGCTCTTGTTGCTGGTCCAGGCGATGTAAGGCACGCTGGCGTTGGCAGGCAATACTTCGGAGCCTATCTGGAGGGAGCAGCCCACTACGGTGCGGATGGTGTCGGCCTCAAGGGTGACGGAGGTGACGGGAACTGTCTCGCCGGCGTCTTTCACTTCCACGGGGAAGAACTGCCAGGAGGCATTGCCGCCCACCTCGTGGGTGGCGCCGTTGTTCCAGCCTACGAGGAAGGAGCCGTTACAGTCAAGGCGCACGTTGGCGGGAGAAAGGAGATAGAAGTGGCCGTCCTGGGGCACACCGGCGTTATCTTCAATGGTGGCGATGGTGTAGTTGACAGCAGAGGTACCGGCCTTGCCCATCATATTGTGGGAGAAGGAGGGGAGGTAGTTGCCGAGGCCCGTCTGTATGGCGTAGCGCGTGCCGTCGGCATTGGGGATGAGGCGCACGACGGAGGAAGCGTGGTATTCAGCACGGCGGCCGTCGGGGACGAAACCGGTGGCTGCGACATTGAGGCCCTTGCCGAGGTCGTGGGTGGCTACACCGCGGCCTTCGTTCCACATCACATACCACACGTTGGGCTGGAGCGTGGTGACGGGATGCTCGGCATCGGCCTTAATGGTCTTGCCGGCGAGTTCGGCGCAAGGCTCGGTGACATCAACATTGATGCCGGGAACGACGGTGGAGAGGGTCTGATAGGTGGGGTAGCCGCACATCTCATCCATAGCGTAGTAGCCGTCGCCGGAGCCGCCCCAACCGAGGTTGCAGTGGAGGTAGCCCTTGTTGTCGGCACCGTCGATGACGAAGCAGTGGCCGTTCTCTCCGTTCTTGTCGGAACCGGAGAACACGAGGGGACGCTGGGCGTTGAGTTCGCGGGCTACGATGGAGGCGTCCATGGGTTTGTTCTCGGTGGGCTGGTAGTAGCCGTAGGTCGTGGAGGTGACGTCCTCGAAGTGGCTGTTGATGCTGTTGGAGGTGTTGGCGGGAGCCGCACCGCTGCCGGAGGGAGAGTAGCCCATGTGGGACATAACGCCGCAGGCATATACAAAGTTGCCGATAGCTTCTATCTGCGCCTTCGTGCTCTTGCCCTCAGAGTAGGAATCCACGAGGTTGTCCCAGTCGAAGGGAGTCTTCTCAAAGTCGTAGGTGAGGACTTTTTCCTCTTTGGTCTCCTTGCAGGTCCAGGTGTAGGATTTCTTGCCGTGGTACTTCTGGGGCAGACGGAGATAATAGAGCACCTGCGCAAAGGCGGTGGCCACGCAGCCTGTGACACTGGTCTGGAGCCCTATGTCGGTCATGACGGTGGGGCACTTGGTGTTGTAGGGCCAGGTCTGGTGCCAGTGGGTCTTGATGAGGGGCTTCACCTCGCGCAGTACGCTGCAGGTCTTGCTGCGGGCCAGGCGGCGGGAGGAGGCGGTGCCGGCCTGGAGGTCGTTCTGCATACTGCCGTTGAAGCAACGGAGGAGCCAGAGGAATTCGGGCGAGGGATTGCTCATATCCACAGGCGAATCACCGTAGCCGAGAACGGCGGAGAAGGCGTCGTCCTTGCTGACGATGGCCCAGCCGGCATCAGTGTAGCCGAAAAGGGTGAGCTGGTCCATATCGCGCAGCACCTTGAGTTGGGCGGCGGTGCGGGCCTTCACCTTCTGGCGGGAGCCGTCAAGCTGATTGATAGCCTCTGCGGCGAGGCTGCGCATTTCGGAGTCGGTGCGCTGCTCGGCCATGGCGGGGAGCAGGAACGCTGCGGAGAGGAGCGTGAGGAAAATCTTCTTCATTTTGTATTTTGTGTTATGTTGCTTCTTTTATTATCGGATAAGTTTCTGGCCGTTCTGGATGAGGACGCCTCTATTCCTTGAGCTGCCGCTCAAGGCACCGGACCGGAGGGGGCGGCCTTGCAAATCATAAGCAAGCGCATGGTTTTCTCCCTTGAGGGAGGTGGAGGGGGCTCCTATGCCGTCGGTGTGGAGGAAGGCGAGGAAGGCCTCGTCGGTCCAGAGGTTAAGGCCGTCGGCGAGCCCGCTGGTGGCGAGGATTCTCCACACGGTCTGGCGGTGGCGGGCGGCGGTGGTGCTGTCGAGCCAGTGGGCGGGGTTCAGGAAGTTGGTGGCACCCATAAGGCGGCTGCGGTCGGTGGTGCCAGCGTTGAAGTAGAACTGGCCTACGAAGTCGGCAGAGCCCGTGAAATCATCCTCGCCCACAGGGGTGACGGTGAAGGCTTTGGGGCGTTCGGAGAACACATACTCTGTCTCTTCGGCCTCGCCGTTGACGAGGAACTTACGGGCACCGACATTCCAGAGATAGTAGTGGCCTTCCTCATCGGTGAGTATCTGCCAAAGGGTGTTGGCCTCGCCGAGGACGGCCTCTTCCCAATAGTTATCGTCCTTGCAGCCGGCGGTGGACTTGGTAAGGATGCCGCGGAGCACAGGATGGTCGGGCACCGTGTCGGAGGCCACGAGATAGCCGCTGGTGCCGGCCTCGTTCTGTAAGATGCAGAGGGTGGAGGAGGTGATGTTGGAGAGTTTACGCTCGGGAGTGGCCGAGCCTACCATCAGCGTCACCTTGGCGGCAATGCCGCTGCCGTCCACCGCAGAGGCGGAGATGAGGGAAGCGCCCTGCGCTTTAGCCTCCACATGGCCGAAGCGGTCAATGGTGGCCACGGAAGTCTTGCTGCTGTTCCATACCACATAGGGCACGGAGGCCTCAACGGGGAGTACTTCGGCAGTGAATTGGAGGGAGCAACCCTCCAGCGTGCGGAGAGTGTCGGCGGGAAGGGTGACGGAGGTGACGGGTACGGGGGCTTCATCGTCCATTATCTCAACAGGGAAGAACTGCCATGATGCTCCGCCGGTCACATTGCTTGTGGCACCCGTATTCCAGCCCATAGGGAAGGCACCGTTGCAGTCGAGGCGCACCATGTTGGGGCCGAGGATATAGAAATAGCCCGGATAGGATGCGCCGTAGGTTTCCTTGATGGTGGAGATGGTGAAGTTTACGGCAGACGTGCCGGTCTTGCAGGCGCTGTCGTGCTCATAGGATGCGAAGTAGTTGCCAAGGCCTGTCTGTATGGCGTAGCGCGAGCCGTCGGCATTGGGGATGAGGCGCACGAGGGAGGCGGCGTGGTATTCCGCACGGTGGCCGTCGGGCACCCAGGTGGTCATCGCTATGTCCTCGCCGGCACCACGGTCCTGCACGGCGGCAGTGCGGCCCACGTTCCACATGGCATACCACACATAAGGCCGGAGGTTGGTGACGGGGTTCTCGGCATCGGCCTTGATAGTCTTGCCGGCAAGTTCGGCACAGGGTTGTGCCACCTTAACATTGTCGCAGGGCCGGAGAATGGAGAGCGTCTGGTTGGAGGGATAGCCGCTCATGTCGGAGGGAAGATAGTAGCCGTCGCCTGAGCCGCCCCAACCGAGGTTGCAGTGGAGGTAGCCTTTCTTGTCGGCACCGTCGATGACATAGCAATGGCCGTTCTGACCGTTCTTGTCGGAGCCGCTGAAGACGAGGGGGCGACCCTCGTTGAGTTCGCGGGCTACGATACTGACATCGATGTACGTTCCAGGATTGGGGTACAGATATGTCTCGGAATAGACGTCCTCAAAGTATTTATTGATATTCTGGGTGGTGATGGCGGGAGAGGCGCCGCTGCCGGAGGGCGAGTAGCCCATCTGGGAGAGGACGCCGAGGGCATAGACATAGTTGCCGATGGCATCGACCTCGGCTTTCGAGCTCTTTCCCTGAACATAGGAGGCAACGAGGTGGGTCCAGTCGAAGGGATCCTTATCGAAGTCGTAGGACAGGACGGTTGTCTCGCCGGTTTCCATACTCGTCCAGGAATAGGACTTCATGCCGTGGGTCTTCTGGGGCAACTGGAGGTAATAGAGCACTTGGGCAAAGGCGGTGGCCACGCAGCCGGTAACGCAGGTTTGGCTTCCTGCCTCCGTCTGGACTACGGGGCACTTGGTGTTGTAGGGCCACGTCTGGTGCCAATGGGTCTTAAGGAGGGGCTTCACCTCGCGCAGCACGCTGCAAACCTTGCTGCGTGCCTGACGGCGGGAGGAGGCGGTGCCGTTCTGGAGATCCTGCTGCATACCGTCGTTGAAGCACTGGAGTATCCACAGGAACTCGGGCGAAGGATTGCTCATATCCACGGGGCCGTCGCTATAACCGAGGATGGCGGAGAAGGCATCGTCCTTGCTGACGATAGCCCAGCCGCCGTCGGGGTAGCCGTAGAGGGTGAGTTGCTCCATATCGGAGAGGACGCGGAGCTGAGCGGGTGAGCGGTGGCGGGAGGAGAGTTGAGAGTTAACAGTTGAGAGTTGAGAGTTAACAGTTGAGAGTTGAGTGTTGATGGCCTCGGCGGCGAGGGTACGCATATCCGCCTCACTGCGCTGCTCAGCCATAGCGGGGAGGAGCAGAGTGGCGGAAAGGAGCATGAGTGCGAGCCTTTTCATGTTTTTGTCTTTGTGTAGTCTTTATCAGGGTTATTTAAGGATTTTCTTACCGGCGGAGATAATCACTCCTTCGCCCCGCGAGCTTCCGCTCACGGCACCGGACTTGACGGTGCGCCCCTGTAGGTCGTAGGCCGTTGGGAGTTGAGAGTTGAGAGTTGACAGCTGAGAGGCCTTTATGCCTTCGGCGCTCTCGATGAGCTGTTCCAGGCGCTCGGCGGTGAGGAGCTCGAGGCCGGTGGAGAGGCCGGAGAGCTCGTTAATCTGCCATACGCTCTGCTTCTTTGCGCCGGAGTTGGTGCTATACACCCAGTGGGCGGGGTTGGCGTAGGACGTGCCGGCACAGAGGCGGCTGCGGTCGGTCTCGCCGCAGTTGAGATAGAAGTTTCCGGCCAACGTGCTGGCGCCGGTGAAGTCCTGGTCGCCCACAACCTCTATCTTAACAGCCTTGGGCAGAGGACTGAACACGTATTCCGTCTTTTCCTCCTCGCCGTTCACGAGGAACTGTTTCATGCCCACGTTGTAGAGGTAATACTTGCCGTCTTTGGCTTTCATCACCTGCCACTGCGTGTAGGCGTCGCCCAGCAGTGCGGCGTCCCAGTAGTGCATGTCTATCCATTCGGGCGTGGCCTGTCGCTGCGTGATGCCGCGCAGGGTGGGATAAGCCGTGGTGGTGTCGGTGGCAATGAGATAGCCCCCGGTGAAACCTATGTTGCAGAGCGTATAGGTGGCGGTGTTGCTGAGTTTTGAGAGGGTTGTGACGGGCGTACTTGTGCCTACATATACGGTAGTCTCGCCTTTCACGCCGCTGCCGTCGGTGGCCTTCGCACTAATCGTGGCCTGGCCCTTGGCACGTGCCGTCACGACGCCGTAGGCATCCACTGAGGCGTAGCCTTCACGGCTGCTCACCCATTTATAGTCGCTCACGCTGGCGTTTTCGGGCAATACGTCGGCATAGAGTTGTGCCGTGCTGCCTTTTACGAGGCGCAGTTCGGCGGTGCTGGGCGTTATGCTCTCCACGGCCACGGCACTGGCATCGGCGGTGAGGGTGGCGGGATAGAACACCCAACTCTCGCAGCCTTCCACGTCGGTGTTGCCTTCTTTTTCAGCGCCTATCACCGTGGCGTGGTCGCACGACATGGTCACGTTATTGCTGCCCACGATTGCGAAGTGCGTAGCGTCGAGATTCTTAATGGTATAGGTGTCTTCGCGATTGGTAGTTGTCTTCGCGCTGAGGCCTTTGGAGAAGGTGGGCACGTAGTTGCCGAGACCTGTCTGTAGATAGTATTTCCCGTTCGAGGCCACGAGGCGCACGAGTTGCGCGGCGGCATATTCGGCACGGCGTCCTACGGGCAACGTGGGCCCTACGCTCACGGGCTGTCCCTGTCCGGCATCGGCGAGCGTCACGCTGCGGCCTTCGTTCCAGAGGACGTACCACCGGCCTTCCTCCAGCGCGGTGGCGGGCTTCTTCTTATCCACCGTCACGGTCTGGCCCACGAGTTCGGGCAGGGGCTCTACGGCTTCCACCTTGAAGCACGGGATGACGGTGTTGAGGCGGCGGAAGGTGCTGTAGTCGCCTGGGTACTGGGGATCGTAGTAGCCATCACCGCTGCCGGCCCAGCCGAGGTTGCAGTGCAGTTTTCCCTCGTCGTTCACGCCGTCGATGACGAAGCAGTGGCCGTTGCCACCGTAGGCATCGCCGCCGCTGAAGACGAGGGGCCGGCCGGCGTTGAGTTCGCGGGCGATGAGGCCCAGGTCGATGTCGGAGAAGTGGGCACCGCCGTGGTCGGAGGAGCGGATGTCGGTGCAATACACGTTGATGGCCTCCGTCACCTCGTTAGTGAGGGCACCGGAGCCGTAGGCATAGCCGTAGTCCATATTGGCGAGCACGCCGCAGCCGGCCATAAGGTTGGCTATGGCATTCACCTCGGCCTGAGAGTAGGTCGCTTCGCCGTCGTAGGACAGGTGCATGTTGTCCCAGTCGAAGGCATCCTTGTCATAGTCGTAGGAGAGCTTCTTCACCTGGCCGTCCTCGCTGCTTGTCCAGAAATAGGACTTCGTGCCGTGGATGCCCATCGGGGCCTTGTGGTAATAAAACACCTGGGCGAAGGCCGTAGCCACGCAGCCCGTAGCGCACTGTCCCATAGGGCCTTCCTCAGTCTTCACCTTCGGGCACTTGGCGTTGTAGGGCCAACTCTGGGCCCAGTGGGTCTGGATGAGAGGCTCCACGGGCATCAGCACGGAGCAGTCCTTCAGCGGCTCCTGGCCGTAGGCCTTCAGGCCGTTCTTCTTCTGGTCCGCCATGCCGCGCTCGTAGCACTCCATAAGCCAGAGGAACTCCGGCGAGGGGTTCGTCATGTCCAGCGGCGAGTCGCCATAGGCCATCACGGCCGGGAAGGCATCGTCCTTACTGACGATGACCCATCCTGCTTCGGGGTAGGCAAAGAGCATGAGTTGCTCCTTGTCGGCCAGCACGCTGAGTTGCGCGCCGCTACGGGCCTGAGCCTTCAGGCGGGGGGAGTTCAACTTGCCCAGACGGGCGGCAGCGATGCTGCGCATGGCCTCTGGGGTGCGTACTTCCGCCTGAGCCGTGAGGGCCAGGGCGGCGAGGAGTATAGTAAGTATCTTTTTCATAATTCTGCTTCGGTTGGCGAGCGTCCTACGCGCACATGAGCGCGCGCTCGCATATATATAAATAAGGAGTGCACGTGCACTGCACGCACATATTCGCTACAAAATTACGCACTTTTGCCCAAACAGCCAAATTTATCGCCGTTTTTTAGCATTCTACACCTCCTATTAGCATGCCGCACGCCCTGCAAAGCAAAGTTTTCGGCGTGCGCGAAAGAATTACAAGCCTCTTCCCACATCGAGTTGCGACATTGAGAAAATTTAAGCCGTGTGAAAGCCCAGATTTAGGGGTATGCGCGCCCGCTCTGGAGCCCTGCGTTTTCCGTTCGCTCCACACCGCTTATATCTATCCCATTCCCTAGCGATTAAGCCCAGTGAAAACCGTCCAATGTCCGTCTCGGTCAGTTTTTCACATATGTGGGAAACGTTTTTCACATATGTGGGAAACATTTTTCACATATGTGGGAAACATTTCTCACATATGTGGAAATGAAATTAAAAGGGGGGATAAAAAAATGCCTACCGGCATTCGACAACAGCCAAACACGTCTGCATTGGGCTGAAGGCCCTTAATTGTAGAGCCTAGGGAAGAGTGACGGAAGGGAACGCCGCCCTAGGCTAGGATGTTATGGGCTTTCAGCCCGTCTCATAGATTCAATGCGGCGAGAAGGCGGGGCAAAAAGACAAAAGTCAGAACAAAAAAGACGGAAAACCTACGCTACCTCTGCGGAAGATAAGCACAAAAAGGCGGGAGATAGCATCCCGGAGCGACGGGAGCGAAGTCGGTGCCGTTCAGCACGTAGCCCGATGAGAGGGAAAGGGGCGCGTATGTGCCGGCAAGAAGGCCGGGACGGGGCGCATCGGCATAAGTGGTCGTTTTCTCCACGGAGAAGAGGGCGCCGGCCTCGCCGCGGACAACGTAGGGCACGCCGGCCTGGAGTTGCTGGGTCTCTTCATAAACGAGGGCGGCGTCAGCGTTTCCGCTCACGCCATCGGGGCTTCCGCTCACGGCATAGGCGGTGAAGCCTTGCGGCACGGTGCATGAGAAGGGGAGGCATACGGTCTCCCAACCGGCGGCTTCCCAAAAACGTGAGTAGGAAGTGAGGGAGGAAAGGGAAATGGCGCGCTTGTAGATGACGAGGGTGCCTTCGTAATCGTCATCGGCGAGGCATTTGAAGCGAGGGTCTTTCTTACGGCTGTTGAGTCGGAGGAATTTCTGCCCGTCGGTAAATTTGAAGGTGCCGTCGGGCTGCGGGAGCACCTGCCATGATATATGGCCGAGGGAAGAGAGGGCCAACTCGTTCTTTATAAGGGCCACATAGTTCTCATCAAGGCAGAGCACGAGGCGGTCGCCCTCGCGCACGATGTGGAACACGAGAGCCTCCGTCTCGGGCAAGGATTCGGGAATATCGTTGGAATAGATAAGGGCGTTGAAATGTTTTTCCTTTGAGTTATAGCGTGAAAGTATATAGAAATAAGGATAGTCGCTGCGCCCCTTTGCCCCGATGACATACTCGCCGTCCTCCGTCAGTTGCTCGGTGCGGGTGACGCGGGTGAAGACGTCGGCGGCCTGAAGGCCGGCGGCGGCGCATGATATAAGGACGAGGAGGAAAAGGCGCTTCATTCCTTGGGGGGCATTTTACTGTATTCGTCGCGTGCATCGGCATTGGCGCGATGCTGCTGACCGGCTTCCCAGCCTTCTTCATAGCCTTCGCGATAGCAAGCGCCGTACTGGCGTCGCTCGGTCGGGGTGCTGAAGGCGCTGGTCTCGTTGTAGGAGAGGCGATACTCTCCTTTATGGGCGTCGTCGTAGCCATCCCAGTAGCCGTCCTCATAGCCGGCATCTTCCACACGGCGTTGGTCGGTGCCCATAAGAGTGTCGGGGATGACGATGGCGGCGTCGGCGGCAGCGTCGTCGGGAGAGAGTTGAGGGTCGTCGAGAGAGGTGACGGAGGGTATGGCTACCGCGCTGTCGGAAGAGGAGTGGAGGTAACCGTCAACGTCGAGGGTGCGGGCGTTGCTGCGTTTGAGGTATATGGTACCGGCTACGGCACCTATCACAAGCAGAATGATGAGAAACAGAGAAAAGACAGATGAGCGTGACAAGGGGATTGAGTGTTATAGTTGAGAGTTGAGAGTTGAGAGTTGAGAGTTGACAGTTAATAGTGGGGGGGGTCAGTGTATCCTCGTGCGGCTTTCCTTGTCCATTCTCAGGAAGAGGAATAGCAGGAGCGTGAATCCCCACAGCGAACTGCCGCCATAGCTGAAGAGCGGCAGGGGGATGCCGATGACGGGCATAAGGCCTATGACCATGCCGATGTTGACCAGCAGATGGAAAAGGAAGATACTGAGCACGCAGTAGCCGTAAACGCGGCCGAAACGCGACGTTTGGCGCTCGGCAAGGAACACGAGGCGGAGGATGAGGGCCAGATAAGTGGCCAGCACGACGAGACAGCCCACGAAACCTTCTTCTTCGCCCACCGTGCAGAAGATAAAGTCGGTGGCTTGCTCGGGCACGTAGTCGAGCTTCGTCTGTGTGCCGTTGAGGAAGCCCTTGCCGGTAATGCCGCCCGAGCCTATGGCAATCTTGGCCTGGTTGACGTTGTAGCCGGCGCCGCGAAGGTCCTCGTCCATGCCGAGAAGCACGCGCACACGGCCCTGCTGATGGGGCTGAAGGACGTGGTTGAGCGTGTAGTCGGCAGAATAGAGGAAGGCCACGGAGCCCAGAACGAAGAGAGAGATGAGCGTGAAGCGGTTCCACACGGATCGCTCGCCGATATTGAGGAAAAGCATATAGCCTACGCCGACAAGGAGCGTCGCGAGCAGGCACCAGGAAATGTCGAACGGATGCACGAAGCGGCTGAAAAGCCAACCGGCGACCACAATGCCGAGACCGGTGAGCACCATGGGACGTATGCTGCGCAGACGGGGACTATAGACCTTCAGCATGCCCAAGGCCAGAACGCCGATGAGCACCAGCACGGCAAACTCACCCTTGGAGGTGAGCGTTCCCGGCAGGACCTCGGCGCTGTATTTGATGCTGACGACAAAATATGTAATGGTGGAGAGCGCTATGAGGAGGATTGTGCCCGTCATGCCCTCTCTATAGAACATTAAGAAGAAGGCCGCGAAGACGAGGGCCGTGCCCGTCTCGTGCTGAAGGACGATGAGCGCCATGGGGAGGAGGACGATGAGCGCCGTGCGCAGGAGATGGGAGAATTTGTCCAGTTGCCAGCCCGTCTGCTGGAGGAAGCGCGCCAGGAAAAGGGCCGTGGCGCACTTGGCAAACTCGGCAGGCTGAATGTTCATGAAGCCTAAGGATATCCAGGAGCGGGAGCCTTTGATGTCCTTGGCAATAAAGGGGGTGATGAGCAGGAGGAGCATCATCACCCAGTAGAAGAAACCGGCGAAAATGTCGATATAGCGCACGTCGGTCTTGAGAATGACGGCGCCCATGAGGAAGGCGAGACCCATCCACACGAGTTGTTTTCCCGTGCGGGCCTCCCATGAAAAGAGATCCGCGCCATCAACGCCGCTGGTCGCCCCGCAAAGCGTCAGCCACCCCATGCCGAGGAGCATGAGATAGAGAATGATGACGAGCCAATCGGCTGGAGCGACTTTGCGTTGCATAGTTGAAAGAGAGTGTTAGCGACCTACGCCGGCGTAAGAGATATGCCGGCGCTGGAAAACAGCGGCGCGCTGCTCCGAGGCAGGACTTAGTTTTCCGTTGATGTACTGTTCCATGATGAGAGCCCCGAGAGGCACGCCGTAGGTGGCGCCGAAACCGCCGTTCTCCACATATACGGCCACGGCAATCTGCGGGTCGTTCATCGGAGCGAAGCCCATGAAGGCGGAGTGGTCCTGTCCGCGGTTCTGAGCCGTACCTGTCTTGCCGCACACCTCAATTCCGGGGATGTTGGCCCCCCTGCATGTGCCGCCCTGCACGGCCCGGCGCATGCCGGAGACGATTGTGGGATAATAAGAGGCGTCCACCAGCGTGCGACGCTTCCTGGTATATTCCGGGGAGAGGCGCTCGCCCTGCACGCTGTGGGCCAGATGCGGCGTAATGAACCATCCGCGGTTGGCAATGGTGGCGCTGAGGTTGGCAATCTGCAGAGGCGTGGCCGTCACCTCGCCCTGGCCGATGCTGATAGAGATAACGCTCAGCGCGTTCCATCCATGAGGATAACATTTATCATAGTATTCGGCGTTGGGAATCATGCCGCGCTTCTCGCCGGGGAGGTCCACGCCGAGGCGATAGCCGTAACCCATGGCCACAAGGTGGTCTTTCCAGCGCGTCATGGCGTCTTGGGTGGTAGGATACTTCTGGCGGTTGTTGAACATGCGGAGGAGATTCCAGCAGAAGTAGGCATTGCACGACGTCCCGAGGGCCGGCACCAGTGCGATGGGCGACCCGTGGCCGTGGCAGCCCAGATGCATGCCCTTATAGTTGAAGCCGCGCGAACAGGGGAAGGCTACGGCCGGCGTAATGATGCCTTCCTGCAGACCGATAAGGCCCTGGGTGGGCTTGAAGGTGGAGCCGGGAGGATAACAGCCCATTATGGCACGGTTTAGCATCGGCTTGAGCGGATTACTCTGCAATGCCGTCAGCGTCTCATTACGTTCGTTCCCCACGAGTTGGCGCGGGTCAAACGTAGGTCCGGAAGCCATGCACAGCACTTCGCCCGTCTTCGGATCAAGGGCCACGATGGCTCCGAGCTTGCCTTCTAAAAGGCGCTCGGCAAGGGCTTGAAGGTCGGCGTCAATACTGAGCGTGATGTTGCGGCCCGGCTTGGCCTCACTGTCATACCGTCCGTCTTCATACGAGCCCTTATCACGGCCTTTCACATCTCGCAAACGGATGCGTACTCCCTTTTCGCCGCGCAATTGTTTCTCATAAGAGCGCTCTATGCCCAGCTTACCGATGTAGTCACCCGGGGCATAAAATGAACTACTGTCTATATCGCTCTGACTGACCTCGCCCACGTCGCCAAGGATATGGGCTCCGATGCCCATAGTGTAGCGACGCGTGGAACGCTGTTCACCCTTGAAGCCGTTGAAACGGAACTGTTTCTCACAGAATTGGGCATAAATCTCAGCCGGCACATGGCTCATGAAGAGCTGAGGGGTATTGCGCGAATAGGAAGGGTTCTTGGATGAATCTTTTATCTCATCCATGCGCTTGACATACTCCTCCTTGGTGATGCCGATGGTGTTGCAGAACGCCAGAGTGTCCACTCCGTGCTGCTCCTGCATGGTTACGAGAATGTTGTAGGAGGGTTCGTTGTACACAAGGAGCTTTCCGTTGCGGTCATAGATGAGTCCACGCGAGGGATACACCACTTCTTTGCGGAAAGCGTTGGAGTCGGCGCGCAGCTTGTAGTCATCGCTGCTCACCTGCAGGACATAAAGGCGAATAAGATAGACCACGACGATGGCAATGGCCACTCCGCCTATCACAAGCTTGCGTTTCTCAAAAGTATGGTCAAGAGCCATTGCCGCGTTGGGGTTACTGAATTACTGCTGTGTCGCCTTATTTTCGCAAAAACCTCTCTCCTTCAGGATTTTGTTCCCTCCTTCTTGCTGTGTATCACCTCCACGGCAGCGATAAGCAGCAGGGTGAGAATCAGACTGCCGCCTATGCTCATCAAGAGCCCGGTCACGTGAACGAAGGTGAACCATTCTATGAGGAAATACACCACGGCGAACACGAAGGTCAGCAGGCCGGCATAGAACATGAAACTCCCCCACCCCATAATGCGGGACGAAGGCACGAAGCCCGCCTCCAGTTTTTCAGGGTCGGCAATCAGTCTCAGAATGTAGGGATTCACGAAGGCCGTGAGGGTCATTGCGGCGGCAGCCATGCCGGGCGTGTTGAGGCTAACGTCCATACACAGCCCCATAAGGAAGCCTTCCAGCACATTTACCACCTTGGGCTGCTTGCTTGGCGTAAGTACGAGATAGTACACCGCCAGCAAGGGCATACAATACCCCAGCAGCCTCACCTGGCACAGAATGAATGTCTGCACGAAGGCAAGGACTAAAAACAGAATCAGGCGTGTGACGACTCTTGTACTCATTTGTTATCTTTTTAATAGAAATAATCAGTCCTCATGACCCATAACCCATGACCCATAACCCATGACCCATGACCCATAACCCATGACCCATGACCCATAACCCATGACCCATGACCCATAACCCATGACCCATGACCCATAACCCATGACTCATTTCGCATCAGCCGTCACGGCATGGGCTTTCAGCGTGTCGATTTCGGCCTTGAAGGGCGTGGTGAGCACGCTCACGTTGCGCAGAGCGGCGAAGTTGGTGCCCAGTTTCACGCCTAAGCTGTAGCTCTGGCCGTCCTTCGTGTTGCCGACGTCGGTCACGCGGCCCACGAAGAGGCCCGGGGGGAACACAGAGGAGTAGCCGCTTGTTTCCACCACCATCCCCACGTGGGGTTTGGCGTAGCGCGGTATGTCATCCAGGCGGGAGTAGCGCACATCGCCGCCTTTCCACTGCAAGCGTCCGAAGTAATCCATGCCGCGCACCCTGCACGACACGCTACTCTGCGGATTGATGAGCGGCATGACGAGTGAGTGGTGTTCCGACGTGAGATAGACGATGCCCACCACGCCTTCGCCGCCCACTACGCCCATCTCGGGCTTCACGCCGTCGGCCGTGCCGCGGTCAATGACGAGGTAGTTGTGGCCGGACTTTATACTGTTGCTCACCACAAGGGCCTGCACGTGCTTGAAGGCCGCCAGGCGTTCCCGCATCACACTTTCCGTGTAGTTGGGGGTATGTTTATATTCCGCGAGCGACTGCCTCAGGATTTCGTTCTCCTTCATCAGTCTCACGTTTTGCTCGGTCAGGCTGTCGTTGTTCTCTCGCAGATGGAAGAACGCCTCGACCTCCGTGTAGGAGCCCTCCACCCGCGCCGTCACACCGTTGGCGGCCGTGAGGTACACGCTCCCCTGGTAGTGATTGAAGTGGAAGAGCATCACACCGCTCACCACTTCAAGCACCACGAACAAGAGCCAGTGGCTCCATCGTCGCAGGAGGTCAAATATTTGCTGCATTCACTTGCCGCGCTTAGCGCATCAGGCAGGGATAATTGTCAACGTCGGCCAGCGCGATGCCCGTGCCGCGGGCCACGCAGAGCAAAGGTTCGTCGGCCACCTTGAATTCTATCTGCACCTTGTTGGTCAGGCGCGTGGCAAGGCCTCTCAGCAGCGCGCCGCCGCCGGTGAGCCAAATGCCGTTCTTCACTATGTCGGCATAAAGCTCGGGAGGCGTGTTCTGGAGTGCCGTCATGACGGAGCGCTCTATCTTTGTGATGGAGTTGTCCAGGCAGTGGGCTATCTCCTGGTAGCATACGGGGAGTTCCATCGGCAAGGCCGTAATCTTATTGGGGCCGTGCACCACGTAATCCTCGGGGGCGTTGCTGCTGAGGTCGGTCAGGGCACTGCCCACGTTTATCTTAATGCGCTCGGCCATACGTTCGCTGACGTTGACGTTGTGCTGGCGGGCCATGTAGTCCTGAATGTCGGCCGTGAAGTCATCACCGGCACACTTGATACTGCTGTTGCTCACCACGCTGCCCAGGCTGATGACGGCAATCTCGGTGGTGCCGCCGCCTATGTCAACAATCATGTTGCCTTCAGGGGCGTTCACGTCGAGGCCGATGCCTATGGCTGCAGCCATGGGCTCATAGAGCAGATAGATGTCACGACCGCCGGCATGCTCGGCACTGTCGCGCACGGCGCGCAGTTCAACTTCCGTGCTGCCGCTGGGCACGCCGATGACCATTCGGATGGAGGGCGAGAAGAGATGGTGGCCGTGGGGCACCTTGGCGATGAGGCCGCGCATCATGTGCTCGCAGGCGTCGAAGTCGGCGATAACGCCGTTGCGCAGGGGGCGGAGCACCAGCACCTTACTCTGATTGGCCTTCTCGTACATCAGTTTGGCTTTTTCGCCCACCTCAACCATGTTTTTGGTTCGCGGGTCAATAGCCACGACAGAGGGCTCATCCACGACGATTTCGCCGTCTTCGATGATGACGGTGTTGGCCGTGCCGAGGTCGATGGCCAGTTCCTTTTTCAGAGAGAAGAAACTGCCGAAAATGTTGTTCAATACACTCATTTTATAATACTTTTATGTTCTTTCAAACCAGTTATGGATGTCCGTATCGTAGCTCTGTGTCACACCGAACGCACGTGCAGCCAGCCAGCGGCGCTGCTCGCGGGTGAGTTCAGCCCCCTGCTCGCGCAGCAAAGCCAGGAAGGGCTCATATTCGGCCTTGCTGGCAATGATGGCCACGTCGTTGAAATTTTTCGCACCAGCACGTATGAGGCTTATGCCGCCTATGTCGATTTTCTCGATAATCTCTTGCTCCGTGCCGCCGTTCTTTACGGTTTCGGCAAAGGGATAGAGGTCCACGATGACGAGGTCTATCTCCGGTATTTCGTATTCTTTCATCTGCGCCTGGTCACCTTTGTCGTCGCGGCGTGCCAGTATGCCGCCGAAGATGCGGGGGTGCAGCGTCTTTACGCGGCCGCCGAGTATGCTGGGGTAGGTAGTAATACTCTCCACGGCCTGACATTCATAGCCCAATCCCTCGATGAAGGTCTGGGTACCGCCGGTGGAGATGAAATGAACCCCTTCACGGTTGAGAATTTCCAGGATGTTTTCCAGTCCGTCCTTGTGATAGACGGAAATCAAAGCGTTCTTGATTTTTTTATTTTCTGCCATATTGTTATTATTAATTATACGCGGGCTGCAAAGTTACGAATAAGCGAGGGAAAAACAAAGGGAAACGCAGTTTTTCTTTGATTTTCCGAGCGAAAGTAACTAAAAACGTAGTTTAGAGTTACGAATAAGCGAGGGAAAAACAAAGGGAAACGGAGCTTTTATTTACTTTTTTTTGAGTAGAAGCGACGAGAAACGCAGTTTTACGTTACAAAAAAAGCCGAGGAAAGGCAAAAGGCTGCATTTTGAGTTCAAAAGCGCTGCCTGACGAGGTATGCCGTTCAGTTGAAGTTTTACTTTAACAAAACGGACATAACTAAAATTTTTTGTCAAGATTTTTTACCTTTTTCGTGCGTTTTTTTGGCATTTTGGGGGCGTGAAAACGAGCGCGCGGAGGTTCGGACGGAAAAAACGCGATTTTTAAGACGCCGTTACACGTCTCATTTATAAACGCTTAACTATGCGTGAATTTTTGCGGCAATCCCTTCGGGCGCGCTACACCCGCCTTTAAGTGCGAAAAATGGCCGCCGCGCGACGATTTTTTTTGCTATTTTTTCAAAATTATGTCCCTTTTAGCAAGAACTAAAGCCCTTTTAGTTGAAATTATCGCCTTTTTAGTTGAAACTATCGCCCTTTTAATTTTTCCGATGTCCCTTTTAGTTTCGCGTAAAAGGGCTATCGGACAAAACGAAGGGGGGCGGCGGAGAAAATAATGACGGGTCGTCGCGCGTTTTTCGGCTAAGTGCGCGTTTAGGCCTCAGAGCGTCGCGATTTCTCCTTTTTTCGTTTTGTCAAGATTTTTTTAACTTTGAAAAAATCGTTATGGAGCGTTATGTTGTTCAACGAACGTTTTCAAGGGCTCTGCTATCCCTTATATTATTGAAGTTTCGCGGGGTGTGCCTGAAAGGCCCTACAGCCTCGAAGAGGCGGCCAGTAACCGGGTACGAAGTGCCCGGTATATCCAGCAGATGAGTGGCTGCCTGGAAGGCAGTACCCTGCCATGAAGTACGATGCATTTCCCAAGGTAGTGCCTTTTAGGCACGCATAGGGGGAGAGATGTTTATCCGGCAGCATCTCCTTCGTCGATGCAACCGGTTACTGAGGTACTGGCTTCCAGCCAGAACAAAACTTACTAAACTCGAATTGTTTTTGTTGCCGGGGATAAGTATTTATGAATTTCGCTCGGAAAAGCAAAGAAAAACTATGCTTTCCTTTGTTTTTCCATAGCTTATTTGTAACTCTGGGCTTCGCCCCAAGTTACTTTCGCTCGGAAATACTCAAATTTCGCTGCGCTCATTTGGTATTTCTCTCGCTTATTCGTAACTTTGCACCAAATATATATTATACGCGCATGACTATCCTCTACCCCTGCCCCATATTCGGTCCCGTGCACTCCCGACGACTCGGCGTGTCGCTCGGCATCAACCTTATGCCGGAGGACGGGAAACTGTGCTCCTTCGACTGCCTCTACTGCGAATGTGGCCTCAACACGCAGCGGCCCCGTCTGCCGCGCCCCACGCGCGAGGAGGTGCGCAATGCACTGGAAAACGTGCTGCGCCAGCGAGCCGTGAACGGCGAGCCGCTCGACGTGCTGACTTTTGCCGGCAACGGCGAGCCCACGCTCCATCCCGACTTCCCCGGCATCATCGGCGACACGATAAGCCTGCGCGACCGCTACTTCCCCGAGGCCAAGGTGAGCGTACTCTCCAACGCCACCGCCGTCCACCGGTCCGCCGTGCGCGAGGCGCTGATGCACGTGGACAACAATATCCAGAAACTCGACACGGTGGATATGGACTACATCCGTCTGGTAGATTGCCCCGCCCCAGGCTACGACGTGGAGAAGGTAATCGAGGCCCTCTGCGCCTTCAACGGCCACGTGATTATCCAGACCATGTTTATGACGGGCCGCCTGGCCGACGGCACGTCGGTGGACAACACTTCCGACGGTTTCCTGCTGCCATGGATTGCTGCCCTCCACCGCATAAAGCCCTCGCAGGTGATGATTTACACCATCGACCGCGAGACGCCCACGGCAGGCCTGGAGAAGGCTCCGCGCGAAACGCTCGACGCCATCGGCGAGAGGCTGAAAGGCGAAGGATTCAGCGTGTCGGTAAGTTATTAGCACAACAGCCCCTCCCCGGCAGCAGCACCCGCTGCTGCCACCCCTCCCCCATAGGGAGGGGAATAATGCCCCCGACTGAGAACAAGTGCAAGAGAGGGGCATCAGTACTCTGAAAAGTACGCTGATTTAATATGAGTAAAAACCAAAAACGCCCGTCTTTTAGAGGTATCTCCCTCCCCCTGCAGGGGGGGAGGTGCTGCGCCACGGAGTGTGCGCAGCGGAGGGGGGCCGCAGAGATTACTGCCTCGCCGTCTTTCCTTCTGGCTCTCAGCGGCGGGGCGGATAGCGTGGCGCTCCTGCTGATGCTCCTTGAGCAAGGCGTGCAGCCCGTGGCGGCTCACTGCAACTTCCATCTGCGCGGCGAGGAAAGCGAACGCGACGAGGCATTCGTGCGACGGCTGTGCGAGGAGCGCGGCGTCACGCTGCACGTAAGGCATTTCCAAACGGAGGAAGAGGCGCGGCGCACGGGCGAAAGCATCGAAATGACCGCCCGAAGGCTGCGCTACGACTGGTTTGAGACGCTCCTCGTGAGCGAAGGCCTCGACTACGTCTGCACCGCCCATCACCGCGACGACCAAGTGGAGACGCTTCTCCTCAACCTCGTGCGCGGCACGGGGCTGGCGGGCCTGCGGGGCATGCTGCCCGTGCAGGGACACGTGTGCCGGCCACTCCTTAATTATACACGCGAAGAACTGCGCGAGTATCTGCGCGAGCGCGGGCAAGAGTGGGTGGAGGACAATACGAACACCGACACGCGCTATCAGCGCAACCTCGTGCGCCACGAGCTCCTGCCGCTCCTGCGGCGCCTCAATCCGCAGGCCGACGAGCACATTGCCGAGGCCATCCGGCACTTGCAGGAAGCCGAGCGGCTCATCGCCACAACACAGGAGGACTGGGCTGAAGAGCATTGCCTCATCCTGCCCGACGGGCTGCGCATACCCTTCAGCGAGGACACCCGCGTGGGGGCCGTGCTGGCCGAAAGCGCCGGCGAAGAGAAGGCCGCGCCCCTTATGGTGAGCCGCACGGCAGCGGGCATAGAGGTGAGGCTGCGCCCACGGCGCATCGCCCCCACCCCCGTTGAGCCCCACGTCGCCGCAAGCCGCGACGACCTGCGCCGAAAGGACTGCGCCCTCATCGACGGGGCGAAGGCCGTGCCGCCGTTCTACTGCCGCACGATTGAGGAGGGCGACCGCTTCCAGCCCTTCGGCATGAAGGGCACGAAACTCGTGAGCGACTACCTCACCGACCGCCACCGCTCGCGCACGGACAAGATGCGGCAGCGCGTGGTGTGCGACCAGCGGGGCATCGTGTGGCTATGTGGCGAAACGATAAGTCAGCGTGTCGCTTTAAGCGAGGAAACAACTGAAATACTGCAATTCCGGGCCGAAGACTTGCCCGAGAACTAAAAATAAACTATCTTTGCGCAAGAAAATAAATATCTATAATACTATGGCACTCAACCTTAACAAAGACCTCAAGCAGTTCTACACCATCAGTGAGGTGGCAAAGATGTTTGACCTCAACGAGACCACGTTGCGCTTCTGGGAAAGGGAATTTCCGCAGCAGATTGCCCCGAAAAAAGGCGCCCGCAACGTGCGCCACTACACGAAGGACGACCTGGAGAAAATCCGAGTGGTGAACAACCTCGTGAGAGTGCGCGGCCTGAAAATCGCTGCCGCCCGCGAATTGCTCAAGAAGAATAAAGAAGGTCAGTCGCAACAGACGGAAGTGGTGGACCGCCTGCGCGGACTCCGCGCCCAGCTCGTAGAAATCAAGAAGGAAATGGGCGGGCTGTAGGCATGGCCTGACACACGACCTTCATCAGTCACACACTATGACGAAAGAAAAAACCGTTTACGTCTGTGCCGGCTGCGGCCACGAGTCGCCGAAATGGCAGGGGCGCTGTCCGGCCTGCGGCGAATGGAACACCTTCAAGGAGATGACCATCCGTCCGGCGAAGTCCTCACCGGCCTGGGGCGGCACCTCGGGAGCGGAGGCGAAACCCATACTCCTCTCAAGCGTGAACGCCGAAGAAGAGCCGCGCATCGACATGCACGACGCCGAACTCAACCGCGTGTTGGGCGGAGGTCTCGTGCCGGGAAGCCTCGTGCTCATCGGCGGCGAACCGGGCATAGGTAAGTCCACACTGCTGCTGCAGACCATCCTCGGCCTGACGGACCGCCGCGTGCTCTATGCCTCGGGCGAAGAGAGCGAACGGCAGATAAAACTGCGCGCCGACCGACTTAGCAAACGGCAACCGGCTCCACCCACAAGTACTACCGGCAACGGGGCTCTCCCCCAAGGGGGGAGCGGGGAGGGGGCCTTATATCTTATCTGCGAGACGCGCATCGAGCAAATCCTCACCCACTGCAAAAACCTGCAACCGGAACTTCTCATCATCGACTCCATACAGACGATGAGCGTGGAGGGCGTAGAGTCCTCGCCAGGCAGCATCACGCAGATTCGTGAGAGTGCTGCGGCGCTGCTGAAGTTCGCGAAGGAAAACGCCGTGCCCGTGCTCATCGTCGGACATATCACAAAAGAGGGCAGCATTGCCGGTCCGAAAGTGCTGGAGCACATTGTCGATACCGTTCTTCAGTTTGAAGGCGACCGCCATTACTTCTACCGCATACTGCGCTCCATAAAAAACCGCTTCGGTTCTACCTCCGAACTGGGCATCTACGAGATGC
This sequence comes from Alloprevotella sp., assembly GCA_045600685.1. GTDB lineage: Bacteria > Bacteroidota > Bacteroidia > Bacteroidales > Bacteroidaceae > Alloprevotella. Next base: position 10,616 of record JAZRYH010000063.1, on the reverse strand, counting down.
GCGCCGAGGGTCTGCGGCCCGTGGACAATCCTTCGGAACTCCTCCTCTCCCAGCAGAAGCAAGAGCTCAGCGGCATAGCCATCACCGCCGCCATTGAGGGCGTAAGGCCGTTCCTCATAGAGACGCAGGCCCTCGTGTCCTCGGCTGCCTACGGCACACCCCAACGCTCCGCCACCGGCTTCGACCTCCGCCGCCTCAATATGCTGCTGGCCGTGCTGGAGAAGCGCGTGGGCTTCAAACTGATGCAGAAGGACGTGTTCCTGAATATCGCCGGCGGCCTCCGCGTGGCCGACACGGCAATGGACCTCGCCGTCATCGCCGCCGTACTCTCCTCAAACGTTGACACAGCTATCGACTCCACCACCTGCATGTGCGGCGAGGTGGGCCTCAGCGGCGAGATTCGTCCCGTAAGCCGCATCGAGCAGCGCATAGCCGAGGCCCAGAAACTCGGCTTCCAGCGAATACTCGTGCCGGAAAACAATATAAAGAGCCTCAATCTGAAACTATTCCGCGGCATAGAGATAATCCCCGTAGGAAGAGTGGAGCAGGCCCTGCGCGAACTCTTCGGATAAGAAGGGCAGCCCCTCCAAGAGACTTGCCAGCCCCTCTCCCATCAACCCCTCGGCCCGCCAGCCAGCAGGTTCGGTGCCCGTCGCGGAAGCGGCGGGGCATCCCCCTCCCCAAAGCCCATCCCCGTGAAAATCATCCTCCAAATCCTGCGTCTTCTCATCGCCCCGCTGCGCACCGGCTGGGCGCTGATTGTGTTTGGAATGGCAGGTTTCTGCCTCAACAGCCACGTTACCGGCTACCCCAAGCCGGAATTTTGGCCCTACTTCTGGCTTCTCGGTGCCGACCTCTACGTTGTGGCAGCGCTTATGGCCCTTCTGCCGCGCCGCTGGCGACTGGGGCTGAAAGGCGTGTGGCATAGCGGAATGTATGTGCTGGGAGTTGTTGAAAGCTTCCTCTATAAGCGTTTCTACATCATCTATGCGCCAACGGCCCTCACGCTCTGTCTCGAGACAAACAGCCAAGAGGCCGGCGAGTTCTTCTCTGCCGCCTTCAAGAGCCGGCACCTCTGGCCCTCAGTATGGCCCTGGCTCTTACTACTCGCCGTTCATCTGCTGACATTCGGCATCAGTGTGTGGCTGCGTCGCCACCCGCTGAACCTGCCACGCCTTCAGCCGCGCATAGCCTCCGCTTTCTGCACAGGGGGCGGGCTACTGGTGGCAGGATTTCTCGTTTGGCAAGCCCCTGTGTGGGGCAAGGAGCGCACCGAACTGGTCCGTTTCCTCTTCTCCCGCAACACCGGTGAGGCAGAGAAGACCTCCAGCGGCGTGTTTTACTCAGGGCCGCTAAGGCTTGTCAGTGCGGCCAAATTCTATTGTCTGGCCCAGAAAGAACTGGACCATCTCGTTGAACACATGCAGGACATCCAGGTGGATTCCTGCCGCTTTGATTGCCCTGAAATCATTATCGTCATCGGCGAGAGCTACAATAAGCACCACTCTCAGGTGTATGGCTACGACAAAGACACGACTCCCGCACAGCAACGCCTCATAGCGGACGGCGAAATGGTGGCTTTCACCGACGTCGTCACGCCTTGGAACCTCACGAGCAGCGTCTTCAAGGAGATGTTCTCCACTCACTCCGCCGACCAGCCGGGTTCCTGGACCGACGGCGTACTATTCCCCGCCATTTTCCGCAAGGCCGGCTACCAGGTGCCCTTCATGACTAACCAGTTCCAGAAGTCCAACCGCCAGAATAAGGCCGACTTCAATGGATCCTTCTTCCTCAACGACACGCGCCTCGACACGCTCTGCTTTTCCTACCGAAGCAGCAAACGCTATAAATACGACCAAGGCCTTCTCCGCGAGTTCAACGACTCGGTGTACCTCAGCAAGGTGCAACCCGGGAACAAAGCAGTACCCCAACTCCTCCTCTTCCACCTCATCGGCCAGCACTTGGCCTATACCGAGCGTTTCCCCAAAAACAAGGTGGTCTTCCACGCCGCCGACTACCAGCGCCCCGACCTCACCGAGGCCGACCGCCAAATCATTGCCGACTACGACAACGCCACCCGCTATAACGACGAGACCATCGACCTTCTATGCAAGCATTTCAAGGATCACGACGCCATAATCATCTATTTCGCCGACCATGGCGACGAGGTGTTTGACGGCAATATCGGCATGTACGGCCGCAACCACCGAGCCGACCTCACTCCCGAGGTTTTGCGTGGCGAATTTGAGATTCCCTTTGAAATATGGGGCTCGCCTTCCTTCCGCGCCCAGCGTCCCGAACTGTGGCAACGCATCATGCAGGCAAAAGACAGACCTTTCATGATTGACGACCTGCCCCACCTTCTCTTCGGACTGGCTGGGCTGCAATGCCCGCAGTATGATGCCCGACGCGATCTCCTCTCACCGTCCTATAATGCCGACCGCCCCCGCCCGCTCAAGGGCAAGCTGGGCTTCTACGACGATATAATCCGCCGCTGACCCCTTTGATTTTTCAGCGCCCTGGCCATAACGGCTCCTCGCGCGTATATTATATATAATGAGTACCACTTCTTCCATCCAGCTCTCCCGTCGCGAGACAACAGTCCTGCGCGGCCTCGCCATAGGCCTTATCATCATCCACAACTTCTGCCATTGGCTGCCGCGCTGCGTTGACGAGAACGAATACACCTGGGCTCTTTCCCGTATAAACCGCTATGTCCAGTATATACAAGACGGCGGCCCGCACTTAATCCTCAACTTCTTCAGTCATTACGGCCACTACGGCGTGGCGCTTTTCCTCTTCCTCTCCGGCTACGGCCTGGTGAAGAAATATGAGGCCCCCTCCACCTCCCTCAAGGGGGAGTGTCCCAATCGCGCTAAATCTTCCCCCCTTGGGCGGGGGATAAGAGGGGGACTTGAGGCTCTCTCCTTCCTCCTCCACCACGCCGTCAAGCTTTGGCAACTGATGATTCCCGCCCTCATCGCCCTGTGGACCCTCAAGAGTTTCTACGCCGGCGGTTGGCATTGGCATAGCGACGCCGTCGTCCAACTTCTCACCTTCACCGTGAACCTCAACCCCCACCGCCCGCTCATCCTCGGCCCTTGGTGGTGGTTCTCGCTGATGATGCAATTCTACATTCTCTATCGCCTCGTCCTCTACCGCCGCGGCAAGGCCGTGCTCCTCGCCACCGTCGCCGCCTGTCTGGCACTTCAGTTCTGGGCCACGTGGCAGAGCCTCGGCCAACTCCACAACAGCAGTTGCATCATGACCTATCTCCACTACAACTTCCCCTGCTCCGTCCTGCCTTTTGCTCTCGGCCTATGGACGGCGCGTTATGGCGCCGACTGGCTTTTCCATCCCCTTACGGCCGTCACGGCCCTCGCCGTTGTGGTGGCCGGAAGTTATAACCCGTGGGTATGGTCGGTGGCCAGTCCCTTTGCCGTGGCGGTGATGCTTCAGGGCCGCCGCCTCCCCCTCCACTGGCTCGGCGCCATCAGTGCCTGGGTCTTTGCCATCCACCCCATCGTTCGCGAATATACCATAGGCTCTGCTCGGGCCGGCCACGTCTATACGGCTCTCTTTGCCTATATCGCCGTCACCCTCCTCACGGCTTGGCTCGTCACCTTCCTCTCACGAAAAATCACTCGCCGTTAACAGCCCGGCTTCATCACCTTACAGCTCTACTATATCCCCGTGCGTCTCTCCGTTGTCCTCTGCACCTACAATGGTGCCGCCTATCTTCGCCCGCAACTTGACTCGTTGCTGGCACAGACGCTCCTGCCTTCCGAGATTCTCATCCACGATGACGGCTCATCCGACGCTACCCTCGCCATTGCCGGGGAATACGCCGCGCGCCATCCCTTCATCCGCATCGTTTCGCACTCTGGTGCCCACGGCATCAACCCGAATTTCTTCGCTGCGCTCCAGGCCGCCCAGGGTGACTACATTGCCATTTGCGATCAGGACGACCTGTGGGAGCCCACCAAACTTGAGAAGCAAATGGCCGCCCTTCACGCCGCACAAGCGGCCCACCCCGAATCGCGGCTTCCCCTTCTCTGCACCTGCCTCTCCCGTCCTTTCAGCGACGACGGCCGCCCCGTCAATACCGACACGCGTCCCGCCAACCTCTCTCCCCTCCGCATGATGTACGTCGGCATGATACCGGGCCACACGATGCTTCTCCATCGCAGCCTCCTCCAGTACGTACCGCGCGGCCTTTTCTTCATGTACGACCTCCAGCTCCAGCTTGCCGCAGCCCTGCTCGGCAGCCTCGTCGTCGTGCCTGAAGTCCTCGTCCACCAGCGCCGCCACCCTCAGGCCTCCACCTATCTCGCCCCGCAGAGCAAACTCCAGATGCTCCGCCTCGCCCTCGCCTCCTATGGAGAGCTCCGCCCGCAGGTACGCCGCCGTTTCCACGAATGGGAACTCTTCCTCGCCTCCCCCGAGGCCTGGGCGCTCCCCGTTCCCGCCGAGGTCAACGAAATGGTGCGTCTCCAGCAGGGCCGAGGCCTCCTCAATTACCTCCGCCTCACCCGCTTCAGCCTCCGCCATCGCCACGACATCCTCCCCACTACCGACATACGCGGTCTGCGCGCCGTCCTATTCGCCCTCATCTTCCCCCTCACCTGCGTAAACTACTACCGATATTTCCTCAATAGAAAATGAAACTCCAAATTCCCCCCGGCTATCTCGATGACGTCCGCGAAGCCGTGCGCATAATGAAACAAGGCGGCGTCATCCTCTACCCCACCGACACAATCTGGGGCCTCGGCTGCGATGCCCGCAACCCTGAGGCCGTGCAACGCATTTACGACATCAAGCAACGCGTGGACTCCAAGGCCCTTATCTGCCTCGTCGATAACGAGGCGCGCCTTGAGCAGCACGTGGAGCACGTCCCCGACATTGCCTGGCAACTCATCGACTGCGCCGACACGCCCCTCACCGTCATCTACGACCACGGCCGCGGTCTGGCCCCCAACCTTCTCGCCGATGACGGCAGCGTAGGTCTCCGCCTCACCCGCGAACTTTTCTCCATGCTCCTCTGCCAGCACATGGGTGCCGCCGTGGTCAGCACCAGCGCCAACATCAGCGGGCAGCCTGCCCCCAAGACGTTCCGCGACATAGCCCCCGCCATCAAGGATGCCGTAGATTACGTCTGCCGCTCCCGCCGCGGCGAGCGCACTCCCGCCGCTCCCTCCCACATCGTCAAGCTTACCGACAGCGGTGTCGTCACCGTCATAAGGTAAATACCCTCCACCACTCTCCACCAAAAGCCCCCAATCTTTAGAGGTATTCTCCTTCCCCTGCAGGGGGGAAGGTGTCACGGCACGAAGTAGCCGTGACGGATAGGGGCTTCTTTGTTTCCCATGCACCACTACCCCCTCACCATTCTCTGGTTCATCTTTATATATATAATATGTCTCATGCCCGTGCCTGAGACACCGCTGAGCCACGTGGTAAACATCGACAAGTTCGTCCACCTCGGCATCTGGCTCGTCGCCAGCCTCATCATCTGGTGGGAGTACTTCCGTGCCCCCGCGCGCTGGCAGCCCCGCCGTCCCCTGTGGCTCACCCTCGTTCTCCCCCTCGCCGCCGGAGGCAGCATCGAACTCCTCCAGGCCTACGCCACCACCTGCCGCAGCGGCGACTGGCTCGACTTCCTCTTCAACGGCGCCGGCGTCATCCTCGCCACCGTCATTGTGCATTTCCTCCGCCCCTATTTCCGCCGGAAGAAATGAGTTAAACTGAAACATTAGGCAGATACAAATACAATCCTCCCCCTTAGGACTGCAATCCTAAGGGGGAGGATTCTAATCCTAAGGGGGAGGACTGCAGTCCTAAGGGGGAGGACTACAGTTCTTAGGGGGAGGATTACAACCCTAAGGGAAAGGACTGCAATTATTCCCCGGACAGCAATAGATTCTTACCTTATTACTTTCTTTCCGCCCACTATGCGTACGCCGGGAACGAGGCTTCCCTTGCCGTTCAGGAGCTTACGTCCCGTGAGGTCGTAGGCTACGGGGCTCTCCCCCTTGGGGGAGGTGGAGGGGGCCTCTATGCCGTCGGGCTCCTGCACATTGAGGGTGACGTCCACGATGTAGCCGCCGTTGGCATCGATATAGTTGCCGCTGTACTTGGAGCCGTACTTGCCGGCGGGGTCGATGCAGTTCCAGTCTATCTTGTAGCGCATACGATACTGGCCGACCTTGGCGGGAGCGGTGAAGGCGGGCGGCGCGAGCACGTTGATGGCGTTGCCGGAGAGGGTACTGCCGGCACTGTTGTAGCCGTAGTCCTCGCTCTCGTCGTTGAAGCTGTAGAAGGAGTAGGACTTGAGGTCGGCGAGGGGCTGCCCCACTACGGCGGCATCGCCGAGGTCGAAGCGTCCGTCGTTACCCTCGTCCACATAGATATAGCCGTGCATCCAACTGCCGGAATACCGGAAGCCGGCGGTGAGCACGGCACCAGGCTGCACGGTGAAGCTCCGCTTGGTCAGGTCGTTGTAGATGGTGGCACCCGCTACACTTATCTCCTGCTCGTCCCCACCCTTCTCGGTGAGCGTGACGGCGGAGAGGATGCGGTCGGCGCGGGTGGCGGGGAGGTCCTTGTCGAAATTGACGGCGTACTCCTCATCGTCATCGGGCTCGTCTCCGCCGCCGTTCTTGGTGACGCTCACCTCCATCTGGGCGGATGCACCGCCACCGTCGGCGGCTTTTACGCGGATGGTGGTCTTGCCCTCACCGACGGCGGTGATGACACCCTGGCTGACGGTGCACACCTTCTCGCTGGTGGAGGACCAGTTGAGGCGCTTGTCGGTAGCATCGGCGGGAAGGACGGTGGCGGAAACCGTTGCCGTCTCGCCCACTTTCAGGGAGAGGCTGGCGGGCGAGAGGGTGATGGAGGCCACGCGGACATCTTCCTGTTCCTCACCTTCGATGGTGTAGTCGCCGGCGGCGTTGGCCTGCGTGACGGTGACGACGGAACTCCCGAGGATTTCTCCCGTATATTCGGGGTTGGTGGCGTCCCAGTCCTCCACGGTGATATGCCCGCGGCGGGCCTTGCCGGTGTTGTTTGCCTTCACGCTGATGGTAAAGGGCTCTTCAAGCCAGCCCTGTGTGGGGGTGACGGAGAGCCAGTCGGGCTGGTCGGAGAGGATACGATAGGCCTTTCTTCCCGACAGGCTGACCTGCGTCTGCTGCTCAGCGGCCGTGGGGCGCCACTCGTTGGTGCCGAGTTCGTAGTTCGTGCGGAGGTCACCGAGGCGCGCCACTTCGGGCAGGCGCTCGCTGATGAGGCGCACGTTATTCTCCGTCTCGGAACCCATAGCCGTACCTTTATATATATATGTAGGGCTGGAGAAATGCGGGAGGATGGTGCCGTGGTAGCCCATTACGGTGCTGTACTGGTTGCCGTCGATCCAGCGCATAGCACCATAGGCATAGGGGTGCACGTCTTCCAGGTCCACGTCGCGGGAGTGGTTGCAACCCATCATGTGGGCGGCTTCGTGGATGGCGGTAAGGTTGTTGTAGCCGCCCTCCACATGCACGCAGGCATAGGCATCGCCGGGCCGCGCCAGGTAGGGGGCGTTGCCCGACACGGGATTTACGGAGCCCTCTGCGGCGACGAAGAGGATGGTAATGTCGGCCTGCACCTCCTTCACGGCGGCGCGCAGGCCGAGGTCGTTGTAGGCCATGGGGCATCCGTCGAGCACTTCGGGCACAACGGAACTTATGACGTATGTTCCCGCGAGGCGGAACTTGCCGTCGAGATTGGAGTTGTGCATAACGGTGTTCATGCTCTTCACCACGTGTTCGGCGTAGGCCTCTATCGAGCCGCAATGCTTAAGGGCCCAGTCGCGGCCAGGAGGGTCGAAGGCACACATGAAGTCAATGGTGTAGGTAGGATGCCAGTCGTCCAGGTCGGTGGCCTCTACGGTCTGTTGCCATTGCTCCTTGTCGGCGAGGGCGGGCAGGGGCAGCCTGCACGTGCCGCACAGGCCCTGGGCAATGAGATTCACACTGCCTGTCAGCAGGGCTAAAAGAAGGAAAAGTTTCTTCATAACTCCGTTTAGTTTTTATTTTGAAAAGAAAAAGGCCTCTATTGCGCCGCAGACGCAATAAGGGCCTTCTGTTTAGTTTTTTTCTTATTTGTTTTTCCCGCCGAACACGCTGATGTTGATGTAGCGTTTGGGGTGAGCCTTGATGTCGCTCAGCAGGGAGTCGGCACTCTGTATGGTGTGGTTGATGTCGGCGTGCATACGGGTGTCGTTCAGGAGGAGTCCGAGGGAGTTGTCCGTGCTGTTGAGTTTTCCGTTGAGGTTCTGGCTGATGCCGTCGAAGCGCACCAGGAGGTCGCGGGCGGCATTTACGGTGCTATCCACGCTCTGGAGGGTGGCGTTCAGGTCCATCTGGTCCATCTTTCCGCTCACGCTGTTGAAGTGGGCTGCCATGCCGTCAATCTGTTGCATGGTGCCGGGCAGTGCTGCCGAGGTCTGGCGCAGGTCGGTGGTTATTGCCTGGAAGTTATTGAGCGAAGCCTCAAGGGCGGGGTTGCCCGTAAGGGCGTTGAGGTTCATAAGAATGCTGTCGAGTTTAGGGAGCAGTTTCTGTATGTCGGGAATCATATCGGCGGCCATGTCGAGGGCGCCGGCCTGAGGCCCGCCCGTGATGGTGTCGTGGGTCTCTATGAACTTCGTAGGGTTGGCGCCCATCCGCAGATTCATCGTCACGCCGCCCATAATGCCGGCCACGAGTTCGGCGGTGCTGCCCTGGGGTATGCGCATGTCCTTGTCGAGTTCGATGGTGGCCACCACGCCGTCGTTGTCGCTGTAGTTATAATTGATTTCGCGCACTATGCCCACGGGATAGCCGTTGGCATACACGGCATTGGTCACTTGCAGGCCGGCGCAGTCGCGAAATTTCACGTAATACGTGTTTTTCGACTCAAAGATATTGATGCCCTTCAGGAAATTGATGCCTATAAACACACAGATGAGGGCCACGATGGCCGTAAGGGCTATTTTGACTTCTTTAGTCCAGAGTTTCATAACGTTGTATGGAGATTATTTCTATTGTTCTTTGTTTGGGGCGGTAAGGCTTCTGTAGCGGCAGAAACCTTTGTAGATGCTCTCGGCCATGGCGCTGCGTCCGGCCTCGCTGTTGAGGTAATCCTCATCCTCGGGGGTAGAGATAAAGCCCAGTTCGGTAAGCACGCTGGGCATACCCACCTGCCTGAGCACGAGGAAACCAGCCTGATGCACGCCGCGGTTGGGACGCCCGTGGGCCACATACTGATTCTGGATGCACTTGGCCAGTTCCACGCTCTGCTTCATATAGGTGTCCTGCATGATTTCAAAGATGATGTACGACTCGGCGGAGTTGGGGTCGAAGCCCTCGTACTTCTGCTCGTAGTCCTTCTCATATTTGATGACGGAGTTCTCTCTCTTGGCCACCGCCAGGTTGTCGGCCGCGCGGTGCATACCCAGCGTGTAGGTCTCTACGCCGCGGGCGCTGCTGCCTTTCGGCGAGGCATTCGTGTGGATGCTCACAAAGAGGTCGGCCTTCGCCCTGTTGGCAATGTTGGCGCGCTCCTGCAGGGGGATGAACACGTCGGTGCTGCGCGTATAGACCACCTTCACGTCGGGATTGTTCTCCTTCACGAGTTTTCCGAAGGCCAGGGCCACGGCGAGGTTGATATCTTTCTCCTTACTGTAGGCTCCCACGGCGCCGGCATCCCGTCCGCCATGACCGGCGTCTATGACCAGCGTGAACGACTGGCAGAGCACAGCCGCCGCAAGGAGCACGAAAGTAAATAAGTGCTTCATACAGAAAAACGATACGTTTGCGAGGCAAAAATATAAAAAAAAGGGGAAACGGCAAAGCAAAACATAGTTTTTCTCAGTATTTTCCGCCTAAACCGACCGTAGTCTAAACTGCACACGCCTTTTTCCAAATAAAATCCTCCTCCCTCCGCTCTTTTTAGCAGGTGCAAAAATGCGCATCGAACGATGAGAGGGACGTGCAAAAACCCATTGCTCTCCACAAGCCTTCCGAACGACATTTCGCGCCATAACGATTTTTTCAAAGTTAAGAAAATCTTGACAAACCGAAAAAAGGAGAAATCGCAGCGATGTGAGGCGTAAACGCGCTATTAGCCGAAAAACGCGCTGCGTCCCGTCATTTTTTTCTCCCCCTCCCCCCCTCAGTTTTTCCGATGTCCCTTTTACGCGGAATTAAAAGGGACATCGGAAAAATTTAATGGGACATCGGAAAAACTAAAAGGGCGATAGTTTCAACTGAAAGGGCGATAATTTCAACTAAAAGGGCTTTAGTTTCTGCTAAAAGGGACAAATTTCCGAAAAAAATCGCAAAAATGTCGTCGCGCGGCGCCCCTTTTTCGCACTTAAAGGCGGGTGTAGCGCGCCCGAAGGAATCTCCGCAAAAATTCACGCGGAGTTAAGCGTTTATAAATGAGCCGTGTAACGGCGTCTTAAAAATCGCGTTTTTTCCCTCCAAACCTCCGCGCGCTGCCCTCCACGCCCAAATTTTGCCAAAAAAACGCACGAAAAAGGTAAAAAATCTTGACAAAAAAATTTTTTTACGTCCGTTTACTTAAAGTAA
>JAZRYH010000062.1:0-10177 GCA_045600685.1 Alloprevotella sp. | reverse complement strand
GTATAGTATGTGTTGTGTAGGGGTGGCGCTTTAGCGTGCGAGGTGCTTGGCATCGCCCTGGATGTGGAGCCCCTTGGCGCTGCTGTTGATGCGGCGGCCCTGGAGGTCGTAGCGGGTCATGGGTAATGAGTCATGGGTGGTGGGGGCGAGCACGCCGGTGCCCTCGGGCATGGGGGAGATGACTATCTCGTCGAGGCTCTCGTATGAGTTGCCGTAGGCGTAGTAGGGATTGCGGGCAAAGCGCACTACGGAGTTGTTGCCGTTGTAGTCGCCGGTGGCGGGGTCGAAGGTGAGTGTCCAGGTGTCGGCGTCAACGAAGATTTCTGTGCCTTCTTCGTCATATCCGTATGTTACGGCGACGGCGTAGATGGGCACTGCGCGACCGTCGAGGCCGAGGTACTGATATTTGGGGAAGGACACGATGTTGCCGTTGCGGTGGCCCTTGACGGCGGCGTCGGGCTCGGAGGTGTAGAGACCGGTGATATACATGTCTTCGCCGCTATAGCCGAGCTGGATTTCGAAGTTCATGTACCTCTCGTTGCGGTAGCTCCAGGCGTAGCAGTTGTAGGTCTCCATCTTGATGCCGTCGGGGAGGATTACTTCGGTGTCGTATTCGCTGGGCTCGTAGTTCTCGTCGTAGATGAGTTCGGAGGCATAGTCGCCGAGTTCTTGTATCTGGTCGTCGTCGTCCCATACGGTGCCTACGGTGTTGGAGTAGTCGGGGCAGTCCTGGAGGGCGAGCACTTCGCGGCCGCTGTCTTCAACGCGGTAAGAGAACTTGATGTCGTCGGGCATGTTGTCGATGCCCATGTCGATGCTGAAGCGTATGATGCTGACGGTGGCATTGTAAACTTCGTCGTAGAGTACGGGCTGGCGGGTCTTGATGGTGATGGTGCCGCCTTCGAGGGTGCCTTTCACCCATGTGTTGAACTTGGCGCGGCTTACGAGGTCGTGGAAGAAGACGGTGCCGTCGGCGCAGAAGGCCACCTTGATGGTGCCGCTCTGCTCTACTTTGTAAATCATTTCATCCTCTTGGTTGTAATAGAGGAGCTGGCCGGTGCGGGTGAATTCCTTGACGGTGGCGTCGGCGGGGGCTGCGGTGATGATACCGTGGGCGTCGATGGTCTCGCCGTGGGGGCCCTTCGTCTGGGCGAAGGAGAGGGTGGCTACGGCAAAGGTAGCGAGGAGGAGTAAGGTTTTTCTCATGTTTTTTTTGTTTATGGAGTTGTTGTTTGTGGCTTGGGGAGAGCCCTCGGGAAAAGCCTCGGGAACGGGGGCTGGGGAACGGGGGCTGGGTGAGGGTTATTCGCCTGCGAGGTGATACCAGGCGCGGGCTTGGTCGGGGTCGGGGATGACGCCTATGCCTTGCTCGTAGCACAGGCCCATGTAGTGCTGGGCCGTGGCGTGGCCTTGTTCGGCTGCCATGCGCCACCACTTGATGGCTTCGTCATCGCTCTGGGGTACGCCTTCGCCCTTTTCATAGCATACGCCGAGGCTGTTCTGTGCTTCGGCGTTTCCTCTTTCTGCAGCCATGCGCCACCAGCGCAGGGCTTCGCCGATGTTTTTCTCTACGCCGTCGCCGTCGGCATATTTGCGGCCGAGGTCGTATTGTGCGAACTCGTTGCCTTGGTCAGCGGCCAGTTGCCACCAGCGCAGGGCTTCGCCTATGCTTTTATCTACGCCGTCGCCTTGGGCATAGCAGAGGCCGAGGTAATACTGCGCCATGGCATAGCCGCGGTCGGCAGCCTTGCGCCACCATGCTATGGCTTCTTTGTGGTCGGGGGACGTGCCGTAGCCGTAGAAATAGCAATTGCCGAGTTTGTACCAGCATATCTCGTCGGCCTTTGCGCTTTCCTTTTTCAGTTGTTTGAAGGCTTTGTTGAAGCATTCTTCCTTTTGCGTCTTGTCGGCCTTTGTTCCTATGCCGTCTTCATAGCAGCAGCCAAGGTAGTACATGCCGATGGCGTTGCCTTTGTCGGCTGCTTTTTTGTAGAGTTGGAATGCTCGCTTGGCATCTTGCTGGACGCTGTCGCCAGATTCATACATACAACCGAGTTCCCAGAGAGCGTCGGCGTTTCCTGCTGCTCCTGCGTTGGCGAAGAGGAGGACTGCTCGCTTAACGTCTTGGTCCACTCCGCAACTTTCGAGGCGGTACATTCGTGCGAGCTTGACCATGGCCTCAGTGTTGCCGCTGTCGGCGAGTTGCTGATAGATTTCGGCGGCCTTAATCTTGTCCATGCCTTCTGGGCCTGTGCCGTAGAAGTAGGCAGCAGCCTGTTCCATAAGGGGGCGGGGGACATCCTTCTCCTTCGAACATCCCGTACTGAGCGTAAAGCTTACGAGCGCTATGGTTAATAGGGCCATGTGCCGAATATGTTTGTGAAGCATGGCAAGGTGTGTCATAATGTGTGAGGATCAGAGTGAAGCCTCGTGTATATTTAATATTGTGTAGTCGTTGGCGGGCACGTCAACGGTGAGGACGTTGGGGGCGGCGCAATGGAGGATGTCGCAGGCGTGGTCGGGGATGAAGACGTCGGTGGTGACGGCCTTGTCGGAGAAGTTGGCCACGATGAGATGCGTCTGGCGGTTCTCGCCGCGTAGGAAGGCGTACTGGCGCTGCAGATGAGGGTTGACGTACATGAGGTCGAAGAAAGGCCCGTCGGTGAAGGCACGGTTGTGGGTGCGCAGCCGAAGGAGTTGTATGTACCACTGGCGGAGGTCTTCCTCTTCAGGGGTGAGGGGCACCTGGCCGGTGAGTTTCTGCTGGAACAGGGGCGACCAGTAGTCGAAGATGGTGGTGCGCCCGTCCAGCCCGCTGAATCCTTCGGCGTCCATGCCGCGCTCGCCTATCTCCTGGCCGGCGTAAATCATGAGCGGGTTGTTGCCCATAAGGGCCTCTACGGCCATCGCGGGGCGCGCCTTGAGGGCGTTGGCGGCGAAGAAGGAGGAGGCTATGCGCTGCTCATCGTGGTTTTCGAGGAAGTAGAGCATGTGGGGGCGGATGTCATCAACGGCTTTCCATGCGTTGGAGATGGCGTGGGTAGAGGTGCCGCGGGTGATGACGGCGCGGAGGGTGTCGTAGAGGCCCACCTTGTCGTAGAGATACTGGAAGCCGCCGCGGTGGATATAGTCGCGATAGCGCTGCGGGTCGTAAACTTCGGCGATGAAATCGATGTGAGGGAAGCGCTGCCGCACGGTGGCTATGGCGTGCTGCCAGAACTCTACGGGCACCATCTCGGCCATGTCGCAGCGGAAGGCATCCACGCCCTCGTTGGCCCAGAAGAGGAGAATGTCCGTCATCTTCTGCCAGGTGCTGGAGGACGGGGACATGCCGCCGTAGTTGAGTTTGCAGGTCTCGTACCAGTCGTTAGGGGAGGGGTGGGCATCGAAGCGGTCGTTGCCAGTGGCGCGGGCAGGGTGTTCCTCGTAAGCGCCGATGCGGAGCGTCTCGCCGGGGCAGTAATAGAAGTTATTGTCAGGGGAAAAGTGCTGCGAGGTGTCATCGTCGGCACCGAGGTCGCGTACACCCTGCGGGGCGGCGTCGGACTCATAGTGGCGTGCCACGTGGTTGGGCACGAAGTCCATGATGAACTTGAGGCCGGCGCGGTGGGTGCGGCGGAGAAGGTCGCGGAAGTCCTGCATGCGGTCCTCGGGGTGGATGGCGAGGTCGGGGTCGATGTCGTAGTAGTCCTTGACGGCGTATGGGCTTCCGGCCTGACCCTTGACAATGTCGGGGTGGTCGGGCGTGATGCCTTCGTAGGTTGTCTGCGTGGCGTGCTCCAGAAGACCGGTGAACCAGACGTGCGTGTAGCCCTGGCGGCGGAGCGCCGCAAGGTCGGCAAGACGTATCCACTTGAGCTTCCCACAACCATTTTGGGCCAGCGTCCCGCGGGGAACGTTGGTGTGGGTGCGGTTGCCGTAGAGGCGTGGGAGGAGCTGGTAGATGGTCATGAATCTATTGGGGAACGGGGTGATGGATAGCGCGAGGTCAGCCTTCTTCTACGCCACGGGCAATGATGCCTTCGCGGCCCTTGCAAATCTTGGCTACCATGCCTTGCAGGGCTTTGCCAGGCCCACACTCTATAAACTCAGTGGCACCGGCGTCGGCCATGGCCGTGATTTCTTCTGTCCAGCGCACACTGCTGGTGAGCTGGCGGAGGAGGTTGGCCTTGATTTCCTCGGGGTCGGTATGTGCTTTGCCGTCAACGTTCTGATAGATGGGGCACTGGGGAGCCTGGAACTGCGTAGTCTCAATGGCTTCGGCAAGTTCCTGCTGGGCGGGCATCATAAGCGGGGAGTGGAAAGCGCCGCTGACGTTCAGCACGAGGGCACGCTTGGCACCGGCTTCCTTAAGGCGCTGGCAGGCGGCCTCCACGGCGGCCTGATGGCCGGAGATGACGAGCTGGCCCGGGCAGTTGTAATTGGCGGGAATCACGAAGGCGTCGGGCGTGCTCACTTCCTTGCAAATGTTTTCTATCTGCTCTACGGAGAGCACGTCGGGCAGCGCGATGATGGCGGCCATGGTTCCGGGCTGGGCTTCGCAAGCCTTCTGCATGGCGGCGGCGCGCTTGGCCACGAGGCGCAGGCCATCCTCAAAGGAGAGGCTGCCGGCCACGACGAGGGCGGAGAACTCGCCGAGGGAGTGTCCGCCTACCATGGCGGGCTTCTCGGCGTTCTGGCGTCCGCTGAGGCAGAGGGCGGAGATGACGCTGTGGTGGAACACGGGGGGCTGGGTGACGGCGGTTTGCTTGAGTTGCTCGTCGGTGCCGTGGAACATGATGTCTGTGATGCTGAAGCCGAGGATCTCGTCGGCTTTCTCAAAGAGTTGGCGCGCTATGGGGTGCTGCTCATAGAGGTCGTGGCCCATGCCTACGAATTGGGCACCCTGGCCGGGGAAGATGTATGCTGTCAAAGTGTAAAAGTGTAAAAGTTAAAAGATAAAAGTTAAAAGTTCCGCTTGACCTCACCGTGAGGGCGGGCAGACGGACTGTAGTTAGGGTTATCGTATGATTTTCTTTCCGTTCACAATAAAGATGCCGTGCTGCGCCTGGTTGTTGGCTTGGCGGCCTTGCAGGTCGTAAGCCTTGTAGCCAGTAGCGTCTTCAGCGGTCGCGGTGGAGAGACCCGTGAGGAAGTCCTCCAAATAATCAAAGCGGATGAGTTCACCGTCCTTCCTGATATTGTAGATGGGGCGTGTCATCACTTTCTTCGTGCCGGCCAGACACACGGCGTTCTGCGGCGTGCTGTCGTCGGTGAGTTCGGTGTAGTTGTTGCTGACGCCGGGGAAGAGGTCGTTCTTGTAGTTGTTGCCGCTGATTTCCTCCTGCCACTTACCATCGGCGGGGATGATGCTGTAGCGCTGCGTCTCGGGCTTGTTGTTCAGAGTGTTGCCTTCCCACTGGTTGTAGTCGAAGTAAACGCGGGCCACGAGCATGCCGTTGCCCATCTTCGTGGGATAGAAGATGCCGTCGGCGCGGCGGTCCTCCAGTACATAGTATTCCTTGACGCTCAGCGGGTTCTTGATGATGTAGGCGAAGACGGCATCCTCGGGAGTGTCTTCCTTGCCAATGGCGCTGAAGGGATAGAGCGTGCACTGCTGGGACTCCTTGCCGAGGGTGGTGTACTGTAACCAGCCGAGGAGGATACGCTCGTAGGCGGAGTAGCCAATGAGGTTGTAGCCCTCGTTGAAGTAGCTGCCGTGGTCCATCATGCTCCAGTAGTTGGGTGTCTTGCAGCCTTCGGTGTAGTTGGTGGTGTAGAAGTCGGGCAGGCCGAGGGCGTGGCCGAACTCGTGGGTAAAGGTGCCAGGGCCGGCCAGATGCGGGTCGCCGAGTGTGGCGACGGTCTTGCCTTCGGCATCATACTTGACTGTAGAGGTCGTATAGAGTTCCGCCCCGATGAAGTAGCTCATCACCGTCGTGCCGTTGTACTTGCGGCCGTAGCCAGTGCCGCTCTCATTGGAGAGGCGTGAGAAGTGGGGCCAGGGCATGTCGAGACCCGTCTTGTCGCCGTTGTATTTGTAAAGGTTGTAGCCCACGCTGGCTTCATCGTAGCCTGCGCAGATGAAGGAAATCATCGGTACGCCCGTGGTGGTGCCGGCAATGTTTGCGTTGCCACTGATGACATACTTGCTGAAGTCTATGCCCTTGTCCTTGGCGGCGTTCATGACATCCGTAAGGAAGCTGTACATGTTGATGTCGCGGCGTTCGGTCTTCTCATTATCCTGGAAGTAGTAGCCCACTGTCTGGGGGAGCGTTACGCGTCCCACCACGTCGAACGTGGGCTGGAACAGACCGCTGGACTGCGCCAGGAAGAAGTCGCGCACTGAACCTGTGGCGGTGTAAGTGGTGCGGCCGTTGACGTAGTCCGTGTCGGAGTAGCCTTCCTCGTTGAGTTGGCGGCTCAATTTCTGTTCGCTGGTGAAGTTCTGAAACTTCACGTCGGAGAACTCCACGAGGAGCACGGGCAGCGTCACGGTACCGATAGTCTTCACGGCACCAATCTTCGTGGGGCATGTCTGGCCGTAGGTGCCCAGTCCGTCAGAACTGCCACTGGGGCCATAGGTCTTGCTGATGAGCTGTTCCTGTTCGGCCACACGGGAAGCGTCCATGACTGTGGGGATATTTACTTTAGGCGTAAGAATCTTGCCGTCGGCTCCGACGATGCGCTTCACGGGAGCAATGGCAAAGGCCTGGGAAAGCGTAGCAGCAAAGAGTGCTGCTGCAAAAATCTTTTTCATTATCGGTGTTTGCTAATAGTTTATGCGTTATGTGTGTCGTTATTTATGGTTGAGGTACTTCTTGCCGCCCTTCACGTATATCCAGGAATTGACATCGTGGCGGGCATCGGTGGTCTGCAGTCTGTTGTTCTTTATGCCGTCGGTCATGGTGAAGAAGCTCACGTGGCCTTCTCCGTCGTCGGTGATGCGGAAGAGTGGCAGGCCGTAGAACTCTGCCGTGGTGTAGGGGCGGCCCAGGGGCGAGGTGCTCGTGTCGGAGTCGCCCGGGTAGAGGTCGCTGCGGAATTCGCTCCACTGCTTGCGTGTGGCGTTGCTCTGCCACTCGCCGTCGGCCGGCACGACGTGGATGCACTGCTTATCCAGCGCGTTGTTGGGCGTGTTGCCCGTCCAGAGGTTCTGCTGGTAGTTGATTTGCCACACCAGCATGCCGGTGCCGAACCTTGCGCTGCGGTACCAGGGATTCTCGTAGCGCGTCTCCAGAATGTAGTATTGGTTATCGGCCTCGGGGTTGCGCACGATGTAGGCCTCGTGGGGCGCGATGGTCACGAGTTGGCTCTCCTGTGTCAGCTCTTTCAGTTCCAGCCAGCCCAGGCAGCAACGCTCGTAGGCCGAGTACTGCATGGGGCGGTAGCCGTTCTCCTGATACTGGCCGTAGTCCATCACGCTCCAGAAGTCGGGCGTGGGGCGCAGCGGCGTCTGGTATTTCGTGTCGTACTCGTCGGGCAGGCCCAGGGCGTGGCCCAACTCGTGGATGAGCACGCCGATGCCGGCTATGTGCTGGCCCTTCACGATGACGTGGCCCGTCTCTTCATAGTCCTCGGCGGGAGCATAGTCCTGCATCACTTCGTTGCCCACGAAGCAGCTCGTGAACTTCACGCCGCCTATGGTTCTTGACGTACTCATGTACTTCGGCCACATGTAGTCCTCTGAGCCTTCCTCATACGAGGCGTGCTCACCGGGGCCGGCGAAGAAGAACACCACGAGGGGCACGCCGCCCGACGTCTCGTCCACGTAGGGATTGAAGTCTGTGCCGTTGGCCACGGCCTTGTTCAATGCCTCGTTGACGAAGCCGCTCATATTCGAGTCGCTGCCGCTGCCGCTGTTGCGGCCGTAGGAGGCGTAGTCGCCGTCCAGCGTCAGGCTGTCCACGATGGTGAAGTGGGGGCGGAACATGCCGTCGGAGTTATAAATGAAATAGTCGCGCACGGAGCCCGCTGCCTTCTGGCCCGAGCCTTCGCCGCCGTCCATGTCGTTGTAGCCCTCCTCGTTGAAGAGGCGGCTCACCTTCTCGCGCGTTGTCTCGGCCATGAAGCCTTTATCGCTGAAGGCCACCATGACGACGGGTATTTCCCTCTCGCCCACGCTGGGCAGCGTGCCCTTAGCGCTCTTGCCGTAGATGCCGAGGCCTGTGGGGTCGGTCGTGGCGAAGGAGCGGCGTTTCACCTCATTGCGCCCCGTGGCGCTCATCTCCGACGGACATGTCGTTACTTTTTTTTCCAGTGCGACGGTGCGCCCGTCGGCCAATGTAATCGTCTGACGCAGCGGGCGTGTAGCCATTGCGCAGGTGGCCGTAGCCAAAGCCAAAAGAAGTAAAGTCTTTCTCATATCAAATTGTTCTGTTGTTTTTTTATCGTTCGTGTGTGTTCAGTCCTGTTGTCCGGTTCGCCCGGTGTGCTTGTGCAGATACCACTGCGTGCAAATCCTGCCGGCCATCATCTTGGCCAGGATACCGGCCACCAAAGGCTGTCCCACGGTGGCTATCCAGACCCACAGGGGGATTTGCATCTCATCGCCTTGTGCCAGGGTGCGATAAGTGGCTATCAGCCCGGCCACTACGCATCCCCAGGGCAGGAGCAGGAGGAGTAAAATGGCAGTGAAGCAAGTCCAGTACAGCTTGCGCGAACAACGGCCTTTAAGGGTCGTAAGCCCAAGAAGCAGTTGCTGTTTCAGTGATAGGAATCTTGTTAAAAAACTCATCATAATAATTATAATTATTCGCGAGCGGCGTGCGTGCGAGTACGCGCTACGTGCGCAAAATCGCAACAAAATTACGCAAAAGCCTATGAATGGCAAAGTCTTTGAGGCCTTTTTATTCTTTTTTAAGGAAAACGTGGCGCGTTTTGCTATCTTGCGAGTGTGTTATCGCGATTTGCGGCGTATTTTGGACGTTTTTGAAAGCAAGATATGCCTTTTGACAGAAATAATCAGTTACGTTTGCTTGCATATAAGAATAATGTCGTAACTTTGCACCGCATATTGAAAAGTTGCCTTCAGCTTCGTCCCTAGGCGCCCGTGCTCCCCGATCGTCAAGAGCGCCACAACACAAACCGACAGCAGAATTAATTGTAAATAAGTCTGCTCATAACACACTCAATTCTATGAAGAAACAAAGTTTATATCTTCTTTTACTTTTACTCTCGTTCTTCCTCGCGCAGCAATCGCTGGCCTACGATTTCAAGGTGGACGGTCTCTACTATAATGTCACCGGTGCAGGCGAAGTGGAACTCACTTGCGACTACGAGTCGGGCATAGGCTATTCGCGTCGCATCCATGTGCCGGCAGAAATAACGGTGCATGGCGAGCGATACAAGGTCACGGCCATCGGCGATGGCGCTTTTATGAATTGTTCGCGCCTTGTGAGCGTAAATATCGAGGAGGGCGTGCGCCGCATCGGCGATTGCGCCTTCGGATGGTGTGATAACCTCTCCGCCGTGGGTCTTCCCCTGGGCCTCACCACCATTGGCCGACAAGCCTTTCAGGAGTGCACGGACCTATACGCGCTCGTCATTCCGCGGAGTGTGGTGAGTATCGGTGCCTACGCCTTTTGTGAAAGTGCGGCTCTCACGTCCGTCACCCTACAGGGCGAGGCGCCGCCCCTTCTCGGCGAGTTCGCCTTTTATGGTCTGAATGCCGCCGCACAAATCAAGGTGCCCGCATCATCTTTTGAGCAATATAAGGCAGCAGAGGAGTGGGGAAAACTCCCGCAACTGGTTCCGCAACAATAAAGGTGTCCGTCCGCCGATAATTCCGGCGGCATCGCGCCGCAATTCCATAAAGTCTCTTCAAATGCACCGGATTCCTGGATTCTTTAATTCTTGATAAAAGGCGCATCTGTCATTATGCCAAATTGCATTGGGCAGATATAAAAAACACTATTGTTGTCCACTAAAAAGTTTAGCCTGTACCCCGAAGGGGTTACACAACCCAGCCAGGGGCATCGCCCCTGGTCTGGGGTGCGACCACCGTGCACGCCCCAGCGGGGCATAACAGCAAGGATCTGTGGTTGTTGTGCCCCGCTGGGTAGGGTGCTCAAAATTTGAGTCAAGAAATTGTTCTAGAAATCACGTTCTAAAGCATGATGCAATGGGCTTTTTTTAACACTTTTTCGAGCAAAATAGTTCTTTAAAAAATTGCATATCTCGCAGATTTTTAGTAACT
>JAZRYH010000061.1:0-5694 GCA_045600685.1 Alloprevotella sp. | reverse complement strand
ATCTCCCTTTTAGTTTGAACTAATCCCCTTTTAGTTTGAACTATCCCCCTTTTAGTTTTTCCGATAGCCCTTTTAGTTTGGCGCGAAACAGGGTATCGGAAAAACTTAAACGGGGTGTCGGGAAAAATAAAACAGGGTGTCGGACGGCTTGGGTCGGGGAGGGGGTGAAGAGGATGGAAAAACGGCCGCCACAAATGCTATTCCGACATAACAAAACGCCGTGTAATTTTCGTTTTCTCACTTTTTTTTGGTGTCAAAATATTTTACACCTTGCGCGCAAGGAAAAATGACGTTTCTGGAGGGCCTCTGCGCGCGTCTTTTTGCGGGTTTATTTTTTTCGTTTGGTGGCTTTTTTCCCCCTCGGAATGTGCATTTTTCTACTCACGAGGGCGCAAAAATGAAGAAAAATGGGTTTTCGCTTTGCCGTTCGGGCATTAATTCGTACTTTTGCTTGGAATATCGCACACACAAGCGCGCACGCCCTTGCGCAATTATTATTATGGTACACATCAAACAACAGTACATCGTCCCCGAGACGTCCGTCACCGCCTTCGTGACACGACAATTCCTGACGGGTTCTCTGGAAAAGCCCGGCGGCTCCATTGATGACTTCAACTTTGAGACACGTGAGTGGACGCCTGACAACACGGAAGAAGACTATTAGCCACTAATTTGTAAAAAACACCAAGACTATGAAATACTCATCGCTCTTTATCAGCCTGTGTGCCGGCATTTTCATGGCATCCTGTGCCAATGATTCCGCCGAAGACACATTATCCAACAACGATGACGCAGTGCAGACGGTGCGCTTCGTCGTAGAAGACTTCGTATGGGACAGTCCCAGCGATGCCACCGCCTCTCACGCTCTCTCGTCCCGCTATCGCACGCAGGCCCAGAAGAACGGCAGCGGCGTAAGCTTTATCTGGAGCGCCACCGACACCGTAGGCATTTACTCCACCCGCGGCAGCCAGATGGAATTCCCCATCGACACGGGCGCCGGAGAGAAATATGCCGACTTCGACGGCGGATGCTGGGCCCTGAAGAACAATTACGTTTACACGGCCTACTACCCCTTCAACAAATACAACCTGGACCGCTCGAACATCCCCTTCGTCTATGGTTCGGCGCGGCAGACGGGCAACGACAACCTGGACAACCTGACGCAATACGACTATATCGTGTCTGGGCAGGTGCGCCCCACCGACGGCGAGGTGTCCTTCCAGTTCCGCCATCTGGGCGCGCTGGTGAAGTTCGTGCTCACGGTGCCGGAGGCCGACAGTTTCTCGTCCTTCACCCTCGTGGCGGCCGATGCCTTATTCCCCACGCGTCTGCGCCTCGACCTCTCAAGCATCATGCCTAAATACACCGTGGAGACAAAGAGCCGCACGTTCAGCATGAGACTCTCCGACATCAGCGTGGAAGCAGGGGGCACAGTGACGCTATGGGCCCTTATGCCCTATGCAGACCTTAGCGGCAACGAGCTGACCGCCATCCTCTACGGCAACGGCGGCAAAATGTACACCACCACCCTGGCCGGCAAGAAGCAGGAGAGCGGAAAGGCGTATCAGTATATGGCCACGCTGGAAGCACAAGCCAACAGCCACGAATGGGTGGACCTCGGCCTGCCCTCAGGTAAGAAGTGGGCCACCTGCAACATAGGTGCCGCCGCGCCGGAAAAGTACGGCACGTTCTTCGCATGGGGCGAGACGGAAGCACACGCCGACGTAGAATACTCCTGGACCACCTATACGCTCTGCAACGGCACATCTGCCACGATGAAGAAGTACAACAACAACAAGTCATACGGCATTGTGGACAACAAGGCCGTGCTGGAAGAGAGCGACGACGCCGCTACCGTAAACTGGGGCTTCCCCTGGCGCATGCCGACCTACGAGGACTTCGACGAACTCTACACGCAATGCACCTGGGCATGGAAGACGAAGAACGGCGCATATGGCCGACAAGCCACGGGTCCTAACGGCAACTCCATCTTCTTCCCCGCCGCCGGCTACCGCAACCTGGAAAGCCTCAACTTCGCCGGCTCATACGGCTACTACTGGACCTCCTCGCTCAACACGGAGAACCCCTCGCAAGCCCACGTCTTCTATTTCCACTCCACATACTTCGGCTGGGGCTCTTTCAACAGATACTACGGACGCTCAGTGAGAGCCGTGTGCGACTAAAGTAGAAAAGTTTAAGAGTTAAAAAGTAGAAAAGTTTAAAAGTAAAGGAGTTGCACCCACGAAAGTATCAACTTTTCAACTAAACAACTCTTCAACTAAACAACTAAAAATACATGGAAATAAAAACTGCCCGTTTCGTCGTGAGCAGCAGCCGCGCCGATATGTGCCCGGAGAGCTCCCTGCCGGAGTATGCCTTCATCGGGAGGAGCAACGTGGGGAAATCGTCGCTCATCAATATGCTCACGGGGCGAAAAGGACTGGCCATGACCTCTGCCACCCCCGGAAAGACGCTGCTCATCAACCATTTCATCGTAAATGAGGAGTGGCACCTCGTGGACCTTCCCGGCTACGGCTACGCCAAGCGTGGGAAGAAGGAAATGGAGAAACTCTATAACCTCATCAACCACTACGTCCTGGAACGCGAGCAACTCACCAACCTCTTCGTGCTCATCGACTCCCGCCTGAAGCCGCAGCAAATCGACCTGGACTTCATACAGTTCCTCGGCGAGCACGGCGTGCCCTTCGCCATCGTCTTCACCAAGGCCGACAAGAACAGTCAGGCCGAAACGCGCCGCAACGTGGAAGGCTTCCTAAACACCCTGCGCGAAGAGTGGGAGGAACTCCCGCCCCACTTCGTCACCTCAGCCGAAAAACGCACGGGACGCGAGGAATTGCTTACCTACATTGAGGAGATTAACAACGCGATAAACAACGGATAAAGGGAAAAAGATGAAATTCTCCTGGATTAACAACATGACGCACGTGAAGGTAGCCCTCGTAGTGGTGGCCTTCATCATTGCGGGCGTGTCGCTGTGGGTCAGCAACGTGTTGATTCAGGACCTCAAATCGGAGGAACGCGGCAACGTGGCGGTGTGGGCAGAGGCTATGCGCGCACTCTCCGAAGCCGATGAGAACACCGACCTCAACCTCGTGCTGAAAGTAATCAACGGCAACGAGTATATCCCCATCGTCGTGCTCGACAAGAACGGGCAGGTGACGGAATCGCGCAACGTGGAGGACTCCGCCGCTATTGAGAATATCGTGAAGAGCGGCCACCGCCTCACTATAAACCTCACAAGCTCCGAAACGGCGGACTCGCTCGCCGTGTCCCCTGACGTGGAGAGCACGGAAAACGTTGCAGACACGGCGCTCTCGCTTGCCACTGCGGAGGAAGAGAATGCTGCGGCCGCGGCCGACTCCCTCACCGTATGCTATGGCGACAGCCTGATGCTCACGCGCCTATCGCAGTTCCCCTATGTACAACTGGGCATCGTGGGACTCTTCATCGCCGTGGCCATCTTCGCCCTGCTGAGTAGCAAACGCGCCGAACAGAACAAAGTGTGGGTGGGACTCTCACGCGAGACGGCCCACCAGCTCGGCACGCCAATCTCCTCGCTCATGGCATGGACGCAAGTGCTGCGCGAACAATACCCCGACGACCCGCTACTGCCCGACATGAGCACCGACGTGCAACGTCTGCAACTCATAGCCGAGCGCTTCTCAAAGATAGGTTCCGCCCCCGAGATGAAGCCCGCCGACCTCTGCGAGATAGTACAGCACGTGGTGGATTATATCCATCGCCGCACGTCGGACCGCGTGGAGATGACCACCTCCTTCTCCGAGGAGCACATGCAGGCCTCGGTGTGCGCCCCGCTCTTTGAGTGGGTCATTGAGAACCTCTGCAAGAACGCCATCGACGCCATGCAGGGCCAGGGCAAGATAGCCATCTACGTGAGCCGTCAGCGCGGCCATATCCTCGTAGAAGTGGCCGACACCGGCAAGGGCATTGAGCGCGGCCACTTTAAGGATGTCTTCCGCCCGGGCTTCACTACAAAGAAGCGCGGCTGGGGCCTCGGCCTCTCCCTCGCCAAGCGCATCGTGGAGGAATACCACCACGGCCGCATATACGTGGAGGCCTCCGAGATAGGCAAGGGCACGACGTTCGCCATAGAGATAGAAGCCTCACCCACAAACTAACACACAGCCTCACCCCGTCGCGGCCACTACGTGCCGCGCCACCCCTCCCCGAATAGGGAGGGGAAGATACTCCTAAAGGTTCAAAACCTCATAACTCTATAACCTCATAACCTTATAACCCAATAACCTCATAACCCTATAACCTCCCAACCTCCCAGCCTTTAGAAGTATTCTCCCCCTCCCTAATAGGGGAGGGGTGGCAAAGTTCCGAAGGAAGCTTTGACGGGGTGAGGCTTTTTCCCTTTTCGGGGAGGGGTGGCAAAGTTCCGAAGGAAGCTCTGACGGGGTGAGGCTCCTATCATGAAACTCTCCATTATAATTGTCAACTACAATGTGCGCCACTACGTGGAGCAATGCCTCTTGAGCGTGTACGCCTCGCTCAAGCAAGGCGGCATCGACGGTGAGGTGTTCGTCGTGGACAACGATTCGCCCGACAACTCCGCCGGCTACATCGCCCACCGCTTCCCCGCCGACCGCTACCCCGCCCTGCATATCATTCCCAACGCCCGCAACGTGGGCTTCGGCCGCGCCAACAACCAGGCCATACGCCGCTCAAAGGGCGAATACGTCCTCTTCCTCAACCCCGACACCATCATCACGGAGCACACACTGAAAGACGCACTCGACTTTGCCGAAGCCCACCCCGACCTCGGCGTGATGGGCGTCAGGATGATTAGCGGCGACGGCCGCTTTGCCCCCGAGAGCCGCCGCGGGCTCCCCACGCCATGGGTGAGTTTCTGCAAGATGACGGGCCTCGGCACGCTCTTCCCCAAGAGCCGCCGCTTCGGACGCTACTACATGCGCTACCTGCCCGACGACCAGCCCTGCCCCATCGACATCGTGAGCGGCGCCTTCATGCTCTGCCGCAGGGAGTCCCTCAACAAGGTGGGCTACTTTGACGAGGCCTTCTTCATGTACGGCGAGGACATAGACCTCTCCTACCGTTTTCTCAAGGCCGGCTTCCAAAATTACTACATCCCCACGCCCATCCTCCACTACAAGGGCGAGAGCACGAAGAAGAACACCTACCACTACGTGCACACCTTCTACGAGGCCATGCTCATCTTCTTCCGCAAGCATTTCGCCTCCAGCCTCTTGCTCACCCTCCCCATACGTCTGGCTATCTACACACGTGCGCTGATGGCTCTCGTGGGACAGTGGTTCCGCGGCATAGGAGAGTTCCTTACGTCCAACCGTACGCGCCATGCCGACCTCTATGCCTACGACGCCAACGCCCCGCAAGCCGACGTCGTGGCCGACATCGCCGAGCGCAACGGCATAGACCTGCTCGCCACCTCCACGCCCTCGCCCGACCGCCCCGTGGATGCCGTCATCTACAATGCCGCCGAGACTTCCTTCGCCGAGATGATAGAGACGCTGGCCGCCAATCCCCGCCACGACTACGCCCTCGGCACCTTCAACCCCCACACCGGCGTCCTCATCGCCTGCCACCAGACGTATGAATAAGACCCCCTCCACTACCCCCAAGGGGGAGAGCTCTTTTCCTCCCCATCCCTCCACCTCCCCCAAGGGG
>JAZRYH010000060.1:0-18730 GCA_045600685.1 Alloprevotella sp. | reverse complement strand
TTTGTCTTGGAACATATGCAGTCATTGATTTTGGCTGCAAAGTTACAAATTCAAGTCCGTTGACTCGCAAAACTGCTTATAAAAGACTATATTTCAATAGTTTCAAAGACCGATTTGTCCACTTTTACGGGACAGTAGTGTATTATTTTTTTGTCAAATAAACAACAGAATCTTTCGAAAACCAACAAAAGCAACCGTCATTTATTGATTTTTAGGCCATTTTAGTACCGGAACCTACCATTTTTATTTCATTGAGGTTATCATAAGGGCGTTATGACGCGCTATGAGGCCGACTTCCTTTTGTGTAGAGAAGTAGTAATTCCAGTCCTCCCCTATTAGGACTGGAATCCTTATAGGGGAAAACTGCAATCCTTATAGGGGAAAACTGCAATCCTTATAGGGGAAAACTGCAATCCTTATAGGGGAAAACTACAGTCCTTATAGGGGACATCTGCAGTCCTCCCCCTTAGGACTGCAATCCTAAGGGCGAGGACTCCAATCCTAAGGGGGAGGACTGCAATCCTAAGGGCGAGGACTGCAATCCTTTGGACAAGGAGTGGACGGGAACTGCTGTATCGCCTACCTGACGGCAGGCTGCATGGTTGTCGCACATACAACCAGCCATTGCGCCCGCCCTTCGGTCGGCCTTATGGCTGGCTACCTTATTTCATGCCCACGGCATTTACGTGCGGGCGGGAATGGACAGGGGACTTTTCGTTGCTTCGCAAGAAATAGGGCGGCTTTGCCGGAAATTGTTTGTTACACGCGCCTCGAAAAGAAATAAAGCACTCCGTCCGCAGGCCATTTGCTAATTTGCTAATTCTCTAATTTGCTAATTTCCTTATTTTCCTTATTTTTATTTTATGCATTGGCAATTTTCTATATTTTCCGTTTGCTGCTGCGAAGCCTCGCAGAGGCGTGGGGCGAGGGGCTGTGGCGCGGAAGAAAGCATGCTTTCTGCCGTGTCGCAGTGCCTCGCAACACGGGGTTAAGCCTACAGCAGCAAACATTTCCCATTGAATTATTGCTGTCCGTTAAAAAAGGATGTAATCTTCCGCATCCTTTGTAAATGTAGGAGAAATGGAAGGTTGTCAAGAGGAGGGGCTTACCTTTTATGAAGCGGGCGAAAGCCCAGAAGTGTAAAGCCTAGGGCAGAGTGAACGAAGGGAACGTCGCCCTAGGGTTATAAAGCAAACGCTGGGTAAGTATTCCTCCCCTTGGGGGGAGGTGGCGCGAAGCGCCGGAGGGGGGGCTCCTTCAGGCCAGTGCATTGGGGCGTTGCCCCGAAACAATTATGCCGCGTTGCGGCGGCGCTTGGTTATCTCACCTGCACCCTAGGGCGACGTTCCTTTCGGTCACTCTGCCCTAGGCTCTACAATTAAGGGCCTTCATCCCAATGCTAAAAGAATTCAATTTTCCCCGGACAGCAATAACATTGAATAAAGTCCCTAACTAAAAAAAGAGAAACAGGGCTATTGCCTTGTTTCTCCAATTTGTCGCCTCGGTGGGCTTTTGTAAAAAACCGCCCGGTCCACAAGGATGGCTGTAGGCCAGGAGGTGTGAGAGATTGTCGCTACCGTATGTTGACGTCGCGTATCTGCACGCCGAGATACGGGAGGAGCTGGGAGTCGTTGCAGATGATGCGCTGGCCGCCGTCGCCCTTGAGGAAATGGAAGAAGTAGGCCTGCTTGCTTCGTGTGCGCGGGTCGGTGGTGATGGCATAGACGTTGCGCACGAGGGGATAGTCGCCGTTGGCAATGTAATACTGATAGGGACGGCATATCTTACTCATTTCATAAGCACTGCTACCGCGGCTGACGAGCATCACGTTCACGTCAAGGTCGCGGAAAGAGCTGAGAGTGGACTCGCCCTGGGCTCGCAGCCAGTCGGTACTGACGACACCGATGACGTCGGGGTTGCTCTTCACCATGTCAATGACGGCGAGGTGGGTGCCTTGGGCATAGACGTTGCCCTTGAGTTCCTTGCCGTTGCAGAGGCTGTCGCGCATGTAGCGCACAGTGCTGGAACCGCTGCGGTCGAAGAGGAGTTTGAGCTCGCCCTTCTTCGTTCCGTGGGCGAGTTGCTCCCAGCGGGTGATTTCGCCCAGGGCTATGCGGCGTATCTCGTCGGTGGTGATGACGGTGTCGGTGTTCTGTTTGTTGACGATGAGGGCGAAGGCGTCGTAGCCGATGAGTTGATGGCGCGCCACGAGGCGGTGGGCGTCCTTGAGGTAGGCGCGCTCTTTCTCTGTGAGCATTCGCGTGGCTACGGCGCAGCGCACGCTATCGTCGAGGAGCAGGTTTATGACGGAGTCCTCGCTGGTGTAGAGCACGTGCGTCTCTGCTTCAACGTACTTATTCTGGAAGGCGGTCACCTCGCCCTTCATCAGGTTTTCAAAGCTGGCTTCCACGGCGACGTACACGTCATCTTCGCTGAGCCACTTGTTTCCGACTATTTTCTTCTCGCCGCAACCGACGACGAGCATGGCGAGAGCCAGGAGATAGAGCTTTTTCATTTCTTTATATATATGAAATGTGTGAAAGAAAAGAGGTTGTCAGTTGCCTTAGTGGCCCTGACAACCTCCTTATCTCAGTGTGATAGTGCTTAGATTACATCAGCTGGAAGCGGATGGGGAGAGTGAACCACGACTTAACGGGCTTACCCTGCTGCTTACCGGGAGAGAAACGCGGCAGGCTCTTTACAACGCGCACGGCTTCCTGATCGCAATGGCTCTCAAGGGACTGCACGACCTGTACTTGGCCTACGTTACCGTTCTCAAGGACGACGAACTTCAGCACGACCTTACCCTGAATGCCTTCTTCCTGCGCAATGGCGGGATACTTCAGATGGCTGTTCACGTAGTTCAGCAGTGCAGCTTCGCCGCCGGGGAATGAGGCGGGAGTTTCTACTATGGTGTAAATCTTAGAGTCTTCTTCAGGGGCGGCCTGGTTACCGCCAGCCTGCTGGTTGTCCTTCAGGTCGTCAATGGTACCTTTACCATTCACGTCACCTTCATAGTCCTGCGAAGCAATAGAGATGTTGGAGCGGTTCAGCTCTTCCTGGTTCTTCATCTTCTTACTTTCATCGACAACGTCAACGATTTCGGGCACGGTGAACTGGATAGAAGCCTTTACGGCAACCTTCTGAACTTCGGGCTGCTCATACTCTTGCTTTATCTCTTCTTTCTTCTGGACGGGTTCATCCTTCTTTAGCTGAGAGAGCTCCGTAGCAAGTTCGGCATCGCGGTCACGGCTATTAGCCATGATGGAGTCGGCTGCCATCTTGATGCCCACGAGAACTGCAATAGCAGCAATAAGGATAAGTATCGCGATGATACCTTTCACCTGACGCTGGCCAGACTTGGCACGGAGGTCATAAGCACCATACTCCTTATTACGTCCTTCGAAGACGAGCTCGCACCATTCGCGAGATTTCAAATCAACTTTTGACATAGCTTTTAGAATATTTTACTTATTTACCTTCGAGTTCAGCGATCATGGCTTTATCCTGATCATGAACATTATCGATTACAAACTTACCTACAGAGCAGATGGACATTTCGTCAAGGATGTCGAGGAGGTTCTGATACGTTGCTTCGTCTGTGGCCTTGATGATGACGCTGACGGTATTGTCGGCGTTCTTAATCTCGGACAGGCGCTTCTTGTATTCAGCCTGGTTGATAGCATCCTGCTTGGGGTCGCTGGAGTAGCGGCTCTGGAACTCTTTCTTCAGGGCCTGTGCTTTCTGCACGGCCTCGAGGTTCATGTCCATGATGACGCGGCGGATGCCGTTACGTCCATATTCTGTCTTCTTGAGTTCTGCCTCACTGGGCTTGCCAGTGAAGTAATATACTGCGTCCTCTTTGTCGAGGATTACCGTGATAGCCTTGTCTGCGGCCACCTGGCTGCGGTTCTCATCCTTGATATCGTCCTTGTCGGAAGGCATGGTGATATCCATGGTCTGAGGCTTCAGCAGGGTGGTACACAGCATGAAGAATGTCACGAGCAGCATGATCATGTCGACCATAGGGGTGAAGTCGACACGCGAATTCATTTTCTTTTGCTTACTGCTACCTAAATTAGCCATAACATTCTTCTAATTAATTATCGCCGTCTTTGAAATTCGTTATAAGGTTATAACGGCTTTCATCGATTGAGCGAAGGGAATCCATAACACGTTTGATAAAGAGATACGGCGTAGCTTTATCGGCCTTGATGGCGATATGCATGTTTTCGCCGTTTGCTTCACGGGCTGCTGCAACCCACAGCTTCAGCTCATCATTGACACTGTCGCAAGGAATGCCGGCACTTTCGTTCTTTGTAAGGAACTCGTTGCGGCGGTCGCCCAAGTCGAGCCAACTGCCGAGCGAACCCATTTCACAACCGAAGGTGGGTACGTTTGCAAATTCCTTCATCTGGGCATCTGTCAGGTTGATGCTGCCTCTCTTGGCCATTTCCTCGGCCATTGCTCTCTGGGTGTCGGGATTATCCATGGTCATGAACACCTTGCCTTTGTTTTCTACGAAAATGGTGAGCAGGTTGTTCTCAGGAATCTTGACTTCGCTGAGCGAGTTAGGGGCGTTTACCTTGACAGGTTCTTCCTTTACGAATGTTGCAGTAAGCATAAAGAAGGTAAGCAGCAGGACCATGACGTCACTCATCGGCGTCATGTCGATGAATGTGTCTTGTTTTGTGATTTTAAATCGTCCCATTGTGTCTTACTTTTGTAGCGTCTTTAATGCTTACGGATTAGTGGGTTGCGTTGAAAGTAGAAACGATGCTGAAGCCTACCTCGTCGAGAGAGAAGGTCAGACGGTCAATCTTGTTGGTGAAGTAGTTGTAGGAGATAACGGCGGAAGCACCGGTGGCGATACCGGAAGCGGTATTTACAAGGGCCTCGGAGATACCTACGGACAGGGCTGCGGAGTCAGCACCACCGTCGCCGGCACCCATAGCGGAGAAGGACTTGATCATACCCATTACAGTACCGAGCAGACCGGTAAGAGTACCGAGCGTTACGATAGTACCGATGATGGGGAGGTTCTCCTGCAGCATAGGCATTTCCAGAGCGGTGGCCTCTTCGAGGGACTTCTGGATGGCGAGCACCTTCTGTTCCTTGCTCAGGGTTGTGTCGGCCTCTACTTCGCGGTAGGTCTTCAGGGTGGCGTTCACTACGTTGGCCACGGAACCCTGCTGCTTGTCACAAATCTGCTGAGCCTTGGCAAGGTCGTTGGCGCCGAGGGCTTCCTTAATCTTCTTGACGAACAGGGGAAGGGCTTCCTTACCGTAAGCGGTGCGGATAGCGAGGAAACGCTCTACGATGAGGATCAGGACGGTGATGAGCTGAGTCCAGATAAGGGGCACGATGAAGCCGCCTTTGTAGATGGTACCGAGAAGGTCGCCGGTCACGGGCTGGTGTTCGCCGTCATTGAAGAGAGAGAAGGGAACGCTGGCCCAAGTGTCGCCGTCGGAGAAGTGGCTCTTGTAGCCGAATACACATACATAAATCAACTCAGCGATGATCCAGCTGATGAAGATAACTAACAGACCGGACTTAATACCGGTGAAGCCCTGAGACTTCTTTGCACGCTTAGGTGCGGGAGCAGTTGTTGCCATTTGTTTTGTTTTGAATAAAGTTAATAATTAAAGGTTTGTTATATGATTGTGTCGTCCTACTTAGTTTGCAAGTGCAAATTTAGCAAGTTTTGCGCAACCGACAAAGTTTTTCATTCCTTTTTTCGTAAAAATAATTTTTTTTACCCTGATTTCGTAAAAATTTTCGCCCTTGCACGCACATTATTTAAAATAATAGTGTAACTTTGCGTCCAAATTTTCACACCGCCATGAGAAAGACTCTTCTTTTCTGCCTTGCCCTGCTTCTATGGGGCTGCACTGACAACAAGAAAATCGAGGACCAGGAAAAGGAACTCGAGGAGCTCCGCCAGCTGGCCGAGCTTGACCGCCAGGAGATGGAGAACCAGTATGCCGAATACGCCCTTCAGTACGACGAACTGAAGAAAGGCATTCAGGACGACTCCCTCCTGCAGCGCCTCAACGCCGAGCAGCAGCGTGCCGAGAACCTTGCCGAACAACTGCGCCAGCTCAAGGCCAGCAAAAGCGCCGACGTGGCCGAAATTCGCAAGCTCAAGGCCGAACTCGCCACCGTGCGCGAAGTGCTGCGCTCCTACATCCTGCAGGTGGACTCCCTCCAGCGCCTCAACCAGACGCTCACCACCGAGCGCGACGAGGCCCGCGCACAGGTACTGGAGGCTAACACGCAGATTACCAACCTCAACACCGAGCGCGCCAACCTCACCGAGAAAGTAGCCATCGCTGCCCAGCTCGACGCCACCAACATTGCCATCTCGCCGCTCAAGAAAAACGGCAAAATGGCCAAAAAGACCAAAGACGTGCAGCGTTTCGCCATCAGTTTCACCATCGCCAAGAACGTCACCGCCCAGGCCGGCAACCGCACCGCCTACGTGCGCCTGCTAAAGCCCGGCAACGCCGTGCTAAACCCCTCGGGCTCCTTCACTTACGAGAACCGCTCGCTGGAATGCTCGGCCCAGCGCCAGGTGGAATACACAGGACAGGCCACGGCCGTGCAACTCTATGTTCCTGTCAACGAAACGCTCCAACCGGGCAAGTACTCCCTCGCCATCTTCGTCGATGGGCAAATGATTGGTTCGTCTGCGCTCACACTTGAAAAGTAAGTAGCCGCACCTTCGGCCGTCCCTACTTTTCTCTCCCCCGAATACGAAAGCCGGGGCGCCTTTAGGCCCCGGTTTTTTCTATATTTAGCCGCGAACTACTCCCCTTTTAATTCGTCCGATGTCCCTTTTAATTTTAACTAAATCGGCATTAGGAAAAATTAAATCGGCATTAGGAAAAACTAAATCGGCACTAATTTCAACTAAGTCGGCATTAGTTTCAATTAAGTCGGCATTAGTTTCAACTAAGTCGCCATTAGTTTTCACACTTTCCTGATTAGTATTTTTCACGGCCGTTCCTATAAAAATCTCTGCTCCTAAAGGCAGAAGAATACCCGCAAAAATCCAAAATAGAACATTTTTTCGCATCTAAAACAGCACTTAGAGCGCAAAACAAAGCGGATTTCATAAATAAAACAGGGTTTGCAAGCGCAAAAAACGCTCTTTTCCTCTTTTCAAAAGCGGCTTAAGAGAGCGCAAAATAGAACTGCGTTAAGCATTTTCCCCACATTTATTTTCACACATAAGGCTTCAGCACACCCTCTTCCCCATGCAGTCCATCAGACTTTCCGAACTCGGCGAAATAGTACGCGAAACGCTGGAAATCACCATGCCTTCGCCCTTCTGGGTGAGGGCCGAGATTGCCGAATGTCGCGAAGGCGCCGGCGGCCATTGCTACATGGAACTCATTGAGCACGACGACGCTACGGGGCAAGTGCTGGCCCGTGCCCGCGCCAACATTTGGCGCAACGTATATGCTTTTCTTCGCCCGCGTTTTGAGCGCGAAAGCGGCCAGCGTCTGCAGGCGGGAATGAAGGTTCTCATTGAGGTGAAGGTTACTTTCCATCCGCAGTACGGTTTCGCCCTCTCCGTCAGCGACATTGACCCTTCTTTCACTCTCGGCGACGCCGCCCGCCGACGTCAGGAGATTCTCCGCCAACTCGACGAGGACGGCGTGCTCCACATGAACAGGGAGCTCCTGCTCCCCCGCCCCATCCGCCGCGTGGCCGTCATTTCCAGTGCCACGGCGGCCGGCTATGGCGACTTCCGCGACCAGATAGAAAAAGCCGGCGTGCCCATCCTGACGCGCCTGTTCCCCGCTACGATGCAGGGCGAGGCGGTGGAGGCCAGCATTATTGAGGCTCTCGACCGCATCAACGACGAATGCCACGAATGGGACGCCGTGTGCATCATCCGCGGCGGCGGAGCGGTGGCCGACCTCGGGGGATTTGAGAGTTACGCCCTGGCCGCGAATGTGGCGCAGTTCCCCCTGCCCGTCATCACTGGCATCGGCCACGAACGCGACGAGACAGTCATCGACCTCGTGGCCCACACGCGCCTCAAAACGCCGACGGCCGTAGCCGCCTTCCTCATCGACCAGTGGCTGGAGTGCTTCGACGAACTAAAGAATATTGAAACGCGCTTGCTGTCAGCGATTAAGTCACGCATAAATGAAGTAAAGCTGGAAATATCACAGACTGATAAAATCCTTATCCAAAGCAGCGCCCAACGCCTCCTCGTCGCACGCCGGCAACTTGGCGATTTCAGCACCCGCCTGCCTTCCGCCGCCCTGCGGCAAGTGAACGCGAAACAGACGGGGCTCACACTCGCCACACAAAAATTCGACACGGCCGCCACGGGACTTTTACGCGAGCAAATGCACCGCCTTGCGCTCATAGAAAACAGCCTGAAACTGGCCGACCCTGCCCTTATCCTCCGCCGCGGCTACTCCATCACGCGCCTCGACGGCAAAGCCGTGCGCTCGGCAGCCGACCTCAAACCTGGCGACCGCATCACCACCACCCTCGCACAGGGGGAAATAACATCCACAATTTGAGAAAAGACAACCCGAATATGAAGAACGAAATGACCTACACCGAGGCGTTCGCCCGCCTTGAGAAAATCACCCAGGACATTGAGCAAGGCACGCTCGACATCGACAATCTGGCCGCCGCGCTCAAGGAAGCGCAAGGGCTTCTCAAGCTCTGCAAAGAGAAGATTGGGAACATAGAGAAAGAAGTTAACCAAATCTTGCAAAAAGATGAGCAAGAATAAGTTATCAAAGTTCGCAGACATGGCCACCTACGGCAATGTGCTGCAGTCGGCCGACATCCATCCGGCCGCCTGGGAGGCCGACATGCGCGGTCATTGGGGAGAGCGCCATTTCGGCAACGGCAACCCCATCGTACTGGAACTCGGCTGCGGGCGCGGCGAGTATTGCGTAGGGCTGGGCCGTCTCTTCCCCGACAAGAACTTCATCGGCATCGACATCAAGGGTGCCCGCATGTGGCACGGTGCCACCGAGGCTCTCAACGAGGGGCTCGGCAACGTAGCCTTCCTGCGGACGCGCATAGAGTTTATCGAGCGTTTCTTCGCGCCCGGAGAAATCAGCGAGATATGGCTCACTTTCTCCGATCCACAGATGAAGAAAGCCACGAAGCGCCTGACGTCGTCGTATTTTCTGGAGCGCTACCGCCACTTCCTCTGCGACGGCGGCACCGTGCACGTGAAGACCGACTCCTTATTCTTATATACGTACACGCGCGAACTCGTCAGAAAATGCCAGCTGCCCGCCGAAGTGGTGGTGGAGGACCTCTACGCCGAAGTGAAGGACGACCCCATCCTCGGCATACAGACCTATTACGAGCAGCAGTGGCTCCAGCGCGGACTTTCTATCAAATATCTGCGCTTCCGCCTGCCCCACGCCACACCGTTGTCGGAACCCGAAATTGACATTCCGCTTGACGATTATCGCTCTTACAACCGTCAAAAACGTTCATCCTTGGATACAAGCCGTTAAAAAAGCGGGCAGACACTTGCCCGCTTCACTTTTTTTTCGTATCTTTGCAGCCGTTTCATTCCGGTCTGGTAGCTCAGTTGGATAGAGCAACAGCCTTCTAAGCTGTGGGTCCCGGGTTCGAGCCCCGGCCAGATCACTTTCCTTTTTATTCGTCACACACTTTTTTTGAGTGCCATGCTCTACGAGTGGAATGAAATAGAATTTTCCGCCGAGCAGGCTGCCACCGCACAGCAACTTGCCGAAGGAATGGGCATCCACCCCGCCTTGGGGAGGCTGCTGACGGAGCGTGGCATAACCACACTGCCGGAGGCGCGGCGCTTCTTCCGCCCTCAACTCACCGAACTGCACGACCCGTTCCTTATGAACGACATGCAAGTAGCGGTGGACCGGCTCAACCAGGCCCTTGCGAAGAAAGAACGCGTCCTCGTTTATGGCGACTACGATGTGGATGGCTGCACAGCCGTGGCGCTGGTGTATAAATTCCTGCATCAGTACTACAGCAACGTGGACTACTACATCCCCGACCGTTATGACGAAGGCTACGGCGTAAGCTTCAAAGGCGTAGATTTTGCGGCCGAAACGGGTGTGAAACTCATCATCGTGCTCGACTGTGGCATCAAAGCCGTGGACGAAATACAGTACGCCAAGGACCAAGGCATCGATTTCATCATCTGCGACCACCACGTGCCCGATCCCGAACTGCCGGCAGCCGTCGCTATTCTCAACCCCAAGCGCGAAGACAACCTCTACCCCTACACCGACCTCTCCGGCTGCGGCGTGGGCTTCAAATTCATGCAAGCCTTCGCCCTGAGCAACGGCATTGAGTTCAACAAACTCTATGAGTTGCTCGACCTCTGCGCCGTAAGTATCGCTTCCGACATCGTACCTATTATGGGCGAAAACCGCGTGCTGGCCTACCACGGCCTGCGCTGCCTCAATTCCAACGCCTCCACCGGCCTGCAGGCCATAGCCGAGGTATGCGGACTGGGCGACCGCGAGCTGACGATGAATGATATCATCTTCAAGATAGGCCCCCGCATCAACGCCAGCGGAAGGATGCAGAATGGCAAACTGGCCGTGGCTCTGCTCGTGGAACAGGACTACCAGACGGCACAGGAGCTGGCCTCACGCATAAATATGTACAACGAGCAGCGCAAGGACCTCGACCGCACCATCACGGAGGAGGCTTACGAGCAAGCGCGCAACCTGCCCGGCATCGAGGACAAGAAGTCGGTGGTCATCTACAACGAGCAGTGGCACAAAGGTATCATAGGCATCGTGGCCTCCCGCCTGACGGAGCAATACTATCGCCCCGCCGTGGTGCTGACCCGCGCCGAAGGCGTAGCCACCGGCAGTGCGCGCAGCGTGAGCGGCTTTGACGTGTATGCCGCCGTGCTTTCCTGCGCCGACCTTCTGGAGAACTTCGGCGGACACACCTATGCCGCAGGCCTGAGTATGAAGGCCGAAAACGTGCCCGAGTTCACGCGCCGCTTTGAGGCATACGTGGAGAAACATATCCTCGACGAGCAGACGCAGCCCACTATAGATATTATCGGGCACCTCAACTTTGAGGACATCAACTACGACTTCTTCCGCCAGTTGCAGAAGTTCTCGCCCTTCGGTCCGGCCAACGAGCGCCCCCACTTCTGCACCAATAAGGTTTTTGACTACGGCACGTCCAAAGTTGTGGGACGTGGCCAGGAGCATATCCGCATGGAACTGGTCGATGGCAAGTCCAATCACGTGATGAACGGCATCGCCTTCGGTCAGGCCAATCAGGTGCGCTACATCAAGACGCGCCGCGCCTTTGACATCTGCTACAGCGTGGAGGAAAACAGCCACAAGCGCGGCGAAATCCAATTACAGATAGAAGACATCCGCCCGCGGGAATAACAAGTGTGCACTATGAATAACGATTCGGCACACCCCGCACCCCTCCCCCCCACTCCTCTCGACGTGTTGCGAGAGAACTGGGGCTACGACTCGTTCCGCGGCATTCAGGAGGAGATTATCGCCAGCATCATGGCGGGCCACGACACGTTGGGCCTGATGCCGACGGGCGGCGGCAAGAGTATTACCTTCCAGGTGCCGGCGCTGTGCCAGGAGGGTCTCTGCCTTGTTATCACCCCGCTGATTGCCCTGATGCGCGACCAGGTGCAGAACCTGCGCAACCGCAATATCCTCGCCTCCGCCGTGTATAGCGGGATGAGTGCCGTGGACATCGAGCGCGTTTACGACAATTGCATCTTCGGCAAGACCAAATTCCTTTACATCAGCCCCGAACGTCTCGACTCCGAAATGTTTCAGGAGAAATTGAAGCGCATGAACGTGAGCCTCATCACCGTGGACGAGGCCCATTGCATCTCGCAGTGGGGCTATGACTTCCGCCCGGCGTATCTAAGGGTGAAGGAGGTGAGGAAGAGGTGCCCCGGCGTGCCCGTCCTGGCCCTCACCGCCACCGCCACGCCCGAAGTGGTGGACGACATCTGCCGGCAACTGGAGTTCAGGGAGGGCAGCGAGGTGTTCCGCATGAGTTTCGAGCGCAAGAACCTCCACTACGTGGTGCGGCAAAGCGAGGACAAGTTCGGCCAATTGCTCCATATCCTGCAGAGCGTGCCGGGCTCGGCCATCGTTTACACCCGCAGCAGGGAGGGAACGGTAGAGACAGCCCGCCAACTGGTGGAGAGCGGCGTAAAAGCCCTCTTCTTCCACGCCGGTCTCCCTTTGGCCGACAAAGCCCTGCGGCAGCAACGCTGGCAAACGGGCGAGACGCGCGTCATGGTGGCCACCAACGCCTTCGGCATGGGCATCGACAAGCCCGACGTGCGCCTCGTGATACACCTCGACCTGCCCGACTCCGTGGAAGCCTACTTCCAAGAGGCGGGGCGCGCCGGACGCGACGGACAGGACGCCTGGGCCGTGCTCCTTTACGCGAAAAACGACATCAAGAAGATGGAGCGCCACATCGCAGAGGAGTTCCCGCCCAAAGATTTCTGCGCCCAGATTTACGAAGAACTGGCTTACTATTTCCAACTGCCCGTGGGCGAAGGCGCAGGGCAGGACCACGAGTTCAACATCAACAACTTCTGCCGCTGTTTCCGCCATTACCCCGTGGGGGTGGAGAGTGCTCTCAAACTGCTCACCCGCGCCGGCTACATAACCTACCGCGACAGCGACGACAGCAAGTCGCGCATTATGTTTATCATGCGCCGTGACGAGTTATACTACCTTCGCCACCTCTCCTCCAGCCACGACAGAATCATCAGCGCGCTCATGCGCCGTTACACCGGCCTTTTCGCCGAGTACGTCTTCATTGAAGAAGAGACGCTGTCCACCGACACCGGCTTCAGCCCCCAGGAAATTTACGACCTCCTCATGAACCTCACGCGGCAGCGCATCATCAACTACGTGCCCCGCAAGAACGTGCCGCATATTCTCTATGAGCAGCGCCGTCTGGAGACCCGCCGCATCCAATTCCCCAAGAGCGTGTATGAGGAGCGTAAGGGCGTGTTCGAGCGCCATATTAAGGGCATCACTACCTACGCCACCGAGCAAGACACCTGCCGGAGCCAATATCTTCTCAACTATTTCGGCGAAAAAGACAGCCCCCGCTGCGGACATTGCGACGTGTGTTGCAAATAACAAATGCTGATAAAGTCGTCTTAATAATATAAAAGACAACAGAGTTTTTCCTTTAATCCCTAATTTATTTTGTAAAAAAAAGCCGTTCACTTTTTGTCAAGATATTTTCACCTTTTACCCTCAAAATTTGGCCGTATTTTCAAAAAAATTTTTCGCATTTACTTCTGTGCGATTCTGAGAGGGTTTGCTATATTGCTGATTATCTTGCGTTTAACACAAGAGTGAATAAAAACGCCCCCCTAAAACCCTCTCTACACCCCCTTATATCCGTCTTTCCAATCGCATTTTTGTCCCAAATTGCAGCACTCCCCCCTCGGGGGAGCGGGGAGGGGGTCCCTCCTAAAGCCCTTTTAATCGCAACTAATGCCCTTTTAGTTGAAATTATCTCCCTTTTAATTTGAACAATCGCCCTTTCATTTTTTCCGATGTCCCTTTTAGTTTTTGCTAAAATAGGGTATCGGGAAAATTGGATTAAACCTTAAAAAAAATGGGACTGCTCCCATTTTTTTCAAAACGGACGTTTTTGGGCGGAATGCAGGGTTAGGTCATCGCGAGCCTCGAAAACGGTCCAAAATCTATGCAAAAAATAAATCTGGGGTTCCTTTTTTTTCAATGAACAGGTAAAAAAGCGAAACCCGCTTTCACATACCATAAAAAAACGGGCCTCTCAAAGCGACGGATTTACCCTAATAACTAATTCCTGCTGCGCCAAAATGTAAAGAATTTCCTATTTTTTGCATCATATTAGCCCTCATACAACTTTTTCCGGCATTTTATTGCATTCTTTCCCCCTTTTACGATTTTTTTGTGTAAATTTGCACGCGCAAAAGTAGCGTTAGCAATAAATGCCCCAAGAATATCCCACCCTTGAAGCTCTTCTTGACCAGCTGCCCCCTATCACCCTGGAGGAAATGTCGGGAATAAAACTGATGAACCGCACGGACACGAAATTCGTCACCACGATGCCCGTGCTCGAGCAACTGCTGGCGCTGTGCCAGGGCAGTTACTACGCACAGTTCAACTGCGGCCACAAAATTGCGCCCTACCGCACGATTTACTGGGATGACGAGGCCCACTCCATGTATCAGCGCCACCAGTGCGGCCATAAGCCCCGCATGAAAGTAAGGGCCCGCACATACGTAGATTCCCAGATTTCCTTCCTCGAAATCAAAAAGAAGGACAACCACGGCAAGACACGCAAGAAGCGCATCCCCGTGCCGTCGCTCGAGGACGTGATGGAGCACGGCACAGGCGAGGAGTTCCTCAAAGAGCGCACACCTTTCTATTTCCTGCAACCCGAAGAGGGCCGCACGGCTATCAAGGCGCGCATACAAAACCAGTTCCAGCGCATAACGCTCGTCAACAAGGGCCACACCGAGCGCCTCACCATAGACTTCGGGCTGTGTTTCAAGAATTTCGACAGCGGAATAGAGCACGCCCTGCCCCGCACCGTCATCATCGAGCTCAAGCGCGACGGGCGTCAGCCCTCCCCCATCCTCCCGCTTCTTCTCCAGTTGCGCGTCAAGCCCGCCGGCTTTTCAAAATACTGCATCGGCACGGCACTCACCAACCCCAACGTGCGGCTCAACAACTTTAAGAAGCGCCTCATAGAACTAAGAAATTACCTGTAAACCACGCATAAAAACTCACAACCATATGGAAACTATTCTTAAGTACTTCACAGAGAATGTAAACCTCCTCAACCTGATCACAGGCACTATTCTCAACACTTTCTTCGTGTGGATTATCGTCCACTTCTTCTACTTCCCCAAGGGCCGCCGCCGCGACTACTATTTCTCGTTCATCCTTATGAGCATCAGCGTCTTCATGCTCATTTTCCTGCTCATCGGCAATGACAAGACGGTAGGCACGGGCGTGGCACTCGGTCTCTTCGCCATCTTCAGCATAGTGCGTTTCCGCACGGAGAGTGTGCCCATCCGCGAGATGACTTACCTCTTCATCCTCGTGGCTATGAGCGTGCTGAACGGCAAGTTGGGCTCCAACATACACCTTATCGAGGCAGCCCCCACCAACAAGGACCCTGGCAACACCATAGAGGTGGCCGTGTCAACGGGCAACGCCCTTCTCATCAGCATCATCTACATCTGTATCATCAGCGCCATCTTTATTGGCGTCGTATGGGTGGCTGAGCACGTGCTGACCAAGAACTACACCGAGGGATGCAAGTATGTCAAATACGACAACATCGAACTCATCACCCCCGACCGCTACGACGACCTCGTGGCCGACCTTGAGAAACGCCTCGGCCTGAAAGTAATCCGCGTGGAAGTGGGCACCGTTGATTTCCTCAAGGATGCCACGATGCTCCGTGTGTTCTACGCCGACAAGGATGCGAGAATCAAGCCCGTGGACCGCATCTTCAAGATAAGCGCTGACGCCAACGCGGCCTCCTGGCGCGTAAACTCCCATATTCCTTCCAAGAACTAAGACCCCTCACAAGATGAAACGCCTTCTTCTTTCCCTGCTCCTTCTGCTTCCCCTCGGTCTCTATGCCGAAGGTGGCCTTTGGACCGGCATCAGCGTAGAGAAAAGCTTCAAGAAGACCTGGAGCCTCGGCGCCGAAGCCGATATGCGCGCCAACGACAACCTCAACAGTTTCAGCCGCGTCTCCATCGGTCTGAGCGGAGACTACAAGGTGCAGCCCTGGCTCAAGATTGGCGCCGCCTACAGCTACATTTCCGACCGCAACCCCTGCACCCTCAAACCCGACTACAAGAAGACGAGCGGCGCCTTCAACGGCTATAACCTTGACGAGGCCTACTGGCGCAACAAGCACCGCGCCTCCTTCGACGTCGTCGGGAAATGGAAGGCCGGACGCTTCTCCTTCTCGCTGCGTGAGCGCTATCAGTTCACCCACAGCATGGCTGGCTCCTGCCAGCGCACCAAGTATCGCGACGGCGTGCAGAGCGGCGAAGGCGTAGATGTGAGCGAGATGACACAAATCGGCGACTACTATTTCTGGCCCGGCGACGAGGAGGTCGTTATGGATGCCAAGTCCGCCAAGAACACCCACATGCTCCGCTCACGCCTCAGCATCGACTACAACATCCGCCACTGCCCCATCACTCCCGAGGTGAGCTACGAAATAACCAACAATCTCGGCGACGGCCTCCTCGCCATGAAGCACCGCGTGGTGGCCGAACTGGACTGGAAAATCACCAAGAAGTTCCACCTCGGCACCGCCTACGTATATCAGCACCAGTTCCAGGCCGAAGAATACGAGCCTGGCACCCTACATGCCGGCAGCCTGAGCCTCAAGTTCGACCTGTAGGCCCTTTTCACCATTCACCTTTTCCGCACAAACACATAAACAGGATGAAACGCCTTATCATATTGTTCCTCGCCGCCTGCCTCGTGGGCAGTGCCGCAGCCAATATCACCTACGTCACCTTCCGCCAGCAGAACGGCGCAGAGCGCAGCCTGCCCCTCGCCGGTCTGCGCGTCGATTTCCAGGACGGCCTCCTCAAAGCCTCGTGTCAGGGCGAAGCCTTCGACCTCGACCTCACCACAATGCAGGCTCTCGTTTTCGCCAGCCTGCCCACCGGCATCGACTCTCAACTCTCAGCTGAAAACACTCAACTCTCCACGGCCTACGACCTCCTCGGCCGTCCCCTTTCCTCCATCAACGGACAGGAGCGCGGCATCTACATCCGCGACGGTGAGAAGTACCTGAAAGACAACCGCGAGCTGCCCGACCTTGAGGCCGACAAGGCCCACCGCCGCCACGACAAGCGCGCCATCAACACCCTTGCCGACATACAGAACGGCGCACTCGTCGTCACCGGCACCGGCATGGGCTATTCCTACCCCTTCAACCCCGCCACCGAGATAACCTTCAAGCCCGGCGCACTCGTCATCGACGGCACGGAGTTCCTCCTCACGGACTACCCCACCCTCGTCGGCACCGCCCTGGCGCAGGAGGAGGCCAGCGTATATGCCCTCTATGACGGCGCCACCGCCAGCCTGAGCATCAGCGGCGAACTTGCCGCCCGCGTCAGCGCAGAAGTGAAGGGCGCCAACATCACCGTCACCGACATTCAGGAGGCCACCGACCAGGCCGACCTCACCGAAGTCACCTACCACCTTTCCGGCACTTCCACCGACGGCTCCTTCCATCAGATAGGTGCCTACAAGTGCACCATCGCCCTGGAGGACATCAGCCTCGAAAGCAGCGCCTGCCCCTTCGAGATTGAGAACGGCAAGCGCATCAACATCCTCCTGGCCGAAGGTTCGCAGAACACCTTCCGCGACGGCGCCAACAACTTCCGCAAGAGCACCTTCTGGATAAAAGGCCACCCTGAATTCTCCGGCGCAGGCACCCTCAACCTCACCGGAACCCAGCGCCACGCCTATT
Organism: Alloprevotella sp.; assembly: GCA_045600685.1. Taxonomy (GTDB): domain Bacteria; phylum Bacteroidota; class Bacteroidia; order Bacteroidales; family Bacteroidaceae; genus Alloprevotella. The sequence continues at coordinate 1,204 of JAZRYH010000060.1, read as the reverse complement.
CTTCCAACGAATACACGCAACTCAAGAACTCCTTCACCGGCACCCTCAACATACTCGGTGCCCAGAGCGACGGCATGCACGTTGAGCAATACTACGAGCAGCGCAACGGCAACGTAGTCTTCAAAAACGTCCTCGGCGACAACCTCGACGTCAGCGCCACCACCACCGCCACCGACGAGTACAACGGCCAGGTCATCATCTCCGGCGGCACGCTCGACTGCACCGCCTCTGGCGACGACACCAAGTGCGTGAAGAGCGAGAGCCACATGACCATCACCGGCGGCACCCTCCGTCTGCGCTGCACCGGCGACGGCAGCAAGGGCCTCAGCGTGGGCACCACCGTGGCCAACGTCGGCAGCGGCGACCTCCTCATCCAGCAGGACCCCAACGCCGCCAGCAACGAGCGTCCCTACGTCTATCTCCTCGCCACCGGCGACGAATACGTCAATCCCGCCGACCCTAACGACACCTCCAAGTGCCGCGGCATCAAGGTCAAGGGCAACTTCACCTTCGACGGCGGCACCATTGAGCGCGACCTCTCCAGTTCCGTCAAGAGCACGAAGATTATCAGCATCGACGGCACTTACACCTACAAGACCGGTGCCTACAAGAACTGCTCCGTAGCCCAGTAACCCCACTCCCTATGCCCGTCATTCTCACCCGAAGGCTCTTGATAAGCAAGTCCTTCTACGCCATCAACATATGCGGGCTGATATTCTCGCGTGGGAAACTCACTTCCACCCAACTCAATCACGAACGCATCCACACCCGTCAGCAGTGTGAGATGCTGTTCGTGTTTTTTTATTTATGGTACGGCGTGGAGTGGGTAGTGCGCTTCATCATCCACCGCAACCTTATGCGCGCTTACCTCAACATATCTTTCGAGCGCGAAGCCTACGCCCACGAGCGCGACCTCGGCTATCTCCACTCCCGCCCCCTCTTCGCCTGGTGGAAGTACAGAGGCACTCAAGCCCCTCTCACTCTCCCCAAGGGAGGAAGCCCCGATAGCAATTAATGGAATAAATTATTGCTGTCCGGTAAATAGTTTAGGCCTTACCCCGAAGGGTAGGGTGCTCAAAATTTGGTTCTAAAAACCGATAGCAGGAGATAATGTTTTTAATCGCTTTGTTACCAGATTTTCAAGCAAGTACTCTTTGCTCCAGAGACTGATGCTACGCATTTTTACATTCTCCAAGTGTTCTTT
>JAZRYH010000059.1:0-6690 GCA_045600685.1 Alloprevotella sp. | reverse complement strand
ATCAACCTTGGTGAGACCGAGGTAGGGCTCACCCTTGACGGTGCGCTCCTGCGTACCCTTATAGACTTCGATGCCGTCGGGTATGTTCATGGGGAAGGGAAGCCATACGGAAGCCCATACGCCAGTGTGGCCGTCACCCGTACCGGTGGCGAGGTTGGGCTTGGTGTAGGGATATTCCACGGTTTCCATCTCGATGGCAGAGGTATTTTCGCCGTTCATGAAGGGTACATCGGCAATACCCCAAGAGCCTTTCGTTTCATCAACAACGAGGGCACCTTTCATGTTTACATAGCCAGAAGCACGTCCTTTGGCAACGAGCGAGAAGGTGCCGAAGCGGTGTCCCATATCTGCCGTTATATGGCTGTTGCTCTGCAGAACCATGGGCATAACTTCAAAGTCGCAGGAGTTTTCTGCATACTGTGCGCTCATAGCACCGCCGGGCTGCAGATACTTGCTATTGGTCTGGTCATTGCTGGCAAAGAGGGTGCCGTAGCCTTCGGTGTTGCTTGTGCTACCCATCACGAAGACAGCTGCATCAGCTGCGCTGGTGCTCACGCCGCCGTCGTTCTTCAGATACCAGCGGTTGTGGCCGTCGGTGCTGCGTACGGAGAGGCGGAAGGCTTGTCCGGCCTGAGGCATGATGATGTCGTTCTTCTTGCTTTCTACGAGTTTATTGAAAGTAGCCAGAGCTTCTTTGTAGAATTCGGGAGAAACACCGCCAGTTATTTCGGGGTCGTAACTAAACGTTATGAGAAATTCTACTATTTCATCATCTTCCCAGTCCTCGTCAGTAAGAGGAGCATAACCCACGCTTCCTTCATACATATTTACAATGGCGTTATAAATTTGCTCCTGAAGATAAGGCATTTCAAGCCTTTCCTCTTCAGTATAGTAGCGGAGTGTCAGCGTAGGACTGACGGGGTCTTCATCATTGCTAATGGTGCCTGCATACATATCTTCCACGGGGCCGGCAGTGGGGTTGATGGTTGTCACGTTTTTCGCCGTTGCGAAGAAGCCACCGTTGTAGGCGGGCATTGTTCCGTAATAGATACAGCCTTCTTCTGCGTAGCGCACGTCGGCGTTCCATATCTTGCTCTCCACGATATTGTCGAGGTGCCAGGTGGTAGGAACATCGGCGAGAGTTATGGTGTTGGGCGTGGCGGAGTTGTAGCCGTTGCCGTAGCCGTTGGTGATGGTTACGTTCTCACCATCCGACACGAGGCGCCAGATGTGGGCGTTGGACCTTTCGATTTCGTTTTGAGCACGCTCGGCAGATTCCGTAGCCGTCACTGCGCCGTGGTCAGTGTTATGCAGATACTTGCCGCCGTCCTTGATATAGACGTAGTAGGTACCGGGCGTTTCGAGCATTTCAAGGCTGGCATCGGGAGCTACGTATTCTTCAATGATGAATTGGCAACCCCATGAGTTGCTGGCAGTGGAAGCCCAGTAGCCCAGATAGGCTTTGGGGGCTTCACTGGAACTTTCTGCATTGTTGAAAAGCTGCGAGCCTGTACGTACATTGGTGAGGGTCACAACATTAGGAATACCGTATGTATCCTGGCCGGAAGTGGGCGTGTAGCTGTCAATACGGATGGTGGCAGCGTCCTCTCCAGTAGAAGAGCCGTCAAGTTCGCACCATACATCTTTATTCGTATCTTTCAGGTAACCGAACATGTAGTTCTGCAACTTGTACTCACCAGGAGTGCCGGTGGCTTCGAAGGTCCAGCAAGCAAGAACATCGTTCTTCTCGGAGAAGCCAACATGCTCGCCATCATCAGCAATAGACAGATTCCTTGCTGAATACATAGGTTTAGCATGACGGATGATGAAGGTCTTGCCGTCGTAGGGGTCGGGAGCCACGTATTCAGCAACTTGCCAGTCGGAGGTGGTTTCCTTGTCGCCGAGACGGACGGGGCCTTGGTTTGCTTGCCATCCGCAGGCGGGATTCAGGTAGAGGTTGCTTACGCCTGTGGGCTGGAAGAGGTAGTTGTCGCCTTCTTTGGTGAAGGTGAAGGTGGCTGCTTCGGACTCCGTGGTAGTCCACTGGGCAGTGGAATTAGCCGTGGTGCCGGAGAGCTTAACGTAGCTGCTGTTCTTCTCGCAGTAGAACTTCACGGTGCCGGCGGGTTCTTCGATAATCTTGAAGGCAATGCCCGTGTTGGCATTGGAAGTGCTGGCATGCAAGCTCCCATAAGTACCAAGCGTTACATCAGCCAGGCCTACCATCGTTGTAGCTGCGGGGTTGTAAGCCATATAGCCACGGCTGCCGTCGGGCTCGTAAATGGTGTAGAGCTTTTCGGGGTCGAAGGTGAGGGAAGCATATTCTTCAATGATGAATTGGCAGCCCCATGAGTTGCTGGCAGTGGAGGCTCCGTAGCCCAGATAGGCTTTGGGGGCTTCACTGGAACTTTCTGCATTGTTGAAAAGCTGCAAGCCTGTACGCACATTGGTGAGGGTCACAACATTAGGAACACCGTATGTATCCTGGCCGGAAGTGGGCGTGTAGCTGTCAATACGAATGGTGGCAGCGTCCTCTCCATTAGGAGAATCGTCAAGTTCGCACCATACGGCTTTATTCGTATCTTTCAGGTAACCGAACATGCAGTTCTGCAACTTGTACTCACCAGGAGTGCCGGTGGCTTCGAAGGTCCAGCAAGCAAGAACGTCGTTCTTCTCGGAGAAGCCAACATGCTCGCCATCATCAGCAATAGACAGATTCCTTGTCGAATACATAGGTTTAGCATGACGGATGATGAAGGTCTTGCCGTCGTAGGGGTCGGGCACGTCCTCGGAAGTCAGCACGTTGGTGATGGTGCCTGCGGTGTTGGTATTGCTTTCGTTGCCGTAGTGGGCAGTAGTGATGTAGCGCACGGTGTAGATTCCGGCGGGGATATTCGCAAGGGTATAGGTGTTATCTACACTGGGGCTGCCGGCGTGGCCGTGATGATATGAGGATGCTACAACTTCGTCGCCAGCACCGAGGACTTCCACGCCCACGATGTCGAGGCGGTTGTTGCCACCGGTATAGGTGAAGGTGGAGGTCAGGGTGTTGCTGTCGCCGGTGAACTCATATACCTTCTCCATCACGCGGAGGTTTTCCTTCGTGTAGTTGGTGTTGAGGGAGCTGATGCGTGTGGGCACTTCGCCATACCATGTGCTCCAGGTGGAATTGTCGCCGTTGAGGGCGTTGTAGGTAATGGCGGTCTCAACGTCGTTGAGGGCGGGTTCGTTCTGGAAGGCGCTCACGCCGCCGTTGTAAACATAAACGCTGCTGCCGGGGAGGGTGAAGGTGATGTTGGCATCGACGTTGATGGCGGCATTGTCCTCTACGGGCGTGCCGTTGATGGCGGCAATGTGCTTGAGAGAGCCTTTGAGGTCGCTGAAGGCACCTACGAGATAAACATTTCCGGTGAAAGAGGCGGGGATGTCGAGGGCATCACGGAGCTTAAGGGTGATGGTCTTCTCCTGAGCATCGCCGTTGCGGAGGGTTAAGGTGGCCTTTGTGCCGTTCCAGGAAGCCCAGCCGTAGATGTTGTGGGTATTGTTGGTTTCGTCCCAGGGGTCGCCGCCTACCCAGTGGATGTCGGGGAGCACGTCGGCATTGTCCTTCTGCCACTTGATGCACTTGGCGATTTCGCCCCAGAGGGTGCCACCGTTGATGGAGTTCAGGAGGGCGGCATCGGCATAGAGTTCCACCATGGCGTCGCCGCTGCAGAAGGCGCAGCGCAGCTCGTTGAGGATGGACTTGTAGCTGCGGTCGCTCGAACCGCCATACTGCGACAGGATGAAGCCGTGCGTCATGATGGAGTTGATGGGGCAGATGGGGTTGGGGGCCGTGAAGATTTTGTGAACCAGATTGTCACGGTAGGTAATCCACTGCTCGCGGTTGTTGGCGCCGTTGCCGATGGTGCCGTGGTCGTTCTCCTGACGCCAGATGGCATCGGCGAAGTGGAACCAGAAGGGACTGGCCCATGTGCCCACGGTGGTATTGAAGAAGAGGTCTTCCCTCATCTTGCGGGCCAGACGCTCCACGGTGATGATGCCTTCGGCGTCTTCTTCGTTTTGGGGGCCATAGGCCGTGCCGAGGGTTGAGATACCGTCGAACTTGAAGAAGCGGAAGTCGTAGTTCTTCACCTTATCAGAGCAAGCGCCCATGAAGGCCTTGAAGAAGTCGGGCTGTGAGAGTTGGTGAGAGCTGCCGCGGTCTTCCCAATATTTGCGGCGTAATCCTGCGCTTTCATTAGCGCCTCCATAACCGCCACGGGGGCCGAGCCAGCAACCGATACCGGTGTTCATGCTTGTGGCGATAGCATTGGTCTCTTCAAAACCAGTTGCAAAACCGGAATGAGGTTCCCATGTGCCGTATTCGTCCCAGCCGTCATCCCAGACGTAAGCCTGGATGCCTTCGCCGAAGGGCGTGTACATGTGTTGCTTCCACTGATTCACTACTTCCACAGCTTGAGCGGTCTGCATATTGTCAGCGGCATTGGGGTGGTCTTTGCGGCCGATGTTGAGTTCATACCAGGAGTTGTAGAGGGGGAAGGGACGCCAGGGCACTGCACGCTCACGTTCGTGATAAGCGAGATAGGAGCGACGCTTTTGGGCGGGATTGACGAGGCCCACGACGGTGCTGACATTCCATTCCATATCCTTGCCCAGCTCGCCGTTGGTGTCGGGGGCATAGGCATAGAGCGTGGTGTTGCGGCTCCAGAGACCCTTGATGTATTTGTCGGCAGTACCGCTTTCGGTCGGCGTATAGGCTGTGGGAGCGGAGGTCCAGGTGATGTTGCCGTTGCTGGTGTTGCGGTTGGCAGCACCTTCCTTCTTGCTGTCGTAGTAGAAGCGCATGAGGTAAACCTTTCCGGCTACGACATTGGCAAGCGTGTAGCTGATCTGCTGCTTGCCGCCGCCAGTGAACTGGAGGTTGTAGTTGGAACTTTCCACCGTTCCCGTTTCGGGATTGACGAGTTCAATGCCAGCCACCCAAAGGCCACAGGCACCGCTCTGGTACTGGAAGGTGGCGGTGACGGAGCCGGAGGTGCCGAAGGTCACGAGGCCCTGTGTGCCCAGATAGTCGGTAGCCGTGTAGGCTACGCCACCCTGAGACTGGAGCGCAGAGGGAATAGAACTGGGCGTCCAGGTCATAAGGTCCTTGGTCCAGTTGGAGACATTGGGGAAGGCCGTGTAGGTCTCACCATCGCTGTCGCCAACGGAGTTCTGACCCATAGGCGTTTCAAGGCCTGCGAAGATCTTGTCGTTCATCAACAGGTTGCCATAGGTGATGTTGCCCAGTTTCTCGGGGGCAGTGCCGCCCGTGGTGGTGTCGTAGATGTACTGCATGGGCACGAAGGACTTCATGGCGATATCCTTGTTGGACTTCACGGTGAGGTCGGTGCGCAGATAGTGGGAACCGTCGCGCAGTTCGGCACGCCATGTCAGGGTGAGGGTGGCCTCGCCCTTCGTGTAGGTGTAAACGGCCTGCAAATACTTGCCGTTGTAATGGTCAGAACCTTTCACGGCCGTGTTGCTGCCCGTCAGGCTACCGGAGGTCACCGAGGGGGTGGACAGCTCGGAAGCCTTTACGGATGTGCCGTCGCCGAAGGTGACGGTGAAGAGTTCCGTGCCGGCTTTCAGGCTCATTGCGGAGCAGCCGCCAAACTTAAATTTGCCGTCTGTCTGCACGAATGAGGCCGAGAAAAGGTTGTTGCTGAAGGTGTAGGTGCCGTTGCTCACGCTAAGAGCAGCGTTTCCCACAGAGGTCTGCTGTGCAGGATACACAACAGGTTCGTAGTCAATAGCCACGGCGCTCGGAACGAGCAGCGTAAGGGCAAAGACTAAGAGTGCAAGAATCTTTTTCATTTTGCTTTTGTTAGGGTTAATAAATATTGTTTGAATTGTTGTGAATTTTGTTTCTTTGTTTGATACTCCTTATTATATATAACGTGTGCGCATACGCGCGATATTCAAGGAAGTGGGCCATTGCTTCGCAGCAGTAGCCCATCCTTTTAACAAACTTTTTACGGCAATTCCAGTTCTCACGAATGGGAGATTACCTGAAAAGATCTAACTTGTGGGCAAAGTTACACATATTTATCGCTCTGCCATAATAAATTACAAGAAAAATAACAAGAAAATTACCCCCCCCCCCCCCCGTTTTCTGCTATGCAGAGATAGCAAATAGGACGAAAAGGCGAAAAATAACTTCATTTACAATTTGACAATTTACAATGTACAATTTTGTGAAAGGCACTGGAAAATCATATAAATCTGGGTCATCCTACATTTCGCGTGATGATTGTGCCTGGAAGGCACTACAGCGAGCATAGCGAGCGGTCAGTAACCGGGTACAACGTGCCCGGTATGACGGATAGAGAGTCGGCTGCCTGGAAGGCAGTACCTTGTTTCGAGATTATTGTTGTCCGGGGAAAAGTTTAGCCTGTACCCCGAAGGGGTTACACAGCCCAGCCAGGGGCATCGCCCCTGGTCGCAAGTGCGGCCGCTCGGGCCGTAGGGACGCTTGCCAGAGCAAGAACCATGCCCGCCCCAACGGGGCTCAACAACAAGATAAATGGACGTTATGCCCCGTTGGGGCGGCCGTAAGTACGGCAACCATGTACCAGGGGCGTTCTCGCTTTGGCGAGTGGCAAGCCGATTAGCCCCTGGCTGGGCTGTTTAATCCCTTCGGGGTAT
>JAZRYH010000058.1:0-15330 GCA_045600685.1 Alloprevotella sp. | reverse complement strand
GTCGGAAATCATCCATGCGAGCCAGCGACCGGCTTCCTCCACGCTATCTACGACAGGGAAGAGGGGGGCTGACTGAATGTCGGTGCTGCCGGGTATGGCGCAGAGATGTGCGTGGGTGGCCTTGTGGCTCTCAATCCACTGGGGGAGCGGCTGGTCCAGATAACGGGTGTCCTCGCTGCCTATGGGGCCGCGGAAGGCGTCGTCCCAGCCGTAGGGGCGCACGGCCCACTGGCTCTCACCGATGGGCGTGATGTCAACGCAAGTTCCTTCGGGGAGCGAGAGCGTCCAGTCGTTCTGCGGCACGCCAGTGATAACGTTGCGGCTGGTGATGTGCCAGCTGGGGCCGACGACCGCGTTCTCTATCCATATATTATTATTGTCCTCGGTGGGGCGGTTGGCCACCTTGCAGTTCTGGGTGAAGATGGAGGGGTGGCGCTTGACGTGGCGCTGGATAATGTGGCGCTGGTCTTTGACGAGGTTCTGTATGGCGAGGGTGGAGGAGAGGAGTTCGGGGGTGGTGCCGAAATGATAGAACTCGCCGCCGGGTAGGGGTAGGATACGCACGGAGAGGCGGGCGAGTTCTTCGTCCTCCTGTGTGGGGCGCGTGCCGAGGCAGCAACCGAAGGTGGAGTAGAGGTCGTAGAAGGTGACGTTGCCCTGCGCGTCGGTGCTGCGCTGACGCAGCAGCCGGAGGGCGCGGTCGGAGAGAATCCACACGCCGATGTCCATAAGGGTGAGATGGGAGGGCATAAGCTGTGCCTGCTCTGCGGTGGAGGGCTTCTGGAGCATGAAGTCCAGTGTTTCGGGAGTGTCGCGGTGCATGAGGAATGTGCCGTGGTGGGAACAGAGCACGGGGTCGGCCCACAGACCGTAGCACACGACGTCGGCCTCGGGAATGTCCTGTAAGGGCTCGGTGGCACGGAGGAGGACGTCGCCGCTGACTATCATGGTGCGGAGCGAGGCCGGAGCCTTCTGCATGATTCTCTCGTAGAGGGGCACCTGAAGGTCGAGGAGCGTCTGGTCAATGCGCTGGCCGCGAGCCCAGCGGAAGACGGGGACGGGCGTGAGCACCTTGCCGGAGGAAGCATACCCGGGGAGACGGCGGCTCTGCCCACCGGCGTGGATGAGGATGCGCTTGTCGTCGGCAGCAAGGAAACCTGCGCGCTCGGCCTCGTTGAGAAGCCATGTCGTGCCGCCGCCGGAGCCGAGTTTGGCGTCAACGGGGTCGCTGGTGCAGAAGTATTCATCGCGGGAAAGGCCGCTTATGTCGTGGAATGACTCAACAAGGTTGGGTGGAAGGGAGAGAAGTTTCTTCATTATGGTGAAGGGTGAGGATTATCTATGAAAGAGAACTGTTGATGATGGCGTAGGATTTCTCCATTGCCTCGTCGTCGGGAGCGAGAGGCTCGTGGATGATGAGCCGGAGGGTGTGGCGCTCCACGAAGTTGAAACCTTTGCTACGCGGAAGTACCTGGAAGGAACCGTCAATGGTGATGGGCACGAGGGGAAGCCCTATCTGGCGTGCCAGCATAAAGGAACCTTTTTGGAAAGGCTGCACGTTGCCGTCGCTTGTGCGGGTGCCTTCAGGGAATATGGCCATTGACGAACCGTCTTGCAGGGCCTCGCGGGCGTCCTTGATGGTTTGCACGATGCCGTGGCGGCTTGTCTTATCCACAAAGATAAAGCCAGCCTTGGCACAGGCCCATCCCACGAAGGGAATATGCCGGAGCGATTCCTTCATCATCCATTTGAAAGGGCGGTGGAGGTAGCCGGCGATGAGGAATATGTCGAAGACTCCCTGATGATTGGCTATGAAGACGTAGCTTTGGCCTTGCCTGATATTCTCTCTGCCTTCAACTTTGACGGGCAGCAAGAGAAGCCAGCAGATGCCTACGCTCCAGATGCGCATAGGCCAGTATCCCCAAATCTTCTGACTGCCCAGCATACACCCTATGCCCGTCGTGAGGCTAATGGCGAGCGTGAGAATCAAGCCAAGCGGCAGAGCTATAAATAACTGGTATATTCGATACGGTATTTTCATGTTTCAGAGCGGGCGAAGCGCTAGATATTCTATGTCCAGGCTATCTTCCAATGAATGTGACGGCTTGGCCGCGTGAGCGCTCGTCCATAATGTGACCGCGGTTGAAGAGCAGGCGGCCGTTGACGTAGGTCTGATCCACGCGCCACTGGAATACGTGTCCTTCCAGCGGACTCCAATTGCAGCGAGAGAGGATTTTGTTGGGCGTGAGCGTCCAGGGGGAATGTGGTCGCAGGATGACGAGGTCGGCCTTATACCCCTCGCGCAGGTAGCCGCGGTTTTCTATGCGGAAGAGGCGGGCGGGATTGTGGCACATGAGGCGCACGAGGCGCTCGATGGAGAGCACGCCTTCGTCCACGAGGTCGAGCATGGCGGGCAGGGCATACTGTATCATCGGCATGCCCGATGCGGCCTGTGCACCGCCTTTCTTTTCGGAGAGGAGGTGGGGGGCATGGTCGGTGGCCACGGAGAAGATGCGCCCATCGTTGAGGGCGTCGCGCAGGGTGTCGCGGTCGTGTCGCGTCTTGATGGCCGGGTTCACCTTGATGCGGGTGCCGAGGCGGGCATAGTCCTCATCGCAGAAAAGGAGGTGGCCCACGCAGGCTTCAGCCGTGATGCGCGGGTCGTCAGGGCGGAAAAGGTCGAGTTCTTCTGCCGTGGAGATGTGCGCCACATGCAGTCGTGCTCCCGTTTCTTCAGCCAGGGCGATGCACTTCTTCGTGCTGCGCAGGCAGGCCTCGGCAGAGCGTATGGCGGGGTGCTCGCTTACGGGGATATGACCCTCGCCGTATTTCTCTAAGGCGCGCTTCATGTTGCGCTTGATGATAATGTTGTCCTCACAATGCGCCACTACGGGCACCTTTGCCTGCTCCATGATGCGGCGTATCTCATCCTCCACGTCCACGAGCATATCGCCGGTGGTGGAACCCATAAAGAGTTTTATGCCGCACACGTCGCCGTGGCGCATGTGGCGGAGTTCGTGGCCGTTGTCAAGGGTGGCGCCCATGTAAAGGCCGAAGTTGGTGTGCATCTTGCGGCTGGCGATGGCCATACGTTCGTTCCAGCGCTCGCGGTCGGTGGTCTGCGGCACCACGTTCGGCATGTCGAACACCGTGGTCACGCCACCGGCTACGGCGGCGCGGCTTTCCGTGTCCATATCGGCCTTGTGGGTCAGACCGGGCTCGCGGAAGTGAACGTGGGTGTCGATAACGCCAGGAATGAGGTAGCACCCCGTGGCGTCAATCTCCGTGTCGCAGGGAATCTCGGGCTGCCGGTCGGCGCCTTCAAGGATTTCCTCTATGCGGTCGTCGGCAATGACGAGCGTTCCTGCAAACTGGCGCTCCTCATTGACGAGCGTAGCATTTTTTATAAGCGTTCTGTAGTGCAAGGCGGGTGAATTGTGAATTAAGAATTAAGAATTAAGAATTATGATTGGGCCTTCCGGGCCTTTGGTTTGTTCAGGCGGAGCCTCATCACGCCGAAGAGCGCCTCGCTGAAGATACCGCCGCTCATCTTGCTCGTGCCCAGCTGGCGGTTGACGAAGATGACGGGCACCTCCTTCACCTTGTAGCCCAGGCACAGGGCGGTGTATTTCATCTCAATCTGGAAGGCGTAGCCCTTAAAGCGGATGGCCTCCATGTCAATGGCCTCCAGCACTTCGCGGCGGTAGCACACGAAGCCCGCTGTCGTGTCGCGCAACTTGATTCCGAGCACCGTGCGCACGTAGGCCGAGGCATAGTAACTCATCAGCACGCGGCCGATGGGCCAGTTCACGACGTTCACGCCCGTAATGTAGCGGCTGCCCACGCTCACGCCGTATTCCTCGTCGTGGCAGGCGGCATAGAGTTTGGGGAGGTCGTTGGGGTCGTGGCTGAAGTCGGCGTCCATCTCTATGATGTAGTCATACTGGTGATCAATGGCCCATTTGAAGCCGGCGATGTAGGCCGTGCCGAGGCCCAACTTGCCGCTGCGCTCCATAAGGAAGAGGCGGTCTTGAAATTCGCTGGCCATGAGGCCTTTTACGATGTTGGCCGTGCCGTCGGGGCTGCCGTCGTCAATCACGAGGATGTTGTACGTGTGGGGGCCGAGGGAGAGGACGGCGCGGATGATGGCTTCGATGTTCTCACACTCGTTATACGTAGGGATGAGAACGATGCTGTCGCTTGTATTCATGTGGTAATTATGGCGGAAAATGTCCCTATTATTATTTATTAGGTGCAAATTTACGCAAAAAATCACAAATAAAGGCTTTGTTCCGAAATTTTTAAGTACTTTTGCCGTGAAAAAAAAATAAACGCCTTATGAAAAAAGTATTTTTGACCCTTATTGCAGTTTTTTGCACCCTCACGGCCTGTGCCGGCAGTAGCGCCCGTCCCGATGCCCCCAACACCGATGACGAACTCCTCGCCCAGTGGAGCGCACGCCTTGACAGCCTCTCTAAAGTCCTCGATGCCGCCGCTCCCGAGCAGAGGGAGCAGACGCTGAAAGCCTATGAGGACGCCGTCCTCCAGTGCTGCCGCGAGAATATGCAGAGTACCTTCCCCGGTGAATTGCTCCTCAAGAACGGCTTTGCCGTTGACAAAGGCGAACTGGCCAAACTCGCCGAGCAGAATCCCAAGTGGATCAACGAGGGCAAGCTTGCCCGTATGAAAGACCGCATCCTGGCGTGGAAGTCTCTCACCCTCGGCGCTCCTGTCACCGACTTCGTCATGGCCGACACCACCGGCACCGAACGCCATCTGAAAGACCTCATCCAGCCCGGCCACTGCACGCTCATAGACTTCTGGGCGTCGTGGTGCGGTCCCTGTCGCGCCGATATGCCCGAGGTGAAGGCGCTCTACGAAAAGTACCACGCCAAAGGCTTCAACATCATCGGTGTCAGCCTTGACTCTAAGCGCGAAGCATGGCTGAATGCCATCCACACAGTGGCGGGCGGGCTCCCCTGGCAGCATATCAGCGACCTCAAGGGCTGGGACTCCGTTGGCGCCACCACCTATGGCGTGATGTTCATCCCCTTCACCGTCTTCATCGGCCCCGACGGAAATGTCGTGGATTACGACATGTCGGACGACAAACTGCAATCTATGTTGAAGGAAATCTACGGCGAGTAATCTTCAGACATACAATAGTTAACACTAATCTTGTAAGAGTTTTAGTGTAATAGCTTTCAGCGCGAATTGCTTCTTGTTTAATGAAGCAGTTCGCGCCATTTTTTACCCCGATGTTCCTACTTGCTGAAAACCATTTTTCACTCATAAAACAGTTCATAACGATTTTTTCAAAGTTAAGAAAATCTTGACAAATCGAAAAAAAGGGAAATCGCGACGCTGCGCGACCTAAACGTGCCTTCAGGCGAAAAACGCGCGCCGCCCCGTCATCTTTTTCTCCGTTACTTTCCTTCATTTTTTCCGATAGCCCTTTTACGCGGAACTAAAAGGGACATCGGAAAAATTAAAAGGGACATCGGCGAAACTAAAAGGACGATAGTTTCAACTGAAAGGGCATTAGTTTTAACTAAAAGGGCTTTAGTTTTTGCTAAAAGGGACAAAATTCCGAAAAAATCGCAAAAAACGACATCGTGCGACGGCCTTTTTTCGCACTTAAAGGCGGGTATAGCGCGTCCGAAGGGATTACCGCAAAAATACGCGCGGAGTTAAGCGTTTGTAAATGAGCCGTGTAACGGCGTCTTAAAAATCGCGTTTTTTTCGCCCGAGGCTCCGCGCGCTGCCCTCCACGCCCCAATTTTGCCAAGAAAACGCACGAAAAATGTAAAAAATCTTGACAAAAAAATTTTTTTACGTCCGTTTACTTAAAGTAATACTTTAACTGAAAACAATCTCAAGAAAGGCGCGAAAAGCCCCCTAAATCGCGTGCGCGCGTTCCATATTTTATAAATAAAGGGCGTAAATGCTGAAAAAGAAGGGCTATGGACTTGGCTATGTGGGAGAAATTTCGTAATTTTGCAGTCACAAAATACATCATGGTATGACCATAAAGGAATCTCTGGATGCCCTTGAACGGTTCGCACCACTGTCCCTTCAGGAAGATTACGACAATGCCGGTCTTCAGGTTGGACTAACAGACGCGGACGCCTCAGGGGCATTGTTGTGTCTTGACGTCACCCCCGCTGTGCTCGAAGAAGCAACGCAGAAGGGGTGTAACCTCGTGGTGAGCCACCATCCTCTCATCTTCCGCGGGCTGAAGCAGGTGTGCGACCAGAACATGGTGGCACGCTGCGTGGCCGAAGCCGTGCGCCGCGGCATCTGCATCTACTCCGCCCACACCAACCTCGACAATGCTCGGGGCGGCGTGAACTATGAGATAGCCGAGCGACTGGGAGCGCGGGTGACGGGCTGGTTGCAACCCCTTCCCGGTGGAGGCGGTGGCAGCGGCGTTGTGGCCGAACTTCCTGAAAGCGAGAGCGCAAGGGACTTCTTCAAACGCGTAAAGGACGTGTTCGGCATACAATGCCTTGCCACCAACGACGGGCCCGACAGAAAGATTCGCCGCATCGGCATCTGTGGCGGCGCAGGTGATTTCCTCATCGACGAGGCGGTGGCAAAGCAATGCGATTGCTTTCTTACGGGAGAGATGCACTACCATCAGTATTTCGGCTATGAAGACAAGTTGTGGATAGGCGTGATGGGGCACTATGAGAGTGAGCATTTCACCATCCGACTGCTCCATCGCATTCTTGCCGAAGCCTGTCCCGGATTGCCGCTATACGACACCGGCGTGATGACAAACCCCGTGCGCTGGTGCTAAATAACATACAGAAAAATTCTAATTAATAATCATAAACTTATAACCCATTATGGCAACAAAAAAATCCATTTCCGAGGCAACCGTTGAGTCAAAGCTCAAGACCCTCTACGACCTTCAGAAAATCCTTTCTGAAATTGATGCAATCAAGACCCTTCGCGGCGAACTTCCCCTTGAGGTGCAGGACCTTGAAGACGAGATAACCGGCATTACCACCCGTCTCGCCAAGTTTGAGGAGAAACTTGACACCCTTCAGAAGGACATCACCTACAACGAGGCCAAGATAGCCGAAAGTCAGGACAAACTCGCTCGCTACAAGGAGCAGATAGACAACGTTAGTAACAACCGTGAGTACGACGCCCTCACCAAGGAGATAGAGTATCAGGAACTTGAAATCCAGCTCTTCAACAAGAAGATTCGCGAAGCCAAGCACGACGTTGAGCGCTACACCGAGGAATATGCCGCCAGCCGTCAGCAACTTGACGAGCGCCGCGGAGATCTGGAGCTGAAGAAGAGCGAACTTGAGGAAATCGTCAGCGAGACCCGCTCCGAGGAGGAAAAACTCCGCGAGAAGGCCAAGAACCTTGAACTCGGCGTCGATCCCCGCCTCTTGAGCGCCTACAAGCGTATCCGCAAGAGTTCCCGCAACGGTCTCGGCATCGTTTACGTGGAGCGTGATGCCTGTGGCGGTTGCTTCAATAAGATTCCGCCCCAGCGCCAGCTCGACATCCGTATGCGTTCCAAGATTATCGTGTGTGAATACTGCGGTCGCATCATGATAGACCCCGAACTCGCCGGCGTAGAACTCAAACCCGTCGGTGGCACAGAGAAGCCCAAGCGCCGCAGCCGCCGTAAGAAGACGGAGGAGTAGATTATCGGTAAATCATTAATCATTTAATCGATCACCATAAGTGACCCTCACCATCGACATCGGCAATACCTCTGCCAAGTACGCCCTCTATCGCGGGGAACGCCTCGTGCATTTTGAGCGGATTACGGGCAGTTGGGCCACAACCCTGTCCCGCATCGTCGTAAACTTCGGCATGCCGGAGCGCATTCTCATCAGCAACGTGGCAGGGCCCCAGCCCGAACTTGAGGCCGTGCTGAGCAGTCTGCACATGGAAGCCTGCTGGCTGACGTGGCAGACGCCCGAGGCACAACACTTCTTCCAAGGCATCCCCGAGGGGCTCGGTGCCGACCGCCTTGCCGCTGACGTGGCTGCAAGGGTGATGGCGCCGGAATGCGACGTGCTCGTGGTTGATGCAGGCACCTGTCTGACGTTCGACCTTATCCGTGCCGACGGCCAATATCTGGGCGGAAGCATTTCGCCCGGGGCATGGCTCCGCCTCAAGGCCATGCACGACCACACGGCCGCCCTCCCGCTTATCACACCGCAGGGCGATGCCCCCGTCATCGGCACCGACATCTTCACAGCCATGCGGGGCGGTTGCGTAAACGGGATGCGATGGGAGATAGAGGGGTATGTGCGCCACCTGCTGCAGAACGGCTATCCCCATCTCCGTGTGTTCTATACAGGAGGTGACGAGTTGCAGTTGGCCGCCGACGTTGACGCCTGCGTAACCCGCAATCCGTATCTCATTTTCCAGGGATTGCTCGCCATTTATGACTGATTATCCACCGCTCAGCCTGCCTCCCTTTGATATCAAGGTGAGGACAACGCCGGAAGGCCGCGACGTATTCGACCCTCTGCGGCGTCGGTGGGTGCGGCTCACGCCTGAGGAATGGGTAAGGCAGCATTTCTGCAACTACCTCGTGCATCATCGGGGCTATCCCGCCACAAGCCTGGGCAATGAGGTGGGAGTGAACGTCGGAGGCGTCAGTCGCCGTTGCGACACCCTTCTCTATCGCCGCGAAGGCGCCACGCCGCGAATGATTGTGGAGTATAAGGCTCCAAGCATCCCCATCACCGAGAGCGTTTTCACGCAGATACAGAGTTACAACAGCGTGCTGCGCGCCGATTATCTCGTCGTGAGTAACGGATTGCAGACCTTCTGCCTCCATTTGGACTACGCGACAATGCAGGCCTGTTTCCTGCCGGAAGTGCCCGCCTATTCCGAACTGCAATGATAGCCCTACGTGCCATAAACAAAGCTTTAAGCACCTCAAGTTTCCGCTTCATCAGGCCGAGACTTGGGGTGCTTCTCGTTTTGTTCGGGATCGTTCACGGACTATGCGGACAAACGTCGCAGCCCATACCTTTTAGGGAAGAATACATCACGTGGGAGGATTTTCTTGAGGAGTTTCTCGCCGCGCCGAGTGGAGAGGACGAAGCGGCGGAGGAGGCGTCTGTCGCCCCCGACGAAGCTCTCATTCAGGAACTGGAGCAACTTCACGCGCAGCCGCTCAATGTCAACGCCCTACAGCGTGAAGACCTCCTCCGCCTCCCCTTTATGGAAGAAGCTGCCGCCGATTCCCTGCTGGCTTATCGTGAAAGAAAGCACGGCTATCTCCTCACGCTCGGTGAACTGCAGTACGTGCCCGACCTCAGCCACACCCTCCGTCGCTGGCTATCCCTCTTCCTCTATGTGGGCGAGCGTATGCCGACCGGCAAGCCCGCCCAGCGTCCCCACCTCTGGCGCGAGGGACGGCATGAAGTGCTCACCCATTTCACGCTGCCCCTCTATCGCATGGCGGGCGACGTGAAGCACACGGCAGAGCAAGCCGCCGCCAGCACCAACAAATACTTTGAAGGCCTCCGTTGGGCCAATACCACGCGCTGGCAGTACACTTGCGGTCAGCAACTCGCCTATGGCCTTACCTTCCAGAAGGATAGCGGCGAGCCCTTCGGCACGCGCGGCAGCCATACGTATCCTTTCGACCACAATGGTCTCCATTTTCTTCTCCGACCTGCCGACAAAGCCTTCCAAATCGCAGCCGGAGACTATCAGCTGCGGTGGGGCCAAGGCCTTGTGGTGGGTGGAAGCGGACGGCAGTCGCTTGCGTCGCTCGCTAACAGTATACCAATGGCACGCCCCCGCCTCTCTGCCCATTCCTCACCTGATGAGGGCCGGTATTTGCGGGGTGCCGCCGCCACCTACGCCCTTCCGCTCAAGACGGGCAGGCCTCTCACGCTCCATCTCTGTGCCTTCGCCAGTTACCGCCGTGTGGACGGCCGCGTGGTGGGCGACACGCTCACGTCGTTTAAGACCGATGGCCTCCATCGCACGCTCAGCGAACTCTCCCGCCGCCGCGCCATAGGATTTCTTGTCGGCGGAGCGCATCTCGCCCTGGAGGGACGCTTCCGTCACAACGGCGTGTGGCAGGTGGGGGCCGGCGTTGCGTGGGCGCATTATTCCAAAGTCGTGTGGCCCGCCCTGAAAGACTACAACCGCTACTGGCTCCGCGGCCGGGATGCTGCCGGTGCGTCGGTAGATTACACCCTGCGCTATAAGCATTGGAGTGCGCAGGGCGAACTTGCCTTCGACCGCCAGGGCCATCCCGCCACCATTCACACCCTCCGCCGCCACTATGGCCAGCGTGGCGCATGGTACTTACAGGCCAGAGCCCTCTCGCCGCGCTACGTTTCGCCCTACGGCTCCCCTCTTGCTGCTACCACCGCCTCCCACCTGCAGAATGAACTCGCCCTCGTCCTCGGCGGTCGCTATCTTCCCGTGGAGCGCGTACTCCTTGAGGGCTATGTGCAAGGCTACCGCTGGCCGCGCCCCATGTATCGCATCAGCGCTCCCTCAGGAGGAGTCGAGACACAAGTGCGGGCCACTTTTTCGCTCTCTGGCGGCACAGCCGGATATGGTGACAACGACCTTCTCGTACAATATCGGCTGCGCACTAAAGAGCGCGACGTCACCGGCACCGACTTGCTGGAAAATATCGGCACCCACAAGTTTCGCCTGCAATGGAACACCCATTTCGGCTCCGTAAATTTCCACCTTATAGGCGACGGCACCGCCTTCTGCTCACAAACCGCTACAGCCCAATGGGGCGGAATGCTCTCCTCGCGCGTAGAATGGAAAAAAAGCAAATCCCCACTGCCGTACGACCGCAGCTTGAGCGCCCGCGCCGCTGTCAAGCGGGAGGGCATCAAGGACCTCGTGAAGGTAGGCGGTCTCCTGAGCCTATATTCTTCGCAAAGTTACGAGGCCCGCTTATCAGCCTACAGTCCGCACTTGCGCCATGCCGCTTCGTCGCTCTCTCTCCAGAAAAGCGGATTTGCTTGTACGCTTATGGCCGAATATTCCCCACTTCGTTGGTTGCAAATGGGCGTTCAAGGTAATTATCAATATCTTTTCCACGGCGACACTTTCGGTTCCGGTCTTACCGCTGTTAATTTCTCCTCGCGCTTCGCCCTTCTTCTTGAAGCGAGAGTGGTATTTTAGGGAGACGCCGCCCTATTTCTTGCGCAGCAACTGGGCCTTCTCACGGTATTTCCTCCCCTTGGACGAATACGAGTGGGCTTCTTCTTATTCTTTCCCGGCATTTAGTTGTCTCGCGACTGCAGTCGCGAGAACGCGCGACAGCAGTCGCGAGAATGCGTGACAGTAGTCGCGAGAACGCGCGACTGCAGTCACGAGACAACGGCATGCCGACAAATATCGTCCAAGCCCCGTAAACACAGGGCCGGAAGCCGTTTGCAAAACAGTCGATGGCGAAACGCGAAATGCCGTAGGCATGAGATAGGGTAGCCTGCCATAAGGCCGACCGCAGGGCGGACGCAATGGCTGGTCGTTAGCGAAAGGGGAAAGCCAGCCTTTAGGTAGGCGATAATCCCTTACCTGACGGCAAGGGCATTGCGCGTCGCAACCCCGACCAGCCATAACGCTGCGCTCATGGCTGGCTACCTTATCTCATGCCTACGGCATTCCTGTTTTGACGCCGTCGTATGCATTTTTATCATATTTATTTGGCTATCTCACGATTAGTTTGTACTTTTAAACTTCGTTTTTAGATACTTTCGTTCGGAAAAGCTCAAATAAATTTGGCTTTTCGCTCACTTATTCGTATCTTTGCAGCGCAGACGTGAGAAAATGTCTGTCAAGAAGGCGTTCCACGCTTTATCCTTGACTTGAAATCTGGTAAATTTCTACAATAACGAGGATGAAGACAATGGAATCGCCCACTCTGTATGCACGCATGCATGCGGCCCTCACGCCGTAGCTCGAGCATATACGGCGTGGGGGTGCATTGTTGCTATTCATTCGTTATTAGGTTTACCAGAGCCGCAAGTCAGATGAGTAAGGACAAGTCCCTACGCTTTTCTTGTATCCGTTCACCATTTAGAGAAGGGCCGAGTCGGGGGATTGTAAGGCGAAACTCGTCTATGAATACTTTATCGGGAGTGTCGTTTTATGATTCTCTAAACAAACTCTCTATTGGGGCATTAATCTTGGCTTCCGTCTATCAATGGCCAAATGAAACGCAAAGCACATGTATCGTTTCAGGAATGCCGGACGAAGCCTTTTGGATGCTATTTATTATTGCCTCCTTTATTGTAGGCATTATTGTTCAGATGATAGTTGAACTGCTGACAGAAGGATGCCGCAACTCGCCCGAGTTTATTCGTGAGTCTCGTAAAAAAGTGTATTCTGGATTAATAGAAGGTCTGAGTGATGATGAGTTAAAAGACAAATACTATAAAGCCTATTACAATGTAGCGCGTCATAACCTCCTTCTCAGTGTTCCCGCTTTAGAAGCCTTGGAGAGGTTTACTCGTACCCTTTGTATTGTGCTTCCCGTACTGGTTTGCTTTAATCTATGTACGAACAGATGCCTCTTTGCCTCTATTCTAATATCAGTCTGTCCGTGTAGGAAGTCAATGATAGTGCTTATAATATGGGTTCTAATAATCGTGGCCCAGCATAGAATACAGAGAAAAATACACGAATTGGTATGGGAAGCAGACTATTATATTAAAAATTAAACCATCAATAAACAATTAAACAAAATGAAAAACAAACTTTTCTTATTTCTTGCGCTCATCGGGATGATGCTGCCGCAGGTTGTTTCCGCTGAAAGATTTGAAGTGAATGGAATTTATTACTCCACGTCGGGTAACAATGCTGAAGTGGTACAGGCAATACAGGCAGGCAGGCAAATCTACTATTCTGGAGATGTCGTTATCCCAAGTACAGTTAACTATAACGGTAACACCTACAATGTGACGAGCATAGGAAACTATGCCTTCGAAGGTTGCAGTGGCCTTACCTCTATCACTATTCCTAATAGCGTGACGAGCATAGGAGGCGATGCCTTCGCAGGTTGCAGCAGCCTTACCTCCATCACTATTCCTAATAGCGTGACGAGCATAGGATGGTATGCCTTCGCAGATTGCAGCGGCCTTACCTCCGTCACTATTCCTAATAGCGTGACGAGCATAGGAAACTATGCCTTCATGTATTGCAGCGGCCTTACCTCCGTCATTGTAGAAAGTGGGAACACTCATTATGATAGCCGTGGAAATTGTAATGCTATTATTGAGACTGCAAGCAATATGCTTATCGCAGGATGCAAGAACACTGTTATTCCTAATAGCGTGACGAGCATAGGATGGTATGCCTTCGCAGATTGCAGCGGCCTTACCTCCATCACTATTCCTAATAGCGTGACGTACATAGAAAGCTATGCCTTCGATGGTTGCAGCGGCCTTACCTCCATCACTATTCCTAATAGCGTGAAGGGCATAGGAGAACATGCCTTCGATGGTTGCAGCGGCCTTACTTCCATTACTATTCCTAATAGCGTGACGAGCATAGGAGAAGAAGCCTTCTATAACTGCACGAATGTAGAGTATTTGAATTATGACAGCTATTTAATCAAACCTAGAGATTTTAGGGATAAACTTAAGACAGTTGTAATAGGAAACAGCGTGACGAGCATAGGAGACGGTGCCTTCGAAGGTTGCAGCGGCCTTACTTCCATCACTATTCCTAATAGCGTGACGAGCATAGGAAACGGAGCCTTCCGCGATTGCAGCGGCCTGACCTCCATCACTATTCCTAATAGCGTGACGAGCATAGGAAACAGAGCCTTCGAAGGTTGCAGCGGCGCAAAGGAATTGATTTATGCTGATGGCTGTACAAAAGCATTGAGAACCTACTTGACAAGCATCGCTTCTGTTAAGATTCCTAACAGCGTGACGAGCATAGAGCCCTATACCTTCTCTGGTTGCAGCAGCCTTACTTCCATCACTATTCCTAACAGCGTGACGAGCATAGGAGAGTATGCCTTCTTGGATTGCCGACTGCTTTCCATTACTGTGGCAAACGGCAACCCAAAGTATGATAGCCGCGGAAATTGTAATGCTATTATTGACACAGAAAGCAACACTCTTATCACAGGATGCATAAACACTTCCATCCCCAACAGTGTGACGAGCATAGGAGGTTATGCCTTCTATGGTTGCAGTGGCCTGACCTCCGTCACCATCCCCAACAGCGTGACGAGCATAGGATCCTTGGCTTTCTCTGGTTGCAGCGGTCTGACCTCCATCACCATCCCCAACAGCGTGACGAGCATAGATTATGCCTTCGAAGGTTGCAGCAAATTAACACATATATACATTGACGACATAGCGGATTGGTGTTGCAGCTCTATATGTGGCTCTTTGATGTCATATGGGAGTAGGGATAAGCATCTTTATCTTAATGGTACAGAAATAACAGTATTAACTATACCAGACGGAGTGACGAGCATAGGATATTATGCCTTCAAGGGTTGCAGCAGTCTGATTTCTGTCACCATCCCCAACAGCGTGACGAGCATAGGATCTAAGGCTTTTAATGGCTGTAGCAGAATGACTTCTGTCACCATCGGCAACGGCGTAACTAGCATAGGAGACTCTGGATTCTCTGGCTGCAGTGGTCTTACCTACGTTACTATTGGTGAAAATGTGAGGAACATCGGAGGCGGAGCCTTCTATGGTTGTCCGAATATTGAAACAATAACAAGTTATGCCGTTATTCCTCCTATGTGTAAAGAAAACACATTTGATTCGGAACTCTTCAATAAGACAAAGGTATATGTACCTAATGCCGAAAATGCGCTTGCCCGTTACTTAGGAAACAATGTATGGGGGCAGTTCAGGTATATATTCGAGAAAGACCTTACGGGCGTGGAGACTCCCGTGATGAATAGCGAAGCACAAATATCAAGCCTCATCAACCTGAACGGTCAGTACATCATCAATGCTCAGCGCGGCATTAACATTGAGAAGATGAGCAACGGCACAACAAAGAAGGTGCTGATGCGCTAAGAGATATTACTTTATACATACACATCGCGCCGCCGAGGAGTTCCTTGGCGGCGCGTGCTTTTATAGAGGCGGGGATGTAGCAATGTAGGAGATGTAGCAGAAAATGTATTTCGCGCGTGTGTGCGCGTATTTTTTATATATGTGGTGTGGTGTTAAAAGACGCGGGCTTGCCGATGGGGGCTGCGTCGTTGATGTTCTTTATGTGGTATTTGTCTTTCTTCTCTGTGAGGCTTTCCCACCATTCGCGCTCTTCGGGACTGAGGTGCTCGGGGGACGTGTAGGTGCCTTCGACGATGAGGGGGCA
>JAZRYH010000057.1:0-22515 GCA_045600685.1 Alloprevotella sp. | reverse complement strand
CTTGCTGGATTCGTACCTCGAATGGAATCCAAAATAGGAACCGCCGTATGCGGAACCGCACGTACGGTGGTGTGAGAGGCCGGTAAACACGAAAGTAGGAGATAAACACCTATGATTAGTGTTTACCTCCTACTCGATTATCGTTGGTGGAAGTCCTGTGCTTTTTCAACGGCCCCGGATTAGAAGCCCAGGTCAATACGGAAGCGTATGCCCCAGCGCTGGGAGGTGGGGAGGTCGGTGTACGTAAAGCGGTGTACGTACTCCACATGCAGCACCTTGAGAATGTTGTGGATGCCCACGATGCCCTCCACGTAGGGTTTCCCCGTGTCCATCACGCTCGACGTCGTGGGGAAGAGCATCACGCCGCAGGCCTCTCCCTCCGTGGTGCTGCGATAGGCGGGATTGTTCTTCTTTGTCAGTGTGCCCCAGAGCACGTTCACGCCGAAGAATTCGCGCAACTTGAGCTTGCGCAGCAAAGGCACGCGGTTGAAAAGCTTTCCGCCCATGTCCCATGCCACCATGCACGAGGCGTAGCGGTCGTTGAGGAACTCCATATTATTGACGAGGGCAAAGGTATTCTTCTGCTTGATATAACTCAAGTTTGAGGCCGGCATAAGGAGCAAGGGGAAGGGCACGCGGTTCCACTGCACGCCTCCCTTCACGTCTATGTCGAGGCGGCCCCACGAGTTGAGTTGAAAACGCCGGTAGAGTTCGGCCTCCGTGATGTTGTAGCGGTACTGGCTGCCCCACACGCCCTTGATTCCCGTGGTGTGGGAGAGGGCATAGATGGGTGCGTCCTCGTTCAGCGTGTGGCGGGCCTGTTTTGAGTTGATATAGGTCGCTCCGGGTTTGTAGCGCAGTCCGATGGTGACGTCGGCCAGGGTGAGTGAGGGGGCCAGGGTGCTGTCGGGCCAGGCATAGCGGAGTTCGCCGGCAGGGCTGTCCTTCTCCCGTCGCAACTGCATCTGTAGGCGCAGCCCCGTGAGCCATTCTTTCTCATAGAGCAGGCGGAACTTTTCAAAATACATCATGTGCTCCGTCTTGGCCCACTTGAGGGAGGTGAACACATTGTCCTTGTCGGTGTTGAGGAAGAGGTCCGACGGCGCCATGAGGTCACGCTGGTAGGTGAACGTCAGGTTGTGGGCGGGGAATTCGGCCGGCGTGTAGTCGGGGCGGTTGAAGGCGTAGGTCACTTCGCCCAGGCCTTTCCATTTCTTGTCCTTGAAGCCGTAGGCTGCGTAGCCGCGCAGGAAGACGTGGGGCATCAGGGCCGCCGTGGTGCGGGCGCTGATTCTCAAACGCAGGCCGTCCACGGGGTTTGAGGAGATGAAGGTGTTGACGGGGGTGATGTCCACCTTCGCTGTCTTGGAGGGGTCGGCCGTGAGGGGTATGCTGTTGTTTACAAAAGCGCGTGCTATCCACAATATGGGCTTCAGTCCCCGTATGTTCAGTAAGTTTCGCTTGAAGTCGCCGATATGTTCTTCGGCCTCGGTGAGCGGTGTGGGGCGATGGAGCGTCCAGAACACGGGTCCGCGCTCGTCGGCCCCCTGCATGGCCACTTCCTTACCTTTCTTTCTGAAGAGCGGCGGGGGAAGTTCGGTGGTGGAGAATTTCGAGTAGGTCGTCGTGCGGCGAGCCATGAACTTCTGTATCTTCTCCACGATGCGCAGTTCCAGAATCATGTCGCTGCTCTGCAGCACGTGCTCTCCCGAGGGCAGGGTCATGAAGCTCTGCGTCAGGCGCATGGCGTCAATCCAGTTGATGCCCGTGCCGCGCGGCATAATCAGCGTGGCGTAGTGCACGCGGTAGGTCGAGTCGCCGGCAATCAGCATGGAGCCCGAAAAGCCGAAGTCCTGGCGGTTGCGCGGGCGGAAGCTCACCTCATAAAGTTGCAGACTGTCAATGGTAAGCGTGTCTTCGATGAAATACTGATAGAACGACAGCGCCGTCCTTCGGCTCAGGGGCGATGTCATCTGGTGCTGCAGCAGGCGCACGTCATCGTCCAGGATGTTGATGTCCGTAAAGAGGTCGTTGAGGCCCGCCTCCGTAATGTCGCCCACCTCAAGGAGTTCGTCCAGTCCCGTATGGTTCTCGCCCATCACTATGTCGCGCTGTTCGGCACCGTAGTGGCGCGTGATGCGATGGGTGAGAGTCTCGTTGATAGTGGCGGGTAGGATGCGCTTACCCGTAGCGTTGCACACCTCCACGTGCTGCGGCAGGAAAGGCATGCGCGAGAATCCGTTTTCCTGCAGCGTGCGCTCCGACACGTCGTTGAGGGCGAACACCAGTTTCGTGTATTTCTCCACCGAGGTGTATTCGTGGCGTCGCGTCCAGTTCCCATTCTCCTTTGCTTCAATGACGTGGCGCATGAGTTCCACGGCCGGATTGTTCTTACGGCTGTATTTCACCTTTCCGCCGCGCACGGTGGCCTCGCCCAGCACCAGCGTGTCGGGCAGGGTGGCGCCTTCGTAGCGCAGAGGGCCGTCGGGGGAGGTGCTGCCGGGCGTCTGGGCCCATGCCCCCGCCATGCTCCCGAGGCTCAAGGTCACGGCGAGCACGGCGCATCGCCTTGCCGCGTGTGCCATTGCCCTAAAAGGGCAAAGAAAGGAGTCTTTCAGCCGTTTCATGCTGCAAAAGTAAGGTTTTTTGCCGAGATGGCAAAGCGAAGCGGGCGATTATTTCCCTTTTACCCCCTCCTTCTTCCCCCTCTCTCCATAAATAGAAGCCCCCAAAATGAGGGGCCAAGACGCCGAAAAGCAGTATGGAAAGACGAAAAACGCCATAAAAGCGCGAAAAACGGGCCGCAGGCTTGGCCATTTGGCGGAAAGTTCGTATTTTTGCACCGCAACAGTGTGGGCGACCCCGCTCCGCGACTTGCGATTGTCCTATGGTGTAATGGCAGCACTAGAGTTTTTGGTTCTCTCAGTCCCCGTTCGAATCGGAGTAGGACAACAAATGAAAAAGGTTAAAGTTTCCTATGGCTAAACTTTCCTCTCTCCTGAAAGATACGGCGATCTACGGGCTCAGCAGCATCGTAGGTCGCTTTTTGAATTACCTCCTCGTGCCGCTCTATACCTACGTCCTGAAAGAATGTGCGGACTACGGCGTGGTAAACGACCTTTATGCCCAGGTGGCGCTGCTTCTCGTTATTCTTACCTTCGGTATGGAGACGACGTTCTTCCGTTTCGCCAACCGCGAAGGGGAGAATCCGCGGAGCGTCTTCTCTACGGCTCTGCTGATGGTGGCCATGGTGTCGGCCGTATTCCTTGCCGTGGTGCTGGGACTCATAGCGCCGATAAGTGCCGTGCTGGGCTATGCCAGCCATCCGGAATATATTGAACTGATGGCCGTCATCGTGGCGATGGATGCCGTGCAGGCCATTCTCTTCTCGCTGCTCCGCTTCCAGAAGAAAGCCCTCAAGTTCGCGTGCTTCAAGATGCTGTTCATTTTCCTCAACTGCACGCTGAACGTCGTGGCCTATGTCGTGCTGCCGCACTACCTCGAGGACTGGCCCATCACCGTGGGCTACACCTTCCTCATCAATCTCATCTGCACGTCGGTGGTTATGCTCTGTTTCGTGAAGGAACTGCGCTACCTGAGCCACTCGCTCTTCAGCCGCTCCCTGGCCGGGCGCATGCTGCGCTACAGTTGGCCGCTGCTCATCCTGGGCATCGCCGGCATCCTCAATCAAGTGGCCGGCCAACTGATGCTCCCGCGCCTGTTGCCTCAAGAAGAGGGCCGCGCGGCACTGGGAATATACGGTGCCTGCCTTAAGGTGGCTATGATTATGGCCATGATTACGCAGGCCTTCCGCTATGCCTACGAGCCCTTCGTCTTCTCCGGCGTGAACGACAAGAACAACCCGCACACCCTGGCCCGCGTGATGAAATACTTCATCATCTTCACGCTCCTGGCCTTCCTGGCCGTGGTGGCCTATATGCCCGTGCTGCAATATCTCATCGGCGAAAACTACAGGGAAGGCCTGAATATAGTGCCCATCTGCATGGTGGCCGAAATACTGATGGGTATATACTTCAACCTTTCGTTCTGGTATAAGCTCACGGACAAGACCATCTACGGCACGTGGTTCTCATTGGCAGGCTGCACCACGCTGATAGTGACGAACCTCATCCTCGTGCCGCGCCTCGGCTATGAGGCCTGCGCGTGGGCCGGCGTGGCCGGTTACGGCGTATGCACGCTGCTCAGTTATTTTGTGGGCCAGCGCCACATGCCGATACCCTATCCGCTGAAAAGCATCGCCGTGTACGTAGCCCTGACGGCGCTCTTCTTCTTCCTGATGCAGCAAACGCCGCACTACGTGGCTAACGCATGGGGACAGATGGGCATAGGCACGCTGCTGCTCGTGGCTTTCCTGGGCCATGTGTACTGGCACGACGTGCGACCCGTCTTGGCCGCGCGGCATGCGAAAAAGTAACACTCCGGCGTCCATAACGATTTTTTGGAAGTTAAAAAAATCTTGACAAAGCGAAAAAAGGAGAAATCGCGACGATGTGACTTCAAAAAGGGACGAAAGCAAGACTACACCTGCTTTCGTCCCTTTTTCTCTTTCATGCCTCCCTCCTTGTTTTGCCTTACCTTCCTCTAATTTTTCCGATGTCCCTTTTACGCGAAACTAAAAGGGACATCGGAAAAACTGAAAGGGCTATCGGTCAAAATAAAAAGGAGATAATTTCAACTGAAAGGGAGATAATTTCAACTAAAAGGGCTTTAGTTTTTGCTAAAAGGGACAAATTTCCGAAAAAAATCTCAAAAATATCATCGCGCGGCGCCCTTTTTTCGCACTTAAAGGCGGGTGTAGCGCGCCCGAAGAGATTACCGCAAAAATGCGTACCGAGTTAAGCGTTTGTAAATGAGCCGTGTAGCGACGTCTTAAAAATCGCGTTTTTTCCGTCCGAACCTTCGCGCGCTCGTCTCCACGGCCCAAAAATGCCAAGAAAACGCACGAAAAAGGTAAAAAATCTTGACAAAAAATTTTTTTTACGACCGTTTTGTTAAAGTAAAACTTTAACTGAGCGAGGCCCCCGTCGGCTTTCGCCGAGAAACAATCCCCCCCCCTCGGGCGGATAAGAGGGGGGCATTTCCGGCGAAGCCGCGCTATTTCTTGCGGAGCAACGAAAAAATGATACAGGTTTACATTTTCTCCAGCAGGTCGTAACTCTTCTGGAGAATGGCCTTGCCGCGCTTGAGACGTAGGTCGGCGCCCTTGGCGGGGCGGCCGAGGATGGGCTTGTCGGCATTGGTGTCGAAGATGCTGACACCCGTGCTGTCCTTGAAGAGAATGCCGGAGGGGTAGGAACTGTAAACGAAGGGGTAGGTGTAGTTCTCGGAGAATATGTTGCGGCTCCAAGAGAACTGCTTATGGCTTACGCCCATCTGCGAGAGGATGGTGGCGGCCATGTCGCTCTGATTCATGAGCGTAGAGATGCGGCGCGGCTCCTTAAGGGCACCGCCGAGCCAGAGCATGGGAATGTGGAAGAACTCGGGGTCTTCATAGGTCTGGCCGTACATGATGCCGTGGTCGGCGTAGATGACGATGAGGAGATTGTCCCACACGGGGAGCTTCTTCAGCCCGTCGATGAACTGGCCGAGGCAGTGGTCGGTCCAGGCGAAGGCGTTCTCCACCTTGTCCGGCAGGCGATGGTAGGGCACCTCAAAGGGCTCGTGGGAGTCGAGCGTCTGAATGCCCGAGAACCAGTGAGTGTCGGCGGAGCGCTTGGCTATCAAATCAAGCATATAATGGAAGACGATGGAGTCGTTAGCCCCCCATTTGGTCTTGGTGGTTTCTGACAGGGAGAAATTCTGGGATGATATTAAATTCTGGAAGCCTGCTGACACGAGATAGTCCTTCTTGCCCATAATGTTGATGTCGCCGCCATAGGTGTAGTCGGTGGCGTAGCCTTCATTGACAAGAGCGTGGGCGATGGAGGGGAGGCGGTTCCTCTTGGCGGGAATCTTCATCAGCGAGACGGTGGGATAGCTGAGGTAACCGCCGAAGGCGCTGACGGTGCCGCGGTCTGTGCGGTAGGAGTTGGCGTAAACGTTTTCAAAGAGCACGCCTTCCTTGATGAGGCGGCTGATTTCGGGTGAGACGTTCTTGCGGCCGCCGAGCTCCTCGATGAATTGCGCGCCGTAACTCTCGAGCTGTATCATGATGAGCTGGGGATGGTCGGTGCGGAGGAGACTGTCGGCAACGTCCTCGGTGTCGGCGGGATAGAGGTTCTGGAAAGCGGCGTCGCACTCCTCGGGAGAGGCATAGCGGAACTGCTCGCCGAACTTCTTATTCTTGGAAATGCTGCTGCCGAGGCTGAATACGGGATTGACGGCCGCGTGGTTGAGGAAGAGGTGGTCGGAATAGTAGGCGCGGCCCACGTTCATTGTGCTTTCCTGCACGCCGCCGCGAATCATAAGGAAGATGAGTCCAGCCAGGACGAGCATGACCACTGTGCCCACGGGTTTCTTTGCCACGCCGGGGAGTTTGCGCGGCGTGAGCCTTATGGCTGGCCAGGCGAGCAGCGCGGTGAAGAGAACGAGGGCGAGGAAGCATGCCAGCAAGAACCAGACTGATACGCTCTCGGCCGCGCCGTTGTTGAGGTTGAGGTAGTTCAGGACGGAGGCGTCGAGCTTGTACTGCCAGTATTCGTAGAGCACGATGTCGGCTGCCAGGATTAGCGTGAGGAGGAAGCCCACGATGATGAAGTAGGGGCGCAGGACGCGGCGCACGGCCAGTTTGGGCCACCACAAGGCTATCAAGGCGACAAGCCAGGGCAGGATGAGAAGATAGCCGGCGGTGGAGGCGTCCATGGCCAGGCCGGCCCACCATACCTGTGCCACGTCGGCAGCGCCGAAGGTGTCCGACGCATGGTTGTAGAGCATAAAGCCTACCTTGGCAAGGCCGAAGACTACGATGTAATAGAGGAGGATGCTAATGAGGAAGCGCAGAGTCTTTTTCATCGGGGGTATAAATAAGAATGGATAATGTTTCAGGTTGTAAGTATTCTGCCGCCACGCGCTGGAGGTCCTCGGCGCTTACGGCGTCAATACGGGCGTGGAGTTCCTTGAGGGGCAGCATGTGGCCGTACATGGCGTAGCTGCGGCCGAGGCTTACGGCATAGTTCTCGCGATTGGAGCGGGCTATGCCCACCTGTCCCTTGTATTGTTTCTTTGCGGCCAGGAGTTGGCGCGGCGTGAGGGGCTTCTCAATGATGCGGCGCAGTTCGCGCTCCACGAGGCGGCGGCAGCGGGCCGTGTCCTTGGGGTCGCAGCCGAAGTAAACCTCCCAGAGGCCCTCTTCGGGGTAGGAGGCATAGATGCTCTGCACCGTATAGACAAGGCCGGCCCGCTCGCGCAGCGACACGTTGAGGCGCGCCGTGATGGCCGGGCCGCCCAGGATGTTGTTGAGCAGGTGCATGGCGTAGCGGTCGGGATGGCGGGCGCTCATGGCGCGGCATCCCATGATGACGTGGGTCTGGTGGGTGTCCTTATGACGTATGACGCTGAAGCTCATGGCATACTTTTTTGAGTGACACGTTGCCTACGGCGTAGAAGGTGGCATGCTCGGGCCTGTACCACTGCCAGGCCCATCGGCGGGCGTCGGCCGTGGTGTATTCCTTGAGGCGTGCGGGTTCGCCGAGGATATCGCGGCCGAGGGGCTCACCCTGGAAGAGGAGCGACTCGAACTCGTCGAAAATCAGTTCGGCGGGGGCGTCGCGATAGGACTCTATCTCGTCGCAGATGACCTCCACCTCGCGGTCTATCTCGGCCTGCGGATAGACGGAGTGGAAGACGAGGTCGCACAGCACGTCGGCAGCGCGGCGGAAGTCCTCCTCCAGCACCGTGGCGCTGAACACTGTGTTGTGCTTTGAGGTGAAGGCGTTGAGTTCACCGCCCACGCCTTCAAGATACTGCGACACTTGTAGCGCCTTGCGCCGCTCCGTGCCTTTGAAGGACATGTGCTCCATGAAGTGAGCCATGCCCAGGTCGGCCGGCTCCTCATTGCACGTGCCGGCTCTCACCACTATGCCGCAATACACCACGGGGGCTTCTTGCGTATCCACTACTACGCGCATTCCGCAGGGCAGGAGTGCTGTTTCTATCATGACTATGGGGGCGGTACTTCCTTGTTATGACAGGCAGGCGTCGAGGGCATCGACGATGGCCTGCCGGTCCATGTGCTGACCGATGAAGACGAGTTTCTGCATGCGGTCGCCGTATTCCACGTCCCAGTCGCGTACGAGGGCGGGGTTCTTCTCCATCAGGTCGCAGAGTTCCTCGCGCGGCATCATGGCGTACCACTGTCCGGCGTTGCGGAGGTTCACTTGGCGGCCGGCCTGTTCGAAGACGTAGCACGTCTCGGGCTCGTCGCGGAACCAGCATATTCCCTTTGCGCGGATGACGCCCTTGGGCCAGTGGCGGGCCACGAACTCATCGAAGAGGCCTATGTTCATCGGGCGGCGGGCATAATAGACGAAGGTGCTGATGCCGTACTCTTCAGTGTGGCTGTGCCCCTCGTGATGGTGGTGCTGGCAGTGACAGACCCCCTCCGGCCTTTCGGCCACCTCCCCCTTTATGGGGAGGCCATGCGGTTCGTCATCGTCGTCGTCATGGTGGTGATGATGGTGCTCGTCCTCCTCATCTTCGTGATGGTGGTGATGATGATGGTGCCCGTGCTCCTCGCGGTGATGGTCTTCGTTTTCGTTTTCGTTTTCGTCTTCGTCATGATGCCCCTCAATCTCCTTTATCCACGCGGCGGAAGTGGCCACAGTGTCGAAGTCGAAGAGGCCCGTGTGGAGCAGGAGGCCGAGGTCGATGTCGCAGTAGTCGCAAGGGATGATTTCAGCTTCAGGCTGTATGGCGTGGAGGATTTCCTCCGTGCGGTGGAGTTCCTCGGGCATCACTTCCGATGCCTTGTTGAGGAGAATCTTGTTGCAGAACTCTATTTGTTCCACCACGAGTTTCTCAATGTCGTCCTCATTGAGCGGCTTCGTGAAGTCGAGGCCTCCCTGGAATTCGTCCTTCAGCCGGAGGGCGTCCACCACGGTGGCGATGCAGTCGATATGGGGCACGCCGTGCTCGATATACTCCGGGCCCATCGTGGGGATGGAGCAGATGGTCTGGGCAATGGGGCCGGGCTCACATATACCGCTGGCCTCGATGACGATGTAGTCGAAGCGCTCAAGGGCGATGAGGTCGGCAAGTTGCTTGACGAGGTCCATCTGCAAGGAGCAGCAGATGCAGCCGTTCTGGAGGGCCACGAGGCTATCGTCGCCCTGGCCCACTACGCCGCCCTTCTGGATGAGGTCGGCGTCGATATTCACTTCGCCGATGTCGTTCACGATGACGGCGAAGCGTATGCCGCGTTCATTCTGGAGGATGCGGTTGAGGAGGGTGGTCTTTCCGCTGCCTAAGTATCCCGTAAGCAGCAGGACGGGTATCTCGGGTATTTTCATTTTTCTGCTGTGATTTGTTCTGCCACGGCGCAGAGTTCATTGTACCATTCTTCACCGAACCGGCGGATGAGCGGGCCGCGGAGAAACTTGTAGAGGGGCAGGCCGAGGCGGCGGCCCTTGGCTACGGCGTCGCGGCAGATGGCCCAGCGGTGGTAGTTGAGGCAGGTGGTGCCGGCGATGGTCTTTTCGCGAATGGGGTAGAGGGCGCAGGAGATGGGCTTGCCGTCCTCCACGAGGCAGAGGGTGCACTGGCAGCCCTCCAGTGTGCCTCGCCCGGTGAATACGCAGTCGCGGCCATCGACGATGCTGGTGACGAGGTCGCCCTCGCGGTCGGTGTAGGCCACGCCGTGGGCATTGATTTCGGCTTTGGCACCAGCGCTGAGGCGGGGCCATACGTCGTCGAGGCGGTTCTCCAGGGCGGCAATCTCGTCGAGCGTAACGGGCGCTCCGGCGTCACCCTCCACGCAGCAGGCTCCGCGGCAGGCCGAGAGGTCGCAGCAGAAGTGCTCCGTGAGAATGTCGCCGGAGAGCAGGACGTCGCCCACCTGAATGATAGGGGGTACTTCCATCAGCGGGGATTAGCGGTTGGGCTCGCGGAGCCAGTCCATTGTTTGCCAGTCCTTGCGGTAGTCGCCGGTGCCATATACCACTTCGTCGTCGTAGAGCGTCTTGGCGATGGCATCCAGTGCGGGCTTCTGGCTGGATGTGTAGGAGAACCCGTAGGGCGTGAGGTTGTACACGAGCAGGGCACCGTACTTCTGCTTGCGTACATACTGCATATTGCTCTCAACGCTCCAGGGGGAGTTCATACTGATGGAGTTCACGCCCTGCTGGGCCTTGGTGATGCCGGGGTAGAAGCGCGCCTGGTCAGTGTTGACATTGTAGTTGGAGAGGACGAAGTCGAGGTACTCGCCGGGGTTGTGGCCGTCAACGGCTACGAGGCTGGTGATGCCGCCCCAGCGATAGACCACCGTCCAGCGGTCGGGGCCGATGGCCTGCTTCACGTCGTAGATGAAGCGGGAGGCTGCGCTGTAGGAATTCTGCACGAAGCCCTTTGCAGAGCCATGCGTGCCGTAGTTGGAGTATTCGTCGTCGAAGAAGACGCCGTCGAGGTTGTACTTGGCGCAGGTGTCGGCGATGGCCTGGGCGAAGGCCTTGGAGCGCTCAGGGCCGAGGTTGCAGATGCCGGAGCAGTCGTGGTTGCCGAGGATGGAGAGGAGCACCTTGATGCCTTTTTCCTTCAGCGGCTTGATGTACTTGTCGGCGTGGAGGAGGATAGGCTCCACGTTCTCGTTGTTGTGGAGATACACGACGTCCTCCTTCTTGCTGTAGTTGATGTTGGAGGAGAACAGCACTACGGCATCGAAGAGGTATTTGCCCGTATTCTTCAGCGTGTAGTTGAGCGTGACGAGAGGATTGACGTTGTTCACTTCAAGGCAGTTGAATACTATGGGGGCGGGCTGTCCGTCGGCATACTTCTGCACGAGGTTGGCGGGCTCGTTGGAGAACTCAATGCTGGTCACTTCGCTGACGGGGTAGGTGATGGCCTTATTGTCAGCCTTCGTCAGGCGGATGTCTTTGCTGTTGTTGGCAAAGCGGAAGGTCTTGACGTCGCTGGTGTTGAAGGAGGCCTGATTGCCATAGTTGATGGTGATGCTCTGGGCAAGGGCGGAGAGCGACAGGGCGAGAGCGCAGGTCAGCGCCAGGAATAAGTTTTTCTTCATAGTTGTAAAGGTATAGAGAGGTTTATGTTTTGCTTACCAAAGGATAGGAGTCTGGCCGTGGGCCTGGAGATAGTCGTTGGCCAGCGTGAAGTGGTGGTTGCCGAAGAAGCCGCGGTAGGCGGAGAGGGGCGAGGGGTGGGCGGACTGCAGCACGAGATGACGGCTGCGGTCGATGAAGGCGCCCTTCTTCTGTGCGTAGGAGCCCCAGAGGATGAAGACGAGGCCTTCGCGCTCCTCGGCCAGATGGCGCACGGCGGCGTCGGTGAACTGTTCCCAGCCGTGGCCGGCATGCGAGGCGGCCTGGTGGGCCCGCACGGTGAGAGTGCTATTGAGGAGCAGCACGCCTTGCTGCGGCCACGACGACAGGGGGTGGGCGGGGCGTCCGAGGTCGGCGGCTATCTCCTTATATATATTTAGGAGTGAGGGCGGGTAGGGCTGTCCGTCGGGCACGGAGAAGCAGAGGCCCTCGGCCTGTCCGGGCTCGTGGTAGGGGTCCTGCCCGAGGATGACCACCTTCACCTGGCTGAACGGGCAGCAGTCGAAGGCGCGGAATATCTGTCCGGCGGGAGGATAGCACGTGCCAGCGGCGTATTCGGCCTTGACAAACTGTGTCAGGGCCTCAAAGTAAGGCGCGTCGAACTCAGGCTGAAGCCGTTGCTGCCAACTCTGTTCAATTCTTACCTTCATATCCTTGAGTATCTACTCCCCGCCCTTTGCTTTTGCCGGCGGGCAAAATGCCGAGGAGTAGGGGGAGGGTCTGAGCCTTTTATTCCAGATACGTGTAGCCGTACAGTCCAGCGCGGTAGTTGGAGATGAACTCCTTGCCCTCTTCGTGGGTGATGCGTTTCTCCTTGATGGCCTTGCTCACCCAACTTTCGAGGCGGCGCACGAGGGCCTTGGGGTCGTACTGCACGTATTCCAGCACGTCGGCCACGGTCTCGCCGTCGATGGTCTTGTCAATGCTGTAGCCTTCGTCGTCCACGCTGATGTGCACGGCGTTGGTGTCGCCGAAGAGGTTGTGGAGGTTGCCGAGGATTTCCTGGTAGGCACCTACGAGGAACACGCCGATGTAGTAGTGCTCACCGGGCTTTATTTCGTGCAGCGAGATGTAGTTTGTCTGTTGGTTGCCGTTGACGTAACTCACAATCTTGCCGTCGGAGTCGCACGTGATGTCCTGCAGCGTGGCGGAGCGGGTGGGTCGTTCGTCCAGGCGGCTGATGGGCATCACGGGGAAGAGCTGGTCGATACCCCAGGAGTCGGGCAGCGACTGGAAAAGGGAGAAGTTGCAGAAGTATTTCTCCGACATTCGCTTGTCGAGGGAGCGCAGTTCGTCGGGCACGTGTTTCTGGTGGTGGCAGAGCTCGGCTATCTCGCTGCTGAGGCTCCAGTAGATACTCTCAATCTGTGAGCGTGTCTTCAGGTCGATGATGCCGTGGCGGAAGAGGTCGAGGGCTTCCTCGCGGATGTCTTGGGCGTCGTGCCAGTCCTCCAGCATGGAGCGTGTGGAGAGTTTGTCCCAGATGTCGGTGAGGTCGCGCACGAGTTGGTGGTCGTCTTCCGAGGCCTCGAAGTCCTCCCGCATGTGAGGCACATCGACTGTCTCCAGCACGTCGAGGATGAGCACGGAGTGGTGGGCCGTCAGTGAGCGGCCGCCCTCGGTTATGATGTTGGGGTGGGGTATGCCGTTCTTGTCGGCGGCATCCACGAGGTTATAGACGCAGTCGTTGACGTATTCCTGAATGCTGTAGTTCACGCTGCTCTCCGAGTTGCTGGAGCGGGTGCCGTCGTAGTCCACGCCGAGGCCGCCGCCGCAGTCCACGAACTCGATGTTGTAGCCCAGGGCGTGGAGTTGCACGTAGAACTGTGCTGCCTCGCGCAGCGCCATACTGATGCGGCGTATCTTGGTAATCTGCGAGCCGATGTGGAAGTGGATAAGTTTGAGGCAGTCGTGCATGCCGTAGCGGTCGAGGATGTCCAGGGCGCGCAGCAGTTCGGTGGAGTTGAGGCCAAACTTACTGGCGTCGCCGCCGCTCTCCTCCCATTTGCCGGCACCGGAGCTTGCGAGCTTTATTCGCACGCCGAGGTTGGGACGTACGCCGAGTTTCTCAGCGGTGCGGGCGATGATGTCGAGTTCGGGCAGCTTCTCGATGACGAGGAAGACGCGCTTGCCCATCTTCTGGGCCAGCAGCGCCAGTTCTATGTAGTTCTGGTCCTTATGGCCGTTGCAGATGATGAGTGAGTCGCTGTCCATGTTCGTGGCGAGCACGGCGTGGAGTTCAGGCTTCGAGCCGGCCTCAAGTCCCAGGTTGTAGCGCTTGCCGTGGGAAATGATTTCCTCCACGACGGGGCGCATCTGGTTCACCTTAATGGGGTAAATAATGAAGTGTTCGGCCTTGAAGTTGTATTCCTTCTCGGCTTTCTGGAAGCACTCGGCGGTCTTCTCGATGCGGTTGTCGAGGATGTCGGGGAAGCGGAGCAGCACGGGGGCCGTGATGTCGCGACCGGCGAGGTCGTCCACCACTTCTTTCAAATCCACTTGCACGGCATTCTTCCTCGGGCACACGAATACGTTACCCTCCTGGTTGATGCCGAAGTAGTTTACGCCCCACCCCTTGATGTTGTAGAGTTCCTCAGAATCTTCTATTCGCCACTTTCGCATGGTTTTCTTTATTTTAGGATAAAAGGCTATTGATTGCCGTTCACTGTCAACTTGATTTTTTCCACGAGTCTCTTGATTTTTTCCTCTTCGTTGAGCACGTCGATAGGCAGCACGTGCTGGGCTTGCAGGTAGAAGGGCTCGCGTTCCTTCAACTGCTCTTCAATGAACACCTTGAGTTCCTCCTCGCTCTTGCCTTCCAGCAAGGGTCTTACGCCGCGGGAGAGGCGTATGTGCTCCTGCAGGGTTTCGGGCGAGGCTTGCAGATAGATGGTCGTGCCCACCTGGTTCATGTATTCCATGTTGCCGGAGTGGCAGGGCGTACCCCCGCCCAGGCTCAGCACGATATCTTCAAATTCGGCCACCTCGCGCAGCATATTGGCCTCGCGGCGGCGGAACACGTCCTCGCCGTCTTCTGCAAACATCTGGGGTATGCGTTTGCGGAAGCGCTCCTCGATGTACCAGTCCAGGTCGTAGAAGCGGCGCCCCAGAGCCTTGGCCAGCGGGCGGCCCACGGTGGTCTTGCCGGAGCACATATAGCCCAGAAGGATAATGCTACGCATAATATAAGCCTCACCCCGTCAAAGCTGCCTGCGGCACTTTGACACCCCTCCCCGATAAGGGAGGGGGAGAATACTCCTGCGGGTGAATTGATGGTTAGAGGGTTTTTAACATTATTTTTCCTTCCCATACTATTCCCCGCCCTTTAGGGAGGGGTTAGGGGAGGGTCTTTTCTTCACGATGGCCATGCACTCCTCATACGTGAGGTTCTCAGCGTGTGTGCCCTGGCCCTTGGGTATTTTGTAGTTCCTGCCTTTATAGCAGATATACGGTCCGAAGCGTCCCTTGCGCACCTCCAGTTCGGGCTCTTCCTCGAAGGTCTTTATGTGGCTTGCCTTCTCGGCCTCGCTTGCAGCCTTGAGCAGGGCGGCGGCACGCTTGATGTCGATGGTCAGGGGGTCTTCCTCTTTGGGAATGCTGACGTACTGTTTGTCCATTTGCACGTACGGGCCATATTTACCGTTGGCCACGCGCACGGGTACGCCGTTTATGGTGCCGAGTTGTCGGGGCAGCTGGAAGAGTTGCAGGACTTCTTCCAGCGTGATGCTGTCTATGCTCTGTCCGGGGCGGAGGCTGGCGAAGCGGGGCTTTGCTGCGCCCTCGGCAGTGGAGCCTATTTGCGCGAGAGGCCCGTAGCGGCCTATCTTCACGCTCACTGGCTCGCCCGTTTTGGGATCCAGGCCCAGTTGGCGCTCACCCACGCGGTGCTCCGTGCGTTGTTTCATGGACTCCTCCACTGTGTCGTTGAAGTTGCCGTAGAAATCTTTCAACAGGACGGTCCATTCTTTTTCGCCCTCGGCGATGGCGTCGAAGTCCTTCTCCACGTTGGCCGTGAAGTTGTAATCCATTATTTCGGGGAAGCCCTGCAGGAGGAAGTCTGTCACCACCGTGCCTATGTCGGTGGGGAACAGGCGGCTCTTCTCCGCGCCTACGAGTTCGGTGGTGGCGCTGTGTTTCAGCGCCCCGTTCTTTTGCAGCGTGATGACGTCGCAGGGGCACTCTTCTCCCGGCTTGTCGCCGCGCTGCACGTAGTCGCGCTGCTGGATGGTGCTGATGGTGGGTGCATAGGTGGAGGGGCGGCCTATGCCGAGTTCCTCAAGTTTATGCACGAGGGTGGCTTCGTTGTAGCGTGGCGGAGCCTGGGCGTAGCGTTGCTGAGCCACGATTTGGCCTATCTCCAACATGTCGCCCTCGTTCGTAGCGGGCAGTTGGCGGTGGAACAGTTCTATCTGTTCGCTCTGCGGGGCGTCTTCATAGAGTTTCAGGAAGCCGTCGAAGAGCACCACCTCGCCTGCTGTGAGGAACTGCTCCTCCTTGCCTTCTATCTCCACCGTGATGGTGGTGCGCTCCAACTCGGCGTCGGCCATCTGGCAGGCCATCGTGCGGCGCCAGATGAGTTGGTAGAGGCGCTGCTCCTGTTGCGAACCCTTTATGGTGGGCTTGTTCATATAGGTGGGGCGTATGGCCTCGTGGGCCTCCTGGGCGCCCTTACTGCTGGTGTGGTATGTGCGGCGCTGGTGATAATTCTTGCCCAGCGTGGCCTCTATCTCCTTGCCGGTGGCATTAAGGCAAAGGGTGGAGAGGTTCATGGAGTCGGTACGCATATACGTGATGTGTCCGCTCTCATAAAGGCTCTGTGCCACGCGCATGGTGAGGGCCACGGGGTAGCCCAGTCGGCGCGCGGCCTCCTGTTGCAGCGTGCTGGTGGTGAAGGGGGGCGCGGGGGAGCGCTTGCCGGGTTTCTTCTGCACCTCCGTCACGCGGAAGGTGGCGTCGTGGCAACTCTTCAGGAAGTCCTCGGCATCTTTTTTCTTCTCAAAGGTGCGTGAGAGGTGGCAGGGCAGTTTGTTGCCGTCGGGCAGGAGGAAATCGGCCGTCACGCGGTAGGACGGCTCGGCCTTGAAGGCAGCGATTTCGCGCTCGCGCTCCACGATAAGTCTTACGGCAACGCTCTGCACGCGGCCTGCCGAGAGATTGGGCCTTACCTTGCGCCACAGCACGGGGCTCAGTTTGAAGCCCACCAGGCGATCCAGCACGCGGCGGGCCTGCTGGGCGTCCACCAGGTGGAGGTCTATCGTGCGGGGCTTCTCAATAGCCTCCAGAATGGCGGGCTTGGTGATTTCGTGGAACACTATGCGGCGCGCCTTTGCGGGGTCGAGTTTCAGCACTTCGGCCAGATGCCAGGCGATGGCTTCTCCTTCGCGGTCCTCATCGGATGCGAGCCAGATGGTGGCGGCACCTTTCGCGGCATTGCGCAGTTCGCTCACCACGTGCTTCTTATCGGAGGGTATTTCGTACTCAGGGAGGAAAGTTTCAAGGTTAACGCCGAAGTTTTTCTTCTTAAGGTCGCGGATGTGGCCGAAGGAGGACATCACCTTGTAGTCTTTTCCAAGGAATTTCTCGATGGTCTTCGCTTTGGCGGGGCTCTCCACGATGACCAGGTTGTTTATGGGCATAAAAGTAATATGAATTTATACTGTTATGAAATAGAGTTTGCAAAAATCGCTGCGAATTTACGAATAAAAGCGCGAAATGCCAAGTTTTATGGGCACCGAATGCAAAAAAAAGTATTTTTTTCCCCGCAGACGCAAGGGGAAGTGGCAAAAGCAGGTCGGCAAGCGGTGTTTTATGGACGTGAGGGGCGCTGGCGGGAAGCTGGCCGACGCACGGCAAAAGTCCCCGGGGGCGGAACGACGGCCTGAAGGCATCGCCATGCCGCTCTTCCGCCGAGGGCGAACGGAGGAAGGGTAGGAGCCGGAGCCGAAGGCGTTGTTCTTAGTCGGCATTTAGTCATCATGGCCACAGCTGTGACCGATATCCGTCACAGCTGTGGCCAAGTATGCGTCACAACTGTGGCCAAGTATGCGTCACAGCTGTGGCCAAGACGATCCGGTCGGAGAAAGCGCTGACGGAGGCGGCGTAAAAGTATTGGTAAACAGTATTATAATTCACAAAAAAAGCTTCGGAACGAAAGGGACGGTTCCAAAGCCTTTTTCCACCTCCTTCCGAGGCTATTAAATTTTGACCTTTCAGCAATCCGGCTTTTCCCCTTTTCGCCGAAATCGATGAAGGAAGACGTGCGGCCTATGAGCGCGCGCGGTACACGCCGCCGGGGAGAACCGTGACGAAGCCCTGCATCTCGAGGTCGGTCATCTCGGCGCTCACCTGGAAGGCGGGGAGGCCGGTGGCGGCGGCGAGCTGGTCGGGGGTAAGGCCCTCGGTACCCTGCAGCGCCTGGAGCAGCGTGCGCCCCTCGGCGGAGAGGCCGGCATCGGGCGAGAAGAGCGACTGCTGCACGGCGTTGGCGGTGCCGACGGGCTGCCAACCGAGGGCGAGGAGGAGGTCGGTGGCGTCGGTGAAGGCGCGGGCGCGGCCTTCGGCTATGGCGCGGTTGCAACCCTCCGAGGCGGCATCGGTGAGGCGACCCGGGCAGGCGAAGACGGGGCGGGCGTAGTCGCGGGCCCGCTGCAGGGTAATCATACTGCCGCCCTCGCGTGCGCTCTCGATGACGAGGGTGACGTCGGCCATGCCGGCCACGATGCGGTTGCGGCTCACGAAGTTGTAGCGCTCGGGTTCGGTGCCGGTGAGGTACTCGGTGAGGAGGCCGCCCTGGCGTGTCATCTTCGCAGCCGTGTCCTTGTGGGGGTAAGGGTAGATGCGGTCGAGGCCGTGGGCCAGTACGCCGACGGTATTGAGGCCCGCGTCGAGGGCTCCGCGGTGGGCGTGGATGTCGGTGCCGTAGGCGAGGCCGCTGATGATGAGGGCGTCGGGCAGGAGGCGGGCGATGTCGGCCGTGATGCGGGCGCAGAGTTCCTTGCCGTAGGGCGTGATGCGGCGGGTGCCGACAATGGAGATGACGTGGTGGCAGTTGAGGTCCGCCTGGCCGAGATAGAAGAGTATGAGGGGCGCGTCGGGGCAACTGATGAGGCGCTGCGGATAGGCGGCGTCGCCATAGCAGAGCGTCTGTATGTTGTGGTCGCGGCAGAAGGCGAGTTCGCGCTCCAGGAGTGCGGGCTGGGGCGCAGAGCGTTCCGTTTGGCGGCGCACGCGGGCGGCGAGGGATTCGGGGAGGGAGGCTACGGCTTCAGTGCCGCGGAGATGGGTGAAAAGGGCTTCTGTCATAGGGCGGAGTTGGAGGGATTTTGGGCAAGGTATTCGGCACCGAAGCGGCAGCGGAGGCAGTCGCGGCGGTCGCAATAGGCGTGGCGGAGTTGGAGGAGGGCCTGCGAGTCGGCGGCAGAGGCGACGGTGAGGGAGGCGAGGCGCCATGAGCGCGTGATGTTGTTGTTCTCGGCCGGCAGACTCTCAAGGAGGGCGAAGGCACGCTCCATACGCCCGTCGTCGTTGTGGGAACGGCCGTGGGCAAAGAGGATGGGGGCGGCCACGTTGACGAGAAGGAGCGTGATACTGGCCTTCTGCAGTTGTGGCAGTGCCGTGGCGAAGAGCTGGCGCACGGCATCGGCATCGGGGGCCTGGAGAAGGGGCGAGAGGGCGAGGTGGGCTTCGTGGTAGAGGCGGGCGAGTTGGAGCAGACGCACGTGGGGGAAGTTCTGGGGGCGCAGGCGGAGGTAGCGCCACTGCTCGGGCGGCATCGCCGTGAGGCCGAACTTGCTCTGGAGGAACTTCCATTCGCGCTGCCAGAGGGCGGCGGCGGAGGCACCGGCCTTTCCTTCAGCGGCCTTCAGCGCGCGCGGCAACAATCCCGCCGTGCCGAGGAAGAAAGCCTCCACCTGCTCGAGGTTGTCGCGGTGTTTGCCCACCTGCGAGAGGTCTATGCCGGCGGCCCACAGCTCAAAGGCGTCGCTGTTGATGCCGAAGCCCAGGCCGCGGGCGAGGGCGATGAAGAAGGTGCGCTCCCAGTCGCCGCCGGTCTGTTGGAGCCAGCGGTCGATGCGCTCCGTCTTTTGCTGCAGGCGCTCCACGGTGAGAGCGTTGAGCCAGGCGTGTACCTTTATCTGCGCCACGTGGGGGATGATGCGGTAGCAGGGCGGGTAGGCCTCCTGCGCCATCAAGGCGGAGAAACTCTCGGCCACGTCGTGGGGCGCGGCAATCACCGTTTGCGGCAACACGCGGCCGGAGGCGAGCTGCACGTCAGTGTCGGCCTCGCCAACGACGTGGAGCACCACGTTGTCGTAGGCCTTGTCCTCCTGATGACCGTGGCGCAGCCAGTCGGACGACTTGAGGTGCACCTCCACGTTGCCCACCCACTCCTGTCCGCTGATGATAATCTTGGCATTGAAGAAGTCGGGGCCGGCGTCGTGGTTCCACAGGCCGGGGTCGAGCACTTCAAGGCGCTCGCCGCGTGTGGTGAGGAGCGGGGTGGGGAAGAGGCGGTGCTTCCACGTGTATTGCAGGAGTTGCTCGGTCATGAGGAAGGGGAAGGAAAGGGGTTTTGTGCAGGGGAGAAGACAATTAAAAGGGAATTACGGGACAAAATTACTGTTTTTCGCTGAAATAGCAAAGAGCGACAGGCCGTTACTTGGCCGTGTGGCGTCTTTTTTGTATTTTTGCGCTTGAAATGAAGACTTTTGAAGAACTGGGCGTGAGCGCAGAGTTGCGCCGCGCCATTGAAGAATTAGGTTTCGAAGCACCCATGCCCGTGCAGGAGGCCGTCATCCCCGTGCTCCTCACCGAAGAGCGCGACATCATCGCCCTGGCACAGACGGGAACGGGCAAGACCGCTACGTTCGGGTTGCCGCTGTTGCAGAAGATAGGAGGGCACGGCCTGCCCAGCCTGCCCCCCAGCCTCTCCCCGTCAGGGCTGGCTGCGCCACCCTGCCACCCCTCCCCTGTTAGGGAGGGGGAGAATACTCCTGCGGGTGAGGGAGGAAAGGACTCTGGGGAAGAATCTTTTGCTATAAAGGAACGTAATCGCTCTAATGTATTATCCCCCTCCCTAACAGGGGAGGGGTGGCAAAGTTCCGAAGGAAGCTTTGACGGGGAGAGGCTGGGGGGCAGTATGGAGGACAGGCTGGATAGGTCTGGCGCTCCGGTCTCTGTTATCCTTTCCCCCACGCGCGAACTCTGCGTGCAGATAGCCGGCGACCTGCAAGCCTACGCCAAGTATATGCCAGAGGTAC
The DNA here is from genome assembly GCA_045600685.1 of Alloprevotella sp. Lineage (GTDB taxonomy): Bacteria > Bacteroidota > Bacteroidia > Bacteroidales > Bacteroidaceae > Alloprevotella. Next base: position 2,027 of record JAZRYH010000057.1, on the reverse strand, counting down.
GCATCGTATGCGTATATGGCGGGGCGAATATCTATCCGCAGATAAAGGAACTGGAGCAAGGGGCCGACATCATCGTGGCTACGCCCGGCCGACTGATAGACCTTATGGAGCGCGGCGTGGCCGACCTCGGCGCCGTGACTAACGTGGTGCTCGACGAGGCTGACGAGATGCTCAATATGGGATTCTCGGAAAGCATCGACCGCATCCTGGAAGGCGTGCCGCCCACCCGCACGACATGGCTCTTCTCCGCCACGATGAGCCGCGAGGTGGGGAAGATAGCGAAGAACTACCTCCAGGGCCACCGCGAAATAGTAGTGGGCTCGCGCAACGAGGGCGCCGAGAACGTCAACCATATATGCTATGTGGTGAAAGCCGCCGACAAGTATCGCGCCCTGAAGCGCCTGGTGGATTATCACCCGCATATTTACGCCATCGTCTTCTGCCGTACGCGCCGCGAGACGGCAGAGGTGGCCGCCGCCCTCATCCGCGACGGTTACAGCGCCGAGGCCCTGCACGGCGACCTCTCACAACTGCAGCGCGACCAGACAATGCTCAAGTTCCGCGAGCACCAGACGCAACTCCTCGTGGCCACCGACGTGGCAGCACGCGGACTTGACGTGGACGACCTCACCCACGTCATTAACTACGGTCTGCCCGACGATGTGGAGAACTACACCCATCGCTCCGGTCGCACAGGCCGTGCCGGCAAGAGCGGCACCTCCTTATCTATAATACACGTGCGCGAGAAGCATAAGGTGCGCCTCATAGAGAAAACCATCGGCAAGGCCTTCAATATGGCCGACCTTCCCGAACCGAAGGATATATGCCAGCGCCAACTCTTCCGCGTCATCGACCAATTGGAGAAAACCGTGGTGGACGAGGAGCAGATAGCCCCCTTCCTGCGCGAAGTGATGGGCAAACTGGAGTGGCTCTCCAAAGAAGACATTGTGAAGCGTCTCGTGCAGCAGGAGTTCGGCCGCTTCGTGGAGTACTATGCACAGGAAAAGCCGATAGAGGCCCCCTCCAACTCCCCCTTTGGGGGAGAGAGCAAAAAGGGTTCAAATCGCTCTCTGAACTCTCCCCCAAAGGGGGAGCGGGGAGGGGGCTCTTCTTATACCCGCCTCTTCCTCAACTTCGGCAAGAAGGACCATTTCTACGCCCGCGACGTCATCAACCTCGTCAATCGCTACGTGAAGGGCCGCGTGGATATCGGCCACATAGAATTGGCGGACCGCTTCTCGCTCTTCGAGGTACCCGAGGCCGATGCCCGCATGGTGGTCAACGCCATGGCCAAGGCCAAGGCCGGCGACCGCCGTGTGGTAGTGGACTTCGACAGGGGAAATGCCCCCGCCACCTCCCCCAAAGCCCCCTCCACCTCCCCCAAGGGGGAGAGCCGCAAGAAGGGAAATGGTTTCAATCGCTCTGAATCTTCCCCCTCTGGAGGGATAAGAGGGGGCATGAGGCTCGAGCTCTCACCAAGAAAGAAGTGCGCTCACAACGCAACGCAGAGCGTAAGGCGGCCCGCAAGACAGAGAAGAAGAGCCGCAAGGCCAAGCAGTTCACCGCTGACGATTGGAAAAAGTTCTTTAAGTAAAATATAAAGAAGTATTGCTGTCCGGGGAAAAAGAAAGTAATCTTTCGCATTGCTTGTAAATGCAGGAGTTTTGGAAGGTTGTAAAGAGGGGAGGCTTACACTTTATGAAACGGGCTGAAAGCCCAGAAGTGTAAAGCCTAGGGCAGAGTGACCGAAGGGAACGCCGCCCTAGGCTTATCAAGCAAACGCTGGGTAAGTGTCCCTCCCCCCCGGGGGAGGTGGCGCGGAGCGCCGGGGGGGCCGGGCTATATCCTTCAGGCCAGTGCATTGGGGCGCTGCCCCGAAACAATCATGCCCCGCTGGGTAGGGTGCTCAAAATTTGGTTCTAAAAACCGATAGCAGGAGATAATGTTTTTAATCGCTTTGTTACCAGATTTTCAAGCAAGTACTCTTTGCTCCAGAGACTGATGCTACGCATTTTTACATTCTCCAA
>JAZRYH010000056.1:0-45548 GCA_045600685.1 Alloprevotella sp. | reverse complement strand
CCCCTCCGTCACCAGTAGCGCCAAGATTGGCACGTTTTCCCCCGCATCCACCGCAAAAAATCGCCTCGTCTGCTGGCTCACATCTACCAACGCCGAAACGCACGCTATTCTCCGCGAAGGCCTCCCAGACAGCCCGCTCTACAACGGCCAGATTCAGTCGATAGGGCCGCGCTATTGTCCCAGCATAGAGACGAAACTCCACACGTTCCCCGAGCGCGACTCCCACCCTCTCTTCCTTGAGCCCGAGGGTAACGACACAAACGAACTCTATCTTAACGGATTCTCCAGTTCCCTACCCCTCGATATTCAATTGCGGGCCCTCAAAACTATCCGGTGCTTCCGTGATGTTGTGGCGTTCCGCCCGGGTTACGCCATAGAATACGACTTCTTCCCCCCCACACAGCTTCGCCATTCCCTGGAAGCGAAAAAAGCCCCCGGCCTCTTCTTTGCCGGACAGGTGAACGGCACCACGGGCTATGAAGAAGCCGCCGGACAGGGACTCATCGCAGGAATCAATGCTGCAAGGTACGTAAACAACGAAGAATCTCTCATTTTGAGCCGCGACCAGGCCTACATCGGCGTCTTAATCGACGATTTGGTCACAAAGGGTGTCGATGAACCCTACCGCATGTTTACTTCGCGCGCCGAATTCCGCATTCTCCTCCGTCAGGATAACGCCGACGCGCGCCTCACGCCGATTGGCGAATCCATCGGACTAATTTCAGAAGAACAGTCGCGGACTTTCCACAAACGCCAGGAGAAAATTTCTGCCCTCGTTGAACTCTGCAAAACAACCTCCCTGCGTCCCGTCGAAATAAACGACTTCCTCTCCTCTATAGAAAGCAAACCGCTGGAGCGCGGCGAGAAACTCTTCACGCTCATCGCCCGCCCCGAGATACACCTTGCCGAAATATTCCCACACATTCTCAAAAAAACGGACTTACCGGAAGAAAAGCACCAACTCCTCTCCGAAATCTCCGAATCTACCGAGATAATCGAGCGCGCCGAAATCCTTATAAAATACGACGGCTACATCCAGCGCGAGCGCCAACTGGCCGAAAAAATGCACACCCTGGAGACGATAAAAATACGTGGAAAGTTCGATTATTCCACTCTCAACGCCATTTCCACCGAGGCACGCCAGAAACTTCAGAATATCGATCCCGAAACCCTCGGACAAGCCTCCCGCATACCCGGCGTGAGCCAAAGCGACATAGCCGTATTAATGATACTTGCAAGTGTTCCACGTGAAACATTAAAGTCTTAAACGGCGCTTTTTGAATAACTTTTGAAAATTCGTTTCCAAAAAGTTGTCCGCGTTTGAACGCTTTGAAGAATCAGAAGTTGCCCAAATTATTATGCCCTTATGACACCAAAAGACACCCTTCGCGCTATTGTCAATAATCTACCGGAAAGTCCGGGCTGTTATCAGTATCTGGACGAGAAGGGTGTGATTATTTACGTAGGCAAGGCCAAGAACCTGAAACGACGGGTGAGCAGTTATTTCCGCCCCGACCAGGCAAGTGCGAAGACGAGGATACTTGTGAGTAAGATAAGGGACATTAAATATATTGTGGTCAACAGTGAGACGGACGCCCTCCTCCTTGAAAACAACCTTATCAAGCGCTACAAACCGCGCTATAACGTCCTCCTGAAAGATGACAAGACGTATCCTTCCATAGCCCTCACACACGAATATCTCCCCCGTATTTTCGCCACACGCAACAGAAAGGCCCGCGGCGCCACGTACTACGGTCCGTACAGCCACGTGCCGACGATGAGGGCTTTATTAGACCTTTGCAAGCAGCTCTATCAGCCAAGGCCGTGCCGCACGCCGATGTCGCAGGAAGGAGTGGAGAGCGGCCGTTATAAAATATGTCTCAACTACCACATGCACCTCTGTAAAGCACCGTGTGTGGGGCGTCAGTCACGCGAAAATTACCTCCGCCAGATTGAACAGTGCAAGGAAATTCTGCGCGGCAACACGTCGGAGGTTGAAAGGCAACTGAAGGCTGAAATGATGCAATTTGCAGCGGATTTACGCTTCGAAGAGGCTCAAGAATGCAAGAAGAAACTGGAATTTCTAAAAGGTTTCCAGGCCAAGAGTGAAGTGGTGAGCGGCGTTCTTTACAACGCGGATGTATTTAATATCGTAAGTGAAGAAAAAACCGCTTATATCAATTACCTGCACCTCGTAAACGGCTGCGTAAATCAGGCTTTCACCTTCACTTACCAGCGCCGCCTGGACGAGAGCGACGAAGAACTTCTGGCACTGGGCATCGTGGAGATGCGTGAGCGCTGGAAGAGCACGAATAAGGAGATTGTGGTGCCCTTCCCCGTTGATTTGCCGGAGGGATACGCCCTACAGACCATACCGGAGCGCGGTGACAAGCGAAAACTGCTGGAATTGAGCCTCCAGAACGTCAAGCAATACCGCCTGGACCGCCTCAAACAGGCCGATAAACTGAATCCCGAACAGAAACAGGTGAGACTGATGAAAGAGATTCAGAACCACCTGGGAATGGAGCACCTTCCACTGCGCATAGAACTCTTTGACAACTCCAACATATCGGGCGAGGATGCCGTAGCTGCCTGCGTGGTTTTCGAGCGTCTGAAACCGGCCAAAAAACTCTACCGAACCTTTAACATAAAGACCGTTACGGGGCCTGACGATTACGCCAGTATGCACGAGGTTGTGCTACGCCGTTACGGCCGTCTGAAAGAAGAAGGAGAGACACTCCCCGACCTTATTATCGCTGACGGCGGAGCGGGACAGATGGAGGTAATCCGCCGCGCCGTAGAGGACGATCTCCGCCTCAGCATACCTATTGCCGGCCTTGCAAAAGACGGCCGCCATCGCACTCACGAACTCCTCTTTGGTTTTCCGCCACAAAGGGTTGGTCTTCCTCCTGAAAGCCAACTCTTTAAGGTTCTCACACAGATGCAAGACGAGGTGCACCGCTTTGCAATACAGTTCCACAGGCAGAAGCGCTCCCGCCGACAGGTAGCCTCGGCATTGGACGGCATTGCAGGGGTTGGTCAGAAGACCAAAAACCTACTTATCAAACACTTTGGCAGCGTTAAACGCACCAAAGAAGCAACCCTTGAAGAATTGCAGGCCCTTCTTGGTCCGCAAAAGGGACAGAATCTGTACTTTTCGTTACACGAAACTGACAAGAAAGCGTAAGCTTTTTCCCTTTATGGCGCTATTTTAACGTGGAAATCAAAGAAAAATCCTTCTTTACTTTGATTTTCGCGCGGTTATTCGTAACTTTGCGCTCGCAGTAGTATATGCCCATCGCATTGGGGCTCTCCCCTACCCTATAAATAGGATATATAAACGGGGAATATGCTGCAAGAAAAATTTATCCGCCCGTCCCGCCCTGAATAGGCGGGGAACAGCGGTGTGCATACACTGAAAAACAATAAACAATTCCCAATATGACAAACAAATACGAACAGGCTTTTGCCAAGTATGAGACCGCGCTCAACGATGAGCAGGTACACAATGCCGTAGGTGCCCTTATCAGCGAAAATCGTGCGAAATACGACAACGCAGACACCCTTAAGTATCTCTTAACCACCGTGGAACTCACCACACTCACCTGCACCGACAATGACAAGTTCGTGATAAAAATGACAGAGGGCGTAAATGATTTCTTCGATGAGCATCCCGAACTAAAGCCTATCGCCACGATTTGCGTATATCCCCGTTTCGCCGCTGCCGTAAAGGCTGCACTGCAGACAGAGGGCGTGAAAATTGCCTGCGTAAGCGGTGGATTCCCCGCCAGTCAGACCTTTTTGGAAGTTAAGACTATAGAGACGGCACTGGCCCTTAAGGACGGCGCTGACGAGATAGACATGGTGCTGAGCATAGGAGCTTTCCAGGACGGCGATTACGAGACCTGTGCCGACGAAATCAGCGAGATAAAGGACGTGTGCGGCGATGCCCCGCTGAAAGTCATCCTTGAAACAGGCGAACTGAAGACTGCGGAGGCCATTATGAAGGCTTCCATTCTCGCTATGTACAGCGGCGCCGACTTTATCAAGACCAGCACGGGCAAGGTGGCCGTAGCCGCAACTCCCGAAGCCGCCTACGTTATGTGTAAGGCCATTAAGGCTTACCATGCAGAGACAGGAAAATGGGTAGGTTTCAAGGCCGCCGGAGGCATCAAGACTCCCGCAGAAGCCGTGGACTTCTACACAATTGTACACGAAATTCTGGGCCAGGAATTCATTGATTTGGGCCTCTTCCGTATCGGTACATCTTCACTTTATAAGAAATTGGTGGACGCTATCCTCGCATGACCACATTAGAAGACATAAGAAAACCCATCGAAGGCGAACTTGCAGCCTATCAACGCCTTTTCGACACCGCGCTGACCCACTCCGACCCCTTTCTAAACAAGGCGCTGGAATACATACGCGGCAGAAAAGGCAAGATGATGCGCCCCATCCTCGTGCTACTCACCGCTAAAGAATGCGGCGAGGTGGGCGACAGCGCCCTGATGAGCGCCGTGACGCTGGAACTCCTCCATACGGCCTCACTTGTCCACGATGACGTAGTGGACGAGAGCAGTGAGAGAAGAGGACAGCAGAGTGTCAACAGCGTGTACGACAATAAGATGGCCGTACTGCTGGGCGACTTCCTGCTGGCCAGTTCTTTGCACGCAGCAGGGGAGACCGGCAAACTGGAAATCGTGCAAATTATCTCCGCCCTCGGCGGTAATTTAGCCGAAGGAGAGATTTTCCAACTCAGCAATACGCAACGAGAAGACATCTCCGAGGAAAATTACTACCATATTATTAAATACAAGACGGCAGCCCTGTTCCGCGCCTGCACACAGTTGGGATACCTGGCCACGAACGGGATTGAGCACAATGAGAACGGGATTGAGCACAATGCCGATGCCCTTGAGCGTTTCTCACGACTGGGCGAAATCATCGGAATTATCTTCCAGATCAGAGACGATATCTTTGACTATTTCGATGATGCCGCCATCGGCAAACCGCGCGGCAACGACATGGCAGAAGGCAAGCTCACACTACCCGTAATCCACGCTCTGCTCTCCACTCAGAACGAAGATATGCGGCAGGTGGCCCTCCGCGTAAGACAGCACAAGGCTTCGCCAGAAGAAATCGACGCTCTCATAGCCTTTACCAAGGCCCACGGCGGCATAGAATACGCCGAGAACGAGATGCAGCGCCTCAAACGCGAAGCCCTGGAGTTTGTTTCGACATTCCAGGATGACGAGGTGAAAGCCTCACTGGAGAAATATATTGACTTCGTAATAGACCGCTCATTATGAAAAGTCTCTATCTGCTTGATGCCTACGCGCTGATTTACCGCGCCTACTATGGCCTTATCAATAGCCCGCTGGTGAACACCAAGGGGCAGAATGTGAGTGCCGTACATGGCTTTGTGAGCACGCTGTGGGACATTATTCAGAAAGAGAAGCCCGACTATCTCGGCGTAGCCTTCGATCCCGCCGGCCCCACCTTCCGCCACGAGGTCTATGAGCCCTATAAAGCGCAGCGAGAGAGCACGCCGGAAGACATAAAATGGGCCGTGCCCGTCATTAAGGAGATTCTCGCGGCCATGAACATCCCTTTGCTGGAAGTGACCGGGTTTGAGGCTGATGACGTCATCGGTACGCTTGCCAAACAAGGTGCTGCCGCGGGTCTGGAGGTGTTTATGGTGACGCCCGATAAGGACTACGGCCAACTCGTGGAGGACCACATCACCATGCTCCGGCCCGGCTTCCGCGGAGGCTTCGACCGCCTCGGCCCAAAAGAGGTCTGCGAGAAATATGGCCTGACTCACACCGCACAGGTCCTCGACCTCCTGGCCCTGATGGGCGATTCGGCCGACAATTTCCCCGGTTGCCCCGGCGTAGGTCCCAAGATGGCCACCGCCCTCCTCCAGCAGTTCGGCTCCATCGAAGAGATGCTGGCCCGCACCGACGAGATAAAAGGTGCGCTCCGCAAGAAAGTGGAAGAACACGTCGAGGATATCAAGACGAGTCACTTCCTCGCCACCATCCGTACCGATGTGCCCATCACCCTCGACCTCGACCTTCTCCTCCGTCGCGACCCCGACACCCCTACCCTACTCCAAATTTTCGCCGAACACGAATTTGCAAAGTTGAGTCGCCGAATTTGCGGTGCTGAAACGGCCGTAAAACCGACCGACGGGCCAGTCGCTCAAAATTATGGCCAAATTTTGGGCACTTTAAAGCCTATATCCGAAACCGTTGTCCTTGATAACGAAGAAGATATCCGCGCAAAAGTGCAAAATATTTTTGCAAGAGATTTTGTCGGTTTAGCGCTCACACTTGACGAATTGAGCACTGGAGATGTCAAAATAAGAAGTATCGGCCTCGCTGTCAATTCTGCGGAAGGCGATGTCATAGAAAACTGGTTCCTCAGTCTCGCGGAAGAAAATTCCGACGCCGAGGAGTTCGGCGCCCTCTTCGCTTCCTCCGAAGAAGAGTCCGACAACTCGTTAAAAATTATTAAGAGCATCCAACCTCTGCTTGAAAACGAAAAAGTGACCCTCGTGGGCTACGGCCTCAAGCCGCTGGTGGAAATCATGAAGCAGTTTGGCGTGAAGATGAAGTGCACCCTGTGGGATGTGCAACTGGCTTACTACGTCATCGACCCCGAGCAGCACTACGCACTCAAGGACAGGATAGGGGAGAGTCCCGCTACGCTCGCCGCGGAGTGCCTCGCGCTGAAACCTGAGCTGGAGGAGATGATGAAGACGTCGGGCGTCTATGACGTATTCCGCAATATAGAAATGCCGCTGCTGCCCGTGCTGGCAGAGATGGAGAGCCACGGCGTGCGCCTCGACACGAAGGCCCTCGCCGAAGTGGGACAGTCGTTCCGCAAGCGCCTTGACGAACTGGAAAAGGAGATTTACGCCCAGGCCGGCCACGAGTTCCTGCTCACTTCCCCGCGTCAGGTGGGCGACGTCCTCTTCGACGAACTCCAGCTCAACGAGAAAGCCAAAAAAACCAAGAACGGCCAATACTCCACCTCCGAGGAAGTGCTCGAGGCCCTGAAGCCCAAGCATCCCATCGTGGGCCTCATCCTCCAGCATCGCGCCCTGAAGAAACTGCAGAACACATACGTAGATGCGCTGCCTAAACTCATCAATCCCAGGACGCACCGCATCCACACATCCTTCAACCAGGCCGTCACGGCCACGGGTCGCCTATCATCCAGCAACCCTAACCTCCAAAACATTCCCGTGCGCGGCGAAGACGGCAAGGAGATACGCCGCTGTTTCGTCCCCGAACCCGGCGAGGTGTTCTACTCCGCCGACTATTCACAGATAGAGCTCCGCATCATGGCCCATCTGAGCCAGGACGCCGCCATGATAGAAGACTTCCGCGCCGGCCACGACGTACACTCTGCCACTGCTGCCCGCGTATTCAAGGTCTCCCCCGACGAAGTGACGCGCGACATGCGCCGCAAGGCCAAGACGGCCAATTTCGGCATCATATACGGCATCTCCGCCTTCGGTCTCTCGGAGCGCATGGAGGTGAGCCGCCAGGAAGCCAAAGAGCTCATTGAGAGTTACTTCGAGACGTACCCCGGCGTGCGTTCCTACATTGACAAAGCCGTGGCCCGTGCCCGCGAAAACGGCTATGCCCTCACGGCTTTCGGTCGCCGACGCTACCTGAAGGACATCAACTCCAAGAACGGCACCGTGCGTGCCTTCGCCGAGCGCAACGCCGTGAACGCCCCCATCCAGGGCACCGCTGCCGACATTATCAAGGTGGCCATGATCCGCATCGCCGCCCGCCTGAAAGAGGAAGGCCTCCACGCCAAGATGATCCTGCAGGTGCACGACGAACTCAACTTCACCTGTCCCCCCGACGAACTGCAGCGCCTCAAGGCCATCGTCCTCACAGAGATGGCCGGTGCCTACGAGATGTCGGTGCCCCTTATCGCCGACGACGGTGAGGGCCACAATTGGCTGGAAGCGCATTGAATAAGTTAAAAGTTAAAAATTAAAAATTAAAAGTTAAGAGTGGGGTGGGGCAGAAGCCGCACTACTTTCCATATATGCAGAAGCAAGTCATCCAGCAAACCGTCAGCACGCAGCAAACGCAGCAGACCGTGACGCAACATCAGGTGGAACTCTCCCACCTGCTGGAACTTCCCGCTGAAGGTATGGAAGACGAAGTGCGCAAGGCCCTTGAAGAAAATCCGGCACTGGAGCGCAACGAGAGCGACGACGAGAGCGACGCCTCCCTCCTCTCCCCCAGCGACCTGCTGCCGCAAATGCCCGACTTCGGCCGCGTGCGCCGCAGCAACGACCCCGGCGAATCCTCCACCGATGAGTATCTGGCCTCCACCGAGACCGATACCGATGCCCTCGCCCAGCAAATAGCGCTCCTCAACCTCACACCCACTGAACGCAAGGTGATGGACTACATCGCCGGTTCGCTCAACGGCAACGGCTTTCTGGAGAAGGACGACCAGACGCTGGCCGACGAGTTGGCCTTCGGCCTCTATCTCGACGTCAGTCCTGAGGAAGTGCATCGCCTCGTGGGACTTTTCCAGAAACTTGAGCCCACAGGCATCGGGGCCCACGACCTGCAGGAATGCCTCGCCCTGCAACTTGCCCAGCGCCTCGCTGCTGCAAAAGATTCCTCCTCCGTTGCTGCGCTCCAGACAGCCCTTCGCCTCGTGCGCAACGCCTGGCCTGACTACGCCGAACGCCGGCTCGACCGCGTAGCCAACAGTCTGAAAATCACCCGCGCCGCACTTGAGGACGCCGAGGTTCAGATACGCAAATGCAATCCGCGCCCCGGCCTCTCGCTCACGGCTTCCACACAGCACGAGACACCCACCATACGCCCCGATTTCCTCCTTGCCGTAGATGACTATGGGCAAGTGGACATCGCCCTGGCCCAGCAGCACGACGCGCATCTCAAGGTGCGCCGGGAATTCCTCGACATCGTGGAGCGATACCCCCTCCTGACAAACCCCTCGCGCACCGAACACGAAGCTTACGTCTATGCCAAGGAAAAAGTGGACCGCGCCACGGCCTATATCGGCAACCTCCAGCGCCGACAGCAGTTGCTCCTCGGCACGATGCGCGAAATAGCCCGCCGTCAGCACGACTTCTTCACCCACGAGGACGACGAGTCGCTCCTCCAGCCCATGCGCCTGCAGGACGTGGCCGACCGCCTCGACGTGAACATCAGCACCGTGAGCCGCGCCGCCAATTCCAAATACGTGCAGACGCTCTTCGGCCTCTATCCCCTCCGCTACTTCTTCAACGCGCAGGCCATGGAGAAAGACGGCCAGATGGTGAGCAACACGCAGCTGAAACTCACCCTCCGCGAAATCATTGAGGCCGAAGACTCCGCCAGCCCCTACAGCGACGAGCAGCTCGTCAGTCTCATGCAGGAGAAAGGCTACAAGATAGCCCGCCGCACCGTGGCAAAATACCGCATCAATATGGGCATACTGCCCGCCCATCAACGCCGAAAGCAGATATAGCCACGACGAAAACGGATTGACCGTTACCCTCTCTTACTTCCCTTACACTATACCCCCATTTATTTTTTCCGATAGCCCTTTTAATTTGAATTAAATCGGCATTAGGAAAAATTAAATCGGCATTAGTTCAAACTAAGTCGGCATTAGTTTCAATTAAAAGGGACATAGTAAAGCGCCTTTAGAGCGTCAGCATAACAAACTCATTATCAGGACATATTTTATCACGAGAGATTATTTCTTTTCAATGAATAAATACATCATCTTCTCAGCAAAGGCCATAAGCTACATCTTTGCGCCATGGAATCTGGCGCTGCTGGGCTATACCTTGCTGCTCCTCTTTTCCTACATGAACGGCCTCCCCTGGCAGGTGATTGTTATCTTGCTGCTCACGGTGTATTTCTTCACGATGTTCCTGCCCCATCTGTGCATAAGCATCTATGCGCGCGCCAACGGCCTGAAAGGGCAGAAAATATCCCGCAGGGAATACCGCATAATGCCCTATTTCTTCAACATAATATGCTACTGCGCCCTGCTTTTTGTGCTGAACAAAATCTATCATACCCCCCTGTTTTCCCAAGGTATCATACTGTGCGCGCTGATGTTGCAGATAGTTTGTTCTATCACGAATATCTGGATAAAGGTGAGCACGCATGCCGCGGGGGCTGCCGGCTTTACGGGCGCGCTGATGGCGTTTTCGCTGACCTACGGCTTCAACCCTACGGGGTGGCTCTGCCTCAGCGTGCTGATATGCGGCGCCGTGTGTTCCTCACGCATGATATTGCGGCAGCATACGCTGGGAGAAGTGGGCCTCGGCACGCTTATCGGCCTGCTGTGTGGGTGGTGTATAGTGCTATTTCTTTAATATAATAATAAGTATGAGTCCTAAAGTCAGTGTTATCATGGGCAGCACGAGCGACCTGCCCGTTATGGAAAAAGCCTGTAAGCAACTTAACGACCTTGAGGTGCCCTTCGAGGTGCTGGCGCTGAGCGCGCACCGCACACCCGAGGAGGTGGAACGCTTTGCCCGCGAGGCAGAGGGTAGGGGAGTGCGTGTGATTATCGCCGCCGCCGGTATGGCTGCCGCCCTGCCCGGCGTGATAGCCGCACAGACCACTCTGCCCGTCATCGGCGTGCCTATCAAGGGTATGCTGGACGGTCTGGATGCCCTGCTGTCCATCGTACAGATGCCTCCCGGCATTCCCGTGGCCACGGTAGGGGTCAACGGCGCACAGAACGCCGCCCTGCTGGCCGTGCAGATACTGGCACAGGCCGACGAAGCCCTTGCCGCACGCCTGAAAGCCCAGAAGGCCGGACTGAAAGAGAAGATTGTGAAGGCTAATGCTGAATTATCCGACATAAAATATGAGTACAAGACGAATTAGCCACGAGGTGCACATCGGCCCGCACCTCACGATAGGCGGCACACACCCCATTGCCATCCAGAGCATGACGACGTGCTCCACGATGGACACGGAGGGCTGCGTGGAGCAGGCCATCCGCATCATTGAGGCGGGCGGCGAACTCGTGCGCCTCACTACGCAGGGCGTCCGCGAGGCCGAGAACCTGCGCAATATCCGCACGGAACTGGACTGCCGCGGCTACGGCCATGTGCCCCTCTGCGCCGACGTGCACTTCAACCCCAATGTGGCCGACGTGGCCGCCACCATAGTGGAGAAGGTGCGCATCAACCCGGGAAACTACGTTGATCCCGCCCGCACCTTCAAGCAACTGGACTATACTGACGAAGAATATGCCTCAGAGCTTCAGCGCCTCGATGAGCGCTTCTGCCGTTTCCTCGCCATTTGCCGCGAACACCATACGGCCGTGCGTATCGGCGTGAACCACGGCTCACTGAGCGACCGCATCATGTCGCGCTACGGCGACACGCCGGCCGGCATCGTGGAATCCTGCATGGAGTTCCTGCGCATAGCCGAGCGCGAAAAGTTCAGCGACGTCGTGGTGAGCATCAAGGCGAGCAACACCGTGGTGATGGTGGAGTCCGTGCGCCTGCTCTGCAAGGCTATGGAGGCCGAAGGGATGGACTATCCGCTGCATCTCGGCGTGACGGAAGCCGGCGAGGGCGAGGACGGCCGCCTGAAGAGTGCCATAGGCATCGGTGCCCTCCTCATCGACGGTATCGGCGACACCATCCGCGTGAGCCTCTCTGAAGAGCCGGAATGCGAGATACCCGTGGCCGCCAGCATCCTTCAGGCTGCACGAGCCCGCACAACGAAACCGGAGTTTATCTCTTGCCCGGGCTGCGGCCGCACGCTCTACGACCTGCAGGACACCATCCGCCGTATAAAGGCCGCCATCAATGAGCGCGCCTCCGCCGACCCGCGCTACCGCACGTTGAAGATTGGCATTATGGGCTGCATCGTCAACGGCCCCGGCGAGATGGCCGACGCCGACTTCGGCTACGTGGGCGCCGCCCGCGGAAAGGTGAGCCTCTACAAGGGAAAGACCTGCGTGGAGAAGAATATCCCTGAGGAAGAAGCCGTGGAAAGACTTCTCGCACTGATTGAAAACAATCTCTGATAAACACTACCGCCTCTTATGAAAAGATTACTCACACTCCTTTGTTTCCTTATCGTAAACTGTTCGCTCATTATGGGCCAGACAACGCTCTTCAGTACCGAAGGCAGCACTGTGCCTTATCGCATTCCGGCTATCGCTTCGACCCAAAACGGACACCTCATTGCCGTGAGCGACTACCGCCACTGCGGCGCCGACATCGGCTTCGGCCGTGTGGATCTCCACTACCGTCTCTCTGCCGACAACGGTGCCACATGGGGCAAGGAACTCACCCTTGTGGAAGGCGACGGCATGAAAGGCTCCGTGCGCTGCGGCTATGGCGATGCTGCCCTCGTGGCTGACGCCAAGAGCCACACCGTGCTCCTCATCTGCGTCACCGGCAACACCGTCTATGGCCACGCCACCACCACCCGCCAGAACCCCAACCGCGTAGCCCGCATCTATTCCTACGATGGCGGACAAACATGGCAGACTCCTGAGGATATCACGGAGCAGATATACAGCCTCTTCGACCAGAGCGAACTCGGCCCGGTGCAAAGCCTCTTCTTCGGCAGCGGACGCATCTGCCAGAGCCGCCTTATGAAGGTGGGCAGCCACTACCGTCTGTATGCTGCCCTCTGTGCCCGTCCCGGCGGCAACCGCGTCATCTATTCCGATGACCTCGGACAGACTTGGCACGCCCTGGGCGATATCCACACTTCGCCTGCACCGAAGGGAGACGAGCCCAAGTGCGAAGAACTCCCCGACGGCTCAGTCGTCCTCTCCAGCCGCGCATGGGGCGGTCGCCACTTCAACGTCTTCCACTACGCCAAGAAGCCTTCCCGCAAGGCTCCCGCCGAGGGCGCCTGGGACGAATGGGCCGACAGCGCGCAGCAGCCCGACGGCGTCATCGCCAAAGAGAATGCCTGCAACGGCGAGATACAACTCCTTCGCGTGCGACGCGCCTCTGATAATAAAAAGGTGTGGCTCCTGCTGCAAAGTGTACCCTTCGGACCGAAGCGCACCAATGTAGGCCTCTTCTACAAAGAAGTCCCTGCCCGCACGACGCTCTCTGCCCACGACATCGCCACGGACTGGACGCGCGGCCTGCAAGTGTCTCACCACAACAGCGGCTACAGCACCCTCACCCTCCAGCACGACGGCCGCATAGGCTTCTACTGGGAGGAGGAGTCCAAGGCCGACAACGGCTACCAGATGGACTATCAAGCCCTCTCCGTCAAAGATATCACCTCAGGAAAATATTATTAATAATTATACTCTCCCCACCCGAGTAAATGCTCCCCTCCATCATAGAGAGGGGTAGTGGGTGGGTCCCTCCCTATGTTTATCTACAACACTCTCACACGCCAGAAGGAACTCTTCCGTCCCCTTCATGAAGGCCGCGTCGGCATGTATGTCTGCGGCCCCACCGTCTATGGCGATGCCCACCTGGGCCACGCCCGCCCCGCCATCACCTTCGACCTTCTCTTCCGCTATCTCCAGCACCAGGGCTATAAGGTGCGCTACGTCCGCAACATCACCGACGTGGGCCATCTGGAGCACGACGCCGACGAGGGCGAGGACAAGATTGCCAAGAAGGCACGCCTCGAACAGCTCGAGCCGATGGAGGTGGCGCAGTACTACACAAACCGTTTCAACAAGGCCATGGAGGCCCTCGGCGTACTGCCACCCAGCATTGAGCCCCACGCCACCGGTCACATCATCGAGCAGATAGAACTCGTGCGCCAGATTATGGACCACGGCTATGCCTATGAAAGCAACGGCAGCGTGTATTTCGACGTGGAAAAATACGACCGCGACCACGCCGGCACGCCCCTCCGCTACGGCGTACTCTCGGGCCGCTCGTTGGAAAACATCAAGGACGCCAGCCGTGAACTCGACGGGGTAGGGGAGAAGCGCCGCCAGGCCGACTTCGCCCTCTGGAAGAAGGCCCAGCCCGAGCACATCATGCGCTGGCCCTCGCCCTGGAGCGACGGTTTCCCCGGCTGGCACTGCGAGTGCACCGCCATGGGCCGCAAATACCTCGGCGAGGAGTTCGACATCCACGGCGGCGGCATGGACCTCGTCTTCCCCCACCACGAATGCGAGATTGCACAGGCCGTGGCCTCACAGGGAAAGCCCATGGTGCACTATTGGATGCACAACAATATGATTACCATCGCCGGTAAGAAGATGGGCAAGTCCTACAACAACTTCATCACTCTCTCACAGTTCTTCTCCGGCGACCATCCCCTTCTGGAGCAAGCCTATGCACCCATGGTCATCCGCTTCTTCATCCTTCAGGCTCACTACCGCAGTACCGTCGATTTCAGCAACGAGGCCCTGCAGGCCAGCGAGAAGGGTCTGGAGCGTCTGCGCGAGGCTTGGAAGGCACTCTCCCGCCTTGCCGACGGCCAGAAGGTGAAGGGCCAGCCGCAGGTTGAGATGTCCTATGTAGAAGATCTCGCCGCCAAGTGCCAGGAGGCTATGGACGACGACCTCAACTCCCCCATCGTCATCTCCCATCTCTTCGACGCCTGCCGCACCATCAACACGCTGGCCGACCGCAAGGCGAGCATCACCCCTGAGGTAGCCTCTGCCCTCCTCCAGCTCTTCCGCACATGGGCCGTGGATATCCTCGGTCTGCAGCTCGAGGCCGCTGCCGGCAGCGCAGAGCGCGAGAAAGCCTTCGGCGGTGCCGTAGAACTCCTCCTCCAGATGCGCGCCAAGGCCAAGGAAGCCAAAGACTGGGCTACCTCCGACCAGATACGCGACCAACTCGCCGCCCTCGGCTTCGAAGTGAAGGACACGAAGGACGGAGCGACATGGAAATTGTAGAAATTAGGAAATTAGGAAATTAGCAAATTAGCAAATTAGGAAATTAGGAAATTTATGAAAAAGATTCTCTTACTCGCCATTATCCTGCTGACTGCCACAGCCGGCATGGCACAAAAGATTCTCACTCTCGGCCAGGAAACCGCTGCCGACAACTACCTCATTACCTCTAAGCCCGCTGCCCTTGAAACCTCACACAGGTTTAAGGCTGCCGCCCACGAGGGCATCACGCTGGAGCCCGGCCAGTATCTGCTCGGCAACTCCCAGAGCGACGAATACACCAGCTACGGCTCCATTCCCTACATGGGCGACGCCCTCATCGGCACCATTATCTATAAGGATTCCTACGAGAAACTGAAGAACGTGAAGGCCCTCGGCATTCGCTTCTGCATCCCCATGGACGTCACCGTCAAGGCCGTCACGCTCCACGACAGTAACATCGACAACCAGTACATCCAGCGCCCCACCAAGCCCTGCACCAAAGGCTGGAACTACGTGCCCTTCAAGGAGCCCCAGACCATCGACCCCGAAGGCTGCATGATTTCCTACACCTACGTGCAGACGGCCACCAACTACGGCATCTGCAACTGGCCCGACATGGCTCCCGGCGGACTCTACGTATATGCCTACAACAGCGACCGCGGACAGTGGACGTGGCTCAACGCCAGCAACCAGGCCGGAGCGGCTTGCATACAGCTCGTCGTGGAGGCCGAACTCCCCGACTACGAAGTAAACTGCTTCGACGCACAGTGCAACCCCGCCGCCGTCAATGCCGAGGGACGCGCCGTCATCTATATGCAGAGCAACAGCCAGAAGGACGTGACAAACCTCGACTACGACATCACCATCAACGGCAAGACCACCTCCACCCACCGCACCCTCACCTCGCCCGTCCCCGCCGGCATTGACCAGAAGTTCGGACTGGAAGTCAACTACCCCACGCCCGCCACGCCCAAGACCTACGACGTCACCATCAAAGTGACCAAGGTCAACGGTCAGGACGTCACCCCCGTCCCCTACACCTTCAAGCAGGACGTCTTCACCCGCGTGGCCCAGCGCCGCACCGTGATAGAAGAATTCACTGGCACCACCTGCGGCAACTGTCCCCGCGGCTTTGCCGGTATGGAGTATATCAAGGAAAACTGCGACGGCCGCGCCTATGTCATCGCCGTGCACAACTACTCACAGGCCGACCCCATGTACTGCGCCCGCTACAAGAACCCCGGCTGGGGCGGCGCTCCCACCTGCTGCATCGACCGCAAAATCACCACCGACCCCTATTTCGGCACCGGCTACGGCATTGAGGCCACTATGGAAGAATACCGCCAGATAGCCCCCAACGTGGACCTCTCCCTCACCGCCTCCTTCACCGACGACAAGCAGACGAAAGTCAAGGCTACCGCCAACCTTGAGTTCCTCAGTGCAGCGAAGAACTACACCATAGCCTACGTCCTCACCGCCGACTCCCTGCGCGGCACCACCTCCGCCTGGCGCCAGGACAACTACTACGCCTCCAAGACCACTGCCGAGGCCGGAGCCACCAACGACATGCCCCTCCTCGCCCTCTTCTGCAAAGGCGGCGAATGGGGACAGAGCAAAGTGCTCCTCACCTACAACGACGTAGCCCTCACCTCCTCCTGGAGCGAGCAGGGCACCAACCAGGCCACGAAACTCACCACCTCCATTGCCGCCGGCAAGACCCTCAGCAACTCCTATACCCTCACCCTCCCCACCAACACCACGCTGATGAACGCCGTGAAGAAAAACCTCCTCTTCGTCACCGCCCTCGTGCTCGACGGCGAAGGCAAAGTGGTCAACGCCGCCCGCTGCCAAGTGGAGAATCCCGAGGGCATCAGCGAAGTGACCGCCAACGAAGGAAAGTCTTCCCTTAAGGGAGACACAGAGGGTCTCTACGACCTTCAGGGCCGCACCCTCAAGACTTCCACCTTTAAGGATCACCACGGCCTCCTCATCCATAACGGCCGCAAGGTCATCAAGTAAGTCCACAACCCCAAGAAGAATAAAACCTCAGAGAACAGCGCAGCCCGCCACGGTGGGTTGCGCTGTTCTCGTTTTGCTTCACATAAACGGACGTAACTGAAATTTTTTTGTCAAGAAATTTTACAATTTTCGGGCGCAAAAGAGCCGATTTTTGGCCGTGAAAACGAGCGCGCGAAGGTTCGGGCGGAAAAAACGCGATTTTTATGACGCCGTTACACGGCTCATTTATAAACGCTTAACTCCAGGGAGATTTTGGCGGAGATTTCTTCGGGCGCGCTACACCCGCTTTTAAGTGCGAAAAATGGCCGCCGCGCGGTGGCGTTTTTGCGATTTTTTTCGGAAATTTGTCCCTTTTAGCAAAAACTAAAGCCCTTTTAGTTGAAATTATCGCCCTTTCAGTTGAAACTATCGCCCTTTTAGTTTGTCCGATGTCCCATTAAATTTTTCCGATGTCCCTTTTAGTCACGCGTAAAATAGGGTATCGGGGAAAATGAGGGGGGGCGGGGGAGAAAAAAATGACGGGTCGGCGCGCGTTTTTCGCCTGAAAGAAGGCTTATGGCTGCCAGCGGCGCGATTTCTCCTTTTTTCGCTTTGTCAAAATATTTTACACTTTTCTAAAAAACGTTACGCAGCGGAAAATGCTTTATACAACGATTTTGAAAAAAGCGTTTTCCCTGCGTTTGAAATACATTTTGCAAAGTGCGGTGCTGAAAAAATGGAAAAAAATTTGCTGGTTTGATAAAATTCCTTAAATTTGCACCGCTATTTATTTACGCGCAACGCGCATATACGTAAGAATCAACACACACTTATTAATTCCACACACTTATTAATTCACCTTATTATTAACCAAAAAACAAAACACACATGAAAAGGTTTCTTTTTCTGGCCGTGACACTCATCATGAGCGTCTGCGGCGCGTGGGCCGTTGATGAACTTGGCAATGCCAAGCTCTACAATGAACTCACGTCGGGCATGGAAATCGCTTTGAAGTGTTGCTCCAACACCAATGGCGGCTACCTCTATCTGGCAGCTGACAAGACTACGAGCAAGGCTACATTCGATGACGCATGCACGTTTGTACTTGAGGATGCCGGCGACGGCAAAGTTTACCTCAAGAGCAAAAGCACGGGCTACTACATTGGCAACAATGCCAGTGTTGTGGAAAAAAGCTCTGCTACGGCGTTCTCTCTGCAGAACCCCAGTACCAACTTTAATGGTGACACGGCTCTTACCGAAGACATCAACACGTGCACCCGTTTTGCTGACGGCGGCAATTTCCTCAATTGCCAAGGCCTCGGCGACACCGCCAAGTTTGCCGGCGGCACGGGTGCCTGGAGTTTCTTCAAGGTTTATGAAGTAGTGGCCGCTACCGCCAAGACCTACACCGTAAGCATTGAAGAAGGTCTTAAGATTACCTACAACGACCAGCAGTATGGCAACGGCGAACAGTTCTCCGCTACCGGCCTGACCCCTGCTGACATTACCGCTCCCGCTGTTGAAGGCTACTGGCCTGCAACCGTTAATATCTCTGACGCCACCATCACGGTGACCTACGCAGCTCTCCCCTTCCAGGCAGCTGCCAGCTTTGACGCTATTGAGCACTGGTATGCCATGACTATTCACAGCAACCAGACCCACTACCTCTACACCGACGACACCGGTGCTATCCTCTGCAACAACGAAGCTTACGAGACTAATGAATACTATGCCTGGGGCTTCGTAGGCAACATGACTGACGGCTACACCGTCTATAACAAGGCCACCGGTGCTTCCGTGGCTCTCGACTCCAACACTCCGTGTGCCCTCAGCGATGCTGGTCTCACCGCCGCTTGGATTTTAAGCAAGAGCAGCGAAACTTCCGCTAAGGGCCAGGCAGGCTTCTGCCTCCATGTGGATGGTCAGCAGTATGTCAACTACCAGGGCGGTCAACTCCAGCGCTGGGGTTCTGCCGACGCCGGCTCCACCTTCAACGTTGAAGAACTGGTTCTTGAAGAAGAGCCCGTTGCCGACCTCCCCTTCACCGTTGGTAAGAAGTATGTCGTTTGGTTCAACAATGCTGCCAAGCAGTACTTCTGGGAAGACAGAGACGGCGTGGCCAACGAAATCCGTTGCGCCGACGGCGACATCAACACCCGCGACGAACTGGAAAGCTACAGCAGCACCGTTTACTGGACGATGGGCGGCAACGCTACCAACGGCTACACCTTCACCAACGTGGCCACCGGCAAGAGCCTCGTGGCTCCCACTACCCTCAGCGCTGGCGCAGCCTTCCTGCTGAGCGACAGTGAGGCTACCGGCTTCGACGTTGTGAAGCAAGAAAACGGCTACTACCGCTTCTACATCCACGGCCAGACCACGTACTATCTGGCTCACACCAGCCGCAACTCTCATCTGGTTACGATGTACAGTGACCAAGCCTTTGGCAGCACCTACGGCCTTACCACTGACGGCGGCGCAAGTGTGGTACAGTTCGAGGAAATCCCCGACCACTATGACTACACCCTTACCCTCGTGGACGCTCCCGAAAGTGCCGTTGTAACCATCGGCGGTGAAGCCCGTGCCAACGGTGCTAAGTTCACTAGCAACGGCCGCATCACCAGCAACGACATCACCGTGCAGGTTGAAGGCTACACCTACAGCATCGATATCACCACCAGCGAGGTTACCATCACCTTCAAGAAGCTCCCCATCACCGCTGGTAAGAAGTATGTCATCAGCAGCGTAGGCCACGCCAACGATGCTGTTTACTACATTACCAACGACGGCACCAACACCGAACTGGCTCGCGGCACTGAATATCCCGCAGAGGCTCAGTACTGGACTGCCGAGAGCGTAAGCATTGCTGAAAATGGCGGTATCAACGTAAGCTTCGTCAACAACGGTAAGTACTTCGCCTTCATGGCCACCACCGATGAGGCTGGCCACGCCGTGACGATAACCCAGGACGACGTTGACGCTGATAACTTCTACAACGTTCAGGACTACCTGAACTACTGGCCCGCCAAGAGCACCGACACCCGCTTCCTCTACCTCGCCGTGAAGGACGACAACACCGCTATCGGCTGGGGTGCATGGCAAGGCACCGGCATCCGCTCCACTGGCTACAGCTATCAGTTCAAGTTCGACGAAATCACTGAGGAAGAGCCCGTGCAATATACCGAAGGCGACTTCTACGTGAAGAACGTGGGCAACGGCAAATACTTCGGCTTCGTAGGCACTACCCTCTCCGACGGTAACTTCGGTCCCGTGGAAGAGGCCAACAAACTCGTCTGCACCGTAACGCAGCCCGAGGCAGGCACCTTCAACATCCAGCTCCAGGGCTTCAACTACGTAAGCTGCGGCAGCAACGGCGGCTTCTCCAACAACAAGACTGCCAACGCCCTCAAGCTCTTCAAGGTGAACGGCAATCAGGCTGATGAAGTCAACGCTATCGAAGAAGGCGCAGAATACCTCATCGTAGGCACCAAGAACGACGTGACCTATGCTATCAGCAACGGCACCAACGGCAAGACCGGCGCCGACCTCCGCACCGCTGGCATTGCGGTTTCTATCGTCAAGGGTCATATCCTTGATATCTACAATGCTTGCAAGTGGACCTTCGAGCCCTATGTCAACACCGACACCCGCGAGGCCCTCAACGCCGTTTATATCAAGAACGGTGAAGGCAAGTACTTCGGCATCGGCGGTGAAGGCGACGACGTCAACCTCCTCGACGAAGGTCAGACCTGGAACATCGCTCCCGTTGCTGTCGATCCCAACGCCTACACCCTTGAGAATGCCGAGCTCGACGCTACCAAGCGCTTCATCAACTCCGGCACCAATGGCTACACCTCCAAGGGTGAGGACTACAACGCCCGCGACATCTTCTTCTACGAGCTCACCAACGCCACCACCGGCGAGTGCACCCTCGTAGCACAGCCCGAACTCGGCAAGACCTACGCTATGGTCATTCAGAACGTTACCACCAGCTACGCTGGCTACTACGTTATCTACAGCGGTCTGGCCAAGAACAAGACCGACCGCGGCGACGTTATCGCCCTCAATGTTGACGAGCTCCCCACCACCCTCACCATCACCGAGGCCCTGAGCAGCTCCAACGGCGCCATCACGCCTGCCAAGGCTCTCTGGACCCTCACCGACAAGGCTGAAGAGCCCGTAGGTCCCCTTGATCCTGACACCGAGACGCTCTATTTCACCGCCGAGCAGCTCCGCAACGAAGTAGCCAATGTGGGCCAGGCCCTCATCGGTATCCTCGGCGTGACGACCACTGCCAATAAATATATCAATGGTGCAGTGACCACTTCCGATGTTTCTGCTGACGGCACTCTGGCCGCCGCTCGTGGTCCTCAGGACAGCGAACTTATGGAAGTGCTTCCCGCAGAAGGCGGTTACTACCTCCGTCAGCACGCTGCTGAAGCAGGTCAGGGCTACCTCGCTTGCGCTGCCGGCGGCAACTTCTCCGTAGTGGCTGAAGACGGTGCCAGCGTATGGACTATCGTAGGCCCCAGCGAAGAAGGCTATGGCAGCATCAGCGGTTATGATGACCTCTACACCGACATCGCACAGGAACTGAACGACAACATGCTTCGCTTCATTTCCAGCGGACAGTATCTCAACGGCCAGGGCGCCGGCGTTACCGGCGGTCTGCGCGGCGGCACCGGCGCATGGAGCTTCAACTACATCCGCAACGCCAACTATGAAGAGGAAGAGCCCGTAGGTCCCATCGAACCCGAATTCCCTCTCACCGGTCAGCCTTATATCCTCAAGGAGAAGACCAGCGGCATGTACCTCAACGTTATCTCCAACTCTGAAAACAATGCTAAGGACGTCATCCTGAAGAAGAAATCTCAGGACCTCTACTTCACCGCCGTTGAAGGTGGCTACACCATCACTACCGCCGACGGTCTCTATGTAGGTGGCTTCAGCAATGGCTGGAATATGTCCTCTCAGATTGCTCAGACCTGGCAGGTTGAAGAGGTAGAAGGCGGTTATGCCCTCAAGAACGTTGATAACGGCAAGTACCTCGGCTTCAACACCGTTGAGAGCGAAGGCGCTGCCGCATTCCGCGACAAGAACTACGCTACCGATTACGGTATCTTCGAATTTGAACTCAACGTCTTCCCCGCTGAAGGCAAGGCTTATCAGTTCAAGGAGAAGGACAGCGGTATGTACCTCAACGTTATCTCCGATTCTCAGGACCGCAAGAAGGACGTCGTGCTGAAGAAGGCCGCTCAGGCTCTCTACTTCACCGCTGTTGAAGGTGGCTACACCATCGCAACTGAAAACGGCCTCTATGTAGGTGCATCTCCTGCCAATGGCTGGAATATGGACTCCAGATACGCCCAGACCTGGGTTGTTGAAGAGGTTGAAGGCGGCTACGCCCTCCGCACCGCTGATGCCGGCAAGTACCTCGGCTTCGACACCGTTGACAACGAAGGCGCTGCCGCTTACCGCGACAAGAGCTACTCCGCTAACCACGGCATCTTCGAAATCACCGCTTACGGCACTGCCGAGCTCACCGCTAAGGACAAGCTCGCCGCTGCCATCGAAGAAGCCAAGGCTCTCAACACCACCGATGTTCCTGAAGATCTCGTAGAGACTCTGCAGAACGCCATCGAGATGGCTGAAGGCGTACTTGGCGACGCTCTCGCCACCGACGCTGACTACGACGAAGCCCGCGGCATCCTCGAACACGCTGCCAACGCTGTGAAGAACTATGTTCCCCAGACCCCAGCCGAAATGCTCGCCGACCTCAAGGCCGCCATGGAGCAGGCTGCTGTCATCCTCAGTGCCAACAAGGTGGAAGGCGCTATCAACGAGACTACCTATGAATACGAACTCACCTCTACCGTTGCCGGTCAGGTAGGTTACAAGCCTTACGACGAAGTATTCAATATCGGCGAAGATATTGCCGTTCTCAACTGGTACCTCAACCTCGCCGGTAACGATGCCGATGCCCTCGAAGCACTGCTCAATGAGGTGGATTGGAGCATCCGTATGTGCACCGCCGAACTCGTTGACTTCATCGCTGCCTACGAAGCTGCAGGCTGGGTACTCCCCGAAAAGGACAAGACCTACATCATCCGTTCTGCTCCCGACCAGTACAGCTGGGCATTCTACAACAACGAAGGCACCCTCGCCCTCAGCAAGTGGAACACCGTGAAGGACGACCTCACCTCCGCTTACGCTTGGACCTGCAAGGGTCTTGAGGACTACAACATCGTTAACTCCGACCTCGAAGTAGAGAACCTCGGTCAGCGCGTACGCTTCACCAGCCTCGCTCATCCCGAGCAGTACCTCTGCTGGAAGGGCGTGACCGACAATGCTAAGGCAGGCAACACCTACTGGCAGATTTCCGGTAAGAACTCTCCCCAGTACGGCGCTATGTCCATGCAGGCCTTCGACGGTTCCAACCACTACAAGTACCTCACCATCGAGGTTTACGAAGGTTCTATGAACCACGGCGACAGCTGGAACTGGGTGAACAACTCTACCTTCAGCTCCTGGTACACCTTCGAAGAGGTTGATCCCAACCAGTTCGAGGACGTCGTAGGTATCGGCACCGTTATCGCTCCTGCCGACAACGCTCTGCGCTTCAACCTCCAGGGTCAGCGCATCGCTAAGGACGTTCGCGGCATCAACATCGTGAACGGTAAGAAGCTTATCCGTAAATAAATTCTCTCGGGAAAAGTCCCAACGATAGGGACTGCTCCACACACCTTCAAAGTCCGCCGACAGCACGTCTGCCGGCGGGCTTTTTGTTTTGGCAAACAAGAGACTTTTTGTCGGCTGCGACGCGCAATGACATAAAACTGAATTTCGCGTTTTTCCGACGCCGTGAAACAGTAAAATATTTTGACAACTGAAAAAAACGGGAAAACGGTCGCGAACCGGTAACTTTGTCAGGCGAACATTGCAAAAATCTCAACGATTTCCGACCTGATTTTTCCGAAATTCGGCCCATTTTTCACGAAAGCCCTTTTAGCAGCCCCGATAGCCCTTTTAATTCAAACTAAAGCCCTTTTAGTTGAAACTATCCCCCTTTCAGTTCGTCCGATGTCCCTTTTAATTTTTCCGATGTCCCTTTTAGTTTTTCGTAAGTCGGCTATCGGAAAATTTTTTGGAGGGTGTAGAAACGCGCAATTTTGCGTATCGCGCGAACGGAAATCACGATTTTTCGCGCCCAAAAGGGGACTTAGGCGGTGTGAAAGGGAAGGCGGACAAAGCGTGAGAGGGCTAATGCGTAGTGTATCAACGATTTACCAACTCTCTCCAGAATCGCGTGTAGCCAATCGAAGTCAAGGTCGGTGACTTTCACGGCCGCCACGAGCCGTGAAACATCGAAAAAAAGGCAAAATATCTTGACAAAAAAAACGGATTTCATATCCCAAGCGGGACTTTGAGGATGGAGGCTGGAAGCCTCTACTTTTGAGTAACCCGGGACGAAGTCTCGGGTCTTAACCTCGCTCACTGCGTTCGCTGTATTGGCTTCCAGCCAATGCTCTATCACTTCCCTTCGCTACTGAGCATACGATAATCGCGACTGAAAATATATTGCCTCTGCAAAATTACTGCGTAAAAACAAAGGGGTATTGCCGTAAACCTACATGGAAATGCGCGCGAATGTTTTCTTTTTGATACGCGCAATTGACAAAAGGTGAGGAGGAAAGGGCGATTAAGAAACTATTTTGGGCGAAAGAGTTTACTCAATCAGATAAATATGCGTAACTTTGCAGCGTATGCGCACTATTCGCTTCTACATTCTCTGTGGCCTCATCATGCTGGGCATTATGCCGGCGGGAGCACAGGAAAACGGCGTGCCGGACAACCCCGACGAGAACTTCGTCAGGGCATACGTCGTGGTGGCCGACCCGGGCAAGGAAATATACTCTGCCCTGGGCCACGCCTGTCTGCGCCTCGTGTGTCCCTCGCAGGAAATGGACTACGTGTTCAGTTACGAGGGCGAAGACGTGCCACAGCAACTGGCGCAGTTCTTCGCCGGCCGCCTGAAGATGGGCGTGCGCGGCGTGCCCACGGAGGAATACGTGGCGCAGTATCGGCCGGAGGGGCGCAAGGTGCATCAGTATGAACTGCTGCTGCCCATCCACGTGAAGCAACGTCTGTGGATGCTTATGGACCAGCACATGGAGGAATATGACGTGCCGTACGACTATGTGGAACGCGGGTGTGCGGTGAGCACGCTGAAGTGGATCATCGATGCCGCCGACACTGACAGCCTGCAGTTCGGTGAGTGGCCGAGCGCCATGCAGCGTACGCGCGCCGAAATGGGGTGCGACAGCGTGCAGAATCCGTGGATGCGGCATATTCTGTGCACCTTCACTGCCGGAGTGGCTGGCGACACCGACCTACAACCTTACGAAAAGGTGCTGACACCGCGCATGCTGCCCCAGATTCTGGCACGCGCTACATATAACGGGCATCCGCTAATGGTAAACGCCGATTCCATTAAGGCATCCCTCCCTGCCAACTTCGATGAAGAATGGACACCCACGCTGAGCCCTCTGAAGGTGGCAGCGAAATGCCTGCCCACGCCACCCACACTGTGGGCCGTGGCACTGCTGCTTCTCGCGCTGATAGGGTGGTGGAGGAAAGAATGGTGGTGGAGCCTGCCAACATTGATAGTAGGCACGCTGATGACGCTGTTCGTGACCTACCTGATGTTCTTCTCGTCATTGCCCAACAACGAGTGGAACTGGCTCATACTGGTCTTCAATCCCCTGCCGCTCCTCCTGTGGAAATGGCGCGGGAAATGGGGCAAGACCTATTTTATATATACGTGCGCGTGGGCCGTGGTGATGTTGTTCTGGCCGCATTTCGTGCTGTGCCCGGCGCATCTCATCCTGGGCATCGGGTGGGCATTGTGCTTTACCCCCTCCAACTCCCCCGAAGGGGGAGAGCCCAAGAGCGAAAGAATATAATATCGAAGCCGACAATATAAAAAGAAAATATACAACCACTCATTATTAATAATATGAAACGTATTATTACCCTCGCACTCGGCACACTGGTCGTTGCCGGCGCTGCCTTTGCACAGAGTTATCAACTGAAGAACGCCTCCTTTGAAAACTGGGAGAACGTCGATGGCGGTGAAGAACCCGTGGAATGGAGTTCGTTCCTCACCGCTACAGGCTCGTTGGCCGGCACCGTGAAGGCCGTGCAGCTCACACGCACGGAAGATGCTCACGCCGGCACTTTGGCCGCACGTATCAACGCCCGCGACGTGCTCTTCGGCATCATCGCCCAGGGCAACCTCACCACGGGCTGCATCAACGGCGGTTCGATGAAGGCCACCGATGCCTCCGGAAACTACAACTACACACGCACGGAACAGCCCGGACAGGCCATGCGCTTCACCGGACGCCCCGACACCCTGCGCGTATGGATAAAGAGCAATACGGCCGGCCCGATGAAAATCAGCGCCCTGCTCCATGCCGACGGCTACTATCAGGACCCCGAGGCCAATAACGACCGCCTCTGCAAGCTCATCGGACAGGCTGCCGCCACTCCAGGCAGCACGGGAGGACAGTGGCAGAGCTTTGAAGTGCCTTTCACCTACAGCGCCGACGAAAAGCCTGCATACGCCCTCGTAAGCTTTGCCACCAGTTCCACTCCCGGCGGAGGCAAAAAGACAGACTATATGATTGTCGATGACATCCAGATGATATACGGCTCCTCCCTCAAATCGGCTGTCATCAACGGCAACTTTATTCAGTTCGATGGCGACGGCCACGCTGAATATGCCGGCACCTACGATGCCGAAGCCATACAGCTGAAAGCCGACGGCGTGGCTGCCACCGTCAGCACAGCCTATGACGAGGCCACGGCTACCCTCACCATCACCGTGAAGGGCGACAACGTCAGCGAAGACCCCAATAACCAGCACGTCTATACCGTCAAGTACCAGGGTGGGGAAGAGCCCGTCGTGGAATATCCCATCAACTTCCCTGCTGACCAGGAAGTGACCAACGCCGACCGTCGTCTCCACGGCATTGACTTCACCTTCGGCGAGAACACTAAACGCTTCGAGGTGGATGAAGACCGCGCCTACAACGACCTCACAGCCCAGGAGTTGAGCGCCAAAGTCGGCAGCGAGGTAAGCATGCACATCGACTACACTGACACGGAGGCCGTGCACAATATGATATGGATGCACAGCTACGTGTACATCGACTTGGACAACGACGGTCAGTTTGACATAGACCAGTACGAATATACTGCCGGCGGCGACCTGCAGGCCTATTCCTTCTATTCCTTCAATCCCGACGATGACAGCGAAGGCTGGGACTCCAACGGCAACAGCTACACCGGCGACCAGCGCACCAACCTGCAATGCCCCGCCTTCACCCTGCCCACTGAGCCCGGCACCTATCGTATGCGTGTCAAAGTAGATTGGAACAGCATCGACCCCGCCGGCGACGTCCTTCAGGGCATCATCAAGAACGGCGGCTACATCACCGACCTCACCCTCCGCATCACCGACGAAGAGCATCCCTCCACCGACTATGCCCTCAACTTCCCCGCCGACCAGAAAGTAACCCACGCCACGCGCCGTCTCAATGGCATCGTTATTTCCAGCGAGGAAGCTGACGAGAACTTCAGCGTAGATCCCACCATGGCCTACAACGACATCACCGACCAAGTGTATGAAGCCCAGCCGGGCAGCACTGTCAACATCACCGTAGATTACACCGACACTGAAGCCTACGAAAACAAAATATGGATGAACTCATACGTCTATATTGACAAGGACAACGACGGCCAGTTCAACGTAGAGGAAGACAACGTGGCCCTGGCCGCCAGCGGCGACATCGTCTCCTATTCCTTCTATTCCTTCGACCCCACCTACGACAGCGAAGGCTGGGACAGCGAAGAGAATTACTACACCGGCAACGACCGCGCCAACCTGCAGTGCCCCGCCTTCACCCTGCCCAAGACTCCCGGTGACTACCGTATGCGCGTTAAGGTGGACTGGAACAGCCTCGACCCCGCCGGCGACGATATACAGGGCATCATCAAGAACGGCGGCTGCATCACCGACCTCACCCTGCGCATACTCGCTCCAGATGCCGTTAAACAGCTGTCAACTCTCCGCTCGCAACTCTCAACTGCATACGACTTGCAAGGCCGTATCGTGAAAGGCAGCGAGAAGAGCGGCATCATCCTTGTCAACGGTAAGAAGGTAGTGCGTTGAGACAGGCTTTAGCAAGTCAATCTTCCAAAACAGCGACGATAACTTGCAAAAAAGCGGAGAAAACAAGCCCGCCGTGGGCAAAATTCGCCTAAATATCGTAATTTTGCAAAAATCCGAAAATAGAAAAATCCTATTCACATTATTAATTTTATAAAACAAATGAAATTAAGAAAAACAATCAAATTAGCCTTGTTAGGCGTCTTGTTTGGAGTAGCCAGCAGCGTTTCGGCTACAAACTTTTATTCCAAGATTACTGCAGTGCCATCAGCTAACGGAAAGGTTTATGCAAGTACTTCCCAATCTGATCCTGGAGATAAATATACTAATAAATCCTCTTCTCAAACTACTAAAGCCGAAAGCCAAACTCATACATATTATCTCTATGCACAGGCTAACACTGGTTATCAGTTTGACGGATGGTATTCAGACGAAAGTTGCAAAAGTTTAGCTTCTGAAAACAATCCTTTTGAAGTTACTATTACAGCAACTTCAACAGAACAAAGCTCTCCTACTTCTGCCACTTATTATGCCAAGTTCAGTGAGATGCTACCTCCTACATATTCCACTCTCACTGCACACTCAGCCAGCGAAAATTGCACAGTGTCTGTGACAACTGATAAAGATGCAAAGCCCACATACAGCAATGAGAAGAGTGCTAACATTAACAATACAAAAGCTACACACTACTATTATCTGTATGCCACCGTGGGTGACCTTGACTTAGACTTCGGCGGTTGGTATTCCGATGCAGCGTGCACCCAGCTCGTGTCCTATTCAAGAGACTTTATGTATGAAGCTACAAATCTCTCCAACGACAGCAGCAATCCCACCACTATAAATCTTTATGCCAAGTTCGTAGAGCCCAGCAAGTATCAGATGCGCAATGCCGACTTTGAAAGTTGGGAAACTGTAGGAGAAAGCGAAGAACCTTTGCAGTGGAGTTCTTTCTATGACAACACAGGTGATCTTGCTAGTTCAGCACAAGGTCTGCAAATTGAAAAAAATACAGATGCAAAAAACGGTAAATACTCTGCTTACATTTATGGACGTGATGTTATCGTATTAGGTATAAAAGCTGCTACCGCACAAGGCAACCTCACCAACGGTTGTATCAACGCAGGTTCTATGACAGCTACTGATGCTAAAGGTAACTACAACTATGTTGGCGACTCTAACAACACACGCAAAGACCAGAATATGAAGTTCAGCGGTCGTCCCGACGCCGTGAAATTCTGGTGCAAGTTCAGCGGCAATGGTAACTACGGCAATGCCAGTCTTCTTCTGCTTACCGACGGTTACTATCAGGATCCTGAAGCCAATACACTTACCGCCACAAAAATTGCTCACGCAAAAAATGGCACCATTGCAAACACCAACACCTGGGAGGAACTGACCATTCCTTTCGAATACTATACCACTGACATCCCCACACAGATACTCACCACCTTCTCCACCTGCGCCACTCCTGGTGCCGGCAAGGCTACCGATAAGATGTGGATTGATGATGTGCGCATGATTTATAATTCCGAACTGGAGAGCGTCACCTACAATGATGCCACCATCACACTGACGGGCAACAGCGCCACCATCAATGATATCTACACTGACAGCAAGCTCGTTCTGACCAGCAACGGTAAGGGTGCCAGCATTGAGAAGAGTTATGACAACGCCACTGGCTTGCTCACCATCACCGTAAATGGCGACAATATCAGCGAAGACGCAAACAACTATCACGTATATACCCTCAAGTTCAATCCGATGACGGGCACCACCGAAACTTATAATAAATACATCGGCGTGACCATCAATGGTTCTATGGGTGATCCTCAGGAAGCCCCCATCAAGGTGACCTACTACGAAGACAATACCATAGACTTCGCCCTCAATAATTTCACCCTCGGCGATCAGAACGTAGGTAACATTGTTCTTAACAGCCTTGATTATGCTACCGACGGCACCTTCTCTTACACAGGTGACCTCTACATTACCGAAGGCGATAAAACAGGCGTTTCTACCTGGCTCGGTCCGTTTATCAGCCCTGTGCCCCTCAACCTCACCGGCACCATCAAGGATGGCTACTTCTATGTAACCATCGCCATTGATATGACCAGTTCCCTCGGTCAAGTCATCGACGTTGAAGTCGGCGACCTCGCCACTGCCAGTGCATCTATCAGCAATGCACTCGTAGGAACATTCTGCGCTCCCTTCAAGGTGGCTATTCCTAATGGAGTCACCGCCAGCACCGTGGTAAGCGCCAATGAAGAAGGCACTCTCACACTCAAAAATATCAGCGGCATTATTCCTGCCCACACGCCAGTAATCATCCAGTGCCCGATGTCGGCTACTCTTCCTTTGAGCGGCATCTACAGCCAGGGCACTCCCGAAGCCGGTATGCTCGTAGGCACTTATGAAGACACCAACTCCCCCGCCGGTTCCTACATTTTGCAGAACCAGAGCGGCAAGGTAGGTTTCTATCACGTCAGCACTCCTCACGCCGTCAATGCCAACCGCTGCTGGCTCGTAGCTCCCGAATCCAGTGTGAAAGCATTCATCATCCGCACCGATGAGACCGAAAACATCAATGCCCAGACTATTGAAAACAGACAGCAGAACATCTTCAACCTCCAGGGTCAGCGCATCAACAACGTGCTGAAGGGTGTGAATATCGTGAATGGTAAAAAAGTAATTCGTTAATATCATAAACACATTTATAATATATAGAAATGAAGAAATACATCACACCGCTCACAGATATTACTGCCACACTTCCCGAACAGATGATTGCCCTCTCCATCATTCCTGGAGGAGAGTCCGACGACAGCGAAGCCCTCACCCAGCAGTACGGTTGGAACTCTGAGGACTGGACTGACACCGAAGAATAATAACACTCCCTTATATTGAAAGATACGCCGCCACTCGTTGACGGCGTATCTTTTTTTATCAAATTTTTTTTCCAAAAAAACGTGAAACAAGTTGGTTAAAACTAAAGCCGACTTAATCAAAACTAAAGCCGACTTAATCAAAACTACTGCCGACTTAATTCAAACTAAAGCCGATTTAATTCAAACTAAAGCCGACTTAGTTTTTACTGAAAGAGCATTAGTTATTTCTTTAAGTTTCAAGGCTGAAAGGCACTCACTCTTGCAAAACAAAATTGCTAATTTACTTGCTGCTTATATTACTTATCGCTCTTTTCAGAAAAATAATAGGTTATTTTAAGATATTTTTAGTATCTTTGCCACGCATAATAGCATAGTTACGCTTAATATGAATAAAATACTGTTGCTTCTGCCTCTGGCTGGCAGTATAGCCCTCTCTTCCTGCATATCGGAAGAGCCTCTCAACATGGAATGTGACATTCTGCAGGCTTCACTGCAGATGGAGAATCCCACGGATATGTTTTATCACGACTACGACACAGTACAAATAGTGACATCCGTCAGTGATTCCGTGCGCTTCATGGCCCGCCCGAAAGTGGAAATCGGAACGATTCCTCTATCGCTCAGACTCACCGAGGGCGCCACGGCTTATGAGAAAGACTCCGATAAGCCTTTCGTCAATGGCACGCCCGTTGACTTCTCCAATAATCAGACGCACTTCTTCCGCGTATTGAGCGAAGACAAGATGTGGGAACGCCAGTATCGCATCTTCGTCGTCAACGAAAAGTCGCAGGAAGAGGAAGGCGAGGATTCTCCCGGCAATTTCTCTGCCGACTTCGAGGACTACGCCCTTGACGAGAGCGGAAAATACTATGTATGGCAGGCTGAAGGTGCTGCCAAGGATTTCTTCACCGACGGTGTGTGGAAGAATGGCAACCCGGGCTTCAAGCTCAGTAAGTCATCCGCCAAGCCTATGGACTATCCTGGTGTGCCCGTAGAGGGCGGCGGCCCCGATGGCTCCGACTGCATAAAACTTGAGACGAGAGACACCGGCTCGTTCGGTGCTATGGTGAATATGCGCATAGCCTCCGGCTCGCTCTTCAACGGCGTGTTCGACGTGAGCAACGCCTTGAAGGACGCCCTTAAGGCCACGCAGTTCTCGTCGCCATTCAAATATAAGCCTCTCACCGTGAGTGCTTACATTAAGTATGAGCCGGGCGAGAAATTCCAGGACAAGAAGGGTGTTGCCGTAGAGGGTGTCATCGATGAGCCCGACTTCTACGCCGTGATGTACCGCAACACCGACGAAAATGGCAACCGTATCGTCATCGACGGCAACGACGTGCTCACTTCTCCTGCCATCGTAGGCATTGCCCGCCTGCCCCACAACTACAATGCCGACGGCAGCGACAAAATCGGCAACACGCCCATCCATGGTGTTACAGGCGAATGGCAGAAATTTACGCTGCAGATGGAATACAAAGAAGAACTCGACCCCGAAATCCTTGCCAACAACGGCTATTCCTTCGTCGTGTCCTTCGCTTCTTCGTGGCAGGGCGCCTATTTCCAGGGTGCCGTAGGCTCAAAGATGTGGATAGATAAACTCGAGGTCATCTGCGATAACAAAAAGTAATCATATTCTTAAGAAAACATGAAAAAGTCTATCATACTTTTCCTCGCCGCCTGCCTGGCCGTCGGCAATATAAATGCAGAAAAGAACTATGCCAGCAAAGCCGAGAAATACACCTATTGGGGCACCAAAAATAAAAATGCCGTGCAGCTGCGCGTCAACGCCGGCTATGCCATAGGCGGCACGAGCCCTATTCCCCTGCCTGCCGAAATACGCAAAATTGGCAAGTTCAAACCCTACGGTGGCGTGAACGTAGGCTTTGAGGCTGCAAAGATGCTCGGCAACGCCAAGCGCTGGGGTATTAGCACGGGCGTTCACGCTTTTCTCCACGGCATGAAGACCGGTGCCGACGTGAAAGGCTACCAAATGGCCATCGTTATGGATCAGGACGAGATGGCCGGCTACTTCACCGGCACCGATGAGACCAACGTGCGCCTCGTGGGCATCACCTTGCCTTTCAAGGCCGTGTGGCGCGCCAACCATCGCTGGACCATCGAGGCCGGTCCTTTCCTCCAGCTCTTCAAGAAGCGCGAGTTCGAAGGCTGCGTGTATGACGGCTATATCCGCGAAAACACTCCCGTAGGCCAGAAAATAGATATCACGAAGGAAAACGCCGCCACCTACGACTTCTCCAAAGACATGCGCGACGCTGACTATGGCCTCACCTTTAATTTCGACTGGAAAGCCACCCCGCACTGGAGCCTCTACGGTAATCTGGACTGGGGCATGACCGACGTCTTCAAGTCTGATTTCGAGACTGTAGCCTTTCCAATGTACAGCATCTACGCCAACTTCGGCGTAGCCTACAGCATATTTTGAATTAATAATTAAAAATTAATAGTTAAAAAGCTTATGAAAAAACTTTTACTCTCTGCGCTATGCGCTATGGTAGCCTTCACGGCTAATGCACAGGGACTGTCCTTCACTGGCCCTCTTGAAGTAACCGTTGACGGTAAGGGTGGCAGCATGCCTGCCGAAGTATTATTGACAAATGGTCAGGATGAGGATCACGTAAACCTCTCCATCAAGAACTTCCGCCTCAGCGACGGCGCCAACGATATGTATATCGGCAACATTGTCATTGAAGGCGTGAGCGTTGAAGAAGATAAATCTGATCCCGAAAGTTCCTTCGTTATCTTAAAGTGCTCAAAAAACATTACCATTCAGCCCGGCACCGAACCTAAGGATGCCGAATGGATCGGTCCGATGCTCGGCGAGATACCCGTGGTGCTGGAAGGCAAATTCGATGCCGAGAATTTTCAACTCAACGTCAATATCGACATCGATTTCCAGACCCTCGGTCAGATTATCAAAGTGAAATTCGACAGCGAAGAGTTTAAAATGATGTTCACCGACGACCTTAAAGTCACCGTCAACGGACAAAGCGCCTCACAGCCCATCTCCGTGTTCCTCGGAATTGCCGGCTATGATGAAGAGGAAGGTAACATCATCATAGACTTCTCCCTGCCCAACCTCAAGCTCCAGAATGGCGATGATGCTATGTACGTAGGCACCATCCACGTGAACGACATCAAACTCTATCCCATCAGCGAAGACTCCGACGTCTATACCTTCAGCTACAAAGGCGACCTCCTCATCGAAGAAGGCGACCTTGATGGCGTTGATTTATGGATGGGCCCCCTCCTCGGTCCTGTGCCCCTCGACCTCAAGGGCGAGTTTGACTTCGAAAACGGCAAGCTCCACTTCGTTATCGACATCGATATGCAGGAATCCATCAGCCAGATTATCAACGTAGAGTTTGGCAAGACTTTTACGGAAGGTATCCAGCAAGCCGTTCAGAAGGCCCTCAGCGGCTCTCTGTGCTTCGGCATCGATGGCAAGGTAGCCCAGAAGGGTATCGTCATCCAGAACGGCAAGAAAGTAATTAAATAATACACCAACCTCATGCGGCCCCTTCCTATCTCCCAGGAGGGGGCCGTTTTTATTCACACGAATATAATTATCATAGTATTTATTTATTTTTATTAAATAGTACCTGTTTATATAAATAAAAAAATTACTTATGATGGTTATAATAGACGGTGGAAAATGTGAATAACTCTCTCAATCGTTACTACAAGTTATTTATATATAAATATTTACGAAAAGATAAGAGGTAGTGGAAAAAACGTCATCCGATGGTGAATAACGGTGGAGAAAACTAAGAAAACAGTGAATAATTCCGTGAAAAAAGTGAATAGATTTCCGTCCCGTTTTTCCCGAAGTTATTACGCTGTTTTTCCTAAGTTATTAACAGGGTTATTCACAATATCAAGGTAAATCTGTCACAGCCCATGTTCAACAAGTATAAACTCTACATAAACCTCGAGCGCGGCCTGTCGAAAAACTCCCGCGAAGCCTATGCTCACGACGTGGAGCGATTTCTCGACTGGTGCTCCGAACAAGGGCTTAATGCCGTTGACGTGAAGCTCGATGACCTCCACCGCTACTCCTGGGAACTCTTCGACATCGGCATCCTGCCACGCAGTATAGCCCGCAACCTGGCAGCACTCCGCTCTTTCTACGGTTTTCTGCTCCTTGACGGCTACATCAATCAGGACCCCACCGAACTCCTCGACAACCCCCGCGTGCCGAAACATCTCCCCACGGTGCTTTCACGCGAAGAAGTGGAGCGCATCCTAGCCTGCCTCGACCTTTCCCTTCCACAGGAGCGCCGCGACCACTGCATCATTGAACTTCTCTACACGTCAGGGCTTCGCATCAGCGAACTATGCAATCTGAATATCTCCGACCTTTTCCTTGAAGAAGGTTTCATCCGCGTCGTGGGTAAGGGCAACAAGCAGCGCCTCGTACCCCTGGCCCATCGCGCCGTGAAAGAAATAAAAATGTGGCTCCAGGAACGCAACGAAATCAACATAAAACACGGCGAAGAGGACATACTCTTCGTCAGTCATCAGAGAGGCAAGCGCGTAAGTCGCATCACCGTGTTCCACAACCTGAAATTCTACGCCCTGCGTGCCGGAATAGAGAAAAACATCTCCCCCCACACCTTCCGCCACACCTTTGCCACCCACCTTCTCGAGGGCGGTGCCAACCTTCGCGCCATACAGCAAATGCTCGGCCACGAAAAACTCGGCACCACCCAGTTCTACACCCACATCGACCGCACCTTCCTGCGCGAACAAATAGACAAGTATGGACTATAAATGGTTAAAAATATAGCGAAATATGAATGGGACAGTTTATAGTCCCATTTATTTTTTCCGATGTCCCTTTTAATTTTTCCGATAGCCGACTTACGCAAAACTAAAAGGGACATCGGAAAAATTAAAAGGTCTATCGGACGCACTAAAAGGTCTATCGGACGGACTGAAAGGGCTATCGGATGAATTAAAAGGGATATATTTTTGTATGAGTTTAATGAGCAATTTACGAACTCTAAACTACGTTTTTACTCGCTCTCGGGCGGAAAAGAAAAGAAAAGCGCGTGTACACTTTGAATTGTGCAATGTTATTTGTAATTTTGTGCCCGCATATTGTATATTGTATGAAAATACTCATTGTCAATGGTCCGAATCTCGGACGTCTGGGGCATCGCGAACCAGAAATCTATGGTCACCGCACGATGGAGGACTATATGGATGATTTGCAGTGCCAATTCCCTACCGTGGAGTTTGAACTCCGCCAGAGCAACTGTGAAGGTACACTCATTGACTTCCTTGAGGAAGCCGACAGTACGGAAGGCATCGCCGGCGTGGTACTCAATGCCGGCGCTTATACCCACACGAGCCTGGCGCTGCAGGACTGCGTGCGCTCTGTCAGCGTTCCGGTGATAGAGGTGCACATCAGCAATGTGGCCGCCCGTGAGGAAGTGCGCCATAACAGTTTCTTGGCTCCCGTATGCCAAGGCACAATTTCAGGCTTCGGTCTGCGCAGTTATGAACTTGCCGTCAGAGCCCTACTGTAGCACACATTCCACGTCAGAGCACCCTTATCTGGCAGCGCTTTACCGGGCCACGCAGATTACTCTGTTGCGGCCCCGGATGGCTTCGGGCCATATGCAGGGACTGCTGCTGAAGATGATGGTGGAGATGACGGGTGCGCGGCATATCGTGGAGATTGGCACGTACTCGGGCTATTCGGCTCTGGCGATGGCCAGCGGTATGCCGGACGGCGGACGGCTCACGACGTTTGAGATTAACGATGAGCAGGAAGACTTCACGAGGCCGTGGATAGAAGGTTCGCCGTGGGCCGACAGGGTGGAGATGGTGATAGGCGACGCGCTGGACATCATTCCGCAACGAAAGGACCTGACGGACCTCGACCTCTGTTTTATCGATGCGAATAAGCGGCATTATCAGCAATATTTCGACATGCTGCTGCCGCGCATGCGGAAGGGTGGCCTTATCATCTGCGACAACACGCTGTGGGACGGTCATCTGGAAGAAACGGAGCGCCACGACCCGCAGACGGTGGCGATAAGAGAATTTAACGACAACATAATAAAGCGCGAGGACGTGGAGGTTCTTCTCCTTCCTTTGCGCGACGGATTAACAATAATCCGCATCCTATAAACAAAAAAGAATATGGAAACAACCCGCCAACAGAAAATACAGCGCCTTCTTCAGAAGGAATTGGCCGATATCTTTCAGCGCCAGACGGCACAGACTCACGGCGTACTCGTGAGTGTGAGTGCCGTGCGCATCAGTCCTGACCTTTCGGTGATGAGAGGTTATTTGAGCGTATTCCCCTCGGAGCGTGCCGCCGAGATAATAGGCAATATCAATGCTCAGATGCCGCAGTTGCGCTTTGAACTGGGCAAGCGCGTGCGCCATCAGTTGCGCATCATTCCGGAGATGAAATTCTTCCAGGATGATTCGCTGGATTATCTGGAAAATATTGATAGGCTGTTGGCCCCAACGGCCCCTTCCCAGCCCTCCCCTGAAGTTAATGAAGAATAATTATACTTTTCCATGAAGGCAGGCCTGGAACTCAAAATTGCGCGGCGCTATCTCTTCGGCAAGAAGAGCCACAACGTGGTGAATATCATCAGTGGCATTGCCGTGGGAGGCATCACTGTGGCTACGATAGCCATGGTGGTGGTGTTGAGTGTATTTAATGGGTTCCATGACTTTCTTGAGAGTTTGTATAACGAATTTGATCCTCAGTTGAAACTCGTTCCGCGCGAAGGAAAGTATTTCAGTGAGGAGATGACGGACAGCGTATATACCGCGCTGACGAAACGGGGCGAGGTGGAGGCCGTGAGTCGCGTGATAGAGGACGAGGCCCTCATACTCTTCCGCGGTCATCCTCAGGTGATAACCGTAAAGGGCGTTGACGACGAATTTCCGCGTGTGAGTAACGTCAGTAATATCCTTTATGGCGAGGGTACATACCAGTTGCATAGGGCTGACACGGAATATGCCATACCGGGCGTGGGCATAGGACAGATGATGGGCGGTGCGGAATTTCCTAATCTGCAGATTTGCGCCCCTCGCGGCGGCGAGCGGATAAACATGACAGATCCTTTGGAGAGCCTGTCGGTGGAAGAAGTAAGCAACACAGGCCTGATGTTCAGTGTGAGCCAGAGAAAATATGACGATCACTACGTTCTCGTGTCGTATGGTTTTGCTCAGCGGCTGTTTGAGAAAGAAGGACAGTGCTCCGCCATGGAAATAAAGACACAGGCCGGCATGGAGGAAATAGTAAAGAAGTATGCCGGTAAGTATGGCATAGTGAAGAACAGGATGGAGCAGCAAGAGGATATCTTCGGCATCATGAAGATAGAGAAGTTGCTGGCCTTCGTGTTCCTGAGTTTTATTATGCTCGTGGCATGCTTTAATATAATCTCCTCTGTGAGCATGCTGCTCTTGGAAAAGAAAAACGATATTCAGACGCTTTCTCATCTGGGCATGCCGGCAGGACGCTTGCGCCATGTCTTTATGCTGGAGGGTCTCATAATAACGTTCATAGGTACATTTGCGGGTCTCGTGATAGGAGCGGGATTGTGCCTTGTGCAGGAATATTTTGGCATAATACAGTTGGGCACGGGCGAGAACTTCCTTGTGCAAGCCTATCCGGTGAGTGTAAAAGTGCTGGACCTCATACTGATTATGGTGACAGCCATAGTGATAGGCTATTTGGCCACGTGGTATCCCGTACACCGCCTTACGAAAGAAAAGGATGTCTGACGAACAATACATAGAACGCGCTTTGCAACTCGCTTCGCAGGGACTGCTCTCCTGTGCCCCCAATCCTATGGTGGGCGCCGTGGTGGTGGGGCCTGACGGTCGCATATTGGGCGAGGGCTATCACATCCGTGCCGGTGAAGGCCACGCGGAAGTAAACGCCCTCGGCGCTGTGAAGAAAGAAGACTGGCCGTTGCTGCCGGAGAGCACGATATACGTCAGTCTGGAGCCCTGCGCCCATTATGGCAAGACGCCGCCGTGCGCCGCCCTGATAGTGAAGCGCCGGCTGAAGCGCTGCGTCGTGGGCTGCATTGACCCCTTCAGCCGTGTGAGCGGCCGAGGTGTGGAAATGCTGCACCAGGGTGGGGTAGAGGTGGACTTTGCGCCGGAACCTCTGCGGCAGCAGTGTCTGCGGCTCAATAAGCGCTTTATATGCCAGCATAGTCTCGGCCGGCCGTTCATCACGCTGAAATGGGCCGAGACGCGCGACGGATTTATCGGGGCCACCGACCGTCGCCTAATAATCAGCACGCCAGAGAGCCGTATGTTCGGCCACCGGCTGCGCGCCTCGCATCAGGCTATAGTTGTGGGCCATAACACGTTGCTGCAGGATGCTCCGCGCCTTGACATCCGCCATTGGGCAAGTGCCAACCACCGCGGCGGAGAAATGCCCGGCGTATATATCCTCGGCCGTGTGGGCGAGGAAGAACTGCCCCACGGTTGGCAGGCCTTTGCCCACATTGACGACCTTCTGGAGAATATGCAGCGCGAAGGGCAACAGAGTCTCCTCGTGGAAGGCGGCGCACAGGTGTTGCAGAGTTTCATAGAGCGCGACCTGTGGGACGAGGCCTGGGCCGAGCAGGGCACTGACGATGCCCATGATGCCGAGGGTCAGCGTCTGCCCGAGGAACTTCTCGTGTCCGCTCCCAATATGCCGCGCGAGTT
Organism: Alloprevotella sp.; assembly: GCA_045600685.1. Classification (GTDB taxonomy): domain Bacteria; phylum Bacteroidota; class Bacteroidia; order Bacteroidales; family Bacteroidaceae; genus Alloprevotella. The sequence continues at coordinate 5,861 of JAZRYH010000056.1, read as the reverse complement.
CTCCTATGAAGACGAGCAGCACTTCGGCCGCACCTTCCGCCACTGGGAGAGCCCGCTGCTGAAAGAAAACTATGGTTTGTAGCTACTGCGTTCCTAGAATAACTAGAAAATCTAGAATAACTAGAAAATCTAGAAAATCCTCCCCGAAAACATAAAATCTCAATAATAATGACAACTCAAAACACCCAGCGCCCAGTTTGCGTGCGTTTCGCACCGAGTCCCACGGGTCCGCTCCACATCGGCGGTGTGCGCACCGCCCTCTACAACTATCTCTTTGCCCGTCAGCACGGCGGCAAACTCATCTTCCGCATTGAGGACACCGACACCCAGCGCTTCGTGCCTGGTGCCGAGGACTACATTCTCGAGTCCTTCCGCTGGCTCGGTATAGAGTTTGACGAAGGCGTAAGTTTCGGCGGCGACCACGGTCCCTATCGCCAGAGCGAGCGTCGCGACATCTACCGCCACTACGTGCAGCAGCTCCTCGATGCCGGCAAGGCTTACTACGCCTTTGATACTCCCGAGGAACTCAACGCCAAGCGCGAGAGCGTGCAGAACTTCCAGTACGATGCCTCCACGCGCCTCGAAATGCGCAACAGCCTCTCGCTGCCTGCCGACGAGGTGCAACGCCTCATAGTCGACGGTACGCAATATACCGTGCGCTTCAAGATTGAGCCCGGCGAGGACGTCCACGTGGACGATATCATCCGCGGCGACGTGGTCATCAATTCCTCCATCCTCGACGACAAGGTACTGTACAAGAGTGCCGACGACCTCCCCACTTATCACCTCGCCAACATCGTGGACGACCACCTCATGGAAGTGACCCACGTCATCCGCGGTGAGGAGTGGCTGCCCTCCGCACCCCTCCACGTTCTCCTCTATCGTGCTTTCGGCTGGGCCGACACCATGCCTCGCTTTGCCCATCTTCCCCTCCTCCTCAAGCCCGACGGCAAGGGCAAACTCTCCAAGCGCGACGGTGACAAGTTCGGTTTCCCCGTCTTCCCGCTTCTCTGGAAAGACCCCGCCACCGGCAATATCTCCCGCGGCTATCGTGAGGACGGCTATCTGCCTCAGGCCGTGGTCAATTTCCTCGCCCTCCTCGGCTGGAACCCCGGCACCGACCAGGAAATCCTTACTATGCAGGAACTCATCGACCAGTTCCGCCTCGACAAATGCTCCAAGAACGGCGCCAAGTTCGACTATGTGAAGGGCTGGTGGTTCAACCGCGAGTACCTCCTCCAGCAGTCCGACGAGGCCTTGGCCCCCGCCTTCCTCGACATCCTCGCCGAGCAAGGCATCACCGCCACCGCCGAGCAGGCCGCGCAGGTCATCAGCCTGATGAAAACCAAGGTTATCGAGTATCCCGACCCGCAGAACCCCGCCGCCATGAAGAAGCGCAACATCAGTTTCGTGCGCGACCTCTGGCCCCTCTGCGACTTCTTCTTCCAGGCTCCTGCCGCCTTCGACCGCGAGGACAAGTTCATCCGTAAGAACTGGACCGAAACTTCTGCCGCCGAAATGTCTGCCCTCGCCGACCAGTTGGAGACACTCACCGACTTCTCCGCCGAGGCCCAGAAGGCCGCTATCGACCCCTGGGTGGAGGCCAACGCCCTCAAGCCCTGGAACGCCTGGCGCATCTGCCTCGTGGGCAAGGGTCAGGGTCCCGACATGTATGCCCTCGCCGCCTTCCTCGGTAAGGAAGAGACCGTTCGCCGCATGCGCTTCGCCGTTGAAAAATTGGGATAAAGAGTAATATATTTGACAAATAACCATAATTGCAATGTATTATTTGGTTTTATTTACAATAAAGATTTTATCACATATTCCTTTTCAGGTTTTGTATGTCCTATCTGACGTATTGTACTATCCTTTCTATTATATAGTTCGATACCGTAGAAAGGTGGTTCGCAGGAATTTGGTAGAGTCCTTTGCAGATAAAAACAAAAAAGAAATAGTTCAAATAGAGAAAAAGTTTTATCATTTCTTTTTGGACACAATTTTTGAAACATGCAAATTATGTACTATCTCTCCAGAAGAACTGAAGCGTAGGGCAGTGTTCAAAAATGCTGAAGTTTTGGATGAAGTGCTTGAAAGAGGACAGTCAATATCATTGTATCTTGGTCATTATGGTAACTGGGAATGGATTTCCTCAATGAAATTATGGCTGTCTGCAAAAGTCAAAATGGTGCAGATATATCATAAAATTAAGCCAAATTATTTAGAACGCATTATGCTTCAAATCCGAGAGCGCTTTGGTCATAAATGTGTTTTAAGAAATGAAACTGTGCGATATATTTGCAAAGAGTCAACACATAATACGCCGCTCGTAGTTGGATTTGTTTCCGATCAATCACCGAAAAGAAGAGAATCAAAATACTTTATACCTTTTTTGAATCATATGGTGCCCGTTATCACAGGCACGGAGAAATTAATCAAGCACTTTAATTTTTCAGCGTTTTATATTACTACAAGACGCATACGTCGGGGATATTTTGAATATGAGTTTCTGCCTATGTGTGAGGAACCAAATATGTTGCCAGACTTTGAATTGACCCGTTTATTCTTTGAAAAATTGGAGAAAGATATAATTAGTCAACCAGAATTATACCTATGGTCTCATAATAGGTTTAAATATGCCAAGAAATCAGAGAATTCGTAATTTTTCGTTTTTTTAGTTAATAGACATTACACAAAAGATGGATATAGATTTTGTCATTACTTGGGTTGATATGAATAACCAAGAATGGAAAAAAGATTTCTTAAAATATTCAGGGAAGCAAGAGAATTGTAAAAACAGTGTCTCTGAAGCTCGTTTTCGTGATTACGGACTTTTGAAATACTGGTTTCGTGGCATAGAAAAATTTACTCCGTGGGTGCGTAAGATCCATTTTGTGACTTCGGGTCAAATTCCAGATTGGTTAGATACAAGTAATCCGCGCCTTCATATTGTTAAACATGAGGACTTCATTCCTCATCAGTTTCTTCCTACTTTTAATTCCGTCGTAATAGAACGTTATATACATAAGATAGAAGGTCTTGCAGACCACTTTGTCTATTTCAATGATGATTTCTATATTATTAATAATATTTCCATTGAACGTTTCTTTTATAATGGACTTCCTCGGGATATTGCCATTTTCCAATATAACCCGTCATGGTCTCAGTGGTATGTAAGGATAAAGAATAATGTGCGTATCATCAATAAGCATTTTAACAAGAAGGAAGTGATGGCACAATATCATGATAAATGGTTTAATAAAGCTTATGGATTCAAAGCCTTTATGAATTACCTGCTTCGTCCCTATAGTAAATTTATAACATTGCGTACCCCTCACAATGCCCAGCCTTATTTGAAATCTACTTTTGAGGAAGTATGGAGCGCGGCAGAAAAGGAACTCACAGAAACTTCAAGTAATAGATTTAGGGAACTTACAGACTATACTCCGGAACTATTCCGCACCTGGCAAATATGCAAGGGTAACTTTATTCCTTACAATACATATAAAGACACTAAAATGTTTCCTCTCTTCATTCGTCATCGAGAGGCTGTTCAAGCCATAGAAAAGCAGTCCTATTGTTTGGTGTGTTTGAATGACCATCAGAAAATAAAGAACTATGCTCAAGTTATGGAAAGTCTCAAAATGGCATTTGAAAAGATTTTACCCTCCAAGTCGGGCTTTGAAAAGTAATAGAGAGAATGATATTGATGGCCAATTTCATATAATTATAAAGGAGCTGTGAACAAAATATTTGCAGAAATAATAGCTGGTGTAATACCTTGTAAAATGTCACGTAACCGTTGGAGGGGGATACTAAGGTATGGCATTTGTAATGCTATGAGATTGAAGCGTCAACTGGCTTGTGATAGTTCAAAACCAAAAGATTTCCTTTCTATTTGTGCGATAGCTAAGAACGAGGGACCATATTTAGTAGAGTGGATAGAATGGCACCTGTTAAAGGGGGTAGATAAATTCTATATCTATGATAATGAAAGTACCGATGGAACCAAGGAGATATTACAACCTTATATTGACCGTGGCATAGTAGAGTATAGCTATTGGCCGGGCTACAGGCAGCAACTGGCAGCTTATGATAATTGTCTGTTGCGCTATCGCTATTCTACCCGTTGGTTAGCTTTCATTGATATTGATGAGTTTATTGTCCCTGTAAAGGATGCCTCCATCCCGCTTTTTCTTCAACGTTTTGAAAACAGACCTGCAGTGGAAATCAATTGGTTGATATATGGCAGCGGAGGAGCACGTCAGAAAGAAGAGAGGCCTGTAATGCAGCGCTTCAAGCATCATTCCAGACCAGAGCATTTGCTAAATCGTCATGTTAAAAGCATTGTCAATCCACGCATGGTTTTCAATATGATAGGGTGCCATGAAGCAGCCCGCATAAAAGGCTTTGCTGCTGATTCGCATGGAAATGAGATAAGACGGAATTTCCGTGACCGTGAACCTCAGCAGGACGTCATCCGTATCAATCATTATGCGGTGCGTTCCTATCAGGAATTTCAAGAAAAGCAGGCACGGGGCAGGGCCAGTGGAAAGAAGCGTGAGGTAACGCAAGACTATTTCAAGCAGTATGACCTCAATGATATTAAAGAAAAGTAATATGGAGAATCAGAATACACAGCGGACAGACCGCTTGGAAGTGGTAGTGTCATTGACATCCTTTCCTCCTGCTATTTCCTATGCGGTAAAGGCCATTCAATCTATTCTTCAGGGAGATGTTTTGCCTGATCATTTGGTACTCTATCTTACCCTTTCCGAATTTCAAGGGCAACCGTTGCCTGCTGAACTTCTGTCATTGGCAGAGCAAAATCCAATTTTTGAAATTCGCAACTATGATAGTAATATTCGTTCATATCGCAAACTCATACCTGCACTCATAGATTTCCCTGAAGCTACGATTGTCACCATTGACGATGATGTCTACTATGATCGTCATATGCTTCGTGACTTGCTCCGTTGGAATGCCGTTTATCCACACGCTATTCTGGCCCATCGCGCCAAGCGTATCCAGCCAGGCAGACCTTATCGCGAGTGGAAAAAATACCGTTGGTATCATTTTCTTTTCAAAAAGATAAATTTGGGTTTCTGTAATCTTCCTACGGGCGTTGCCGGTGTGCTCTATCCTCCCCATGCACTCAAAAAGGAAATGTTAAATCCCGACCTCTTTTTCCAAATTGCCCCCACCACTGACGATATATGGTTTTGGGCCGCAGCCACCGCAAAGGGTACACCTGTTTTGCCCATACCTTTCGGACACAATAAACCCAAGGGATTACACAAACCCAAAGCAATCTCTTTAAAAACAGAAAACTTCAAAGGTGCGACCGACAAGAACGCGGCTGCATTGCAGGCAATTTTAGAACATTTTCCAGAAATAAGTAAGTCACTCTAACATATTTGTATTAATTTTCCGAATGGCGGAAATAAATACTATTTTATGTAAAAAATTACATTAGTGTCCCGTTAAAATCGGGACGAAGTTAAATTTAATCAAATAGTCCCTCAAAGAGGGGATAATCGAGTTCTTTGACATCGTTGAAATTAGTCTTTTCGAATAGATCTCTCAGTGGACCCTTATCCGTAAGTGAGATACTCAAAATCTGCAGGACCTCATAGGTTGACCGTTTCAGTTGCATGTCGTGTTGGACGATGGCAACAAGGCAGTAAGTTATGATTGCAGAGCTGATTTGTATTTTGACAGCATTCTCTGTAGTACCCCAGAATTTCTTAATCTTGAGGTGCTGCTTGAGCCACTTGAAGAACAACTCTATCTGCCAGCGGTTCTTGTAGAGGTTGGCAATCTCGAGAGCAGTAAGATGGAATGCATTCGTCAAAAAAGCGAAG
>JAZRYH010000055.1:0-26729 GCA_045600685.1 Alloprevotella sp. | reverse complement strand
TTATGTCATCAAATGAATAGGATGATTCCAACGTTGGCGGATTTTTTGCCAGACAAGTTACATTCGTCAGAATCCCACATCCATAGAAGGCTCCGTTTCCTATGCTCGTCACGCTATTAGGAATAGTGACGGAGGTAAGGCTTCTGCAATCATAGAAGGCCCCGTCTCCTATGCTCGTCACGCTATTACCAATAGTGACGGAGGTAAGGCCGCTGCACTTACAGAAGGCATAGTTTCCTATGCTCGTCACGCTATTAGGAATAGTAATGGAGGTAAGGCCGCCGCAATCCGTGAAGGCAGTCTCTCCTATGCTCGTCACGCTATTAGGAATAGTGATGGAGGTAAGACCGCTGCAACCATAGAAGGCCTCGTCTCCTATGCTCGTCACGCTATTACCAATAGTGACGGAGGTAAGGCCGCTGCAATCCCTGAAGGCCCCGTCTCCTATGCTCGTCACGCTGTTAGGAATGGTGATGGAGGTAAGGCCGCTGCAATCAGCGAAGGCATACTCTCCTATGCTCGTCACGCTATTAGGAATAGTGATGGAAGTAAGGCCTCTGCAACCATTGAAGGCATCTATTCCTATGCTCGTCACGCTATTAGAAATAATCGTGCTCTTACAACCAGTTATAAGAGTGTTGCTAGCTGTTTCGATAATCGCATTACAATTCTCTCGGCTGTCATACTTCACATTTCCTTTTTGAACATTGATGGAGGTAAGGCCGCTGCATAACCCGAAGGCATAGTCTCCTATGCTCGTCACGCTATTACCAATAGTGACGGAGGTAAGGCCGCTGCAATCACAGAAGGCAAGGTCTCCTATGCTCGTCACGCTATTAGGAATAGTAATGGAAGTAAGGCCGCTGCAATCCCTGAAGGCCCGGTCTCCTATGCTCGTCACGCTATTAGGAATAGTGATGGAAGTAAGGCCGCTGCAATCTGCGAAGGCCTTGTGTCCTATGCTCGTCACGCTATTACCAATAGTGACAGAGGTAAGGCCGCTGCAATAATGGAAGGCCTTGTCTCCTATGCTCGTCACGCTGTACTTTGCACCGTTGTACTCAATGAAGGTTGGAATCTGCACTTTTACGGCCTCTTTTTCGCACCCTATAACCTTCACCTCCCGGCTTTGGGAAGCATTGGAGGTTATCTTATAATGCAGGATGCCATCAAACAATTCGCCGTCGGACGTCAGGTCTGCATGATTTACAACTACGGGCACATCTTCAGTCACATCATCACTACACGCGCTCAACATAAAGTACGGAAGCACCAGCATCAAAAGATAAAGATAATATTTCATAAAGTCTTTTTGCCTCACAATCCCCCGACTCGGCCTTCCTCTCAATGGTTAACGGATACAAGAAAAGCGTAGGGACTTGTCCTTACTCATCAATTCCTTGGTATCGCCAAACACCATTATCAAAATGAATAAGAATATAGCAACCCCACGCCGATATGCAATTGCTATGCGGCGCGGAGTGCCGTATGCAAACATACATACAGGTGGGCGTTACATACCCTTTATCCTTTGATTAAGTGAAACTGGCGATTTCAGGAATTAGGATAAAGCGTGGAACGCCTTCTTGACAGACGGTTTCTCGCGTCTGCGCTGCAAAAATACAAAATAATCGTGAAACAGCCAAATGAAATGGCAATTTTCAGGGAATAAGTTAAGCATAAGGGCGTTATGGGGAGCGATGAGGCCGACTTTCTTTTGCGGGGAGTAGGAATAGTTGCAGTCCTCCCCTATAAGGACTGGAATCCTTACTGGGGAAAACTGCAGTCCTTATAGGGTAAAACTGGAATCCTTATAGGGTAAAACTGGAATCCTCCCCCTTAGGACTGCAATCCTTAGGGGGAGGACTCTAATCCTTAGGGGGAGGACTCCAGTCCTTAGGGGGAGGACTGCAATCCTTAGGGGAGGAGGTTGAGCGAAGAAACGATGAACGATTATATATTGAAGCTTTTTGCTGTCCGGGGAAGGTTGAAAGTCCTGAAAGGACGACATAATGGAGGGTAGGGCGCGAGCCCTATCGCACTCGTTGCCATTTGTTCTGGGAGCACTGTAAGTGCGGCACATTTCAAGTAAAGTGGTAATTCTGTCGCACTTACAGAGCTCCCAAATAGTGTCATACATAAAAGATAGGGCTCTCGCCCTATCCTCCAATCTGTCGCACGGCCCCCCTCCACCTCCCCCCTTTAGGGGGAGAGGCCGCTCTTTGAGCGGGGCTTTGCCGTCGCTTGCTAAAAGGTAACTCCCTCCTCTTGACAACCTTCCATATCTCCTGCATTTACAAGCGATACGAAAGATTGCGTTCTTTTTTCCGGACTGCAGTAATTGAAGTTGTTGCTCGGCCAAATATGTATAAACGTATAATACGTACGGCACAATATTTACAAACCGCGCCACCCGGGAAATTCTTAGCGGCGCGGTTGTGGTGTGTTTAAAATCATAATTATCATAAAGTATCATAATAATCATTATAGCTTGCGCAGCGGCCTACGGCGTTATGAAGATTTATATGATGAATTATGATTTATATGATTCTCGGGATAAAACAAGTGGGGTGTAGGAGGTGTAGGAGATGAAGGAGAAAATGTGCTTCGCGCGTGCGTATATGTAAAATAAGGAGTGGCGGGGCGAGGGTATGCTTGCGGCTGGAATCCCGCTACAGCCAGAGGCGGGCTTCGGGGCCCATGTTGAAGATAAGGTCCACGATGGAGAGGTCGGGGAGGAAACCCGTGCGGGAGGAGAAGACTTGGTAGTAGGGGCCCTTCTCTAACTCTCCCTTAATGGGAGAGGACTCTGCGCTGGATGGGGAGGGCAGGTGGGCGAGGTCGAGGCAGGAGGCTACGACCTGGTGGAGGGCGAGGTTGAAGTCCCAGAGCGTGGTGTGGGCACCAGGGAGAAAATGCGGGCGGAAGTCGTCGGCGTAGTAGGCGAAGAAGGGAGACTGATCGTAGGCGCTGACAAGGGCCTGCCAGTGCTGGTGGCGCCAGTTGCCGTGGTCGGAGAGAAGGATGTCGCGGGTGAGGGGGACCCTCTCTAACTCTCCCTTAAAGGGAGAGGACTCTGCGCTGGACGGGGGAGGGTAGGGGGCTTTGTGTTGGATGGGGATGGAGAGGCGCTGCGGCCCTTCGGGACCGGCGATGTAGCAGCGGGAGCGGAGCGTTTGCTTCTCCCAACGGTCGTCGGTGTCGAAAGCCCACGGCTCACCACTCGTGAGGGCGCGGAAGAGACGGCTGTAGTAACTCACCGGAGCCAGGTAATATAGCGGGAAAAGTTGCATGGCGGAGGCGGAATGAGAGGTTATTTGCTGCAAAAGTACAAAAAAGCAGGGAGAAAGATACTGTATGTGCACTTTTTTTTGTATTTTTGCCACGCATATAATATATTATCTATGAAACTCGCACTGATAGGCTACGGCAAGATGGGCCACATGATAGCACAGGCCGCCTTGAGCCGGGGCCACGAGATAGTCTGCGTGATAGACGTGGACAACCAGGAGGACTTCCAGAGCGAGGCCTTCCGTTCGGCCGACGTGGCCATTGAGTTTACCGCGCCCGCTGTGGCAGAAGCCAATGTGCGCCGGTGTTTTGCACAAGGCGTGAAGGTGGTGAGCGGCAGTACGGGCTGGCTGAAGGGCGAGGTGCTGGCGGATATGCAGCGCCTGTGCCGCGAAGAGGACAAGACGCTGCTGTGGTCCAGTAACTTCTCGGTGGGCGTGGCCGTGTTCCGCGCCGTAAACCGACAGTTGGCGCGCCTGATGAACCGGTTCCCGCAATATGACGTGAGCATGGTGGAGACTCACCACGTTCATAAACTCGACGCTCCCAGCGGAACGGCCATCACTCTGGCCGAGCAGGCCGTGGCGGAACTTGACCGCAAGACCCGCTGGGCCCTCAATGAGAAGGCTCCCGATGCACTGACCATCGAGGCTGTGAGAGAAGGCGAGGTGCCGGGCATACACACCGTGACCTACGACTCACCGGCCGACCTCATAGAGATAACCCACTCCGCCCACAGCCGCGAAGGTTTTGCCCTCGGCGCCGTACTGGCCGCGGAGTATCTGGCCAACCACAACGGGTGGCAGACAATAGACGATTTATTTCCTTTTGGTAAGTAACTATGAATATATTTGAAAAGATAAAGGCGGCCCCGCGCCGTCAGTGGATAAAGTTTCTTGTCGCCCTTCTTGTTTGGGGGCTGTTCTGCTATTGGGTGAGCAGTTGGCTCGGCCTCATCGTCGTGCCTTTCATCTTCGATTGCTACATCACCCACTACATCAAGTGGGACTGGTGGCGCCACAGCAAGAACGGCACCGTGCGCTTCATCATGGGCTGGGTGGACGCCATCGTCTTCGCCCTCGTGGCCCTCTATTTCCTCAATCAGTTCTTCTTCCAGAACTTCGTCATTCCCTCCTCGTCGCTTGAGAAGACAATGCTTACCGGCGACTACCTCCTCGTGAGCAAGATGAGCTACGGCCCGCGCATCCCCGAGACGCCGCTCTATATGCCTATGACGCAGCACTCCTTCCCCGAGTGGTTCCCCGGACTGGCCGGCAAGAAGAGCTACATTGACAAGCCCCATTGGGACTACCGCCGCATCAAGGGCTTCGGCAAGGTGGAACTGGGCGACATCGTGGTGTTCAACTATCCCGCCGGCGATACCGTGGCCCTCAAGGCTCAGGATCAGGACTACTACCGCCTGTGCTGCCAGATAGGCCAGCAGGCTCTTGAGGGAATGGGCTTCAATGCCACACTGCCCGCAGATACTGCTTCCTACACCGTGCAGCAGGCCTACTACAATACCGTAAGTTATCTGGGGCGCGTCTATATGGAGAAGCAGAAGGAAACCTTCGGCGACATCGTCTATCGCCCCGCCGACCGCCGTGAGAACTATGTGAAGCGCTGCGTAGGCCTGCCCGGACAGACGCTGCAAGTCAAGAATAACCAGATATACCTCGACGGCAAGAAGATGTTCGAACCCGTGAAGGCGCAGCAAAGCCACTTCGTGCGCTTTAAGGGTCCCCTTACCGACGACTTCCTCCGCGAACACGAAATCTCGCAGGAAGACCTTGCCAACGTGGTGAGTCAGGACGGCACCGTACACCAGATGCCCCTGACGCGCGTCACCAAGAAGGCCCTGCAGGAGAGCGGTGCCGTGGAGAGCATCGAGCAGGCTCCTGCCTATGGCGAGTGGCTCTATCCTCTTAACAAGGTTACGGGCTGGACCTGCGCCAACTACGGTCCCCTGTGGATTCCCAAGGCCGGTGCCTCCGTCACTCTCACGCTGGACAACCTTCCCTACTACGAGCGCTGCATCCGCAACTACGAAGGCAACACCCTTGAGGTGCGTGCGGGCACCATATATATAAATAACAAGCCCGCCACGTCCTATACCTTCAAGTTCGACTACTACTGGATGCAGGGCGACAACCGCGACAACTCCGCCGACTCCCGCTTCTGGGGCTTCGTGCCTGAGACGCACATCGTGGGCAAACCTCTCTTCATCTGGCTCTCCACCGACAAGGACCGCGCCTGGGGCGACGGACATATCAGATGGAAGAGACTGTTTAAGGGAGTGAGAAGTATTAGGTAAAAAAAGCCTCACCCCCCACACACACTCCCACAGCCTCACCCCGTCGCGGCTGCTACGCACCGCGCCACCCCTCCCCGGCCTCTCTCTGGCTCCGCCATCTGCATTTTGGCCGTCGCCAAAAGCCCCCTGTTGGGGAAAGAGTTCGCTCTGTGAGCGAGGGAGGGGATATACTCCTAAAGGTTGGTCCTCTCTCCCGAAACTAATAATCTTATTATCTAAATAATTTATGCGCAAAATTCTTTTTCTTGCCACTATTCTCGTAGCCGCACTTACTGCCCAGGCAGACATTCTTTCCGGCTACCAGTACCAAGTGAATCCCGCCGAGCCCGACGGCACCGAGTGGGAAAGTCCCGAACGTATCGGCCTCAACAAGGAGCAGCCCCACACCTGGTTCTTCTCCTTCGCCAACATTGATGAGGCCCGCCGCATCCTCCCCGACAAGTCTTCCTATTGGATGAGCCTCGACGGTCAGTGGCAGTTCAAGTGGAAGGGCAATCCTTCCGACCCCGACCCCGCCCAGTGGGAGACCATCGGCGTGCCCGGCTGCTGGAACGTGCAGGGCGTGCAGAAGGACGGCACCCTCCGTTGGGGCCAGCCCATCTACAGCAACATTCGCGTCATCTTCCAGCATCAGGGCAAGGTGGGTGACTGGAAGAACGGTGTGATGCGTGAGCCCCGTAAGGACTGGCTCACCTATAAGAACCGTAACGAAGTGGGCACCTACCAGCGCACCTTCACCCTTCCCGCCGCTTGGCAGGGACGCCAACTCTACATCAACTTCGACGGCGTGGATTCTTTCTTCTATCTCTACATCAATGGTAAGTATGTAGGTTTCAGTAAGAACAGCCGCAACCTCGCGCAGTTCAATATCACACCTTACCTCACGGCCTCTGGCGAGCAGACCGTCACCGTGAAGGTCTATCGTCATAACGACGGCTCCTTCCTTGAGAGCCAGGATATGTTCCGTCTCCCCGGCATCTTCCGCACCGTGGCCCTCGAGAGCAAGCCCGCCCTCCACGTGCGTGACTTCCGCGTGCTCCCCGACTTCCGCGATAAGGAGTGCACCGACGGCTACCTCCACATCACCGCCGACGTCCGCAACCTCGGCGCCAAGGCCGCCAAGGGTCTCTCCCTCCGCTATACCCTTTATGAGAACGACCTCTATGCCGAGACCAACCACCCCTTCCCTGGCGGTACCGCCACGGTAAGTCTCGACCAGGTCCTCGCCGGTGCTTCCGCCGAAGCCACCGTGGAACTCTCTGCCGGTCGTCTCGCCCGTCGCTGGAGCGCCGAGGCTCCCTATCGCTACACCGTCGTGGGCGAACTTCTCGATGCCAAGGGCAATGTCCTCGAGACCTTCTCCACCGGCACCGGTTTCCGCAAGTGTGAAATCCGCCAGACCGCTGCCGCCGACGACGAGTTCGGTATGGCCGGCCGCTACTACTATCTCAACAACAAGCCCGTCAAGTTCAAGGGCGTCAACCGCCACGAGAACTCCCCCGAACGTGGCCACGCCATCACCCGTGAGCAGATGCGCCACGAAGTGATGCTTATGCGTCAGGGCAACATCAACCACGTGCGTTGCTCCCACTATCCCGACGCTCCCTACTGGTATTACCTCTGCGACCTCTACGGCATTATGCTCGAAGACGAGGCCAATGTGGAGAGCCACGAGTACGGCTACGAAGACGCCTCCCTCTCCCATGTTCCCGAGTTCCTCAACCAGCACGTCGGCCGCAATATGGAGATGGTGCGTGCCCAGTACAACCACCCCAGCGTCGTCATCTGGAGCCTCGGCAACGAAGGTGGCCCCGGTATCAACTACAAGCGTGCCTACGAGGCCATCCACGAGTTCGACCCCAGCCGTCCCGTGCAGTATGAGCGCAACAACGGCATCGTGGATATGGGCTCCAACCAGTACCCCGAAATCAACTGGTTCCGCTGGGCTTGCTCCGGTCAGGGCAAGGGCAGTATCAAGTATCCCTTCCACGTCAGCGAGTACGCCCACTCTATGGGCAACGCCTGCGGCGGTCTCTCCGATATGTGGGTGGAGATAGAGAAGAGCAACTACGTGATGGGCGGTGCCATCTGGGACTGGGTGGACCAGGCCATCTACAACTACACCCCCGACGGCACCCGCTACTGGGGCTACGGCGGCGACTTCGGCGACAAGCCCAACGACGGCATGTTCTGCATGAACGGCGTGATGCGCCCCGACCTCACCCCCAAGGGCCAGTACTACGAAGTCAAGAAGGTCTATCAGAACATCGGCGTCAGCGCCCCCGACCTTCGCCCCGACAACCTCGTCGTGGATATCTTCAACAAGAACTACTTCATCTCCCTCGCCGACTACGACATAGAGTGGTCGCTCTATGAAGACGGCCGTCCCGTCCTTCAGCACCAGCCCCTCGAAGGCCAGCCCGCCGACGCCAAGCGCCTCCCCCTCGGTCCCCGCGAGAAGAAGACCTTCCGTCTCACAACTTCACAACCTTATGACCTTACAACCTTAAAACCTCAAAGCGAATACTTCGTCAAGGTGCAGTTCCGCCTCCGCAACGACCAGCCGTGGGCAGCCAAGGGCTATGTACAGGCCGAGGAGCAGTTCCTCCTCCAGGCTCCCGTCGAGGCCCGTCCCGACGTAGCCACGCTCCAGCAGAAAGGCCAGAAGGTGCAGACCACGCAGGACGACAAGTGCGTCACCCTCACCGCCGGTCCTCTCACCTATTCCTTCTGCAAGGCCACCGGCGCCCTCTTCTCCGTGAAGCAGGACGGCCGTGAACTCCTCAACCAGCCCCTCGTCCTCGATGCCTTCCGCGCTCCCGCCGACAACGATATCTGGACGCATCAGCGCTGGTTTAACGCCGGTCTCAATGCCCTCAAGCATCACGCCGTGGCAGCCCCCAAGGTCAAGAAACTCAAAGGCGGCGCCGTGGAGGTATCCTTCAGCGTAGAGAGTCAGGCCGACAGCACCTACCGCGACATCTACGGCGACCGCGACCGCAACCCCGATGCCGTCCATAAGGCCGTGGCCACCGGCGGCAAGCCCGACTTCAAGTTCCTTGCCAACCAAGTGTGGACCATCTATCCCGACGGCACCGCCGCCTTCAAGGCCGGCATCTCCTCCTCCAAGCCCACGCAGTCGCTGCCCCGCCTCGGCTACAGCCTCCGCTTCGTTCCCGGCTACGACCACTACACCTACTACGGCCGCGGCCCCGAGAACAACTACAACGACCGCCTCTCCTCCGCCTTCGTTGAGCGATACGAGAGCCCCGTCGCCGACCAAGGCATCATCCTTCCCAAGCCCCAGACGATGGGCAACCGCGAAGACGTGCGCTGGTGTGCCGTCACCAACACCGCCGGTCAGGGCCTCGCCTTTGCCAGCGACAGCACGATGAGTGCCTCCGCCCTTCCCTGGACACAGCAGGAGATGCTGGGAGCCGCCCACGGCTATCAACTCCCCGAGAGCCAGGGCACCGTCCTCCATCTCGACGCAATGGTCACCGGCCTCGGCGGCCGTTCCTGCGGTCAGGCTCCTCCCTATCCCGAGCAGCGTGCCACTGGTGCCTCCCGCACCTTCGGCTTTCTCATCCGCCCCGTCAGCAGCAATGTCGATGAAGCCGTGCGCGTCAGCGCCTCCGCCGCCCGTCAGCCCGAAATCACCGAACTCTACCAGGAGCCCGCAGGCCTCTCTCCCGCCGTCATCTCGTGCTCCAGCCAGGAAGACGGCGAAGGCGATGTGGACCACCTCGTCGATGGCAATGCCGATACCTTCTGGCACACCGTCTATGGCAAGACCCTTATGGAGTATCCCCACACCATAGACTTCGACTGCCGCACCTCCGCCACCCTCACCGGCTTCGTATTCCTCCCCCGTCAGGACAGCGAGAACGGCCGCGTAAAGGCCTACGAAATCTACACCAGCACCGACGGCCAGCAGTGGACCCTCACCCACAGTGCCCAGTTCAACGGCAGCGCATCAGCCCAGACCGTCAACTTCCAGAAGCCCGTCAAGGCCCGCTACCTCCGCTTCAAGGCCCTTTCCTCCTATCACAACCACCCCTGGGCCACAGGTGCAGAGTTTAAGATACTCACTTCTCAAAAGAAGTAAATTAAAAGTTAAAAATTAAAAGTTGGAATAGCCAACCTCATAACCTAAAAGCCCCCTCTACCTCCCCCAAGGGGGAGTAACCGCGCCACCCCTCCCTCGCTCACAGAGCGAACTCTGCCCCCAAGGGGGAAGATGGCGATAGCCAGAAGGGGGCCGGGAGGGGAAGATACCCCTAAAGGTCGCACACCATTTAATATAATATATTACAAAAATGCGCATAGAAATCCCCGACCTCGCCTCCCTTCCCCAAGCCGCCGAGCAGTTTCTCGCATATCTGGAATCTACCTATAGAGGTACATCCCCCTCCCTAATATGGGAGGGGTGGCGCGGTGCCGAAGGCAGCCGCGACGGGGAGAGGCTGGGGGAGAGGCTTGGGGGCGCGTGCGGTGTGAGCGGCGTGTCTCGTTCCCTCGCTTTCCTCGCCCCAATGGGTACCGGCAAGACCACCTTCATCTCCGCCCTCTGCGAGGCCCTCGGGGTAGAGGACACGGTGAACTCCCCCACCTTCGCCATCGTCAACGAGTACTACAGCCGCCGCTGGGAGGAGCCCGTCTATCACTTCGACTTCTATCGCCTCCGCACCCTCGACGAGGCCCGCGCCATAGGCCTTGAGGACTATCTCGCCTCCGGCCACCTCTGCCTCATCGAGTGGCCCGAACTTGTGGAGCCCCTCCTGCCCGACGACACCCTCGTCGTGCGCCTCACCGAAACCCCCGATGGATCACGCACGCTGGAAGTGAGATGAAGAAAAAAATCTATAAGTCCTCCGAAGTCGCTGATTTCGGGGGCTTTTTTTACTTATACCCCAGTACGGGATAAGTGCCTTTTTTTTGGCCAGTAAATTATTGAGATATATCATTTTGCTATTTATGGTTAGCATTTTAGGGGGGGTAAAAGGTCTATTTATGTTTTTTTTAAGGAAAGTTGAAGTGGAAACCGATGATTTTTTGTTAAATTTGCAATGCAAAATCATTAATTATGAGCAAGAAAGTATATATGAGCCCCGTGACAGATACCCATAAGGTCTGCTGCACCCATGTGTTGATGCTTAGTGGCATCACAGGTGGCGGTACGATTGGTGGAGGCGGCAATGCCTCCGAAGGTGGTAATCCTCCTCTTGACACGCGCCGTCAGAGCGTGTGGGAAGCGGGAAACAGTGCCGAATGGGAGGAAGATTGGTAAGAAAAGAAGCCACACCCCACAGGCTCATACAGCCTCACCCCGTCGCGGCCACTTCGTGCCGCGCCACCCCTCCCCGAATAGGGAGGGGAAGATACTCCTAAAGGTTCAAAACCTTCTCATCCCCATAACCTATTAACCTTAAACATCATAACCTTAAAATCCTAAAGGGTGGTATCCTTTGGATGATTTTTTTTAATTTGCTATACACATTATATACAAAATAAGATTATGAAAAAGATTCTTTTCATTTTGGCCGCCCTGCTCGTGGCAGGAGCCGGCGCAGCAATGGCTCAAGGCGGTGAGACGCCCAATACCGACCTGAGCAGTATCGTCACGACCTCGGATGACGTGCAGATTATCAGCATCACGAATGACGAGGTGTATCCTTGGGTCATCGAGGACGGAGCCGCCAAGAGTACGAACGGGAAAGTCAATGCCACGGTGACGGCAGGCTTCACCATCAAGTTCAGTTGTGAGGGCCGTGCCTATTACAAGTACACCTATTCTCACGATGGTTGGAACGGTTACGACTCTCGCCGCGTGTATCTTGACAATGTGCAGAAGGTGAACACAGGTAGTGTGCAGACCTCTTGGACTACCAATAGCGAATTTATTATCTTCGAACCGGGCGAACACGAGTTGCGCTTCGAACTCTATCATAACTATTGGACCGACGCAGCGAGGACGCAAGTGTTTGCCGTGAAGGACATTGAAATCTACACGGCCGAGAGCCAGTATGTGAACATAGAACTGAGCGAGGCCGGCACGCTGGGTGTGGAAGCCCTGTCGCGCGTCAGTACCTTGCCCGATATGCACTATCTCCGCCTTACCGGTTCGCTGAACGCCAACGACTGGTCAAACATCTCGAAGATGACGGGCCTCTATGGCATAGACTTGCGGAATACGACCGTGACGGACATTCCCGCCAATGCCTTCGTCAACTGTCCGTTGCGTTATCTGGACTTGCCGACGGGCTTGAAGACCATCGGCGAGAAGGCTTTCTACGACCGCTATCTTACCGGTGCGCTGGAATTGCCCAATACTTTGGAAAGCATAGACTCGTATGCTTTCTATCGCAACAATATCACGGAGGTCACCTTCCCCGCCAGTCTCACCTCCGTGGGGACTTACGCCTTTGAGGACAATAATTATCTGACGAGCGTGACCTTCGGTGGCGGTTTGAAGGAAGTGCCCAACTATATGTTTGAGCACTGCGACATACTGTCCGAAGCGCATAACTGCGCCGGCATAGAGACCGTGGGGTCTTATGCTTTTTGCAATTGTCCCTATCTGGTTACCGCAGAAGGAATGCAGCCCCTCACGGTAGGCTCTTATGGCTTCCAGGCCTGCCGTCGTCTGGCAGACATTGACCTCAGCAAGACCACCAGCATAAGCAATTCCGCCTTCAACGATTGCGACTCGCTGAAGACCCTGGACCTCGCCAGCCTCACCACGCTCGGCAACTACGCCTTCGACTATTGCGACGGCCTGACCTCCGTGCGCTTCAACGACAAAATCACGACCATCCCTAACGGCGCCCTCCGCTACTGCTCCAATCTGGAGGAAATCGTGCTGGGCAGTTCCGTTCGCACCCTCAACGGCGACACTTTCTATTGCAACCCCTCAAAGATAAAGCGCGTCTATGTCAATGCCCCCGCGCCTCCCACGGTGAACTCTTCGCCTTTCTACACCCGCTCGGGCATTACGCTCTATGTGCCGGAGTACGCTATGATGAGCTACAAACTTGACAGTTACTGGAGCCAGTTCACCAGCGTGGAGGCTAACCCCAACCCCGTGAGCGAAATCACGCTCTACGGCAACTTGGAACTCGCCAGCAATGTGCGCATCCCCGGCAGTCCCGATATCACGATGGGCTACAGCAGCACCAACAGCGCCGGCAGCAGTTTCGTGGTGAACGGCAACAACGCACAGGCCCTGGGCGATTTCGCGCAGGTTGTGGCGTGGGGCACTTACAGTCCCAGCCTCATCAGCCGCTGCAACGCTATGACGAGCACGAGCAGCACCGTGCGTTTCCACATCCCCAACGCCTCCACATATTGGTACTACGTCACGATGCCTTACGATGTGCAGCGCAGCGCCATCACCGCCACCGACGATGCCGCCTTCGCCGTGCGCTATTATGACGGTGCCAGCCGCGCCTCCAGCGGTGCCAGTGGCAGTTGGACCAATGTGGGCGACGATGCCACCCTCAAAGCCGGACAAGGCTATATCTTCTGTGCCAGCAAGGCTTGCTATATCTGGCTGCCCGCCGTCGAAGGTCAGCAGAACAAGCTCTTCACCTCCACGGCCATCAACACACCCCTTGTGGCTCACACCTCCACGGTGAGCAACGATGCCGACTGGAACCTCGTGGGTAACCCCTATCCCGCTTTCTACGACATCTACTATATGGACTATACGGCTCCTATCACCGTGTGGAACACCACCAACAAGACCTACACCGCGTATAGCGTGGCCGACGACAACCTCGCCCTCTATCCCCTCCAGGCCTTCTTCGTTCAGAAGCCCGATCAGGTGGATGCCATCGCTTTCCAGACCGCAGGTCGCCAGATAAGTAATGTTATCGACCACAGCGCAGCCACCCGCAGTCAGAAGGCCGGTGCCTTTGGCCTGCGCAGCGTCATCAATATCACGCTGAGCGACGGCGCAGGTGCCGACCGCACCCGCATCGTGGTGAACCCCGCCGACACCGATGACTTCTGTGCCGACACCGATGCCAGCAAGATGCTCGCCAATGAAGGTACACCGCAAATCTACACCCTGCGTGGCGAGGACATCTACGCCATCAACGAAGGCCCGCAGGCTGACGGCACTGTGACCCTCGGTCTCATCCTGTCCGCCGACGGCACCTATACCCTTGACCTCGAACGCGCCGACATTCCCGTCACACTCCTTGACGGCGGTGCCGCCGTGGAGATGCCCTACACCTTCCAGGCTGAGGCCGGAACATTGGAGGGACGCTTTATGATTAGTCTGCCGACGACAGGTCTCACTTTGAAGACAACAGACAACGGACAACAGACAACTTCCTATGACCTTACCGGCCGTCGCGTCAAAGCCGAAGCCAGTGGTGTCAGCATTCAGAATGGAAAGAAAGTGATAAAGTAAAGACCCTCCCCCTTACCCCTCCCGCTCGCAGAGCGGACTCTTGCCCCAATAGGGGAAAGATGGCGGCAGCCAGAAAGGGGCTGGGCGGGGAGCAAATAGGGAGAGTCGTATTAACGGATTTACCAATTTCCACATTTACTAATTTTCCATTTCCTATGCGATTTACAAAATATATCATATTGCTGGGCTGTGTGATTTTGGCAGTAATGGCTCGCGGTCAGGGATTTAATCCCGACAGTCCTGCGGAGCCTTCGTCGCGCTATCGCCTCAGCGTGGCGGCGCAGCCTCAGGAAGCGGCCACCGTGACGGGCGGCGGACTCTATGCCGTGAACACCAGCGTCACGGTAAAGGCCACTGCCACCGATGAGAAGTGGCAGTTCACGGGCTGGACCAACAGCGAAGGAACCCTCGTGAGCACCAGTCTCAACTACAGTTTCAAGACTACCAATAAGAACGAGACCCTCACGGCTCACTTCGAGGAGGTGCGCACCAGTACGCTCACCGTGGCCTACGACCCCGCCAGCCTGAAGGCAACCACCTCTGCCGTCTATAAGGAAGGTTCCTCCGTCACTCTCACAGCCGGCAGCTACAGCTACTATGTGTTCCAGAACTGGACAGACAAGGACGGCACCGTGGTGAGCACCGCGGCCAAGTTTACCTATGTCACCACCGGTGAAGACCAGACGCTCACGGCTCACTACCGTTTCGACCCGTCGGCTCCCGCAGAACCTTCCTCCACGAAGGCCAAGCACAAAGTCTATTTCACTGCCGCCCCCTCCGGCACCTGCTCGTTCAACCAGACCAGTGGTTTCCAGGTGGCAGAAGGCAACACCTTCTCCGTGAAGGCAACGCCCTCTACGGGTTATGTGTTCCAGAACTGGACACAGGATGATGTCGTGGTGGGTACCAATGCCACATATAGCGGCACTATGGGCACGGAGGATATGATGCTCGTGGCCCACTTCGCTTTCAACCCCGGTGGTCCCGGCGAACCCTCTGCCGACACCCGCGAGCACTATTCGCTCTATCTCCCCACGTTGGAGATGTACAGGGGGGAGACAACCCTGCTGCCTGTGTCGCTGGAGAACACCGGCGATGTGAAGACGCTCAGTTTCACAATCCTTCTCCCCGAAGGCGTTACCGCCGATGCCAGTGCCTTGCAGACCACTCTCCGCACCTCCGCCTATACGCCGACGGCCACCCTCGACGGCCAGACGCTCAGCGTCAGCCTCAGCGGCGGCACGCAAATCAGCGACCGCAACGGTGTGGTGGTACGCATCCCCTTGTTGGCCAGCGGCAACGGACAGATAGCCGACGGTGAGTATGGAATCAGTCTCGGTGACTGTCAACTCTCAACTGTCAACTCTCAACTGTTAACTCCCTCCACGCGCAACGGCCGTCTCGTTATCCGCACCCTTGAAGAAGGCGACCTCCAGGCCTCCTTCTCCGTGGACCGCTATATGAACCGTGCACAGTTCACCAACACCAGCACGGAGAGTGCCCGCAGTTTCGTGTGGGATTTCGGTGACGGTACCACCAGCACCGAGGTCAGCCCGATGCATATCTATGCCGAGCCCGGTACCTATACAGTACACCTCACTGCCAAGGCTATCGTCAAGAGCAGCGAGGCCGAGCAGACAATCGTGATAAACCCCGCCAGCACCTGGATTGCCGACGGCGACTTCACCCTTGATGCCGAAGGCACCGGCGCCCGCAACTTCACCTCGCTGGAAGAAGCCTTCACACTGCTGTCACAGTGCCAGACCTTCGGAAATATCGGAATCAGCGTAGTGGGCAGTGAGGCTTACGCGTGTCGGTTGACAACAGACAGCGGACAGCAGACAACAGTCAACGGACCCTTATCCGCACTCGTCAATCAGTTGGAAGATAACAACCTGACGCTTCACTACTCCTCCGAAGTCCCCTCCGGCGGTACCCTCAACTTCATCAGCAGAGCAAACGACTTGACGCTTATAGGCCGTCTGCTGGCTCATATCACGACCGACAATGTGGCCGTGAAGGTCAACGGCATTCCCCTCGACCCCGCCGCCCTGACAGCCCATACGGCGCAGACCGTGTGTGCCGGAGTGGCCACGCAGAAGGAATGCTTCTCTGATATCGCCGACAGCGACCGCGTGGGTGTGTCGTGGGTGGTGAGCGTGAGTCAGAACTGCCACCTCTCGGGCTATGCCACGGACGGCAGCGGCGACCTGCCCGCAATGACCGTCGGCGGTACGGCCAATCATACGGCAGTGGAGACGCTGGCCTACCACGTCAGCGTGACCCTCGACAACGCCACTCTCTATACATATATATATAATGTGTCCGTGAAGCCCTTGCTGGCGGGCCGCACCTTCACCACCAGCGGACCTGCCGACGGCTCCACCGTGCGTGCCGGCAGCAAGACGCTGAGCTGGAGCAGTATCGCCGACCCCAAGCAGGGCTATACGCTGTATCTGAAACGCACGCTGGATAATGTGGTGACCACCGACACTCTGGAACTCACTTCCACGAGCTACACCTTCTTCGCTGCTGCCGGTGCGTCCTACTCTTGGAGCGTGACGGCCTACGGAGAGTGCGACGCCGTGAGGAGCGACGTGAAGACCTTCTCCGTGGAGGAATACGCCGACCTCGCCGTGGTGGCCCTCAACGGAGTGCCCGAAGCCACGACCAGCGGAAGCACCCTCACCCTCACCGCCACCATTCGCAACATCGGCAAGGCCGTGACGGCCGTGACGAACTGGACGGATGCCCTTTATTACAGCACCGCCCCCGATGACTTCGCCCACGCCGTGCGCCTGGCCTATACCAACCACAGCGGGGCACTGGTGCCTTATGAAAACGAAGAACTGGCGGCCGGAGAATATCGGGTGACTTGGAACGTGACCGTGCCGATGACGGATGCCGCGAACCTCTACTTCTATGTGATGACCGACTCCGCCGGCAGCGAGACGGAAGCCTCCGAGAGCAACAACACCCTTGCAAGTGCTGCCGTAGAGATGGTGACGGCATACGTGGGCGACGACGACTACGCCGCCCTCTGCCTGCTTTATGACGCACTGAACGGCGAGGTGTGGACGAAGAAGTGGAAAATCAACAACGCCGCCATCACCCCGACGGCTTGGCCCGGCGTGTCGTTCAACACCGAAGGCCGCGTGACGGCTATCAGCTTGCCAAACAACAACCTCGCCGGCACACTGCCCACGGAGGGCTTCTCCCTGCCTTACCTCGAAACGCTCAACCTGATGGGCAACGATATCAAGGGCGACCTCACCGCATTCTGCGAGGCACTTGTGGGAGGGCCGCTCGGCGACGCAAGGAGACGCTTGCCAGAGCAAGAACTCTCAACTGTCAACTCTCAACTGTCAACTCTCAACCTTTCCTACTGCAACCTGACGGGACTGACGGGTGTGCTACCCGCCAGCATCACCTCGCTCAACCTTGGTTATCAGCAGAATGTCTATCCCCTCTCCGCCTTCACTTTACAGGAGTGGACAATGGGTAGCAGCGAGGCAGAGGTGGCTCTGGGCTCCCTCATCGCCTACAACCACACGGCGCAGGACTTCTCCGCCCATCCCAAGTTGCAACTCCGCACGGCCGACACGAACACCTATGTGGGCCAAATGGTGTGGAACGGTGAATACTATGCCTTCTCCCTCTTTGGCGACTACAAAATGGCCAGCGGCACGGAATACCTCGTGCAGCCCACCGAAGGGCCTGCGGCTTATTGTAAGTTGCGTGCCACGCTGGACTGGATTCTGGGCGATGCCAATGTGGATGCCAGCGTGGATGTGCTCGACGCCCAGCACACGCTGAACTATATATTGGCCCGACAGAGCGGTAGTTTCAATTTCCTCGCCGCCGACACCTACGCGAGCAACACGATAAATGTGCAGGATGTGGTGGCTACGATAAATCTGTTTATTGAGGCCCCCCTCTTATCCCCCCAAGGGGGGAAGGCCCGAGAGCGATGGCTGGCCCAAGAAGAGCTCTCCCCCTTGGGGGAGGTGAAGGGGGCTTTGTTTAGTCAAGATGATGGTCTGTGGCTGAGCACGACGGAACCTGTGGCTGCGCTGGACTTTACGCTGGAAGGCGTGAGCGGCAGTCAGGTGAGCCTGATGCTGAACCGCAACCGCTATCAGATGACGACCCGCGACACCGGCACGGGTGTGCGCATCGTTATTATCAGTACGGCTGGTGATGAGATAGCAGCCGGCGACACGCGTCTGCTACGCCTCGGTGCAGAGGCCGAAGTCACCCGCGTGGTGGCTGCCGACATCGACGCGCAGCCCGTGATGATAGCCTGTGGACAACAGACAGAGGGCCTCTCTTTGAAGACAACAGACCCCTTGTCAACTGTCAACTGTCAACTATCAACTCCCTATGACCTGACGGGACGACGCGTTAAGGCCGGTACAACTGGCGTAAGCATTCAGAATGGAAAGAAAGTGATAAGATAAAGACTCTGGAATTTCTAGATTTTCTATATTTTCTAGACCCTCACAATCCAAGACAAATGAAAATACAACGATATATAATATGTTTGGCCCTGAGCCTTGCGGGGCTTGTGGCGGGTGCACAGAACACGCTGTCGGTGCCCGACCTCGTCGGTGGCAGCGGCAAGGAAGTGAGCGTGCCCGTCAATATGACGAACGCTGACGAGATTGTGGCGGTGCAGTTTAACTTGCATCTGCCCTTCTCGCTGGCTTCGGGCAAGAGTCCCGTGCTCAACAGCAGCCGCAACACGGCAGGCCATACCATCGCCGTGCGCTCTCTCGGTGGCAATGTCTATACCATTGTTATCGTCAATATGAGCAACAAGCCCCTGGCAGGTAGCGACGGCACCCTGCTCACCTTCCCTATGAAGGTGGACTCAAACCTTGAAGGCGGTGCCCAATATGAGATGACCGTCAGCGATGTGGTGCTCACCAACCGCCACGGCGACAACATTCAGACGGGGTCCACGGGCGGCACCTTCACCGTGCAGCGCGAGGACAGTCCCGACCTCGAAGTGAGCGATGTGCATATAGTCCCCGCCGCAGGCACCGACTTCGTGCCGGGAGAGACGGTTGATGTCAGTTGGCGCGTCAGCAACATCGGCAATGCCGACACCCGCAGCGGCTGGACGGAGAAAGTGTATCTCGTCAGCACCCTGACGGAGGAGAGCGTATATGTGGGCAACGCCTACTTCAACTATGTGCTCCTCAAAGGCGGCTATACGGCCCGCAATGTGGCCTTCACCTTGCCCGAAGCAGCCGGAATGGAGGGCGAGGTGGTCGTGAAGGTTGTCGTAGAGCCCAACAGCGGTACGGGCGAATACCTCGCCGACCGCGGTAATAACACCGCCACTGGCGATGTCCTCACGCTGGCCTCGCGTCTCTTCCTGAAAGCCCCGGCTGAAAAGGTGGCCGAAGGCGGCGCGCTGCGCTTCACCCTTACACGCAGCGGAGACCGCACTATGGACGAGATTTTTACTTTGACAACAGACAACGGACAACAGCCAACGGGCTCCGTCGTCACGCTGCCCGCCACCGTGACGATACCTGCCGGACAGGCCTCTGCCAGTTTCAATGTGCAGGTACCGCAGAACGCACTTGTCAATGACTACACCACTGCCACCGTCAGCGTGGAGCCGACGGGAGAATACACGCAGGGCGTCAGCGCCTCGTTCATCATCGAGGACGACGAACTCCTGCCCCTCACACTCTCCCTCGACAAGACGGAATACAACGAGGGCGACACGATGCACCTCACAGTCAGCGTGCCCTATCGCATCGGCACCGACGACCTCACCGTGGCATTCAGCATAGAGCAGGCCAAGCGTTTCTCGCTGCCCAAGACCTATACCTTTGAGCCCGGTGCCACCTCGGCTGTTATCGACATCCCCGTGAAGCAGGACAACACGCCTGCCAATGTGGCCACCATCCAACTAAACGCCTCGGCGGAGCATCATCTGTCGGCTTCTGCGCTTTTCGTCCTCAACGATGATGATGTGCCCGCCATCGACCTTATGCTCACGCCCACCGTCATCAGCGAGGGCGCCGGCGGCAATGCCATCTACGGCACCATCACCCGCCAGGAGGCCACCAACAGCAAGATTACCGTCAAACTCTCCGATGACTCCAACGGTGCGCTCTACTACACCTCCACCCTCACAATGCCAGAAGGCACCACCAGCGTGACCTTCCCCATCGGCGTGAAGGACAATCAGCGCGTCGATGGCACGCGCCCCGTGAAACTCACC
Organism: Alloprevotella sp.; assembly: GCA_045600685.1. Classification (GTDB taxonomy): domain Bacteria; phylum Bacteroidota; class Bacteroidia; order Bacteroidales; family Bacteroidaceae; genus Alloprevotella. The sequence continues at coordinate 6,461 of JAZRYH010000055.1, read as the reverse complement.
GCCGCCGTCTATATCACCGATTGCGGCTGCTCCGCCATCGGCGACAAGCAGACCTCCGTGGTGAAGGAGATAGAAATCACCGACAACGACGGTCCCACCCTCTCTGTGACGGCCAGCAAGACCACCGTGCTCGAAGGCAATGCCGAGGGCACCGTGCTCACTGTCTCCCGCAACGACGGCACAGACGCATCCCTGCCCGTCACGCTCTCTTGCAATGCCAGCGACGTGAGTATGCCTTCCACCATCACCATCCCTGCCGGTAAGGAAAGTGTCACCGCCGTATTCAAGGCCTTGGGCAACGCCACGCAGGAGGGCAACCGCACCGTCAGCATCAAGGCCGTAGCCGACGGCTATGCCGCTGGTTCGGCGTGGATACTCATTTCTGACCAGACACTCCCCGACGCCGTACTCGACAAGGTGGAGGCCCCCGCCTCCGTAGAGGCTGGCCAGCACCTTAATGTCCGTGTGACGCTCTCCAATATCGGTGCCGTGGCTCTCCCCAAAAATACCGACGTGAAACTCTCCTTCGGCAACCAGAAGACTCTTGTCACGCTCAACGAGCCGTTGGAGGTAGGAGCAACGCGCGAAATGTCGTTTGAACTGGAAGCCCCCACCGTGCCGGGTTCCTACGCCCTCACGGCGAAGGTGAACCCTTCAGGCACCATCACCGAACTCCAACTCCTCAACAATGAGGCTGCGCAGACCATAACCGTGACTTCTTCCTACGACTTCACCGTGCTGTCCGATGCCGACCGCTATAAGCCCGGCGCCACCGTTCATCTCTCCGGCACCGCTTCCCTCAAGGGGGGCCAGCCTGCCGACGGCATCGCCGTGGAGCCCTATGTCATCTACGCAGGGTCCCGCACCCCGCTGACGGCCACCACCGATGCCGAGGGACACTATACCGCCGACTTTGTCATTCCCGAAGGTATGGCGGGCTCTTTCACATACGGTGTCTGCAACCCTGATGAGAAACTACTCACGGAGAAGGGCTCTTTCAAGGTGTATGGCTTCACCCGTGCCACCTACGACTATCTGACCCACAAACTTTTTGTGGATGAGCCATACGCCAACACCTTCGCCCTCAAGAATCTCTCTGACCTCCCCCTCCACAATATCCGCGCCACCTATGACGCTACGGAGAACTACACGATGACAATCGGCGAGATACCTGTGTTGGAAGGCAACGCCACTGTGGACTTGCCATACGCCATTTACCCCTCGGCCGTGAGCAAAACCAACGATTGGGACAAGATAACTATTCACCTCACCAGCGACGAGGGTGCCGTTCTTGATGTGCTGACCTACAACTTCACGCAGACCCACACCCCGACACTCGTTGTCTCTACTAATAGCATCAACACCACCGTGACGAAGGGCAAGAGCCGCGTCATTCCCCTCACCCTCACCAATACAGGTATGGCTGAGACAGGCAAAATTTCCGTGCAGCTCCCCTCCAGCATGGGACGCTTCGTGTCCCTCGCCACGCCTGCCGAAATGCCCAGCCTTGCTACGGGCGACAGTGCCACCGTTATGCTCCGCTTCGACGGCACGGGCTACGATGTGAATATCATCCAGAAAGGTAGCATCGCCATCAACTGTGAAAAGGGCAACGGCAAGGCTGTCTATTTCAACGTGAAGGTGGTGAGCGAGGACAAGGGCAACCTCCTCGTGCGTGTGGCCGACGAAGCCACGCAGTATGGCGACAAGGACGGCAACCACCCCTATGTGAGCGGTGCGACGGTGAAACTCACCGACTACAACACCGGTGCCATCGTGGCCACCGATGTGACGGATGATGACGGCACACTCCTTTTGGAGAATATCGACGAGGGTTACTACCACCTCAACGTGTCGGCTCCCAAACACGACACTTACGACCAGAACATTCTCGTCAGTCCCGGTGAGACCACGGAGCATAAAGCCTATATCAGTTATCAGGCTATCAGTGTGAATTGGGAAGTCGTAGAGACGGAAATTGACGATGAATATGAGATTGTCACCTCCCTGACCTACGAGACGCAGGTGCCCGTGCCTGTGGTGGAAATGACGACTCCCGACACGCTCATCCTTGCAAATATAGAGCGCGGCAAGAGTACGCTTATCAACGCCGTGCTACGCAACCGCGGCCTCATCACCGCACAGGAAGTGAACTTCACCGTACCCGAGGCCAAGGGCTTCGTGTTCCGTCCGTTGGTGAATGTCGAAAGCTTTGATTTGACTCCCGAACAGAGTTATGTTATCCCCATCCTTGTCTATCACGAAGAGGACGACTTCTTTGAAGATGCCGAGGCGCGTCGTCGAGTGAAACGCAAAGAGGGCGGCTCAGGATGTAAAGGCAATTTCGGAACCACCTATCAATGGCCGTGCGGCGCGGGCAGTAAGTTCTCTTGGATGGAGAAGCCTATACAGCTTGCCACTGGCGGCGGTTGTAGCGAAGACGGCGACGGTGGAGGATCCAGCTATACCGAGCACACGAGCGGGCCTATGGGTCAAGTCTCAGGTGGCGGCGGCTGGTTGACAATAAACTCTGGAGGCGACGTTATATTCGGCGGTATCGTAAAGACGCTGTGTTTCGTCTGCGAGTGTTTTTGCAACGACCCTATGCCGCCAACGGATTTGCGCGGTGCCGTCAAAAGCCTTATCCCCGGTGCTGACTGTGCGGATGCGCTGTTAGGTATGACGCGGGGCTACAAGAAGGAAGCCCCGGCCCAAATGCCGGCCTTGCTGGCTTCTTCCGGTAGGAAACAGATGCTCTATGGACAATATAAGAAGACGTTCTACGATGAGTATGTGGAAACAAGCAATGCACCCGAAGCTTTGGATAAGGTGGAGAACTTCAACGAGTTCATAGCTGCCCTCGATGCTGTGAAGGACGAGTTGCAGACGATGCGTCAGGACGGCACTCTCTGGGATTTTGATGTCAATACCATCCCCGCCGAATCCCGTGCCACTGACAAGACGGAGGGCGTAGGCCCCTATCTCACCGGTCTTATGCCGCAAGGCCAGTCTTCGCTCTATGACTTCTCCCTCCCTAGTTACGTGGAACGTCTGCGCAACACATGGCGCTTGGAGGAAGGTATGGAGTGTGATGACACCAACCGCATTGCCCCTGAAGTTATGACAGCCCAGCGTGTCCTTCGTGACTCCTATACGGCAGATTTGGTGAGCCTGAACTGCGCTACCTGGGATGATCTCCTGGCCCAAGCCCGCAAGGAATGGTTGGAATATCAGGAGGGCGCCTCGCAGAATACCTGTGCCACCATCAAACTTGAAATCAAACAGAAGCTCGTCCTCACGCGCCAAGCCTTCCGAGGAACGCTGACATTGGACAATGCCTCCAGCAGCAACCTGTCGAATATCAAGTTAGACGTGAACGCTACCAATAAGGGGACCGGTATGGTAGCCACGTCGCACGAGATGCAGATAAACATAGAAAGCATCGAAGGCTTCACGGGCAACGTGGACGGCGAGTGGTCACTACCGGCCGGACAGAAGGGCGTGGCCACCATCCTCTTCATCCCCACGAAGTATGCCGCCCCCGACACGCTGACGACCTACAGCTTCGGCGGCACGCTCGCCTTCAACGACGGCACCACCACGCAGAGCCGCGCCCTCTATCCCGTCAGCCTGCAAGTGAAGCCCTCGCCCGAACTCGACCTCACCTACTTCATGCAGCGCGACATCTACGGCGACAACCCGCTCACGGAAGATGTCATCGAGCCCGTCGTTCCCGCCGAGTTCTCCGTGCTCATCCACAACAAGGGCCGCGGCGACGCCACCAATGTGCGTATGCTCACGCAGCAGCCCGAAATCGTGGATAACGAGAAGGGCCTGATGGCTGACTTTGCCATTGTAAGTTCCTCCCTCAACGGCGGCGAGAAGGCTATGGCCCTCGACAGCGAGATTGCTACGCAGTTCGGCGACATACCCGCCGGCACCTGCTCCTACGCCACCTGGGACCTCACCTGCTCGCTCCTCGGCCACTTCACCGACTACGACGTCTCCTACACCCATCTGACATCCTACGGTAACCCCGACCTCTCGCTCCTTGACAAAGTCACCATCCACGAACTCATCCACAGCGTCAATGCCCGCGTGGGCGACAAGACCTACCGCGCCTGGGTGACCAACGACTTTGCCGACGGCCACGATGAGCCCGACCATATCTATCTCGCCAACGGCACCGACGAAGACCTCGTCACCCTCTCCAATGTCACGGAGGTGGAGCCGCTGGGTAACTATCAGTACCGCATCAGCGTCACGGTGCCCCAGAAGGAGTGGTTCTACACCAACGTCAGCAACCCCGGCGGAGGCTACTCCAAGATTCTCTACCTTAAGAACGAGGACACCGGCGAGCAACTCGACCCTGCCAACTTCTGGACCACCGACTACACGATGCAGGACGGCTTCGACCCGCTGAAGGACTACCGTCTGCACCTCGCCGACCTCTCCAGCGGCCCCGGCACACGCCACTACATCGTGGAGTTTGAGCCTATGCCCGAAGTGCGCCTCAACGTGGTCAGCATTGAGACGGTACCCGACGATGAAGATATCGTTGAGGAGCCTATCGACGAACTCACCGTGACCTTCAACAAGGACATTGACCACACCACCTTCACACGCGCCGACATCGTGCTGCGCTACGAGGGCGAGATACTCCCCACCGCCCTGCCCATCACCCGCCTCGGCGGTACCAGTCAGCGCGTCTTCAAGCTCGACACCTCTGCCCTCACGGAGAACGGCTATTACGCCCTGCAGGTGAAGACCGACAGCATCACCGACCTCGAAGGCTTCCGCGGCGCCGAGGGCAAGCAGGTGCGCTGGATGCTCTTCAAGGATGGCCTCGTGCACTACAACATTGGCGTATGGCCCAGTGCCGACTACGGTAGCGTGGAGAGCTCCACCCACTTCACGGGCGGTGACCTCTCCTACGGCACCACCGTCACCTTCACCGCCTATCCCGAGCCCGGCTATCAGTTCTGCTACTTCGCCGAGCAACGGCCCACTTCCGCTACCTATGCCTCCGGTGGCTCCCGCGTGAAGGCTAAAGCGCCTACACAGGACGATGGTGCGTATGAAATCTACTCCACCGCCTCCACCATCACCGTGGAGATGAACCAGACACGCAACCTCCGCGCTGTCTTCAAGCCCATCCCTTACAGCGTCAGCATCAACTGCCCCGCCGAGCAAGGCACCCTCGCCACACCCAGCGGCATATACGACTATGGCACCGTGCTCACCCTCGATGCCCGTCCCGCTTCGGCGGACTACGAACTGCTGGGCTACAATATCAACGGCACCTTCGTGCCTGCCACCGAACCCTACGACCTCACCGTGGAGGGCAACACCGTCGTGGAGCCCGTCTTCAAGAACCTGGCCCCCGTCAGCGTCCTGCTCAACGAGAATACGGATTGGAGCAACGAGCCCGTGGAGCGCGCTAACGTAAGTTTCTACCGCTCTTTCCGCAAGGGCACGTGGAACTCCGTCTGCCTCCCCTGCGCCGTGACCGACATCGACGCAGCCTTCGGCACCGGCACGCAGGTTGTTCGCCTTAGCGGCATCGTAGGCACCGTGGCACAGTTCTCCCCCGTCACCGAGATGGAGGCCAATGTGCCCTACCTCATCAAGCCCGGCGCCCTGAATGCCGCCTACTATGCCGACGGAGGACTCTTCACGCAGCTCTATGACCTTGGCCTCACCGCTACCGAAGAACCTGTCAGCGAAGAACCCACCGATACCCACGGCGACATCTCATACATAGGTACTTACACCGTGCATCCCATCGATAAGGACGCCGGCAACTACTACATCAGTTCCGACCTCTTCTACTATGTCGATGCAGCCGCCAGCGTCAACACCGGTCGCTATCGCGGCTACTTCCACGTAGATGACGCCTCCGCCTCGCGTCTCTTCCTCGGCATCGGCACCGAGGGCATCGTGCGGCCGCGCCAGTGGGCCAATGCCTCCGGCGTCTTCCTTTTCGACGGCGTACTCGTCCGTCCTGCCGGCGCCTCGCTCGAAGGCCTTGAGCCCGGCCTCTACGTCATTGACGGCCAGAAGGTGCAGGTGAGATAATATCGCACATAGCCTCTCGCAACACAAGGCGCCCCGAACTTCCGCAACGAAGTCCGGGGCGCTTTTCTTATATCATCTGAGTGCAAAATACGGATACATGCTTTCTCTTCCCAATTATTAAGGTTTGTGTGCCTTTGAAAATTATTGTTGTCCGGGGAAAATAAGTGTAATCTTTCAAACCTCTTGTAAATGCAGGAGATTTGAAAGGATCCTATGCGAGGGGGCTTACGCATACCCCGAAGGGGTTACACAACCCAGCCAGGGGCAACGCCCCTGGTCGCAAGAACAACAGCCATGCACGCCCCAACGGGGCATAACGTCCATTGTCTCTTGTTGTTGTGCCCCGTTGGGGCGGCCAAAGTACGTTGGCAATATACCAGGGG
>JAZRYH010000054.1:0-7011 GCA_045600685.1 Alloprevotella sp. | reverse complement strand
CAGCCAGGGGCATCGCCCCTGGTGGTGGCGTAGTACCATATCCGCCCCAGCGGGGCACAACAACCACAGAACCTTGCTGTTATGCCCCGCTGGGGCGTGCACGGTGGTCGCACCCCAGACCAGGGGCGATGCCCCTGGCTGAGTTGTGTAACCCCTTCGGGGTACAGGCTAAACTTTTTAGCGGACACTAAAAATTGTAAATGAATTCACTTTTCACTTTCCCCCAAAGCCTCCACCCTTCAGGAGAAACTTCCCCTCCCGGCCCCCTTCTGGCTGCCGCCATCTTCCCCCTATTGGGGCAAGAGTCCGCTCTGCGAGCGGGGAGGGGTGGCGCGGTGCCGCAGGCAGCCGCGACGGGGTGAGGCTATTTATTCAGCGGGTATCTCCTAATAAGCAGCATCATGAGGGCGGCCACGGCGGCGGGGATGATGGAGAAGAGAGCCCATATCATGTGCTGCACGGCCGGCATGTCGGTGATGCTGATTGAGGTCTGGCCGGTGGCGGCATCGGTGGTGGAGACGAAGCCGGCGAGACCGAGGAAGAGGGCTACGAGGGAGCCGGAGATGGCAGAACCGAACTTCTGCGCCATCGTGCCGGAGGAGAAGATGAGGCCCGTGGAGGAGGTGCCGTTCTTCTCGGTGGCGTAGTCAGCCACGTCGGCATACATCGACCATATCAGTGGCGAGAAGATGCCGATGCCGATGGAAGTGAGGATGACGACGGCAATCATCAGCCAGATGTAGGCCTTGTCCATAGGGATGAAGAAGAAGAGCACGGAGGTGACGAGGCAGATGAGGGCGCTCCAGTAGAGAGCCTTCTTCTTGGAGCCTACCCACTTGGTGAAGGCGGGGGAGAGGCCGCCGAAGATCATACAGGTGACTTCACCGAAGGTCATGAAGACGGTGTAGTTGATGATGAGGCCCATGACGGTGATGTCGCCGCCGAGGCAGTAGGTGAACATATAACTGGCCACGGCATAGCGGAAGCCGTTGAAGAAATTCGTGCAGATGCCTATGAGGGTGAGGTCTATCCAGGGACGGTTCTTGAAGAGGTCGATGAACGGGCGGAAGGAGTATTTCTCGGCACGCACGGGCTTGAGGCGTTCCTTGGTGAGAAGGCCGCAGGCGAGCGTCATCACGGCGGCCACGCCACCGAGGCAGGCACCGAGCACAGCATACTGATGGGCCTCTGTGCCGCCCACCATTTTCTGGAGATAGGGGAAGGAGAGGAGGGTGATGAAGCCCATGGCGTAGGCGCCCACCATGCGGTAGGAGGAGAACTGGTTCTTCTCGTCGTCGTCGGCAGTCATCACGCCGAGGAGGGAGCCGTAGGGCACGTTGACGGCGGTATATACGGCCATCATGAGGAGGTAGAGGCTGTAGGCCCAGACGCGCTTACCCGCAGGGCCGAAGTCGGGCGTGTAGAGCAACAGGGCGAAGACGAGGCCGAGGGGAATGGCACCGAAGATGAGCCAGGGACGGTAGGTGCCCCAGCGGCTTTGCGTGCGGTCGGCGATGGAGCCCATGATGGGGTCGGTGACGACGTCGAAAAGGCGGGCGAGGAGCATCAGCGCGGCGGTGTCGGCCACTGTCAGACCGAAGACGTTGGTAAAGAAGAAGGGGAAGGCGATGGACATCACTTTCCATGTGATGCCTCCAGCGGCTGCATCGCCAAGGGCGTAGCCGAGTTTTTCTTTGAAGGTTGCCATAGTAGCAGAAGACCCACCCCCAGCCCCTCCCATAAAGGGCGGGGAGTGGATACTTATGAATGTTTGTTAGTTTATGGGGCTATAATAATTATTATAAATCGCTCTGTTGTATATACTCCCCTCCCTTTATGGGAGGGGTTGGGGGTGGGTCTTTAGATATTCCACGATATTCGCGGGCGGCAACTCCTGTTCGAGTTGGGCCTTCATATAGTCCATGTAGGGGGCGACATGGTGGAAGAAGCGCTTGTAGCCGGCACAGAGATAATTGAGGCCGGGTTCGCCGTCGGCGGTGACGGCGAAGCGGTTCTTGGGGCACTCGCCGTTGCAGGCGAATTTGTAGGGACACTCGCGGCACTGGCGGGGAAGGTGCTGCGTCTTGAGGCGCGAGAACTCCTGCTGCTGCGGGCCGTAGAGCATTTCGTAGAGCGTGTGCTGGCGGATGTTGCCGAGGCGGTACTCGGGGAAGACAAAGTGGTCGCAGGAATACACGTCGCCGTTGAATTCCATCACGGCGGCATGGCCGCAGGAGGTGGCCATGGTACACACGCCGGGCGTCTTGCCACACCAGTTGCAGAGTGTAGCGTCGAAGAGTTGTACGAAGAACTGGCCCACGTCGTTGCGCACCCATTCGTCAAAGATGGTGCAGAGGAACTCTCCCCATTGGTCGGGGCGCACGGTGAAGTCGGCGAGCGGAGCGTCCTTGTCCTGCAGGTGGGCCAGATGGCGGCCGTCGGAGTGGGGGAGGATGCGCTCCACGATAGGGGCGAACTGCAGGTACTGGCACTTGAGTTCGTCGCGGAAGAAACGGTAGAAGTCCAGCGGGTAGTCGGCGTTGTAGTCGTTCACCACGGCCATGGCGTTCCACTCTACACCATGCTTCTTCAAGAGGTCGATGCCCTTCATCACTTCTCGGAAGGAAGGCTTGCCGGCCCGTGTGCGGCGGAACTCGTTGTGGAACTCCTGCGGGCCGTCGATGCTCACGCCTACGAGCCATCCGTTCTCGGCGAAGAACTCACACCACTCGTCGGTGAGGAGTGTGCCGTTGGTTTGTATGCAATTGTCCACGGTGCGGTCGCCGGCGTAGCGCTGCTGGAGTTGCATGGCCTTCTTATAAAAAGAAAGCGGGCGCATCAGGGTCTCGCCGCCGTGCCAGGTGAAGAGCACATTGGGTGAGGTCTGGGCGCCGATGTATTGCTTGATGAACTCCTCCAAGAGTTCGTCGCTTATGACATGCTTGGTCGTGAGGTCCTTATAAAGATTAGCCTTCTCCAGATAGTAGCAGTAGTGACATGCCAGATTGCAATGCGCCCCCACGGGCTTCAGCATGACGTAGAGGGGTTTGGAAAAAGGAGAAAGCATATTAGAATTGTTCAAGTATTCTGATTCTTTCCGCCGTGTCGGGGTGGGTGCTGAAGATGCCGCTGAACCAACTCTTGACGCCACCGGTGAGGGCCTGGGGGTGAACGATGTAGAGCTGGGCCACGTCCTCGCGCTCTACGTCCTGAAGGCCGGGGTCGCCGCTAATCTTGCGCAGGGCATTGGCGAGGGCCCAGGGCTTGCCGCTCATCTCGGCGCCGCCGGCGTCGGCCATAAACTCGCGCTTGCGGCTGATGGCGAAGCGGGTGAGAAGGGCAAAGAGATAGCCGAGGGCTGCCAAGAGGGCTGCGATGGCGATCACCACGACGATGGCTACGTTGCCTCCGCCCTCGCGGTCGTTGCTGCGGCGGTTGCCTCCGCCGTAGATGAAGGTGTTCCAGAGCATACGCACGGCCAGCGAGCATACCGTCGAGAGGATGCCTACGAAGACGATGCTGATGATGAGCAGGCGCGTGTCCTTATTGCGGATGTGCGTCAGTTCGTGGGCGATGACACCTTCCAGTTCGTCGTCGTTGAGGCGGTTGCAGATGCCTGTGGTCACGGTGACGGTGTAGCTTCCCTTGTCGATACCGGAGGCGAAGGCGTTGAGCTGCGGGTCATCTACGACGTTGATTTGCGGCATATCCATTCCGCAGCTCATGCAGAGGTTCTCCACTATATTATATATGCGCGGGTTCTCACGACGCTCCAAGGGACGTGCCCCCGTGGCGCGACGCACCATGGATGTGTTGAAGATGTAGGCGATGAGGAACCATATGCCTACGATGCCCACCACCCACGGGAGAACCTGCATCCATTCATTGGTGGATTGGTATGCGAGGTAGTCGGGGGAGTAGTAGCCGTCGTTCCCCAAGTTGTTCAGGATGTAGAAGAACAGCCACACCATGCCGAGCACGATGCAGGGGAAGAAAGCCAAGAGCAACAGCGAGCGCGTGTTATTGCGCACCTGCTGCATACGCATTCCTATGTATGCCATGTATTAAAATTGAATCTCGGGAGCCTTCTGGATGGCCTGCTTTTCGCTTTCGGGTACTTCGAACATGGGCTCGGTGTGGAAACCGAACATACCGGCGAGAAGGTTGTTGGGGAAGGTCTGCACGAGGTTGTTGAGTTCCTTCGTGGCGCTGTTGAAGAAGCGGCGCGTGGCGGCAATCTTGTTCTCGATGTCGGAGATTTCGCCCTGCGACTGGAGGAAGTTCTGGTTGGCCTTCAGTTCGGGGTAGGCCTCCATGCTGACGCGCAGACCGGCGAGGGCGTTGCTCAGAGCATTTTCGGCCTGAATCTTATCGTTGATGCCGGTGGCGTTCATGGCGGCGGCACGTGCGGCGGTCACCTGCTCCAGCACTTCCTTCTCGTGGGCGGCGTAACCCTTCACGGTGGCCACGAGCTGAGGGATGAGGTCGTAGCGCTGCTTGAGCTGCACCTCAATGTTTGAGAAGGCGTTTTCGCGGTTGTTGCGAGCGCGAACGAGGTTGTTGTAGATGCTGATGAGGAACAGAGCGATGAGAACCACCACCGCAATGACGATAATTAAAGTAACACTCATGATAAATAATGTTTTATAGTTAATAATGTTGTTTTCGTTTCAAGGCGCCGCCGTAGGCTTGCGTGCCTGTTTTATGGGAGCAAAGGTACGAAGTTTTGCGGAAACAGGCAAGTGAAACGCCAAATTTTAGGGGCGCGTTTAACTTTTTTTCCATAAAGAGCGCCTTTAAGGCGTTGAAATAGCGCGGATGGTGAAGAATCCTTCCCGCAAATGGCGCAGCTTTTTCCCGCAAAAAGGGCAAATCTCACCGCATGATAAATTCTCTCCCATGCCCCCGCCCATACAAAAGCCCCGCCTCTCTCACATGCTGAGGGGCGGGGCTTTTGTTCCAGTATATATCTGGCACGCGGCGATTGTCTCACTCGCCTGTGTCGGTGGGAGCGTGTTGCGCTTCTCCCGTCTGTTCGGCGGGTGTGGCCGGCGTGCCGTTGTCCGTGGAGTGCATCGTCTTTTTCGCGTCTCGCGCAGCCTTCTTATCCAGGCGTTCCAGATCTTCAATCTCGTCCCAGAGCTCGTCGACAAGCTGCTGGATGAGTGGGTCATCTACGTCGCCGGCGTAGATGGAGTGGGCGTTGTAAACGCTTCGCCGCGGTGTCTTTTGGGCATCAATAAGTTCGTCGTCGCAGTATTCCATGACGACTTTCTCGTTGCCTTCCTTGTTGAGGGCAGGAGTTTCGTCATACTCCCAAGGTTGCACGCTCTGGTGGTTGGCTTGATAATCGGATTCCTTTCCGGTGCAGCTCATCAGAGCCGCCGTTGCTACACATACAGTTAGAAGAGATAGCTTTTTTGAATAAAAACAAGAGAATTAGTATTTTTTTGCACTTTATTTCATTTCTTCGCTGTTTTCTTGCTTTTTCCCCTGATTTCGCGTCAAATTAGCCAAAACCCTTCTCGCTTTTAATACGATTTAACACAACGCACTTTTGCACCCGCTTCGGAAAATGCCAGTTTGGCCTGTCAGAAGCCTGCGCGATATGCTAAAAAATGCAAAGAAAAGCAGCAAAATGCCGCCCTGCTCGTTCCCCGTCCCTGAATGCAGGCGTAATTTTGCACCGTCGCAAATGAAAATCAGAAGAAAAACGGCCACGTAATCCCCTGTGGCGGGAGAGAAGAGGCCCATTATTGTTCAATCTTCCATATATATGATTTATGAAGAGTAGCAATTTTCTGTCCGTCTGCAGCGTCATAGTGGCGTTGCTCTCATGTTCCGGCACCAATGCCGTGGACAACTCCACGGTGGAGGACTTCAACCTTCAGAAGTACCTCGGCACGTGGTACGAAGTGGCGCGTTATGACCATCGTTTTGAGCGTGGCCTCACGCATTGCACGGCCCGGTATTCGCTCCGTCCCGACGGCAAGGTGCGCGTTCTCAACCGCGGCCTCAAGGACGGTAAACCCCGCGAGAGCGAGGGCAAGGCCAAGCTCACGAAGACGCCCGGTCTCCTGCGCGTGTCGTTCTGGGGACCCTTCTATTCCGACTACCGCGTGCTGATGCTCGGCCCCGACTATTCCTACGCCCTCGTAGGCTCCCGCAGTGCCAAATATCTCTGGATTCTCTCCCGCACGCCGCTCCTTCCCGAGGAGACCATCCTGACGATACTCGACGAGGCTGTGCGTCGCGGCTACGACACGTCGAAACTCATCTGGGTGGCTCAATGAGCCTCCGCCAACAGCATATTCCATTGTCGATTTTCCGCTATCAATAATAATTCGCCCCGTCCAATTCTCCGACACATTCCCTTTCTTCTTCCGCGGGGGCCTCTGGTATGTCGCCAGGGGCCCTCGGCTTGTAAATGCGGGTTTCGCCTTTTTTACTGTTCACGGAAAATGAAGAAAATCCAGATTTATTTTTTGCATGGATTTTGGGCCGTTTTCGAGGCTCGCGATGAGCTAAACCCTCTTTCGGCAAAAAAACGCCTGTTTTCCGAAAAACGAAAAAAGTTCCGCTTTTTACGAAATTCCATTCATTTTTGCCGATACCTTATTTTAGAAAAAACTAAAAGGGCTATCGGAAAAAATGAAAGGGCGATTGTTCAAATTAAAAGGGAGATAATTTCAACTAAAAGGGCATTAGTTGCGACTAAAAGGGCTTTAGGAGGGACCCCCTCCCCGCTCCCCCGAGGGGGGAGTGCTGCAAATTGGGACAAAATCGTGTATGGATTTTCGCCTATAAGGGGGTGTAGAGAGGGTTTTAGGGGGGCGTTTTTATTCACCCTTGCGTTAAACGCAAGAGAACCAGGCAAATATAAACTTCTCTCAGAATCGCACAGAAGTAAACGGAAAATTTTTTTTTGAAAATAAGGCCGTTTTTTGAAGGAAAAAATCGAAAAAATGCCGGAAAAACGGGGTGTTTTTCAAACTCGGAATGAAACGGTGC
>JAZRYH010000053.1:0-121595 GCA_045600685.1 Alloprevotella sp. | reverse complement strand
CCCCTAAAACCCTCCCTACACCCCCTTATAGGCGAAAATCCATACACGATTTTGTCCCAATTTGCAGCACTCCCCCCTCGGGGGAGCGGGGAGGGGGTCCCCCCTAAAGCCCTTTTAGTCGCAACTAATGCCCTTTTAGTTGAAATTATCTCCCTTTTAGTTCGTCCAATGTCCCTTTCATTTTTTCCGATAGCCCTTTTAGTTTTTCCGATGTCCCTTTTAGTTTTTACTAAAATAGGGTATCGGGAAATTTAGATTAAACCTTGAAAAAAATCGGGTCTGTTTTCGTTTTTCCGAAAACGGACGTTTTTTGGCCGAAAGCGGGTTTAGGCCGTCGCGAGCCTCGAAAACAGTCAAAAATCTATGCAAAAAAAATGTTGGATTTTCCGCACTTTTCAGAAAGAGGGTGTAGGACTAAAGCCGCATCTAATTTGATTTTTCATTACTCTGGCCTTCGGCCCAAGTTACTTTCGCTCGGAAAAACAAAGAAAAGCCGCGCTTTCCTTTGCTTTTCGCTCGCTTATTCGTACTCTGGCCTTCGGCCCAAGTTACTCTCGCTCGGAAATACTCAAATTTCGCTGCGCTTTCCTTTGCTTTTCGCTCGCTTATTCGTACTCTGGCCTTCGGCCCAAGTTACTTTCGCTCGGAAAAACAAAGAAAAGCCGCGCTTTCCTTTGCTTTTCGCTCGCTTATTCGTAACTCTGGCCTTCGGCCCAAGTTACTCTCGCTCGGAAATACTCAAATTTCGCTGCGCTTATTTGGTATTTCGCTCGCTTATTCGTAACTTTGTAGCGCAAAATGCTAAATATGATCCAAGACCAACTAAATTTCTGGCAGCGTACCTTAAATGAGAGGCAGTTGCAAGCCGTAGAGTATTGCGACGGGCCACTGCTCGTCATCGCGGGCGCGGGCTCCGGTAAGACGCGCGTGCTGACCTATAAGATTGCATACCTTATGGCGGAACGCCACGTAAGTGCGCTCCAGATACTCGCGCTTACCTTTACGAATAAGGCGGCGCGGGAAATGAATAATCGTATCAGTGAGATAGTTAACACGGATGATGTGAAGTATTTGTGGAGCGGTACTTTCCATAGTATTTTTGCACGTATCCTGCGGCGCGAATGCGACAAAATAGGCTTCAATCCTAACTTTACCATCTACGATACGGCCGACTCTAAATCGCTCCTTAAACTTATTATTAAGGAGATGGGTCTCGATGAAAAAGTATATAAGGCTTCTACTGTGCAAGGGCGCATCAGCGACGCCAAAAACCGCTTGATTCTGCCCGACTTCTACGCTGCCAGCACCGATATCGTGAACCACGATAAGGCCAACAACCTCGGTGAAATCCATCGCATCTATGCCACGTATTTTGCCCGCTGCAAGCAGGCCAATGCCATGGATTTTGATGATTTGCTGCTCTACACCTTCCTCCTCCTGCGCGACAACCCCGACGTGCAGAAACGCTATATGAACCGCTTCCGCTATATCCTCGTGGACGAGTATCAGGACACCAACTACGCCCAACATCAGATTATCCGCCTGCTGACAACGCCCGAGAGCAGTATCTGCGTGGTGGGCGACGATGCCCAGAGCATCTACGCCTTCCGCGGAGCCAATATTGACAATATCCTGAATTTCACGCAGCAGTACCCGTCGGCGCATACAGTTAAGCTCGAGCGCAATTACCGCTCCACACAAAATATCGTGAACGCCGCCAACAGCATTATCAGCCACAATCGCAGACAGATACCCAAGGTGGTGTATAGCGAGAAGGAACAGGGAGCGCCGCTCCTTCTGATGCCGTCGGCCAGCGACAGGGAGGAGGCCGCCAAGGTGGTGGGCGAGATACGCCGCCTTCATCGCTACGACCACGTGCGCTACAGCGACATCGCCATACTCTATCGCCAGAACGCCCTCTCCCGCTCCTTCGAGGACGAACTCCGCAAACAGGGCGTAGCCTATCGCGTGTATGGCGGCACGAGTTTCTATCAACGCAAGGAAATCAAGGACGTGCTGGCCTATTGCCGCCTCCTGTGCAACCCGCACGACGAGGAGGCCTTCCGCCGCGTGGTCAACTACCCCGCAAGAGGGATAGGCAAGACATCGCTGGACACACTCATCGCAGCAGCCCACGCCCACGGCGCATCACTCTGGCAGGTGGCCAACGCCCCCGAAGCCTACGATTTCAATGTGGGGAGAACGCAGGGTAAAATCGCGCAGTTCTGCATACTCATCGAGAACTTACGCGAGATGGTGGAGACGCACTCGGCCTTCGACGTCGTGGACGAGGTGGTGAAGCGCTCCGGCATCGCTGCGGATATCCACGCCAGCAAAGACCTGGAGGATTTGTCGCGACAGGAAAACATAGAGGAACTCCTGGGCTCCGTCAAGCAACTGGAGCAGGACACTCTGGAGCAGACGGGCAACGGTTTCGTGCCGCTGTCCGACTACCTCGCACAAGTGAGTCTCCTCACCGACGTTGACGAACAGACCGACGACAATCAGGAACGCATCACGTTGATGACCGTCCACGCTGCGAAGGGACTGGAGTTCAGCGTCATCTTCCTTGTCGGTATGGAAGACAGTATCTTTCCCGGTTCGCAGGCTCTCTACCCCAAGCAGATGGAGGAGGAGCGCCGCCTGTTTTATGTAGCCGTGACAAGGGCGAAAGAGCGCTGCTTCATCAGTTTCGCAGGTTGCCGTTTCCGCTATGGAAGCATGGAATTCTCCGAGCCCAGCCGCTTCTTGAGCGAAGTGGACAGCCGTTACCTGCAAGAGCATACGGCAGGCCGCAGCCCGGGCAGACGCTCCGTGGACCAGAGCGTGGGACGACTCGGCTTTGGTGCGCGCCAGACTCATGAATATGAGAGCATGACGCGCGAGCCCCGTCGCCGCCCGACAGTTATGTCGCCGCTCGCTCCGCCGGCGGGTATGTCGCCGCTCTCCCGAAAAACATCTCCCGT
The DNA here is from genome assembly GCA_045600685.1 of Alloprevotella sp. Lineage (GTDB taxonomy): Bacteria > Bacteroidota > Bacteroidia > Bacteroidales > Bacteroidaceae > Alloprevotella. The sequence goes on along the minus strand of JAZRYH010000053.1, from coordinate 118,629 downwards.
GCAGTCCTCGGGGGTAGGGAGCCAGGCTTTCACCGTTGGCGACAAAGTGAAGCACGATCGCTTTGGCGAGGGCTCCGTCACAGCCGTTGAGGGGCGGGGTGACGACCTCCGCATCACAGTAGATTTCGAGGCCGTCGGCATGAAGAAGCTTCTGCTGAAGTTTGCCCGCCTCACAAAGATTGGAAATTAAGAACCGTCACCTCTCTCCATTTTTCACTTATCACTTTTATTTTTTTCACTTATCACTTTCTCCGTGAGCACTCCCAACATCCCCGCTACGCCATCCTATCTCCCACCGCTCTCCACGCCGGTGGAACTGCCGGACGCTCCCTTCCAACTGACTCCGGACGACAGAATCCTGTGTCTCGGCTCCTGTTTTGCGCAGGAAGTGGGAGAGCGCCTGCAGCATCAGTTGGCTGAGGGCTGCGTATGCGTCAATCCGCTCGGCCCGCTCTACTCTCCGCAGGTCGTAGCCACCTTATTGGACACATGGATGAGGAATCTGCCGCCCGCAGCCCCCTTCCGTGGACGGGACGGCCTGTGGCACAGTTGGCAAGCCTCCTCCGTGTGCTCCGCAGCCACGGAAGAGGAATGTCGCTCCCGTATTGCTGCTGAATGGGAGAAGGGTAGGGAGGCGCTTCGCACGGCAAGTCTCATCATTATCACCTTCGGTACTACGCGGGCCTATCATTTGCGGGCTGCCCATCAGTCTTCTTTTGACTCTCCCGTCTTCAACTGTCACAAAGAGCCGTCAAGCCTCTTCATTGAGCAGCAGCCCTCGCTGGAAGAGTTTGGGAACGTATGGCATAATCTCCTTCAGCGTCTTGCCAACTTCAATCCGCGGGCTCACGTTCTGCTCACCGTCAGTCCCTACCGCTACAAGAAGTACGGCCTCCACGTCTCTCAACTCCAGAAGGCCACCTTGCTCCTCCTCTGCGACGCGATACAGAGCGTAGGCCTCGCCCATTATTTCCCGGCATACGAGATACTCCTCGATGAATTGCGCGACTACCGTTTCTATGCCCCCGACATGCTGCACCCCAGCCCTCAGACCGTCGATATCATCGCCGAGCGTTTCCGTCGCTGGCTTTTCTCTCCCGCCCTTCTCGCAGAGGCCGACAACCGTCTCCGTCAGTGGCGCCAGGAACAGCACCGTCCCCTCCTCTGACCCTTCCCTGTCACTCATTACTCCTTATTTAAACCCCTTTACCCCTAAATGGACCGCCTCTGGAACTCCAATTACCTGAAAGTCTGCCTCGCCAATTTTATGAGCAGTTTCTCCTTCATGGTGCTGGCTCCGCTCTTGCCGCTCTATCTCAGCGACACGTTCGGTGCCGGCAAGCACACCATTGGCATCGTCCTCTCCGGCTATACCGTCGTGGCCCTCTTTGCGCGCCTCTTCAGCGGTTACATTACCGACTCCTTCCCCCGTAAGCGCGTCCTCCTTATCAGCTATGGCATCTTCGCCCTCTTTTTTGCTTTCTACCTTGGTCTCGACGCACTGCCAGCCACCCTCGGCCTCGCCCTCTTTACCCTCGTACGAACCCTCCACGGTGCCCCCATGGGGCTTGCTACCACCGCCACTACTACGGCGGCCATAGACGTACTCCCCGCCTCACGGCGAGCCGAAGGTATTGGCTACTACGGCTTAAGTAACAATCTCGGCACCGCCATTGCACCCTTCGCCGGCCTCTATGCCTACGACGTCACGCAGTCCTACACCGTGCTCTTCGCTCTCGCCCTCATCGCTGCGCTCCTCGGCTTCATCGCCAACAGCACCGTACATATTCCGGCCCGCGAAGCCGTCCCTAATAAAGCCCCGCTCAGTTTCGACCGCTTCGTCCTCGTCAGTGCCTGGCGCCAGGGCCTCATGCTTGCCTGCTTCGCCTGCAGTTACGGCGTTGTGAGCACCTATCTCGCCATTTACGGCAAAGAAGAACTCGGCATGACCTCCGGCACCGGCGGCTTCTTTCTCCTCCTTTCCCTCGGCCTCATGGTTTCGCGCCTCTTCGGAGCCCGTTCCCTCCGTGAGGGCCGTGTTACCCACAATGCAGGCCGTGGCATGCTCCTCTCCCTCTTGGGCTATGCAGCCTTCGCCGCTCTCCATAATCCCGTCGGCTACTATGGTTGCGCCATACTCGTCGGTCTCGGCAACGGCCATATGTACCCGGCAACACAGACAATGTTCATAAATCTCGCCCCCCACAACAAGCGTGGCACAGCATCCTCTTCCCTCCTCACCAGTTGGGACATCGGTATGGGCCTCGGCGTAGTCCTCGGCGGCATACTCAGTGAACACTTAGGCTATGGCGCGGCCTTCTGGAGCGCCGCCGCCGTAAATCTCTGCGGCGTCATCTTCTTTTTCATCTCCGCCCGCCGGCATTTCGACCGAAACAAACTCCGCTAACATATAACATTAAATATAAAATACCATGCGCAAAACTTTTCTTCTTTTCCTCTTCGCAGCCTTCTCTCTCAGTGCTGCTGCACAGTCCCTCAAACCTAAGCACGTCGCCGACGCTCGCCAGCGCCTCTGGACGGAGTGGCAGAAACGCTTCAGCCAGCAGGCCCGCCTCAACCTCCCCGACCAAGAGCTCACCGATGGCTGGCATTTCACGTGGACTCTCCCTGCCGACCTCGAGCCCAATGCCGACTGGAATTACTATTGGGGCCACAAGGGCGAAGCCGACGGCCAGCCCATGCCCCTCTTTGTCTATATCCATGGCTCCGGCCCCCGTGAGATGGAGTGGAAGACCGGCTACCAACTCGCACGGATGTTTGACGACGGCCCCTGCTACTACTACATTCCCCAGATACCCCAGGAAGGCCAGTGGTACCGTTGGTATCAGCGCAGCAAGCAGTGGGCCTACGAGCGCCTCTTTACCCTCGCCTTCGCCAGTGGCCGCATAGACCCCGACCGCCTCTATCTCTTCGGCATCTCCGAGGGTGGCTACGGCAGCCAGCGCCTCGCCTCGTTCTATGCTGATTACCTCGCAGCAGCAGGCCCCATGGCCGGAGGCGAACCTCTCAAGAACGCCCCCGTGGAGAACTGCGGCAACATAGGTTTCTCCCTCCTCACCGGTGCGCAGGACAAGGGCTTCTATCGCGACGAACTCACCTACTGGACGCAGCAGGCCTTTGATTCCCTGCAAGTGCGCAACCCCGGCCGCTACGCCCACCGCGTTAATCTCATCCCCGGCCGCGGCCACCACATAGACTACCGCCTCACCACGCCCTGGCTCTCCCATTTCCGCCGCAATGCCCAGCCCCGCGCCTTTGACTGGGAGGACTTCGAGATGGACGGCCGCCGTCGCGACGGTTTCTACAACCTGCAGGTGCTTGAGCGCAGCGACGCCTATCGCCAGATGTACCGTATGGCCATCGACGGCCAGGACGTGCGCCTCACCGTGGAGGACGTGGCCTACACAACTACCCAGCGCGACAGCCTCTTTGGCATAGAGATGCGTTTCGCCCGCGACTTCAAACCCAGCACCGCCGGTTCCGTGCGTCTCTACCTCAGCGAAAAACTCGTAGACCTCTCCCAACCCGTCACCGTCTATATCAACGGCCGCAAGGTATTCCACGGCCGCCTCGACCTTGATGAGCGCTGGCTCCACGAAAGCCTCAAACTCTTCGGCGACCCCCGCCGCATATTCCCCGCTGCCCTCGATTTCACCCTCACGGAATAGAAATAAAGTCCCCCTGTTATCCATTACCCAAGACTCCTTACCTATTACCCGCCCGTGCAACGCCTTGCAACTCTCACAGTCCTTCTTTCTCTCTTCGTTTCCGCAGTGAGCGCGGAAGACGACTTCACCCGCTATTTCCGCGACGCCACCCTCCGCCTCGACTATACCTTCACGGGCGACAGCCTTCATCAGCAAGCCGCGCTCGACGAGGTTATCCGTCAGCCCGGCACGTGGTGCGGACGGCGCCACCATCTGGACAGTTACCCCACGCAGGGCTACGCCCAACTCACCCTCACCGATTCCCTCACCGGTCGCCTTATCTACTGCCATTCCTTCGCCACCCTTTTCCAGGAATGGACCGGCACGGAGGAGGCTGCCCGCCGCAGCCGTTCCTTCCAGAACGTCGTGCTCATCCCCGAGCCCCGCAGCAGCGTCGTCGTGAGCCTCACCCTGCGCGACTTCCGCGACAGCATCGTCTGCACCTACACCCATCCCCTCAATCCCGCCGACATCCTCATCCGTCGCGCTCCCGCCTCCACGGCTCCCGTGCGCACTCTTCTCAGTAGCGGTACGCCAGAGGAATGTATCGACATAACCTTCGTGGCTGAGGGCTACACCAAGAAAGAGATGAAGAAGTTCTATCGCGAGGCCCGTCAGGCCACCGAGGCTCTCTTCTCTTATGAGCCCTTCCGCTCCCATCGCTCCCGTTTCAACGTGCGCGCCGTTGGTTGTCCCTCAGCTGAGAGCGGCGTCAGCGTGCCCCGCTACGCCGATTGGCGCAACACCGCCCTCTCTGCCCACTTCGACACCTTCTATTCCGACCGTTATCTCACCACTCTCCACCTTAAGGACCTCCACAGCCTCCTTGCCGGCATACCCACCGAGCACATCATCATCCTTGCCAATACTTCCACCTACGGCGGAGGTGGAATCTACAATTTCTACAACCTCGCCGCCACCGGTCACAAGTATTTCCTCCCCGTGGTTGTCCATGAGTTCGGCCATTCCTTCGCCGCCCTTGCCGACGAGTACGCCTACGACGACCAATATACCGAGTATTTCTACCCGGACCGCGAACCGTGGGAGGCCAACCTTACCACGCTCGTCGATTTCCCCTCCAAGTGGCAGGATCTCGTAGGTGTCGTTGATTCCGTCTGCGGTCCCGTGGGCACCGTCGAGGGGGGCGGCTACCAGAGTAAGGGTGTCTATCGTCCCTGTGCCGACTGCCGCATGCGCACCAACACCTGTGCAGACTTCTGCCCCGTGTGCCGTCGCGAACTCCTCCGTCTCATACGTTTCTACACGGAGTAGTAGGCGGGCGCCACGCCAGAGCGAGGCATGCTGCTCCCCTATTAATTGTTTCTTCCCTTGATTCTATTGTCGCACAACCTAGGTTGCTTGATTACACAACCTAGGTTGTTTGATTGCGCGACCTAGGTTGTTTGATTACGCAACCTAGGTTGTTTGATTACGCAACCTAGGTTGTTTGATTGCACAACCTAGGTTGTTTGATTGCACAACCTAGGTTGTGCAACCAGACATTCGGCAAAAAAAAGAAGAGCCCGTTGCCTGGAAGCATAAAATCGGGCTCTTCTTGTATTTATTGTGCTATTTATTGTGCCGCTACGTCGCAGGCGAGGTGGATGAACTGCTCCACGGAGAGCTGTTCGGGGCGGAGGGTGCCGAAGGGGTGGTCGGCGGGGATTATGCCGCGCAGGGAACCGCGGAGCATTTTGCGGCGCTGCTGGAAGGACTGCTTGACGAGACGGCGCAGAAGGTCGTAGGGGCAGGGAAGGGCTGTGCGCCGGTTGCGTGTCATGCGGACGACGGCGCTCTGCACCTTCGGCGGCGGGGAGAATACGCCAGGGGGCACGGTGAAGAGGTATTCCACGTCGTACCAGAGTTGTACGAGGACGGAAAGGATGCCGAAGGCCTTGGTGCCGGGCTGAGCGGCGAGGCGCTCGGCCACTTCTTTTTGTATCATGCCGGTGCAACAAGGGATAAGGTCCTTGTAGTCGAGCATCTTGAAGAATATCTGCGAGGAAATGTTGTAGGGATAGTTGCCGGTGAGGACGAAGGGCAGGCCGGAGAAGGTATGCTCAAGGTGCATCTTGAGGAAATCGTCGGCGATGATGCTGTCTTCCATGTCGGGCCATTGCCGGCGGAGGTAGTCTACGCTTTCATCGTCGAGTTCCACGACTTTGAGGGGACGGGGCTTCTGGCGGAGGTATTGGGTCATGACGCCCATGCCGGGACCTACCTCAAGTACGGGTATGTCGGGACAGGCGTCAACGGTGTCGGCAATGCGCTGGGCGATGGAGAGGTCGCGGAGAAAATGCTGGCCGAGATGTTTTTTGGCTTTGACAGACCCACCCCCAGCCCCTCCCATAGAGGGAGGGGAGTATGATGGGGAAGTGGATGAGAACTTATTATTGTTCGCTTTTTTCATTGTCAGAGAGTATCTGCTCCCCTCCCTCTATGGGAGGGGTTGGGGGTGGGTCTTGCAAGGTCGGCCGAGGCGTATATGCCGAGGACGACGACGAGGAGCGTCTGTATGGTGTGGACAGCGAGGGCGAAGAATACGGCGGACTGATCGGCGATGCCGTAGAGGACGAGCATGGTCTTGACGGCGAAATGCCAGGGACCGGCACCGTTGGGGGTGGGGACGATGACGGCGAAGGAACCGATGCAGAAGATGAATAGGGCCATGAGAGGCGGGAAGCCGGCGGTGAAGTCGAAGGCCCAGAAGGCGATGTAGAAATGGAAGAAGTATGCTGCCCAGATGCCGATGCTGAGGAGGAGGTACAGGCTCACGCTGCGCACCTTGCGGAGAGAGAGAATGCCGTCGCGCAGACCGCTGAAGATGTTGCGGCTACGGCGGAAAGCCTGCATGCGCCAGAGAATAAAGATGGCGACGAAGATGATGAGGATAATGCAGGCGCCAGTGACGAGGTAGCCGGCGGAGGTGAAGCGTGAGAGAAGGTGGTGATAGTCCGTGCCGGTCTCGCGAAGGAAGCGGAGGAACCACGGGAGTTGGGTGAAGAAGGCAGCCGCAGAGATAAGGATGAGAAGGAGGCTGTCGATGATGCGCTCGGTGACGACGGTGCCGAGGGAGCGCGAGAAGGATGTGCCGCAATGTGTCTTGAGCGTGCCGCAGCGCGTGACCTCGCCTATGCGGGGGATGATAAGGGATGCGGCGTAGGACATGAAGCATGCGTCGATGCATGCGCGGCGGGAGGGGTGCTCGCCGAGGGGATCGAGAGCCATGCGCCAGCGAAGGCCGCGGAAGACGCAGGGAAGTATGCCCACAAGTAGGGAGAGAACCATCCAGCCCCACTTCATGTCGTGCGTGAGAAGGGTGAGGAAGGTCTGCCAGTCCATGTTGCGGTACATCCACCAGAGGATGGCGGCACCGATGATGAAGGGGAGGAGGATTCTTAAGGTATTTTTGAGCATCATTATGGAGCCGTGCGGCACGGGTGATGGGTGAAGACGACGAGGTTGCCGACGAGGGTGGAGTCGGCAACGGCAAGGTAGGCGGGCATGTGGCCGGAGCGGGCGAGGGCGACGAATGTCTGTGAGGCGAGGCCATCTGTGCAGGTGGTGTCAGTGACCTCGTGGGGTTGCAGACCGAATACGTCGATGTTTTCAGGGCGGCGCACATCAAAGGTGTAGAGAGTGTGGGAGGCCGCGGGGGGCAGGAGTGCCTGCTGGCGCGTGGCCTCGCGGCAGGCGGAGCGATAGCCTATGTAGGGGTTTATCCAGGGGAGGGCGAGACCGCCGATGAAGATGACGGCGAGAAGGCCGTAGGCAAAGCGGCGGACGCGCGGCAGACGGCAAGTGCAGCCCGTGCGTACGCCGAGGAGCACGCTGAGATAGACGGCAAAGGGGAAGATAGGGAGGAGATAGACCTGCAGTTTGGAACTGAAGGCCGAGAGCATGATGAACGTGGAGACGATGATGCTGATGAAGAGGCGCTCAGTGGCGGAGATGGAGATGCGGCGGCGCAGGGCTTTGCAAATGGTAATAATGATATAGGGGAGCCACGGGAGCATCGTGTAGAGGAGGGCGACGAGGTAGAAATAGAAGGGTCGCTTGTGGTGGAAGGCGTTGACTGCGCGCCCCATAGTCTGATGGAAGAGCATCTCGCCCAGATAGGGGGCTCCTCCCTCAAGCCAGGCGCAGGAGAACCATGCGGCGCAGAGAGCGATGAGGACGAGGAAGGTGCGGCCGTTCCATGCGCGGAAGAAGAGGGCGGGACGGCGCGTCCAGAGAGCATAGACGAGGATGCTGACGAGGGGAATGAGGATGCCGAGGGGCCCCTTGCTGAAGATGGCCATGAAAACGCAGAAGGCGAAGCGCCAACTGTTGTGCCAGCCGTATTGGACGCGCTGCTCCATGATGCTGAAGCGGCGGAGGGCCAGCACGATGAACATGACCATAAGCATATCCATGCGGAGGGTGACGGCCATGACGGGGAAGAGACCGCAGGTGAAGAGCATGAAGCGGGCTACGTCGCTCTGCTCGGCAGGGAGTTCGGCGGCCGTCCATTGGCGCATGGTGCGCACGATGACAATGGCGGGAACAAGGGAGAAGAGGGAGAGGAAAAGCATGCAACCGTCTCCAAAGAGGTAGCGGCCGAGCATGACAATCCAGAGATAAAGTGGCGGCTTGTCTGCATACATCAGGCCGTGATTGAAAAAGGCGAAGACGTGGCCGTCGCGCAGGGCCTCGTCGGCTATGCTGAGATAACGCAACTCGTTGGAGGGCGTAAAGTCGCGCAGAAGCATGGCGGGGAGAAGCGCGAGGAAGAAAAGGATGGCGAGTTTGTGCTTACGGATGATTCGCATGGTGCCCTATCATTAAGTTACGTATATAAGCAATGCACCCCACCGACTGGCCGAGAATAAGGACGGGGTCAAGACGGAGGAGACCATAGCAGACGATGACGGCAGAGCCGAAGAGGCTTATCCACCAGAACCCGCGGGGAAGTTGTGACTCGCCCAGGCGGCGGCTGTAGTACCACTGATAAATGAAGCGCAGGGTGAAGAAGACCTGTCCGGCGCTGCCGAAGATGAGGAGCCAGAGGGGTATGGAGGCATTCTGGAGGAAGAGGGCTGTGAAATCGGTTTGTGTGGCGAGGATGCCGATGCCGACGGGTGGCAGGAGGGTGATGGCTCCGCGGATTATGAGGGGGACATACAGCCATACACCCTTGATGCGGAGATTCCATATATATATATAATAGGAGATGACCTGCCCGAGAAGGATAGCGAAATCGTTGCGCAGCCAGCCATAGGTGAACATAAGGATGCTGGCGGCAAGACTGAGAATCCAGAAGAGAGAGGGAGAGACTACTTCGCGGCGCTTTTCGGAGAGCAGCCACTGCACGAGGGTGCGGGCCGAGAAAAGTGTCTGGGCGAGGAAGCCTATGGCGAGGACGTAGAAGGAAAGTTGTGTGGCAGCGTTCACGGATTAGATAGCGGACTCGTTGATGGTGTAGAGTATGTAGCGCTTGCGCATCCAACGGTAGGCGAAGCAGTCGCGCAGGGGCCCCCAGAAGCGATTGCTCATGCTGAACTTGGAGGAACCGGCTACGCGCTGGTGGTGGCTTACGGGTACCTGCATGTATTCTTTCTTCTGCAGGGCAACCATGGCGGGGATGAAGCGGTGGAGACCCTTGAAGAAGGGAATCTGCTTAGCCATATCGGTGTGGAGAACCTTGAGGGGGCAGCCCGTGTCCTGGGCGGTATCGCCCGTCATGCAGCGGCGGAAGCTGTTGGCTATGCGGCTCTGGCTACGCTTCCACCAAGAGTCCTTGCGGTTGGTGCGGATGCCGGTGACTAGGGCGTACTTGTCGGCATAGGGGAGGAGGAGGTTGAAGTCCTCTGGCGATGTCTGCAGGTCAGCATCAATATAGCCGAGCAGACGCGACTCCACATGGTCGATGCCAGCCTTGATGGCGGTGCTGAGGCCGGTGTTGCGGGCGAAGGATATATAGAAGAAGTGCTCCTGACGGGTGCAAACATCCTTGATGCGGCGCAGGGAATCATCGCACGACCCATCGTTGACGAACAGCACGCAGGCCTTCAGTGGACACTGGGGGAGATAACCGGCGAGGCGTCGTTCAAGGCTGTCGATGTTGTCCTCTTCGTTATAGACGGGGACGATGATGGTGAAGTCGTAGTTCTTTGTTCTGTTCATGGGAAGGGTAGTATTTACTTGCTGAACTGCTCAATGAATTTCTGCGCGTCGTTGTCACCGAGGGCTTGGGCGCGGGAGAGGTTGGAGAGGGCGTCGGACTTATGGCCGATGTAGCCGTGAGCAATGCCGAGGGCCTTGTAAACGTCGGGGTTGTTGGGGACAGTATCCTTGGCGGCGTTTGCCTCCTGGATGGCTTCCTCATACATGCCGGCACGGAGATAGATAAATGCAATCTCTGTGAGGTACTCGCCCTTTTCCTCGGTGGAGGAGGCGATTGAGGCTGCCGTGCGGAGGTCGTCAATGGCCAGTTGGTAGAGGCGGGCGCGCTGCTCGGCATTCTGGCGGATGTCATAGAAGCGGGCGGTGAGGTTGCCAGTGCCGATGGCAAGCTCATAGTCCTTGTAGTCCTGCACGGCCTTGCGGTATTGCCCCGTGAGGTCGTAGTGCTGGGCGCGGGCGAAGATGTATTCGGCAGCCTCGGGGGTGTAGGGACGCTCAAAACAGTCCACGGCCTTGGTGAGGAGGTTGGTGACCTCAAGGGTGTCGCCTTCTGCACGCTGGAGAGCATTGGCGGCGAAGTAGTAGAGCTCGGCGGGCGCCTTGCTATGAGCGGCGGCGGTGAGGAAACGGTCGTGGGCCTCGCGGTAGCGCTTCAGGCCGAAGAGGCAGTTGGCCTGTTGGAGCACGTAGGAGGTGTCGGGGCGCAGGGCGTAGGCCGTCTCGCTCTCGGCGAGGGCGCGTTCAAGGGTCCAGTCCTTGTAGGCGGGCTCGGGGTTGCGCAAGGCCTTCTGATAGATAAGGTCGCTGAGTACGCCGTGGACTTCGTCCTCGTTGGTCTTGAGGCGGAGGGCTGCGTTGAGGGCATCCTCGGCCTTGGTGTAGTCAAGATGGGTGGCGTAGAAGTTTGCCGTCTCGGTGTAGCCCTTGATATTGGAGGGGAAACGCTCGGCAAAGAGACGGCTGGCACTTACGTACTGCAGGCTGTCGCCTCCCATGCGGTTAAGCATGTAGAGATAGGAAAAGGCGTCGGTCTCGTCGGCGGGGATGTCGCGGGCGATGCTGATGCTCTTGAGGTCGGCGTTGAGGGCGCTGGTGGCACCGATTTTGAGGTCGGCAGCAAAGCGGGCGTCAATGGCGCAGGCATTCTCGGCCTTGGCGTTGACGTTGCGCTGCACCACACCTACGGCCTCACCGGCGGTGTTGAGGATGGGGCAGCCGAAGAAACGGCTTTCGTTGGCGGTGCTCACGCTGTAATAGGCATAGGGAGCGTAGGTGTCAGAGGAAAGGATAGAGGCCGAGTCGGGGAGGGCTTTCTTATTTGTGCTGTAGTAGAGTTGAAGTGTGGCATCTCCTTGCTTCGCAGAAACTTGTGCGAGAGGAAGAAATGCCATCTTCTTGGCTTCGCACTGCATTCTTACAAGGTCCAAGCCGCTGTCGGCGCCCTTGATGAGGAGGACGAGGTGCGTCTTGCCTTTCCAGTCGATAACCTCGGCGCGGGCGGCTCCTTTCAGCGTGTTATAGAGGGCTACGACTTCACCATCGACGGAGGTGAAGAAACCGTAGCCTTGGGAAAGCGTGTCACCTTGGGCGTTGAAACTGATGATGCGCGCCACGGCCTTGTTGTCGGGGCCAGAGGCGGCAACGGCAGCCATGGCGGCCGCGAAGAAAAGAAGGGTATAGAGAGCTTTTTTCATAATCGGGGAGGTGAAGTCCATTGGCTGATGCCTTGGCATTAGGGGGGGGCGGAGGTTTTAGAAAATCTTCAGCAAGGCTTTGGCGTTGTTGATGGCGGCTTCAGACACTTCTGCGCCGCTGAGCATGTGGGCAATCTCGGTGATGCGCTCGTCGGGGGGGAGGGTAGCGATATGGCTATGGGTACCGACGGCGTCCTCTTGCTTATAGACGCGGAAATGGCTCGTGCCGAGGGCGGCAATCTGCGGCAGATGCGTGATGCAGATGACTTGGCAGTGCGTGGCAAGTTCTTTCATGAGGCGACCCATACTCTCGGCCATCGTGCCACTTACGCCGGTGTCGATTTCGTCGAAGATTATGGTGGGGAGTTGGCGGTAGCGGGCAGTGAAGGCCTTGAGGCTCAGCATCAGGCGCGACACTTCGCCGCCCGAGGCGATGTCCTGCACGTTCTGCGGCGCTACGCCTTTGTTGGCGCTGAAAAGGAGCGACACAGAATCGGCACCGAGGATGGTGGGCTCGGGGCGGGTGCTGAACTGCACCTGCACTTTTCCGTTCGGCATGCCAAGGGTGGCGATGCTCTGCACAAGTTCGGCGGACAGGATGCCGGCAGCCTTACGGCGGGTATCCGTCAGTGCGGCGGCCTCGGCGAGAAGGTGCTTGTGGGCTTCGTCCACGGCCTTTTGCAGCCGGGCCACCTCCTCGTCAATGTTTTCTATGGCGTCGAGGCGGTGTTGCAGTTGCTGCTGCACCTCCACGAGGGCGGCATCACTCTCCACGCGGTGCTTTTTCTCCAGTTCGTAAAGGCGGGCAAGACGCTCGTCCACATATTCCAAACGCTGCGGGTTGAACTCCACGCGCTCCAGTTGGGTTTCTATTTCGTCCTTGATGTCGGCCAATTCGATGCGGGCGCTCTCAAGGCGCTGGGTCAGTTCGTCGCTGAGCGGGAGATGGACGCTTACGGCTTGCAGGGCCTGCTCGCACTGGCGAAGGCGCTGGCAAACGTCGCATTCATCGGCTGAGAGCAGTCCGGCGGCTTGGTAGAGACTGCCTTTTATCTCCTCGGCGTGGGCCAAGAGCTGCTGCTCTTCTTCCAGTTCCTGCTGCTCGCCTTCGCGGGGCGCGAATTCGGTGAGTTGCTGCAGTTGGAAGGCCAAAAGTTCCTGCTCGGCACTGTCTTTCTGTGCCTGTAGCGTGACTTGCTGCAGAGCCTCGTTGGCTTGCTGATAGGCGGCGAAAGCCTGAGCGTAGTCTTCCCGCTCTTGCGTGTTGCCGGCCACGAGGTCGAGAGTTTGGAGAAGAAAGTCCTCATCGCCAAGGAGCAAATTCTGATGTTGCGAGTGGATGTCCACGAGGCGTGTGCCGAGGGACTTGAGCACGCTCAGCAGCACGGGACTGTCATTGACGAAGGCGCGGCTCTTTCCCGTGGCGGTGAGTTCGCGGCGTATGATACATTCGTCGCCGTCTTCTTCAAGGTCGTTCTCGGCGAAGAAAGCGGAGAGGTTAAGTCCCTCTGTGCTGAATACGGCTTCCACCACACATTTCTGCTCGCCCTCCTTCACCACGTGGGCATCGACCCTGGCACCGAGCAACAGACCGAGGGCGCCGAGCAGAATACTTTTGCCCGCACCCGTCTCGCCGGTGATGACGATGTAGCCCCGCTCAAGGTCGATATCGAGGCTCTCGATAAGGGCGTAGTGGCTTATGTGGAGGTGTTTAAGCATAAAGGGCTTTTTGTGGGACCGACTGCTTCCGCAGCCGGCACTGAACCTGGGGGACTATCTATTTTATCTGGTTCCAATAGGCGCTCTGCGAGGTGTTAATGTTCATCAGCGTCTCGTACATGTCGGCCTTTTCGGTGCTGGAGCCTTTTTCCTTGAAGATATTGGTGATTTCGTCACGCTTGTAGTCGGTCCACACCTGCGGCACCATGCTCATGGCCTTGTTGCTGTGGGCTTCCTTCAGCAGATCCATGGCTTCAAGGATGGCGGCGCGGCCGCGGTCGGGGTTCTCCACCATGGCGTCGAGGCCGTCGCGGTGGTATTTGTACATCAACTGGCGCATCGGCTCCATGGCGTTGTCCAGATAGTCGTTGATGATGCCGTAGCGGTTCTTGTAGTCATCAAAAGCCTTCCAGCCTTTGGCGGAGCGCGTGAGGCTCTGCGCGTTGTTGGTCACCTGACGGGCCTGCTGCAACACCTCCGTGCCGCCCAGCGGCGACATTGTGTCGAGATCCATGCCTATTATTATATAAGCGTAGTAGGCGAGCAGGGCGGTCAGGTCGCTGTCAATGCTCTCAAGACGGAAGTTCAGTTGGTCGAACTCCTTGAAGTCGAAGTTGAAACTGTTGTCCGTGATGCTATACGTCACCGTGGTGTACGACGAGTTGAACACGGGCCTGTTGGCCTGCACCACCAACGTGCAGTCAAAGGCGTTCTCGTTGTCGTCGTATTTCTTCACGGTAATATTGAACGAGCAGTTGATGCGCTCGTTGCGTTGGAACTGCAGGTTGGTCCACTGCGTCTGGTTGAGGAAGTCCTTGATGCTCTGCTCCAGGTTTTCAAACACGCTGGTGCTCGTGCCCTGCACCTGCTGGTGGTTCAGGTTCACGGTGGCATTGAGTTCCTGGGCCTTGCACGTCAACATGCTGACGGCTACGGCGGCCAATACGAGTATGCGCTTCATAGGATAATTAGCAAATTAGCAAATTGGCAAATTAGCAAATTAGCGAACGTGAGGGAGGTAAATGGCGCTGTGGATACGCACATTTTCTTAACACCTCAATTTGCTAATTTGCTAATTTCCGAATTTGCTAATTTCAGTTTCTGATTAGTCGTTGAGTACCATTGGCATCAGCAGCATGAGGATGTTTTCCTCTTCCTTCTGCTGTGCGGGCTGGATAACGCCGGCGCGGCTGGCATCGGCCAGGCGGATTACCACCTCGTCGCCCTCAAGGTTGTTGAGCAGCTCCATCAGGTACGTGCCCTTGAAGCCTATGGACACGGGCATGCTGTTGTATTCGCAGAGCAGACCTTCCTCGGCGCTCATGCTGAAGTCGATGTCCTGGCTGGAGAGCGTCAGTTTGTTGGCCTCGATGTGCAATTTGGCCAGAGCGCTGTTGGCGTTTGCGAAGATGAGCACGCGGCGCAGGGCGCTGAGCATGGCCTGACGGTTGATGGTCACCACGTTGGGGTTGTCGCGGGGTATTACGCTGGTGTACTTGGGGAAGCGGCCCTCAACGAGGCGGCACTCCACGAGGTATTCGTTCGTCTCAATCTGTGCGGAGCGCTTGGTGAAGCGGATGTCCACCTCGTCCTGCTCCTTCTGCAGGATGTTCTTGATGAGGAGGCTCGGCTTCTTGGGCAGCAGGAAGGTGCTGGGGTTGTTGACGCTCGTGGGCTTCACGGTGTCGCAGGCCATGCGGTTGCCGTCGGAGGCCACCATCGTGAGGCTGTCGGCGCTCAGGTCGAAGTAGATGCAGTTCAGCACGGGGCGGAGCACGTCGTCGGCAGTGGCGAACAGAGCACGGTTGATACCGTTGAACAGTGTCTGGGCGGGCAGGCGGAGCTCACTGATGTCGCCGTCGAGGGCGATGGCGGCAGGATATTCATCGGCAGGCTGACCCATGAACTTATACTTACCGTTCTGGTATTCCATCGTAATCTCCTGGTTCGTCTCGTTCACGTAGATGCTCAGCGGCTGCTCGGGCAGTTCCTTCACGGCGTCCTGAATGGTGCGGGCATTCACGGTGAAGCGGATGGCGGTCTCTGCCTCCACGAGGTCCACGTGGGTTGTCATGCGGATTTCGCTGTCCGTGGCAACAATGGTCAGTTTCTTGTCCTCGCCAATCTCAAAGAGGAAATTCTCCAAGATAGGCATGGTGTTCTTGGTTGAAATAACGCGGCCCAGAGTCTGAAGATGGGCAGAAAGCAGTGTGCTTGAAATAACGAATTTCATAGATATGTGTGTGTTAATTTTAATATGCTTTTACGGTAGCGCTACTTCGTCATAAAGTAATACGGGTTTAATGCGCTTTTTTGAGGTTACAAAATTAGTGATTTTTTTTGTAAATGACACATTTTTTGAAAAAAAACTCACGATTTTATATTTTATTTGCTGGAATTTCGTAACTTTGCCGTGCAATTGTCAATAAAGCACTATGGAAATTACTGGAAAAATCATTGCGGCCCTTGAGCCCCGCAGCGGTGTGAGCCAGCGTACAGGCAGCACCTGGAAGGTTCAGGAATTTGTTATCGAAACCCACGAGCAGTATCCTCGCAAGTGTTGCTTCGAGGTCTTCGGCGAAGACCGTCTGCAGCAGTTCAACATACAGGTGGGCGAAGAACTCATCGTAAGTTTTGACATCGATGCCCGCGAGTGGACTGGCAACGATGGTCGTCAGCGTTGGACCAACCAACTCCGCGCCTGGCGTGTCGTTCGTCCCTCCGAGATGCCCGCAGCCGGTGCTCCCGCTCCCGAGGCTGGCGTAGCCCCCGCTGCTCCTGCCGCTCCCGCTGCCCCCGCTGCCGATCCCCTCGGCGGTGCTCCCGCAGGCGACGACTTTAGTTCCATGCCTTTCTAATGATAAGACTGACACTCAAAATACTGAAATGGGCCGTGATTCTTTTCATGGCCCTTTCTGTTGTAGGCGTTCTCTATTACCGTTTTGCCCCCGTGCGTTTCACGCCCCTCATGGGCATACGCACCGTGCAGTCGCTCACCCGCGGCGAACTGCCTCAAAATCACCATCGTTGGGTGCCGCTCGACAGCATATCGCCTTACCTCCCCGTGGCCGTCATCGCCTCCGAGGACCAACTCTTTCTCCAGCACCACGGCTTCGACTTCAACTCCCTCAAACAAGTGGTGGAGGAACGCCAGAGCGGCAAGCGTTTCCGCGGCGGCAGCACCATTTCGCAGCAAACGGCCAAGAACCTCTTCCTCTGGCCCGGCGGATGGGTGCGCAAAGGATTGGAGGCGTGGTTCACAATCCTCATGGAACTCACATGGCCGAAGGAGCGCATCATGGAATGTTACCTCAATTCCATAGAGATGGGGCCCGGCATCTATGGTGCCGAGGCCGTGGCGCAGCAGCATTTCGGATGTTCAGCCCGCCAGCTGTCGCGCTCCGACTGCGCCATCATTGCCGCCACGCTTCCCAACCCCCGTGTCATGTCATCGCGCCATCCCTCGCCATACGTGCGCAAGCGCCAGCGCCAGATTCAGCAGCAGATGCGCCACATCCCCTTCCTGAAGGAGTAAAAGGCGCTTTTTCCGTTTCCCGCGCGTATATAAATAATAATGAGCGGCACCGAAGTGTTTCCGGGGCCGCTCATTGTTCTTTTCGCTTATCAACGAACCCTCAGCCAAGGACTTCCCGACAGTTAAACCTTTACTTTAACTCAGCGCATATTACGATTTTTCTGAAAGTGTAAAAAATCTTGACAAAGCGAAAAAAGAAGAAAACGGGGCGACACGAGGCCTATACGTGCTTTCTGGCGAAAAACGCGCTCCGCCCCGTCATCTTTTTCTCCGTCACACCCCCTCATTTTTCCCGATACCCTATTTTACGCGAAACTAAAAGGGACATCGGAAAAATTAAAAGGGACATCGGACGAACTGAAAGGGCGATAGTTTCAACTAAAAGGGAGATATTTTCAACTAAAAGGGAGATAGTTTTCGCTAAAACCCGCCGTTTTCCGAAAAAAATCACAAAAAAATCATTCCCCGACGGCCTTTTTTCGCACTTAAAGGCGGGTGTAGCGCGCCCAAACAAATATCCGTCAAAATCCGTGCGGAGCTAAGCGTTTATAAATGAGCTGTGTAACGGCGCCCTTGAATTTCGCGTTTTTCCCGTCCGACTCTCCGCGCGCTCGTCTCTACGGCCAAAAATCGCTAAGAAAACGCACGAAAAGTGTAAAAAATCTTGACAAAAATCTTTCAGTTACGACCGTTTATGTGGCGCCGGCGCCCATCGCGAGACATACGAGGCTCAAGAGCAAGAGAAGGAGGTCAACAAGTTTGGCGCGCAGGTTCTTTTCGCGCAAGAAGAAGGCGCCGTAGGCGAAACTGACGAGAACGCTGCAGCGGCGCACCATACTCACGATGCTGATCATCGCGGCGGGGTGGGTGAGGGCATAGAAGTACACCATGTCGGCGGCCGTGAGGAAAAGGCTCACGCCAATGATGGCGGGATGCCAGTGGAAGGGCTGTTCCTGCCGCTTCGGCCACCAGAGGAAGGCGGCAATGATGAGCATCAATAAGGCCTGAATGGCGGTGAAGCCCGTCTGCACGAAAAAATTGTTGAGCCCCGCGCCCGAGGGGGAGAGTATGTACTTGTCGTACAGGCCGCTGGCGGCACCCAATAGGGCTGCGAGAATAAGCAGGGCGACCCAGCGGTTGTGCGTCCAGCGAATGCCCTCACGGCTACTGCTGCGCTTGAGAAGAAAAAGGGCGATGACGGCGAGCGAAACGCCGGCCCACTGCCACGGATTGAGATGTTCGCCGAAAAGAATGACGGCCCCCACGAGCACAAGCACGGGGCGCGTGGCATTCACGGGACCTACGAGCGTCAGCGGCAGATGTTTGATGGCGAAATACCCACAAAGCCAACTGCTTAACACGATGACGGCCTTGAGAGCCACGAGACCTGTTGCGCGCACCTCATTCCCCGCGGGCGGCAAGAGCGCGGCGGGGGCTTTCATGAGGCAGAAGGCGCCCGAAAGCAGGGCGCATAGGGCCGTGTTGATGAAGAGAACGGGGATGACGGCGTTGGCCTGGAGCGCCTGCTTCTTGCAAACGTCATAGACGCCCAGCAACAAGGCTGAAAGGAGGGCGAGGAGAAACCAGGTCACGGCAGTCGGGATTTGGAGGGTGTGTTACGCAAGGTAGATGTCGTCGGGATAGCGCACATCGGCGAGGAAAAGGGCCTCGCCCATCACGCTGTCGCCGGCGGAACAGCGGTCGTGGGCATTGATGATGCGGCGGAGGTCGTCTTCCGTGATTTTACCGCGACCTATGTCAAGGAGTGTGCCCACTACGGCCCGCACCATGTTGCGCAGGAAGCGGTCGGCCGTGATGGTGAAGCGCCAGAGGCCCGGCTCCGTCTCCTCCCAGCGGGCGGCGGTGACGTGGCAGATGTTGGTCTTCGTGTCGGTGTGAAGCTTGGAGAAGGACGTGAAATCCTCCGTCTGCAAAAGAATTTCGGCGGCGCGGTTCATCTTTTCATAGTCCACGGCGAAGGGCAGGCGCATGGCGTAGCGGCGGCGGAAAGGCGACTTCTCCGTGTAAATATAATAATGGTACGTGCGCGCGAGGGCGGAGAAACGGGCATGGGCCTCGGCTTTTACGGGACGGATATCGTGGATGGCGATGTCGGGCGGCAGGAGGCGGTTGAGCTTGTAGGCGAGCTGCTCAGGAGGGTAGGGCAGGGCGTCGCAGTCGAAGTGGGCCACCATGCACGCGGCGTTCACACCGGCGTCGGTACGACCGGCCCCCACCGTCTCTACGTGGGTGCGCAATAGCGTGGCAAGGGCTTCGTTGAGCCTTTGCTGCACGGTGACGTCATCGGGCTGCACCTGCCAGCCGTGGTAGGCGGCGCCGTCGTAGGAGAGATTGATGAAATAGCGCAATGGAAGAGGTTTATCGCCGCCCGCCGCCTACAATTTTTCCTTGTGTCGGTGGGGGTGTGGGTTGTGTCTGCGGATGAGTGGGCTGTGTGCGGGGAGGGGGAGGAGGCGTATGGGTGTTTGTCGGCCGGTGGTAGGTGTTGGAACAGTCGCAATAGGTGTAGTTGTCATCGGAGCGTGAGGATTTGTATTCGCCAGGCCCGCCGCCGATGTAGGAAATCTTCTTCTCCTCGTCCCATTTCTCCTGAATGTAACTCTTCAGGCTTGAAGGGTTGCGGACATAGGCCTGACCGCGGCCGTTGTCTTCGGAATAGACGCAATAGACGCCGAGGTACTCCTCGTCGCCGTATTCCAGAATCTGGATGTTGCGGTCAATGTCCCACTTCTCGCTGACTTTGTCCTGCATACTGCTGAACGACGTGGCCCACACGTAGCCTTGCGAGGTGTAGTCCGAAGTGCGCGACATCACGACGAACCAGTATTTCCCGTTGAAGGTGGCCGAGGTAATGTACAGACCGGCGTCCCAGCATTCGTGAATCCATTCGGCTTCCTCGTCCCAGTCGCAGGCTATGTAGCATTGCTCGCGGTAGTCGGTGCCTTTCGACATCACCACCGCCCATTCGCCGTTGCCGTGAGCCATCGACGTGATGTAGTAGCCGGCATTCCAGTTGGCGCGAATCCAACTTTCAGGCCATTCGTCGCTGACCTTGAGTTGCTGGTCGCGGAGGCCGGTGTCCCTCGCCATCGTCACGAACCACCCCTGCTTGGTGTAGGCCAGCGAGGTGATTTGGCGGTCGTTGTTCCAGTGCTCGCGTACTTTACGCTCGCTCAACGCACATCTGCTACCTTCCGTCCACCACACCTGCGAGGTGTAGGGCAGGCGCGTCTCGGAGATTATCAATGTCTGTTGTGCACGTGCCGGCATCAGCAGCAGCACGAGGAGGGTGGATAGGAATACTCTTCTCTTCATGATTGTCAACTACTGTCTATCGAAAAAGCCCAATCATCCCTTTGCGGAACGATTGGGCGTTATTTTTACTTTTCCTGTTCAACGGGGCGCAGGTCCAGCATCAACTCGTCCAGTTGCTTCTGATCTACGCAGCTGGGAGCGTCGAGCATCACGTCGCGACCCGAGTTGTTCTTCGGGAAGGCTATGCAGTCGCGGATGCTGTCGAGGCCGGCGAAGAGGCTCACGAAGCGATCCAGACCGTAAGCCAGGCCACCGTGAGGGGGAGCGCCGTATTTGAAGGCGTTCATCAGGAAGCCAAACTGTTCCTGTGCCTTCTCGGGCGTGAAGCCCAGCACCTCGAATATCTTGGCCTGCAGCACGGCGTCGTGGATACGGATAGAACCGCCGCCCACTTCAACGCCGTTGCACACCATGTCGTAGGCATCGGCCAGTACGTTGGCGGGGTCGGTGTCCAGCTTGGGCACGTCGCAGGGCTTCGGGGCCGTAAACGGATGGTGCATGGCCATCAGTCGGCCTTCCTCATCGCTCCACTCGAACATCGGGAAATCTACCACCCAAAGCAAGGCAAACTTGTTCTTGTCGCGCAGGCCGAGGCGCTCGCCCATCAGCAGGCGCAGTTCGCAGAGCTGCTTGCGCGTCTTCATGGCATCCTCGCCGCTCAGGATGAGGATGAGGTCGCCGGGCTTGGCCTGCATGGCAACCTTCAGTTCCTGCAGTACCTCCTGCGTGTAGAATTTATCAACGGAGGACTTCACGTTACCGTCCTCTTCCACGCGGGCATAGACGAGGCCCTTGGCACCAACTTGCTGACTCTTCACGAAGTTCGTCAGTTCGTCTATCTGCTTGCGCGTGTAGCTGGCGCACCCTTCGGCGCAGATGCCGCCGATGTAAGCAGCCTGGTTGAACACGCTGAAGTCGCTCTTGCCCTTCAGCACGTCCATCAGTTCCACAAACTCCATGCCGAAACGCATGTCGGGCTTATCGCTGCCGAAGCGGCGCATAGCCTCGTTCCAACTCATGCGCAGGAAAGGCTCCTCGCCAAGATCCACGCCACGTACCTCCTTGAAGAGGTACTTCGTCATCTCCTCAAAGGTGCGGATGATGTCATCCTGCTCCACGAAGCTCATCTCGCAGTCAATCTGCGTGAACTCCGGCTGGCGGTCGGCGCGCAAGTCTTCGTCGCGGAAGCACTTTACAATCTGGAAGTAGCGGTCCATGCCCGCCACCATCAGAAGTTGCTTCAAGGTCTGGGGACTCTGGGGCAGGGCGTAGAACTGTCCCGGATTCATGCGGCTGGGCACGATGAAGTCACGCGCACCCTCCGGGGTACTGCCTACCAGTACGGGCGTTTCAATCTCCAGGAAACCCTTCGAGTCGAGGAAGTGGCGCACGGCCAGGCAGAACTTGTGGCGCAGTTCCAGATTGGCGCGCACCGGAGCGCGGCGCAGGTCCAGGTAGCGGTATTTCATACGCAGGTCGTCGCCGCCGTCAGTATTCTCCTCAATGGTGAAGGGAGGCACGGCAGAGGCGTTGAGCACGCGCAGCTCAGTCACGTTGATTTCAATGTCGCCCGTAGGCATATTCGGATTTTTGGAGTAGCGCTCGCGCACGTCGCCCGTTACCTGAATCACATACTCACGCCCTAAGCGTTTGGCCTCGTGGCAGAGGTCGGCGTTCACTTCTTCGTCAAACACCAACTGCGTGATGCCGTAGCGGTCGCGGAGGTCCACGAAGATAAGTCCACCATGTTCACGGGTGCGTTGCACCCATCCGGCGAGGGTCACGCTCTCGCCTACATTACTGATGCGGAGTTCACCGCAGTTCTTTGTTCTATACATATAAATATATAATGTATTGTTTGAATTTCGACTGCAAAATTACAAAAAATACACCGAATAGTGAAGAAAAAGCCCAAAAAGTTTTGGTAGTTTGCAAAAAAGTCGTACTTTTGCACTCGCGTTTGGGAAACCAGCGTCCTCCTTGTGAGAAGGAAGGATGGGTGAGTGGCTGAAACCACCAGTTTGCTAAACTGACGTACTCGATTAGGGTACCGGGGGTTCGAATCCCCCTCCTTCCGCTCTCCACGGCGCTTTCATCTAGTGGTTAGGATACCGGCCTCTCACGCCGGGTACACGGGTTCGAGTCCCGTAGGCGCTACGAAAATAAATCTCCGAAGTTGAGGCTTCGGAGATTTATTTTTGTTGTGTCACGATGTTACAGTTTCTTCATCCACTTTTCCATCAGTGCAGGCCAAATTGCGGCAGCCTCTGCCCGCTTCGTGCGAAGACCATAACCATGGCCGCCACGGGGGTAAACATGGAGTTCCACGGGCACCTCGTGTTGCTTCAATGCTGCCGTTATGGCCAGAGAACTGTATACGTAACTGTCATCCGAGGTCTGAAATACGAACATGGGGGGCGTGGAGGCGTTAACATGGAGTGTGGGGGTGACGGTGTGGCCGGCGCCGCCGTCAAGATAGGCGGGGTAGATGAGACCCACGAAGTCTGGGCGGGCTGATAGGCTGTCCGTCTCGTCAATGGGGCTGTAGGTGTTCTCATTCCACGTGGTTGCTGCACGACATGATAAATCGGCTCCGGCTGAGAACCCCATTATGCCGATTTCCTTGCCAGGGTTCTCTGCCCTTACCATCCTGATTGCTCTCTGTGCGTCCTGCAGGGCACCCTCGCGGTCGTTCGGCACGCGGTAGCGGAGCACATAGGCGGTGTAGCCCAAAGAATTCAGCCATTGCGCTATCTCCGTGCCTTCCAAATCGATGGCCATCACACTGTAACCGCCTCCCGGGCAGACTATCATCACCTTGTCGTTTTTGTCCTTTGGGGCCTTCCACTTTTCAAGGGTCGGCACGGGCATTTGCCGAATGCGCGCGATTTTATCGCGCCCCTCATCCTGTACCATTTTGCCGGGTTTGAGACAGACTTCGGCAGGTGGATTTTCAGACCAGAGACTTACGACTTGCGCCCCGCTGCATCTGGCGAAAGCGAGGGAGTCCGCAGTGTCCTGCGCATGTGCTGCCGCAAGAGTATAGAAGACTATGAGGACGAAACAGAAGTTTTTTTTCATGGCTATTGTGTGCCTTTTCGCATAAGATTGGAATCTCATTACTTATTGGCGAATATAAATTACGAACTATTATTTCACAAAGATAAAAAAGATTCCGAGTTCTACAATAATAATGCCGAAATGGCAATATTTACCAATTTTGTATGTCCGCTCGGTTATCGTTGCGGCAATATCTTCAATATTTTTCCTACGAATAAAGAAAGACATCAACCAATATGTCATTAACAAAATAGGAACTCCAACCATGTACTGCACTCCTTTAGATGTTTTAGGAAGGTTTGGGATAATGTCAATCCCCCATATTTTTCTCAAAAACACCCCGCAATCTCCTATAAAAAGGAGACATACCAGCCATATGGATTGTAATGTACTTGTGTATGGGACATCTTTGTTTAGATTCTTCTGATGCATCTTGAAAATGCAGGCTATGTATGTGTTTAATAATTTCATTTTCTGTTTGCTGTAAATATTCAACGACCCATAACCCATTATCTACATTATTGTGGGAGTAGCACCCGGGCGCAGGGACGGATGAGGGCTTTTTTGAAGGAGAGGGGACGGCTGAACAGAAGGGTGTTGGCATCGGCACGGAGTTCTATGACATTGCCGTCAGGCTCGGTGCGCCAGGCGGATTCTTCCTCGCTGAACCAGGCAAGGTCGGCTTGGGTGGCGTGGAGGGTGAGGCGCGTGGATTGGCCGGGTTGCAGGAGCGGCGTCTTGGCGTAGCAGAGGAGTTGGGTGCGGGGAGCGGAAGGGATGGTGGGGTTGCTCCAATAGACTTGTGCGACTTCCTTTCCTGCGCACGTCCCGGTGTTGGTGACGGTGACGTTTATCGTGATTTCCTTGCCGCGCTGCCGCACGCTGAAGTCTTCGAATGCGAAGCGGGTGTAGCTCAGGCCGTAGCCGAAGGGGTAGGAGACGGGCACGCCGGCGGTGGCGAAATGGCGATAGCCCACGGCGAGGCCCTCGGCGTAGTCCTGATAGTCCACGTCCTTCTGCTCATAGACGGGGTGGTCGGAATAGTGGTAGAAGGACTTGTTCTTCCCGTCGTAGGGGAGGCCGAGGTTGGCGAAGTTGGCGGCGCTGGGGTGGTCGGCATAGGCGCGGGCGAAGGTCATGGGGAGCTTGGCGGAGGGACTGACGGCGCCGGAGAGCACGTCGGCGATGCTGCGTCCGGCTTCCTGACCGGGCTGCCAGGCGAGGAGGACGGCATCGGGAAGGGTGTCCCAGTCGGCCGTGCAGACGGGGCCGCAGACGTTGAGCACCACGGCCACTTTCTTGCCCGCGGCGTGGAACGCGCTGCAGACGGCGGCGATGAGGGCTTTCTCCTCGGGCTTGAGGCGGTAGTCGCCTTCGAGGGCGCGGTCGTTGCCCTCGCCGGAGCGGCGCCCGACGGTGATGACGGCGGCATCGCTCCCGCGGGCGGAGAGGGGGAGGAGGGAGTCGGCGGCAGAGCGGGGGAGTTCGTCCTTGAGCTGGGCGCCGTACCACCACCCGCGCTTTTTGTTGATGGGGGCGAGACGCTCGTTCTCGGCGGCGACGTGGGCGGCGTAGGCCTGGGCCACGGGGGCGGAGAGTGCAAAGCCGGCTTCTTCCAGCCCTTGGCGGAGGCTGATGACGTAGGCTTTGTTTACGTCGCCGGCACCGGTGCCTCCGGCGATGGTCTCGTAGGATGTGACGCCATAGAGGGCGATGCGTGCTCCCGGGGCGAGGGGGAGCGCTCCGTCGTTTTTGAGCAGCACGCAGCCTTCGGCGCCTGCCTGTCGGGATATGCGGGCGTGGGCGGCGAGGTCGGGATGCTGCGAGGGACGGTGGCCGCGGGCTTTCGGTGTCTTGTCGATGAGGGTGAGCATACGCTCCACGCTGCGGTCGACATCGGCGGGGGAGAGGCGGCCGTCGCGGAGGGCGTCGCTGATTTTGGCATAGGTGGTGCGGCCGCCGGGCATTATGTTGTCGTTGCCGGCATGAATCTGCGCGACGGGCTCGGTGCCGGCTCCCCAGTCGGTCATGACGAGGCCCTTGTAGCCCCAGTCGCCGCGCAGGATGTCCTCGGTGAGTTCGCGGCTCTGGCTGGCGTGCTGGCCGTTGATATAGTTGTAGGCGGTCATGACGGTCCAGGGCTGTCCTTCGCTTATGGCCACCTCAAAGTTGCGGAGGTAGAGTTCGCGGAGGGCACGGGTGCCCACGCGGCTGTCGCTGCTGCAGCGGTTTACCTCCTGATTGTTGGCAGCGAAATGCTTCACGGCGCATCCCACCCCGTTGCTCTGCACGCCCCGTATCACGGCTGCTGCCGTACGGCCGGAGAGGACGGGGTCCTCGGAGTAGTACTCGAAGTTGCGGCCGCAGAGGGGATTGCGCATAAGGTTGATGCCGGGGGCGAGGAGCACGTCCACACCGTATTCCAGTACCTCGTTGCCCATGGCTCTTCCCACCTTTTCCTGCAAGTCCGTGTCCCACGTAGCGGCCAGTGACTCGCCGATGGGGAAACCCGTGCAGAAGAACGTGGAATCGGTGCCCGCGCGGCGGGGCGCAATGCGGAGACCGGCGGGGCCGTCGGCATAGATGAGCGAGGGGATGCCCAGCTGCGGCACGGGGTACGTGGCCGCCGCGCTCCCGGGTACGGCATTCGCTGCGGAGGCCATCATCTGGCGGTTCTTATCTTCGTTGTCGGAACCTTGCCCGCTGCCGATGAGGAGGCGCACCTTCTGCTCGGGAGAGAGTTGGCGGATGAGGGCTTTGTGGCCCGTGGGCTGGCATGCGGCCAGAAGGAGGACGAGGAGAATCCCTCCCCAACTTATTTTTTGTTGGTGTTTGATAGAAAAGAGTTTCATCTTTTGTATTTTTTGTGTGTGCTGGTCGTTTTGAAGACAGCAAAATTATTGGTAAATTCAGTATGCGTTCCAGTTTTCCCCTATAAGGATTGAAAGGTCTCCTTGTTGCGGGTTCAGTCCTTGCCCATTGACGTCCGATTTTTCGCCTAAGGACTGCAGTCCTCGCCCTTAGGACTGGAGTCCTCCCCCTTAGGATTGGAGTCCTCGCCCTTAGGATTGGAGTCCTAAGGGGGAGGACTGCGACTTTTTCCCGTTAACGAAATTTATAAGGGGAGTTTGCAGATGGCGCGTGCGATATTCGCGCGGGCTACGTCGGGGCGGAGAAGTTCAGAGAGCGGGCGCGGGTCACCCTCGCTCGCGGATGTGGCAGAGGCAAAACCGGCTGCGAGGAGGGCATCGGCGTCCGACACGGCGCCCGAGAGAAGATGAACGGGCGTTTGCGGCTGGAGGGTCTGGCAGCGGCGGAGAATGCCATAGGGGGCCTTCCCCATAAGAGTCTGGCGGTCGGAATGGCCTTCTCCGGTGATGACGAGGCGGGCTGTGGAAAGGTGGCGATTGAAGTCCAGAGCATCAAGCAGGAAATCAATGCCGGGTACAAGTGTGGCGTGGAGGTAGGCCATAAGAGCATAGCCGATGCCACCTGCTGCGCCGGCGCCGGGTTGCTCCGCAAGAGCGGGAGCGGCGAGACCGCGCCGCACGGTTTCTTCGGCAAACTCGCGCAGGTTTTGGTCAAGGATGGGCAACTGTTCGGGCGATGCACCTTTCTGCGGGCCGAAGACGTAGGCAGCGCCCTGCGGGCCGTAGAGCGGGTTGCGGACATCGGAGATGCCTATAACTTCTACAGGGAGTGGCAGATGAGACTTGAGGCATTCTATCATTCCTTGCCCGCCGTCGCAGGTGGCGGTGCCGCCGAGGCCGATGTAGAGGCGACGGGCGCCGCGGGAAACGGCGTGAAGGATGAGTTCGCCGAGGCCGTAGGATGTGAGGCGGAGGGGATGGCGCTCGGCGGGCGGCACGAGGTTGAGGCCGATGACGGTGGCCGACTCTATATAAGCCGTGCCGCCGTCGGGCGAGAGGCCATATACGGCGGCACAAGGTTGCATAAGGGGGTTATGCACGAATGCGGTGATGGGCGTGAGGGACAAAGTGGCGCTGATGGCCTCCAGCATGCCTTCGCCGCCGTCGCTGACGGGAAGGTTTACGATATGAACTTCGGGCCAAGAGGCCTTGATGCCTTCGGCCGCTGCCTGACAGGCCTGTGCGGCGGTGAGGCAGGACTTGAAAGAGTCGAAGGCGAGGAGTATATTCATTCTTAAAGGGGGATGGCAGAATGTTTATGCCCAATATGGCATCCCAAAATGGTGAAGGCAATGCATAGGGCGAGTGTGCCGAACATATAGAGAGAGGCCGAGAGGTAGTGACCCTGTTGGAGGAGCTTTACGGACTGGAGGGAAAAGGTGCTGAACGTGGTGAAACCGCCACATAATCCCACAGTGGCCATCAGCAACCATGCCCCAGGCTGGCAACTGCTCACAAGTAGGCCCATGAGAAAGGAGCCGATGATGTTTGTGAGTAGTGTGCCAAGCGTTGTGGGGACGTGGCAGGTTTGGCACAACATGGTGAGTGAATGCCTGAGTATAGCACCGAGAGCTCCGCCTATCCCTATGAGCAAAAAGCGCAGGAGCATAGACTAAAACTCGGAGGTGAAGTGGAAGCGTATCTTGGGGAAGTCCTGCTGGGCCATGGTGAGAACGTAGCCAGAGTCGGCGAGAAAGACGTCGCGGCCTTCGCGGTCGAGGGCCATGTACTGGTACTTGCGGCGTTTGAACTCGGCGAGTTGTTCGGCATCATCGCTCTCTATCCAGCAGGCCTTGTAGAGGCTGACGGGCTCCCAGCGGCACTTGGCGTTGTACTCGTTCTCAAGGCGATACTGGATGACCTCGAACTGGAGCTGGCCGACGGTGCCGATGACCTTGCGGCCGTTGAACTGGTTGACGAAGAGCTGGGCGACGCCCTCGTCCATAAGTTGGGAGATGCCTTTCTCGAGCTGCTTGGCCTTCATGGGGTCGGCGTTCTCGATGTACTTGAACATCTCGGGCGAGAAGGAGGGGAGTCCGCGGAAGTGGAGGTCTTCGCCTTCGGTGAGGGTGTCGCCGATTTTGAAGATGCCGTTGTCGGGCAGGCCTACGATGTCGCCGGGCCATGCCTCGTCGATGGTTTCCTTGCGCTGCGCCATGAACTGCGTGGGGGAGGAGAAACGCACGGTCTTGCCCTGACGCACGTGGAGGTAGGGGGCGTTGCGGATGAACTTGCCGGAGCATACCTTGCAGAAGGCGATGCAGGAGCGGTGGTTGGGGTCGATGTTGGCGGTAATCTTGAAGATGAAGCCTGTGAACTTGGGCTCCTCGGGCTGCACGTCGCGCTCCTCGGCCTTGACGGGGCGGGGGCTGGGGGCTATCCTGACGAAGCAGTCGAGGAGTTCCTGCACGCCGAAGTTGTTGAGGGCGGAACCGAAGAAGACGGGGGCTACTTCGGCGTCGAGGTAAGCCCCCTCCCCGCTCCCCCTTTGGGGGAGAGCGCCAGAGGGTACGACTTCTTCGACGGGCGGATAGACGGCCTCTATCATTTCGAGGTCTTCGCGGAGCTTGGCGGCATCGCGGTCGCCCACGGCTTGGTCGAGTTCGTCGGATTGGATATCGATGGTGACCTTCTCGGTGACTTTCTGCTTGTCGGGGGTGAAGATGTTGAGCTGCTGCTCGTAGATGTTATAGACACCCTTGAAGCGCTGGCCCTGGTTGATGGGCCATGAGAGGGGGCGCACCTTGATCTGAAGCTCTTCCTCCAGTTCGTCGAGGAGGTCGAAGGGGTCCTTGCCTTCGCGGTCCATCTTGTTGATGAAGATGATGACGGGCGTCTTGCGCATACGGCAGACGGTCATGAGTTTGCGCGTCTGCTGCTCCACGCCTTTGGCGCTATCGACGACGATGATGGCGGAATCGACGGCGGTGAGGGTGCGGAAGGTGTCTTCGGCAAAGTCCTGGTGGCCCGGGGTATCAAGGATGTTGACCTTGTAGGGGGCAGCATCGGAGCCTTCGGGCGTGTAGTCAAACTCCATGACGGAGGTGGTGACGGAGATGCCGCGCTGCTTCTCGATGTCCATCCAGTCGGATGTGGCGGTCTTCTTGATTTTGTTGTTCTTGACGGCACCGGCCACCTGAATCTGGCCACCGAAGAGGAGGAGTTTCTCGGTGAGGGTGGTCTTGCCGGCGTCAGGGTGGGAGATGATGGCGAATGTTCTACGGCGGGATATTTCGGAGTTCATAGGATAAGAAATGCTAGCTTATCTCATAAAGAGGATAATTCTGCCAGGTGGGGGCGTGCAAGGCTTGGAGCCTTGCTGAGCTGAAAGAAATTAAAAGAAATTCTATTGAAAAATGAAAAGCCATAAAAAGGCCGCCCGTCTTGGGTTGTGACGAGCGGCCTTGATAAGGGGATTACTTTATGACCTTGCGGCCCTGCTGGAGGGTGATGCCGCGTGTGGCGCCGTTGATGCGGCGGCCGGTGAGGTCGTAGCGAGTTGACAGTTGAGAGTTGACAGTTGAGAGTTCATCGATGCCGGTGAGGTCGCCCTTCACGAGGGGAGTCTGGCAGGCATTGACAATCTCGCCCGTGGTGGGGTCGATGATGAGGGCAGCTATGCGCACGTTGTCGGCGTTGGTGACATTGAAGGGCATATAGAAAGTGTAGGTGTATTTATAGATTTCATCGGCCTTGACGGTGGAGGGAATGCTGCCTTGCTGGCCGGTGTAGGAGGGCACGAGGGCACGGGCTACATCATCGTAGGTGATGCGTACGACGGAGGACATCTTCTCCCAGCCGTCGCAAGCGCCATAGCCACCGCCGGCATAGTAGTTCTGCTGCTGGTAGGGGCCGAGCTTGTCTTCAAGGACGACATAGGTGATGCGGTAGTCGGCGCCGGAGAAGTCGTAGGAGAATTCGGTTTCGGTGTCAACGCTGATCTTGCCCTTCTTCTCATCGTAGATGGCTTTGCAGGTGATGTTGGCGTTGCAACTTTCAAGTTCCTTCTGGAAGAACTGTTCCACGGAGGCCTTGTCCATCTGAGTGTAGAGGGATTCCTTGCGGTCGATGAGGGCGGAGGGGGCGGAGGAGAGGCCGAGGAGGAGGGGGGCATAGACTTGCTCAACATCCTCGGAGGCCAGGGGCTCGGCAACGCCGTCGGGCCGGGTGTGGATGCTTATGGGGATGAACTGTGTGCCGTATTTCTCCTTCATATACTCGATGGCCGCGATGCCGCGGGGGCAGAAGCCGCACCATGTACCGGTGTTCTCCTCAAGGACGACATTGCGGGTGAACTTGTGGGAGGTGACAACGACGGGCACGTCTATGGTGCTGTTGTCGGCAATGGCGTCGGGCTGGCCGTTGACCTTGCTGACGGCGAGGCGCACGTTGTGGCGCTTGGCGGTGGCGAAGCCGGGGATGGTGATGGCGAAGTCGGTGGAGGAGCCAGCTCCGAGATGCTGGGTGAAGGACTTGCTGCCGGTGAGGCCGTCGTCGTCGTGGCTCCAGGTGAGTTCGTACTCTTCGAGGGCGGAGGTGCTCAGGTTTTGGATCTTGCCGGAGATGGTGATGTCCTCGCCTACGGTGACAGCGTTGGCCTTGATGTTGGTGAGTTTGGCATCTACCACGCTGGAACCACCCATGATGATGGCCTTGACTGCGATACCGGCGGCCTGACTGCCGTATGTATAATACATATCCTCCCAGCCGTTGCCGTTGTTCATCCACAGGGCTCCGGGCATCGTGCATTGGTTGCTGGCGCCCATAGCGCCGTAGTAGCCGGCGTACTTGGCGGCCATCTCTATGACGCAGAAGAGGCCAGTGCCGTCGATGACGTAAGGTTCGTTGAAGAGGTAGTCGTCATAGATGCCGTAGTTCTGGGGCGAGAATGTGTCGGTGGTGGCAAGGATGCGTTCGCCGGGTCCGCTGCCGTCGTACTCAAAGAGCATGAGGCGCAGCACGAGGTCGTCGCCGCTGAAGGTGTACCACCTGTTCTGGCCGAAGAGGCAGCTCAGGCCGGTGAGCTGGCCGCCGATGTAGGGTGTGAGTTCGCTCTCGGGGATACTGATACCGAAATAGACAGTGGAGGTGCCGCCGGGGCACCAGCTGGTGTCAACTTCCTTGTCGCCGATATAGCTCCAGTAGGAAGCCTCCTGGCCGGTCTGTATGCTCTTGTAGAATTCTACGAGGGCGGCGTTGAGGCGGTCGATGAGGGCCTGAACCTCGTCGATGGAGAGACCTGCGGTGGAGGTGCCCTTTATCTCGTCAATGATGCCTTGAAGAGTGTTGCAGGCTGCGTCGGGGTAGTTGCCGGAAGCGCGGCAGTTGCTGAGGATGCTCTGCACTTCGGCGAGGCGGTTGTTGAGGAGTCTTACAGTTTCAGCTGCAGAACGGTTGACGTTGAAGGTGAGGCTGTTGGGCTCAACGATGGGAGCAAGGCCTATGGCGTTGTAGCGGTTCAGTTCAAGGGAGCGGATGCGGTATTCTCCGTATTCGTTGCAGAGGAGGGGGAAGGTGACCTGTCTGCTCTCGCCGGGGAGGAGGTGGAAGTCCTCGGTGGAGAAGCGCTGTGTGAGCTGGTTGGGCACGTCAATCTGTACGAGGAGGCCGCCGTGCTCCACCTCATCGCCGCTGTTGGTGACGGTGCAGGAGATGCCCTGACTGCCGTAGGCGACGTCGCCCTTCTGGAAACTCCAGTCGGAGGCTGTGAGGCCTGTGGGGGTATGCAAGTCAAGGACGAGAGTGGCGATGCCGTCCTTTACGTTCATATTGACATAGTTGGGGGTGTTGATGGCAGTGTGGAGGATGGCGTATTCGTCACGGCCGCTCTCCTGTACATAGATATACACGCGGTAGTCGCCTTCCTGAAGGTTGGTGGGAATGGTCCAGCGTCCGCCGCTGTATTCGGCGTGTTTGTTGCTGGCCAGGGTGGCGGCCTGGGCGTTGACGGTGCCGGCTTTCACGCGGGTCACTTCTTCGCCCTTTGCATTCACGATGAGTGCACCGTATTCGCCATAGAAGGACTTGTCGTTCATATTGCAGATGTACTCAAAGGCAAGATTGGCCTGCTGGCCGAGTTGTACGGTGCCGGTAGTGCTGGTGATATTGCCCTGTGAGCCGAAAGGCTGGAGGGGAAGGTAGTACTTGGTGACGGCATAGGGGTCAGGGGTCACGTTGATTGTGGCATCCTGATAAGTAGTGAAGCCGCTGGAGAGGGTGGCGCCAATGCCTGTCTGCTGGGGATTGAGGAGACAGACGTCATAGTAGCCGTCGGACATGCCTTCCCAGCCCCAGTTTACGTGGAAGAAGCCATCGCTGGCGCGGTAGCCGTCAAGCACGAAAGCATGGCCGCTGCCGTCGCTACAGGCACCGCAGTAGATGATGGGCCGCTTGGCCTCGAGTTCATCGAGCAGGATGTTGACCCACTGGCCGTAGGTGAAGCCATCGCGGTTGAGAAGCACGACGTTCTTGTTGTAGCCGAAGTTTTCGCGCAGGGCGGTGGGGTACATTGTGCTGACAGAGCCGGAGCCGTTCTCACCATACTGCATGTGGAGGCTGAGACCGACGTGATAATGGAGTTTAGCCACTTCGGCGCGCTCGTCAACGGAGCCCTTACCCCCTTTGTAGGTGGGAAGAATCTTGTTCCAGTCGTAAGTCTCCTGGCTGAGGTCTGCACTGTAGGTGCGGCCGCCGTAGGTGGTGGAAACATAACCCTTGGGCTGCGTGGGCTGCTTGTAGTAAGCCATGACCTGCGCCATAGCCGTGGCCATACACCCCGTATAGGTACCGCTGGGGCACTGGTCGTTGTAAGGCGAGTCCTGGTTGAAGCGAATGTTGCCGAGCAGAGGCTCATAGTCCTTTGCGTAACTACTGGTCTTGGCCTTGATGGCAGCCTTGGGATGCTGCTCAATATAGGCCGCGGCCTCGGCGGCAAAGCCCAGCCAGTAGCGCAGACCGTCGGGGAGAAGGGCGGGGTCAGCGCTGATGCTACCTTGCTCAGAGTAAGCCATGACGGGCTGCATCTGGTCGCTGCCGGAGATGAT
The DNA here is from genome assembly GCA_045600685.1 of Alloprevotella sp. GTDB lineage: Bacteria > Bacteroidota > Bacteroidia > Bacteroidales > Bacteroidaceae > Alloprevotella. The sequence continues at coordinate 85,419 of JAZRYH010000053.1, read as the reverse complement.
GATGAAACCGCCGCCCGCATTGTTATATATATAATAAGGAGTGGCCAGGGCTTGTTTCTGGTTGAGGTTTTTGCCCTTCAGAGCCAGACGCTGCAGGGCCTTCTGGGGCACGAAGGAGAGGCTCGGCGAAGTTACATTCGTGCGCTGGGCGAAGTGCTTGGCAGCAATGGCCTGAGCCTCTGCCTCAGATCGGATACCTGCTTGAACTGCCAAAGATGCTGACAGTAGTAAAGTAAATAGGATTAACAACTTACGCATAATAGTTAAATATAATAGTTAATAGAAATATAGCGTGAGGAGTTTGTGTCGTTTTTTGCTTCGTTATAGTAGGGAGTAGTCCACTTTTATTTCGTGTTTTTGTGGAAGAAATGTAAGTTAACCCCCTTTTATTTCACACTTTTTTTGTTTTAGTGCGTTGAAAATGCTGAAATTTTTCGCTCAAAGGGGAAGTCTTTCATCCTTCTTCAGATTTCTGGGGTATTAAAAAGGGCTATCGGTCAACTTAAAAGGGCTATCGGTCAACTTAAAAGGGCTATCGGAAAACTTAAAAGGGCTATCGGAAAACTTAAAAGGGCTATCGGAAAACTTAAAAGGGCTATCGGAAAAATTAAAAGGGCTATCGGAAAAATTAAAAGGGCTATCGGAAAAATTAAAAGGGCTATCGGAGAAATTAAAAGGGCTATCGGAAAAATTAAAAGGGCTATCGGAAAAATTAAAAGGGCTATCGGAAAAATTAAAAGGGCTATCGGAAAAATTAAAAGGGACTTAGTTTCCTCTAAAACTGCACTAGTGGAGCGTAAAAAACGGGTTACATTTCGTCAAGGCACTCTTTCAGGGAGTCTTCCCACCAGGGAATTTCGATGTTGAAGGCCTCCTTGATTTTCGTCTTGTCGAGCACGCTGTAGTGAGGACGCGGGGCCGGGGTGGGGTATTCCTCGGAATGGAGGGGCTTGACGTGGCAATGGTCAATGCCGGCGATGCGGTGGATAGCCTTCGTGAAGTCATACCAAGAGCACACGCCCTCGTTGGTGTAGTGATACACGCCCGGCTTGACGCCTTGCCGTACGATGTGAAGAATGGCGCGTGCGAGGTCGCGGGCATAGGTGGGTGTACCTATCTGGTCGAAGATGACGCCGAGCTCTTCTTTTTCCTTACCGAGCCGGAGCATCGTCTTCACGAAGTTGTTGCCGAAGGTGGAGTAGAGCCACGCTGTGCGGATGACCATACTTCCGGTGCAACCCAGTATGACTTCCTCTTCGCCGGCCAGTTTTGTGCGGCCATATACGCCGATGGGCTTCGTGGGGTCGTCCTCCTTGTAGGGGAGGTGTGCGGAACCGTCAAAGACATAGTCGGTGCTGATGTGAATCATCGTGCCGCCTACTGCGTCCATAGCCTCGGCGAGATAGCCTGGGGCCACGCGGTTGAGGAGATCGGCCTTTTCGAAGTTATCTTCGGCGCGATCCACGGCGGTGTAGGCCGCGCAGTTGATGAGGATGTTGACCTGATGGTCTTCTATGAAGCTACACACGGCCTGGCGGTCGGTAATATCGAGTTCCTCCACGTCGGTGAAGATGAAGCGGTAGTCCTCTTCGTCGAATTCATCAGTTAGGAAGCGCAGTTCGCTGCCGAGCTGGCCGTTGCAGCCTGTTACTAATATCGTTTGCATACTTAAAGCTTTTGACCTTGTGTCTAAACTTTTAACTTTTCTCTTTTAACTTTTCTCTTTATGTATGTTGCCATCCCTGAGCCTTGAGCGTCATTTCGCTGCCGCCGCGTGCCACCATAACGGAGCCTTCGTCGGCATCGGTGATGTGGCCGATAACCTTGATGTCATCCAGTTGCTCGATGGTTTCGTGCAAGGCGAGCGGCACGGTGAAGAGGAGTTCGTAGTCCTCGCCGCCATTGAGGGCGCAGGTGCTCACGTTGAGGTTGAGGTCCTCGGCGGCCGCCGCTGTCTGGTAATCCAGGGGGATGCGCTCCTCATAGAGGCGGCAACCCACATGGGAGGCCTTGCAGATATGGAGGAGTTCGGAACTGAGGCCGTCGCTGATGTCCATCATGCTGGTGGGCACGATACCGGCTTTTCGAAGGGCTTCAATGATGTCGCGGCGAGCTTCGGGCTTGAGGAAGCGCTCAAGGAGGTATTCACGGCCGGAAAATTCGGGTTGAAAGGGTGTGTCGGGCGTTATTTTGCCCTCTTTGAGTTGCTGGAAGTAGATGTTCTTCTCGCGCTCCAGCAGTTGCAGACCGAGGAAGGCGGCGCCGAGGTTGCCAGAGCAGCAGATGAGGTCGGTGGGCTTGGCTCCGCTGCGACGGACGATGTCCTTTTCAGGGGCATCGCCGATGCAGGTGATGCTGATGGTGAGGCCGGTGACGGAGGAGGAGGTGTCGCCACCCACGAGGTCCACTTGATGACGCTCGCAGGCCAGTCGGATGCCGGCATAGAGTTCCTCGATGTCCTCCACTTGCAGACGCTTGTCGATGCCGAGGCTAACGGTAATCTGGCGCGGCGTGCCGTTCATGGCATAGACATCGCTGAGGTTGACCATCACGGCCTTGTAGCCGAGGTGGCGGAGCGGAGTATAGACGAGGTCGAAGTGGATGCCTTCAAGGAGAAGGTCTGTGGTGACGAGTTGGCGCGTGGTGCCGTCGTAGCCGAGGATGGCGCAGTCGTCGCCCGCTCCAAGAAGGGTGTTGGCGTTGACAGGCGTGATATCGGAGGTGAGGCGGTCAATAAGACCGAACTCACCGAGTTCTGAGATTTCCATATAGTGCATCCTGACTTTACTCCCTCTAAAGGATAAGGTCAGGCTAAGGTCAAGGTTAATGTTCGGTTAAGGTCAAAGTCATTAGAAGAAATAACCGATGCCGAGTCGAAGTCCCACTTTGGAGCGGTCGGCGAAGTCGTTGAACGACATTTTGTAGAACACAGAGGGTTCAAGTGCCACATGGTGGTTGAGGTAGAAACAATAACCTATCTCAATGGGCATACCGAAGGAATTGTCACTCTTGATGTAGTGGTCGTATTCCAGGCCGGCACCGAGGAAGATGCCATTCTGCAGGAAATAGTAGCGTGCACCGGCACCGATATTCAGATTGTTGATGTCTTTCTGGTGCTCGTATGAGAAGTTGCCTTTAAGCATCCACCCGTCAGCGATGAAATAACCGGCTTCAGCGCCGATGCCAAACTGGAAGTCGGTGGCTTTGCTGTAGGAGAGACCGAGGCCGGTGACATTAAGACCGGCATACTTGGTGCCCTGTTCAAACTGGGCGTTAGCGGAGAGGGTGGTGAGCAGCAGGGCTGCGAGTAAAAGAATCTTTTTCATGTGGGTTGAGTATTTTAGTATTTTAGTTTTCAGTTTTTCAGTATTGAGTATATCAAGGTTGTATGCCGAGGGCCGCCATAACGGAGTAGCCCAGGATGATGTCGGCCGTGGGCTGCATGCTGCATAAAAGGTGTGGCTTCTCGGTGGGAGAGGACGTGTCGGCCACGATTACGGTCTTGTCGGATTGCTGCGTGGCCATCACCTCGGCACAATCGGCCAGCATTTGCCGAAGGGAGACGATAGGCTCAACGGTTATGCTCTGGAGGGTGAATTCTGCGATATTGTCGTTGAAGGCCTTTCCGTCCAGTTCTTCAGCGAAGCACGCGGGCAGGAAGTGGGCGAGTCGCTCTTGTTCCTGGGAGTGGACGAAGACGGCCTGTACCTGATTCTCGCCGGGCTTCACGCCGGCATCAAGGGCTATGCAGTCCAGCCATCGGCAGAGGTCGGCGGTGGGAGCGGCATCCGGCTGGAAGTGGGCTGCCAGATTGCGAGCCACCTCGTCAAGGTATGCAGCGTCGATAAGCAGAGCGAGCTTCATAAAAGTGAGCAGTTTATAAGTGAACAATAAGTGTGTCGGCTACTTATACGTCACCGTTGCGGCCTTGTCGTCGGCATAGATGACCTCCTTGAGGCTTTCCGGCGTGGACTTGACAGGCGTGCGGGTGAGTTCCGGCACGTTGTAGCTCTTCATGCGCAGCAGGTTGTGCTCGGGATCCTCCTGGGGAAGGAGGAAAGCCCTATGGGCCTGTCCCTGCTTATCGAAGTAGGCGATGTAGGGGCGGGTGTAGCTTCCGTCGTCGCGGCGTGAGGAGAATACAATCCAGCGGCCGTTGCTGCTCCATGTGTGATAAGCGTCCACCTTGTCGGAGTTGGCGGCGGTGAGGGGGCGCACCTCCTGTGTCAGCAGGTCCTTCACGTAGAGGTCGCTGCTGCTGTGCCAGATATGGAACTGACCGAACTTACCGAGGGTAAACAGCACATAGCGGCCGTCGGGGCTTACGCGCGGCACGCTGACGGAGAGGGAGTCGCCGGCGCAGTCGTATTCCAGCTGCGGCGTGCCCCAGGTGCGGGTGCTCTCGTCGAAGGAGATGCTCATGAGGTTGTAGCGCACCTTGTCGTAGTTGCGCAGGATGACGTCGGAGCGCTCATCCTTCTTGTCAACGGCCATTGTGTCGAACTCCGCCACGTGGGCGCTGCAATAGAACACCTTCTTGCCGTCGGGTGACCAGCAAGGGAAGTTCTCCATGTCGGAGTTGGTTTTGAGCACATTGCTGATGGTGTTGTTTTCGGCATCGTAGAAGATGAGGTCTGAGCCGTAATCGACCACCTCAATCTTCTGCTTGTCCATCAGGTGGAAGGCCTGACCGGTGAGATTGGAGGTAAACACGAGCCACGGCTTCGTGGGGTGCCAGGAAGGATACACGGCGTTGCCCAGGATGGAGTCGTTGGTCATGATGCGCTTGTCGGCCTTGCCGCCCGTCACGAACACGGTGCCGCCGTGGTCGCCGCGCACGTGGAAGAGCATACGCTCCGTATCGTAGTTCTGGTAGTTGTGGCAGTTGATGCAGTGGTTCTCACCGTTCTCGTAGGTGTCGTTGTTCTCATAGATGACGGCTTCGTCGAAGTTGGTGAGATTGCGCTGGTAGAGGCCCAGCTGGCGGTAGAGTTCGTAGGAGGGTTCAATGAGACGGTAGGAGAGATAGGGGTCAATCTCCTCCTCGGCCACGCTGATCGGGTAGGCGGGGTGCTGCAGCCATTGTTCGCCGCGCTTCTCATAGATGGTGACGGCGAGGTCTTTGCCCTTGTTCTCATTGAGCAGGGAGCGCCATTCCAGCGAATCGAAGAAGAGTTTGCCGTCTTCGGCAGCCGCTGCCAGCACCTCCTGACCTTTCTCGCCCTTAACCTGTGCCACGTATTCATCGCCGTTGCCTTGGGCAATGATGTTGAGCGGGGCGATGTTGCCGGGCACTGTGATGTCGCGGTAGTCGGGATAGATTTTGATGACTTCCTGCGTAGCAGTGGCGTTGTCGGGGATACGGGCCTCAGGCTTGCAGGCCGTGAGGAGCATACTGCCGACGCATAATATGTAAAATATGTGTTTCTTCATTTTTCTGTTGTCTGTTGTCCGTTGTCAGCCATTAGTTCACGTTGGTCTGTGTCTGCTTCTGGGCGGTCTGGTTGAGGTTGCCGCAGTAGTAGTAGAACATATAGGTGCCCTTCCAGTCCTTGACGAGGGCATCGCGCATGGCCTTCTTACCCTTCTCGCTCTTGTCCTTCTTACCCTTCTCGCTCTTGTCCTTGCTGAGGGGAGCGGCTATGGTGGCGAAGTTCACCACTTCGTTCTGAACATAAGAACTGATGCCCTGGAAGTGGTCCAAGAGTCCGGGTCGTTTGAATGAAGCGATGACGAGGGCCTGCTGCACGCAGAGGGGGAGGGTACGCTTCTGCATCAAGTATTGCGAGCGCATGATGATATTCTCCATATCCTTGCTGTAGAGGGCGGCGGCCACAGAGGTGTTGAGCGTTTCGTCGGTGCCGGAGAGTACGCCCACGTTGTAACCCAGGAAGGGCGGCGTGCGGAAGTTCTGCTCAAACTTCTGCTCGCGGGGCAGGAACTGTACGATGCGGCCGAAGGTGGGGTCGTCCGTTATGGCTTTGGCGTTGCCCAGGAGGCTGCGCACATTCTCGCAGAAGCCGCCTTCAAAGGGCATCTTCTCAATAAAATGCAGATAGCGCTCGCAGAGTTCCCTCTCGTCATTTACCATACTGGTGAGGGCCATAAGCTTCAGGAAACGCAGACGCGGGCCGCCCATCACGTGCTGCTCCATAGCATAGTGATAGCCCGACTGCACGAGGCCGCAGTGGAAGTTGGCTTCGGCGATGTAGTTCACGCCTTCGTCCATACCGCCAATGCTGTCGAGTTTCACGGTGGGGTAGTTATAGTCGATGTCGAAGACGTGCTCCAGCAGCTGTCCCTGGTGGTTGAGGGCAATGGCGTGGTAGGCGGCCACGGAGCGGTCGGGCTGTCGGGCGGCGAGGGCATCGTCCACCATGCCATCCCAGTCGGCGTCCATCATCTTGTTCTGCATGTCGCAGGAGAGAATCACGTTCTGACGGAAGGCATAGGTGCCGCCGATGACGGCCAGCAAGGCTATCGTGGAGAGCCACAAGCCCCCGGCTTTGTACCAACGGACGGGCTCCTCGGCGGTTTCCTCTGCCGTTTTCTTCCGCAGCAGAGCCTTCACGCCAGCGGCGAGGGCGCTGACTATCAGCAGGCCCCAAACCCAGAGGATGAGCAATGAGGGCTCATTGCGCAGGAAGAGGTTATAGCCGCGCCAGGAGGCCCACGCCAGGAGCAGGGCGGGCAGCACGAAGCCTATGCCGCGCCACTGCGCCTTGCAGGCCAGAGCCTTGTCGGCCAGCCAGCCGCTGATGACGAGCAGGGCGGCGAGGTAGAGTCCGCCCACCCACTGCCAGTGGAAGGGCAGCATGAGGAAGCGGCCTATCCACAGCACATGGCCGAGGGGCTCCCTCAACACATAAGCCATAGGCAGCGTCTCAAAACTGAAATAGTTCTCCTCTGCCAGATGGCGCAGCACGGGGCTGAACTCCCACACGCAGAAGAACAGTAGCAGCAGGCCGAGGACGGCATACACCGTTCGTCCGCCAATGTGCAGTCCCTTGCGGGAACCTTTGCTCTTCTTCTGTGTCGCAGCCGATGCGGCAGTCTTTGCCGCTGTTTCGGCCTGTCTCTTATTGTAATTCTTGCTCATTGTCTTTCATTTTTAAGACAACTTTAACAACTATATCCGCTCGGCGACGCAAGGAGACGCTTGCCAGAGCAAGTTATCGGCTTGCCGCTCGCCAAAGCGAGAACATTCTCAACAAAGCGTAGGCCGGTTGTGGCCGGAGCGTAAGTTTTTGTTGTTTCTGTTGTATTTGTTGTCTTTCAATTTTATCATCGAATCATCGAATCATCGAAAAATCACTCTTAATACGACCTTGCCACGACCACTCTGCAGGTAGCGGGCTTGCCGCTCACCATGTCGTTGCCGAGGTTCTCCTGGCTCACGCCGTAGGGGACGCAGCGGATGGTGGCCTGCGTGTCGGCCTTTATCTGCGCTTCGGTCTCGGCGGTGCCGTCCCAGGGGCAGAGGAAGAAGCCGCCGTCCTTCACGCGCTCCTTGAACTCCTCGTAGTCGTTGCACTCGTAGATGTGCTCGTCCAGATAGGTCTTGGCCTTCGTGTAGATATTCTCCTGAATCTCTTCCAGCAGGGCGCGGGCGTATTCCTCGATGCCTTCCACCTGGCGTGTTTCCTTCTCCAGCGTGTCGCGGCGCATCACCTCGATGGTGCCGTTCTCCAGGTCGCGGCCGCCCATCACGAGGCGCACGGGCACGCCCTTCAGTTCGTAGTCGGCAAACTTGAAGCCGGGGCGCTTGTTGTCGGCGTTGTCGTACTTCACGCGGATGCCCATCTTGCGCAGGTTGGCGGTCACTTCCTCCAACTTCGTGTTCAGCGCGTCCAGTTCCGTGTCGCCCTTGTAGATAGGCACGATGACCACCTGGATGGGGGCGAGGTGCGGGGGCAGCACGAGGCCGTTGTCATCGCTGTGGGTCATGATGAGTGCGCCCATCAGTCGGGTGCTCACGCCCCACGATGTGGCCCAGGCGTATTCCTCCTGGTTCTCCTTGTTCACGAACTTCACGTCGAAGGCCTTGCCGAAGTTCTGGCCCAGGAAGTGGCTCGTGCCGCTCTGCAGGGCCTTGCCGTCCTGCATCATAGCCTCAATCGTGTAGGTGTCCAGCGCACCGGCGAAACGCTCCGTCTCGCTCTTCACGCCGCGCACCACGGGGATGGCCAGCACCTCCCGTGCGAAGTCGGCATACACGTCCAGCATCTGCTTGGCGCGGGCCTCGGCCTCCTCGCGCGTGGCGTGGGCCGTGTGGCCTTCCTGCCACAGAAATTCGCTCGTGCGGAGGAACAGGCGCGTACGCATCTCCCAGCGCATCACGTTGCACCACTGGTTGCAGCACAGGGGCAGGTCTCTCCACGAGTGAATCCAGTTCTTATAGGTATTCCAAATGATAGTCTCCGAGGTGGGGCGGATGATGAGTTCCTCCTCCAGTTTGGCAGCGGGGTCCACCACCACGCCGTCGCCGTCGGGGTTGGCTTTCAGGCGGTAGTGCGTCACCACGGCGCACTCCTTGGCGAAGCCTTCCACGTGGTCGGCCTCCTTCGAGAGGTAACTTTTGGGGATGAGCAGGGGGAAGTAGGCGTTCTGCACGCCCGTTTCCTTGAAGCGCTGGTCTAGGCTCTGCTGTATGCGCTCCCAGATGGCGTAGCCGTAGGGCTTGATGACCATGCAGCCGCGCACGTCGGACTGTTCGGCCAGGTCGGCTTTCACCACCAGCTCGTTATACCACTTGGAGTAGTCTTCACTCCGTTTCGTAAGGTTTTTAAGTTCTTTTGCCATTTTGTATGTTTTATTAAATTTCCAAATTCTTATTATCGGATTACCGGATTGCCGGATTATCGGATTCCCGGATTCCCGGATTATTATTTATCACTTTTTATTCGTACTTTATTATTTATTTCACGCGTGTGCACGAAAATCGCGACAAATTTACAAAAAAACTTTGACATACGCCAACATTTCCCTTAAAAATCGCCTTTTCTGCCCCCGTTTGCCCTGAAAAATGAACTGCAAAATTAGCAAAAGAGGTAAATCAAAGGGCACGACTTCCGTCTTCACGAAGAAGCGACGGGGATATTGCTTTTAGCAACCGGGCAACCGGGCAACCGTGCAACCGATTTTTTTTTCGCAACTTTTCTTGCAAATGCGAAGACAAACGATTGTTTTGTATTTTTCTCTAGAAAAATTAGGAGATGTGGATTTTTTTTCGTACTTTTGTACCATATTTAAGTCGTAAGACACGGAATAGTAACAAACACACACATATTCTTATGAAAAAGTATTCCATTCTTCTCTGTCTCGCCTTTGCGGCGCTCTGCACCTCTGCTTTCGCCGCCAAGCCGGTGGAGCATTGGCTCAACCTGAAGGTGAACCGCGTGAACGTGGAGGCTCCACGCTCGCATTTCCAGTCCTCCACTTGGGGACGGCTGTCGCTGGAAGGCCAGTGGCGTTTCAACTTCGTGCGCAATCACAACGAGGCGCCCGCCGGCTTCCAGGCCGTGGGGTATGACGACTCGAAGTGGGAACTCTTCCCCGTGCCGGGCATTTTTGAGGTGAACGGCCACGGCGATGCCACCTACAAGAACTTCGGCTATGCCTGGAGCACGCAGTTCAGCCCCTCAACGGACTGCCGCGTGGAGGAGAAGAACAACTACACGGGTTCTTACCGCCGCGAGGTGGCTGTCCCCGCCGACTGGAAAGGCCGGCAAATCCTCTTCCACGTAGGTTCCGCCACGAGCAACTTCCGCCTGTGGGTGAACGGCCGCGAGGTGGGCTATAGCGAGGACAGCAAGGTGGCCGCCGAGTTTGACATCACGCGATATGTGAAGCCGGGGCAGAGCAACCTGTTCGCTATGCAGGTGATGCGCTGGTGCGACGGCTCCTATTTCGAGGACCAGGACTTCTGGCGCCTGACGGGTATTGCCCGCGAGGTGTATCTTTACAGCCGTCCGCAGCAGCACGTGGAGGACATCCGCATCGTGCGCGCCGATGCCGAAGGCCGCCTGCAAGTGGAGGTGAACGCCCCCGCAGCCAAGAGCTGCACGCTGAAGGCCGAACTGACCGATAAGGAGGGAAAGACGCTGTGGGTTGAAAATACAGTGCTCAACTCATCACTCTTCACTTTTAACTCTTCAATTGCCTCCCCCTCCCTCTGGACGGCCGAGACGCCCACGCTCTACACCCTCACGCTGACGCTGGCCGACAAGAAGGGCACCACGCTGGAAGTCATCCCGCAGAAGGTGGGATTCCGCACCGTGGAAATCAAGGAGGGCCAACTCCTCGTCAACGGTCAGCCCATTCTCATCAAGGGCACCAACCGCCACGAGATTGACCCCGACGGAGGGTATGTGATGAGCCTCCAGCGGATGATTGACGACATCAAGGTGATGAAGTCGCTCAACATCAACGCCGTGCGCACCTGCCACTACCCCGACGACCCTCGCTGGTATGACCTCTGCGACTCGCTGGGCCTCTATATGGTGGCCGAGGCCAATCTGGAGACGCACGGCTTCGGCTTCGGCAAGGGCTCGCTGGCTCATCTGCCCGAACTCGCCTTGCCCCACATGGAGCGCAACGAGCACAATGTCCTCACCTTCAAGAACCACCCCTCCATCATCGTGTGGAGTATGGGCAACGAGAGCGGTATGGGCGTGAACTTCGAGCCCGTGTACCGCTGGATAAAGCAGTACGACGAGACGCGCCCCGTGCAGTATGAACGCGCCTGTGGCACGGAGTTCAACGAAATTATGTGCCCGATGTATGCCGACCACGACTGGTGCGAGCGCTATGCCTCGAAACCGCAGAAGGAACCTCTCATCCAGTGTGAGTATGCCCACGCTATGGGCAACACGATGGGCGCCTTCAAGGACTATTGGGACCTCGTGCGCCGCTATCCCCTCTATCAGGGCGGCTTTATCTGGGACTTCGCCGACCAGGCCCTGCGCGACAAGGACGAGCGCGGACGCCACATCTGGACCTACGGCGGCGACTACGGCCGCTATCCCGCCTCCGACCATAACTTCAACTGCAACGGCTTCGTCAATCCCGACCGCCAGTGGCACCCCGAGGCCCACGAGGTGCACCAGCAGTACCAGAATGTGTGGGCCACGCTGACCGACTCCGTAAACGGCGTGCTCGATGTGTTCAACGAGAACTTCTTCCGCTCGCTCGACTACCTCACGCTCGACTGGCAACTCTTCCAGAACGGCCAGGAGCAAGCCAAAGGCTCGCTGCCCCTGCCCGCCGTGGAACCGCAGCAGACGGCACGCGTGCGCCTGAAAGATTATAAGGTGCCGGAAAAAGGCGAGGTGACGCTCGTGCTCACCTATCGTCAGAAGGACAACGCTCCCCTCATCGGCGCCGGCACCGTGCTGGGGCGTCAGGAGTTCGTCGTACGCCCCTATGCCTTCCCCACGGATACCGACCTCCTCACTTCCGTTCGGACGGAAGTGAAACAGGACGAGCAGCTCGCTTCCTACACCCTCTCCGCCTCCCGCCTCACCGCCACCTGGAACACCGCCACCGGCTTCCTCGACTATCTCGACATTGACGGCAAACCCGTCTTCGCGAAGGGCGAGAGCCTCGTGCCCGACTTCTGGCGCGCCCCCACCGACAACGACTACGGTGCCAACTTCCAGAACAAGTTCCGCGCGTGGTACCAGCCCGAGATGAAGTTCAAAGGCTTCACCAGCAATGAGCGCGAGGCCTCCGTCACGATGCTCTACGATATGCCCTCCGTGGGCGGCACGCTCTCCATAAAATACACCCTCACCTCGTTCAACCGCCTCGTCATCACCCAGCACTTCGTCCCGAAGACCCAAGCTGCGGCTCTCCCCCAAAGGGGGAGCGGGGAGGGGGCTCCTCCCCAGGGAGCCGAGTTTCTGCCGCGCTTCGGTATGCAGTTCACCACCGTGAAGGACTTCAACGCCGTGCGCTACTACGGCCGTGGTCCTCACGACAACTATGCCGACCGCAAGGCTTCTGCCTTCATCGGCGAGTACACCTTCCAGCCACTGCGCCAGCCCTGTCCCTATGTGCGTCCGCAGGAATACGGCAACAAGACCGATGTGCGCGTCTGGCAACTGGAGAACCGCGAGACCCACAAGGGCCTGCGCATCGTTGCCACCTCGCCCCTGGAAGTCAGCACACTGGCCTATTCCACCGCCGACCTTGACGACGGCACCCGCAAGGAGGACCATCAGAGCCACAGCGGCAGCCTCTCGCCCCGTAAGGAACTCACCACCCACGTGCAGTCTGCACAAATGGGCGTCGGCGGCATCAACTCTTGGGGAGCCTGGCCCCGCAAGCAGTATATGCTCCCCTACGGCGAATATACCTTGCAGTTCGTCATCGAGCCGGCGAGGTAGTAGGCGGGCCGTAAGCGCCACTATATAAAAAGAGTGTCCTATAGATAGGGTGATGGCTTTCGCATTGACGAAAGTTCCATTACCGAAAACTATCTATAGGACACCCGTTTTTTTTTGTTCCTTCATACCAAAGTCTTGGTGTCCGGGAAAAAGTTGAAATCTCTTCGTATTGGGCTGAAAGCCCTTAATTGTATAGCCCTAGGCTGGACACTTCAGGGCTTTCAGTCCGTTTCATAAGGGGTAAGCCTCTCCTATTGACAATCTTTCAAACCTCGGGTGAAAAATCTCCTGCTGTCGCAATTGTACGGAAAGCGAGAGGAAGATTTGAAATAATATCCGATGCGATAACGCTGTGCTCGCCAAGAGATTGTGAGGCTTTATCTCCAGCAATGGAATGAAGCGACGCTCCCAATAAAACTGCCTCTTCCGGCGTGTACTTTTGTGCCAAAAGCCCGCAGAAAATGCCTGTGAGGACATCGCCGCTCCCAGCCGTGGCCATACCCGAATTTCCCCACGGACAGGAGTAGATGCGGCCGTCGGGAAAATAGATGCGCGTGGGGTGTCCTTTAAGCAGGAGGATGATGCCGAGGCGGCGGGAAAAATCTGCGGGAGATTCCTCGTTGGCCATACGTCGGTACTCGGCGAGGTGGGGCGTGAGAATGGTGAGAGGGGGCAGGGCTTTCAGTTGCTCTTTGTTGAGCGAAAGAATGTTGAGCGCGTCGGCATCAAGGACAAGAGGCTTGGTGCCGAGCATAGCGAGTTGCTTAATAAAGGCGTGCTGCGTGGCGACATGCGTGCCTATGCCGGGACCGATGGCCACGGCGTCGTAAATGTCGGGAAGGACGGGTGCGGTGAAGCGGTCGTCGTCGGCATCGTGCTGCACGATGGCTTCGGGGACAGCGACTTGCAGAATGTCGTTGTTGCGGCGGGGACAGTGTATGGTAACCTTTCCCACACCGCTGCGCAAGCAAGCCCTTGCGGCAAGGATGGAAGCCCCCGCCATACCGTATTTTCCGGCAATGAGGAGGGCATGGCCGAAGGTGCCTTTGTGGCCGTCGGCGGGCCGCGGCTTCAGGAGGGTGCGGAGGATGTCAAGAGAAAGAGCTTCCACCCGGTTGATATTATTCGTTGATGATGGTCTGCGTGGTGTAGTCGGAGAACACTATGATTTGAAGGCCTTTCTCGGTGGGGAGGCAGGGCTTGCCGGCGATGTTGAAGCGGGCCACCTCGTGGGGCTTGGGGCTCTCGGCGACGGGGGCTACAGAGGCGGGGGCCTTGCCGTCATAGCAGTTGAGGGTGACGAGGGAAGGGCAGTCGTCAAAGGCATTCTCTCCGATGTACTTCACACTGGAGGGAATGTTGATGACACGCAGGGCCGTAGCACCCTGGAAAGCACCTTTGGCTATGCGAACGGTGTAGGGGAGGATGGTGTATTCCGTCTCGGCTTTGCTGGCGGGGTACTTGATGAGCGTCCAGCCGAAGTCGTACTGCGCCGTGGCATAGAGCACGCCGTCAACACTTTGGAAGTAGGGCGGATACTTGCCGTCTATGTAGCCGGTGGTATGGTTGGTTTCCAGTTCCACGTCGCTTTGTGCATTAGAAGCAATGAAACCGCAGACGGCGAGAATGATGAAGAGGGTGAGGCGTTTCATATATTTTCTTTTAAGAGTGTGAGCAGAGCGTTGCAGCCTTCCTGGCAGTCGCGCCAGGTGGCGTCGAAGTTGCCGGTGTACCACGGGTCGGCCACGTCGCCGGGACGGGAGGTGAAGTCCAGGAGTTTGTGTATCTTGCCGTCGGGGTCATCGCCGAAGATACGTAGCATATTGCGGATGTTGCGCTCGTCCATACCGATGATGAGGTCGAAGCGGGCGTAGTCGGCGGGGGTAATCTGGCGGGCGGCATGGCCGTCGCAGGATATACCGTGGGCTGCCAGCATACGGCGTGCAGGGGGATAGACGGGATTGCCGATTTCCTCCGTGGAGGTGGCGGCGGATTCGATATAAAAGTGCTCGTCAAGCCCAGCCTCGTGGACAAGGTGCTTCATTATGAACTCCGCCATCGGGCTGCGGCAGATGTTGCCGTGGCAGACGAAGAGGAGCCCCCTCTCCGCTCCCCCAAGGGGGAGTACCTCGCTGCGCTCGTGTCCGCCTGTGGCGGAGATACTTTTTGACATGTGGAGTTAGTCCTTTTGTTCGGGAACGATGGCCGTAAATGTGATATCGTCCTTGCTGTCGTTGACGAGGCTGTGTGTATGGCCCATAGGACAGTAGTGGATGTCGCCGGCATGCAGGGTGAGACGTGTGCCGTCGTACAGGACGGTGGCGGTACCGGAGGTGAGGATGATGACTTCGCAGTTGGTCTCGTGGGTATGGAGACCGATGCTGGCACCCGGAGCGAGACGGCCTTTCATAATGCGACATTTGCCGTCGAAATACATACGGGCGTTGAGGGCACCTTCACCACCTTTGAATTGAGGATGGGAGGCTTCGGCTATTTGTGAGAAATCAATTATCATAGGTCTTTAGATTTTGAAGTGCTGGGAGGGTATGTTGAGTCCTGTGTAGGAGAGGCCGAGGCGGCGGGTCTCAAGGGTGATGGTGTCAGCGGAGGCAGAGGTCTCTTGCCAGAGAGGGGAACGGAGTGAGGGAGTGATGAGACATTGGGAGCCGTCGGGACGGGTCATAAGGATACGGGGAATGGAGACGTCGGAGGTAATCTTAATGAGAGCCTTTCGGCAGCCTGCGGAGAGCCATTGGGAGAGGTGAGCGGGCAGGTTGATGACCTGTATCTCTGACGGTTGGAAGTGATTGGCAAGGCGTAGCAGCAAGCGTAAGTCCCGCGTGCGCCACCCTTCCACCGGGGGCAAAGAGGTGTAGGCATAGTATTCCTCCTTGGCCGGAATGACCTCCGTGACAAGGGTGAAGAGCCACGGCGACTGAATGCCGTAGCCGTGGCGGTGGAGGAGGCGAAGCCCCCCTCTTTCCCCCTTAAAGGGGGATGAGAGGATAGATTTGAGGCTAATCATCGTTTATATGTAGCCTTGGAGGATTTTGGATTAAAGGTTTAGAGCCTCTTTTACTCCCCTCACTTTAAGGGAGGGGTTGGGGGTGGGTCCTACTTCTTATGTCGGTTTGCGCGGCGCTGACGGATGTCGGCCTTGTGCTTGGCGGAGGCGGAACCGTGGGTGCCGGTGATGTAGGACTTCTTCTTGGCCTTGGTCTTTACTTTCTCCTCCGTAGGCTTGGCCTTGAGTTTGGCGCCCTTGAAGGTGATGCCGCCCATGATGGCTTGGTTGAGTTCGTCATCGCTGACGTGGCGGGAACGGATGTCGTTTTCTTCCATGTAATAGGGCTTTGTTTGCTGTTAATTGTTCACTTTTCACTATTAATGATGGAACAGTCTTACACCCGTGAAGGCCATGGCGATGCCGTATTTGTCGCAGGTGGCGATGACATGGTCGTCGCGCACGGAGCCGCCGGCCTGGGCCACGTAGCGAACCCCGCTCTTGTGGGCGCGCTCGATATTGTCGCCGAAGGGGAAGAAGGCGTCGCTGCCGAGACTTACCTCGGTGTTCTGGGCTATCCATGCGGCTTTCTCCTCGTCGGTGAGAGGTTCGGGACGCTGGGTGAAGAACTGCTGCCAGGCTCCGTCGCGTAGCACGTCGTCGTGTTCGGGACCGATATATATATCAATGGTGTTGTCGCGGTCGGCGCGGCGGATGCCGGGGATGAAGGGGAGGTTCATCACTTTGGGATGCTGGCGGAGCCACCAGATATCGGCCTTCTGACCGGCGAGGCGCGTGCAATGGATGCGACTCTGCTGGCCGGCGCCGATGCCGATGGCCTGACCGTCCTTGTCGTAGCAGACGGAGTTGCTCTGCGTGTATTTCAGCGTGATGAGCGCAATCATCAGGTCGCGGCGGGCAGTTTCGGGGAAGTCCTTGCATGCCGTGGGAATATTGGCGAAGAGAGCATCGTCGGTGAGGTCAATCTCGTTGCGGCCCTGCTCAAAGGTGATGCCGAAGCACTGCTTATGCTCAATGGGGGCGGGACGATAGGAGGGGTCAATCTTAATAATATTATAGGTACCTTTGCGCTTGGCCTGGAGGATGTCGAGGGCTTCGGGGGTGAAGGCAGGGGCAATCACGCCGTCGCTCACTTCGGGTTTGATGAGGAGTGCCGTGTCGCGGTCGCATACATCCGAGAGGGCAATGAAATCGCCGTAGGATGACATACGGTCGGCGCCACGGGCACGGGCATAGGCACAGGCCTGGGCAGAAATCTCCTCACCGAGAGTGTCGGGCACGAAGTAGATGTGGCGGAGTGTGGGCGTGAGGGGAAGTCCCACGGCAGCACCGGCAGGGCTTACGTGCTTGAAGGAGGCTGCAGCGGGCAGGCCCGTGGCTTGGCGGAGTTCACGAACGAGCTGCCAGGCGTTGAGGGCATCGAGGAAGTTGATGTAACCGGGACGTCCACCGAGCACTTCGATGGGGAGTTCACTGCCGTCGGCCATAAAGATGCGCGAGGGCTTCTGGTTGGGATTGCAACCATACTTAAGGGGAAGTTCTTGCATAATGGTGGCCCCTCCTAACCTCCCACTAAGGGGAGGAATACAGAGAGGGAAAAGTTATAGGGTTTATAATTTGACGATGAAGTAGGGATTGAGGAGATTGGGCTTGTTGTAGCGGAGGGTAAGGCCGTCCTCATGGCTGACGATGTCGCCACCGGCGGCGCGGACAAGGGCGTGGGCAGCGGCAGTGTCCCACTCGCAGGTGGGGCCGAGGCGGGGGTAGATGTCGGCAGAACCTTCAGCCACACGGCAGATTTTGAGGCTGCTGCCGGCCTGGATGAGGGTGAGGTCGGGGTGCTGTTGGCGCAAAGCGTCAATGTAGGCCTCGGTCTCTGCGTTCATGTGGGAGACGGAGGCTACTACGGTGTAGGGGCGCGGAGAGCCGTTGATAGGGAGGGCTGTGAGTTCCGTAAGGTCTGTGCCGTCTTTGACGAGGGCGCGCCAGGAGGTCTGGCCGTCGGTGTAGTAGAGGAGGCCCGTCACGGGAAAGAAGACGACGCCGAGGAGGGGGAGCCAGGTGTCGCCGTGGGGTTGCATAAGGGCTATGTTTACGCTGAACTCACCGCTGTGCTTGACGAACTCTTTTGTTCCGTCAAGCGGGTCCACGCACCAGTAGTAAGTCCACTGGCTGCGCTGCTCGTGGGGAAGGTGGCGGCCCTCTTCAGAGAGAATGGGGTAGGGCGTCTCTTCCAGATAGCGGCAGATGATGTCGTGGGCGTTACGGTCGGCGAGGGTGAGAGGAGAATCGTCGGCCTTGAGCTCAACCTCCTGCTGTTCGGCGGGGAGATTGTAGATGCGCAGTTCTTCAGCACCGGCTTCCAGTGCTGCGCGTAAGGATATGTCAAGTAGGTGTCTCATGGAAATAAAGCCTCACCCCGTCAAAGCTGCCTTCGGCACTTTGCCACCCCTCCCCGAAAAGGGAGGGGAAGATACCACTAAAGGTCGCAATCTTTTTGATAATTGTTATGGTGAGAGTAGGAAAACCTGTCGTTTATAAGGTGGCTGGAGGGGTGGTGAAGGTAGTGATTGTTATTAGGGGAGTTTTGGATATTTGGAGAAATCGGGCTGGCGCTTTTCGAGGAAGGCCTTACCGCCCTCGTGGGCTTCGTCGAGCATATAGTAGAGCATAGTGCAGTCGCCAGCGAGTTGCTGGATGCCGGCCTGACCGTCGAGTTCGGCATTGAGGCCGGCCTTTATCATGCGGAGGGCGAGAGGCGAGAGGCGCATCATCTCTTCGGCCCACAGTATGCACTCGGCCTCCAACTGGTCGTGGGGTACGACCTTGTTGACCATGCCCATCTGCTCGGCCTCGGCGGCTGAGTATTGTCGGCAGAGAAACCAAATCTCACGGGCCTTCTTCTGTCCCACAATGCGGGCGAGATAGGACGCGCCGAAGCCGGCGTCGAAACTGCCCACGCGGGGTCCCGTCTGTCCGAAGCGGGCATTCTCGGCGGCGATGCTAAGGTCGCAAACGAGATGGAGCACATGGCCGCCGCCAATGGCGAAGCCGTTGACCATAGCGATGACGGGCTTGGGCAGCGTGCGGATTTGCTTCTGCACGTCCAGCACATTGAGGCGGGGCACGCCGTCGTCGCCCACATAGCCGCCGCGGCCCTTCACGTGCATGTCGCCGCCGGCGCAGAAAGCCTGCGTGCGGAGCCATTCCTCCTCGCTTTGGCCCTCCTGACGCGGGGTGGGGGCTCCGGTGAGAATGACTACGTTGATGTCCTGCGCCTCACGGCAATAAGCAAAGGCCTCGCCGAGTTCCTTTACAGTGAGCGGCGTGAAGGCGTTGCGGTAGCGCGGACGGTTGATGGAGATGCGGGCAATGCCGTTGTAGGCATCGAAGAGTATTTCCTTAAACGGAAGGATGGTGGTCCATTTCATAATTGTTTCGTTGTTAGGGTTTCTGCAAGCCGGTGAGCCTCTTCGCGGGCGGGCTTGCCGGTGGGAGTCAAGGGCAACTCCTTTATTATATATATATATTTAAGGTAAGGCAGCATGGCGTGAATTTCTTCGGGGGTGTGGTGAAGTGCTTGCCGCAAGAGGAGCGTGAGGGCCTGTCCCCATTGCTTGTCGGCCACCCATGTAAGGAGGAATTCGTCGCCAACGCGTAAGTTGAAGGCGGTGGCGAACTGCGCCTCCAATGTTTCCAGTTGCAGTTTCACGCCGCCGGAGCAAACGACGTTGTCGATGCGACCCAAGATGCGGAAGGCACCGCCGGGGAGAATCTCTGCGAGGTCGTGTGTCTGCTGGCGGGCGGCGCAAATCAGCGGAGCATCAATCCATAGGCAGGCCTCGTCGTTGAGGCCTACTTCCACGCCGGGCAGCGGCCGGTAATACGGCTCGTCGCATCCCACGCGGCGGAGGGCAATGTGCGAGAGCGTCTCCGTCATACCGTAGGAACTCCACACTTCGCCAGTGCTCCCGCTGAACGCCTGTTCCAGCTCCTCGCTGATGGCACCGCCACCCAACAGTAGGCGCGGGATGGCGAGAAGCCTTTGCCTCTCCTCTTCCACTTGCAGCGAAGCGTAGGCTTGGGCGGGTGTCATCGCTACAAAATAGGGCGTGTCCGAGAGGGAAGCGAGCGGATGGAGGCTCGGCTCAACGGTGACGAGTGTCAGCGGCCACACTTCTGCCCTCACGATCATCATTTTTCCCGCAATATAGCGGGTGGGCATGCAAAGCAGTGCGGTGGCACCCTGTGGCAGGCGCAGGAATTGGCAGGTGGCGCGTGCAGAAGCCCTCATGCGCTCTTTCTCCACGGTCATCGTCTTCGGCCGACCTGTGCTGCCGCTGGTCTGAACGGTAACGGTCGGTGCGGCCGAGCGCCATTCGTCGAGGAAAGTCAGAGCATCGCGTGTCATTCCGTGCGCAATATATATTTAAGGCCGTCCATCATATCGCAGTAGGCCTGCCAGCGGTTGTGCTTTTGCAGCAGCGCCGTCTTGCAGATGCGCAGATAGCCGCCGAAAAGACCATAAATCACGTAGAACACGGCCCCTTTGCTGCGTCTGACGCGCGTGTCGGTGGAGAATCGCTGGCCTGTGGTGACGCCGTGGCGGGTGCTGGCCGTAATGTAGGGGAAATAATGCACGTTAAGGCCGGCGCATTGGGCGTGGTAGAGGAAGACTTCCTCCTCGCCGCAACTGAGGTAGGGCGCGCCGAGGCCGAAGCGCGTGTCGAACAGGGGCAGCTGCGTGTCGGTGCGCAGCGCGAGTTCTATGCTGCTGTAGTAGTAGCCGCGCGGCGTCTGGCGGTAGGAAAAATCGCAGTTCGGGTAAGTCTTGAGCGGCGTGCCGTCTTCATAAACCGCCTGAAAGCAAGCCACGTCCACCGACGGGTTTTCGTTGAAAACCCTTATAATGGTGTCAATCTGCTCGTTGGTGTAGTGCGTGTCGTCATCGGCAATAAGTGCCAGCGCTGTGCGGCACGCCCCGAGGGCGGTGTTGCGGTTGTGGGAGAGACCCACGGTGGGGTGGGCTATGAATTCTACGTCCCTTCTCGTTCGCAGTACGTCCGGCACCATGTCGAGAAACATGTTGTCGGTGTATTGGAAGGAGATGATGTAGGTGACATCTTCCCTTTCCTCCAGCAACATGCCCGGCACATCTTTTATGCGGTCGTTGATGGTGCAGATGAGAATGGATAAAGTGGGGCTCACGTGATTATTTCTTGGTATTTATGTATATAGAGTTCTATTGGTGCGAGGTTTTCAAGTACGGGCGCAGTTAAAGCAACACTTCATATAAACGGACGTAACTTAAATTTTTTGTCAAGATTTTTTACATTTTTCGTGCGTTTTCTTGGCAATTTTCGGCCGTGGAGCGCAGCGCGCGGAGGTTTGGACGGAAAAATGCGAAATTTGAGAACGCCGTTACACGGCTTATTTACAGGCGCTTAATTATTCGAGAATTTTGACGGTGTTTTCTTCGGGCGCGCTACATCCGCTTTTAAGTGCGAAAAAGAGCCGTCGGGAAATGAATTTTTTGTGAGTTTTTTTGGAAAACGGCGGGTTTTAGCGAAAACTAAGCCCCTTTTAATTGAAATTATCTCCCTTTTAGTTGAAACTATCGCCCTTTCAGTTCGTCCGATGTTCCTTTTAATTTTTCCGATGTCCCTTTTAGTTTTTGCTAAAATAGGGTATCGGGAAAAATGAAGGGGGGGGCGGAGGAAAATGAGGAGGGATTGGTGCGCGCAGTTCTCGGATAGCCGCAATTAGGCCTCATAGCGCCGCGATTTCTCCTTTTTTCGTTTTGTCAAAATTTTTTACACTCTCTAAAAATCGTTATGAAACGAAAAATAGATATTTTTTTGTCTTATGGGTTGGGGAAGCCCTGCTATCTTTTTATATATCTAATGCCTTCGGAAAGGTGGCGCATCATTGGCAAGAAATGGCAGAAGCCCTGCCTCGTGCCTTTGATGGCGAATTTAAGACAATGAATCCACGCGCGACTGCCCATCGTGTAATAGCAAAATGCGCCTTTCGAGCGTTGAACGCCTGCATCGACATATACAAGGGAACGCTTCAGCATCGTGCTGGTCTCTACGATTTTAGCGGGGAAGTAATGCACCTTCAACCCAAGGCGCAGAGCGTCGTAGAGCCACACCTCTTCTTCGCCGCAAGTGAGGAAGGGAGCACCCAGTCCGAAGCGCTCGTCGAAACTCAGCGTGCCCTGTATGCTCAGGCGCCTTACGGCCATTTCTATGGCGGAGATGTTGTAGTCGTGGGGGATGGCCGTGATGCTGCGCTCCTCGGAGGGGTATGACTTTAGGGGCTTGCCCGTGTAGGTGGTGGCTTGGAAAAAGGCAATGTCGATGTCGGCGTGACGCTCAAAGGCCGTGCGAATGTTCTTGAAACTCTCGTCGGTGAAGCGTGCGTCGTCATCGGCGAAGACAACGATGTCGGCCGTGGCTTTTGCGAGCGCTGCGTTGCGGTTGGCGGAGAGACCCTTGCCGTTTATGGTGTGGATTTCCACGTCGCTGCGCTGGCGGAGCACGTCGGGGATGAGGTCGAGATAGCGTTCGTCGGTGTACTGGTACGAAACGATGTAGCGCACGCCTTCTTCGGGTTGGCGCAGTACGTTTTCCACTCTCACGATGCCTTTGTTGAGGGAGCAGATAAGGATGTCGATGGTCATCATTGTGGGGAGGTATTAAAGATGTTCCTCATATATTTTTGCGAGGGCTGCGCGGCGGGCGTTGTCCTCGTCGAGGTGCTTGAGTTTTACGCGCAGGAGGGCAGCCTGTAGTTCGTCGAGGCGGCTGTTGAAGGCCTCGGGCACTTCGTGGTGGTACTTCTCGCTGCAGCCGTAGTTGGCCAGGCGGCGCACGTCGCGCGCCAGCGATTCATCGTCGGTCACCACCGCACCTCCATCGCCCAGCGCGCCCAGGTTCTTGCCGGGGTAGAAAGAGAAGGCGGCGTAGATGTCTGAGTGGGTCACATCAAGAGGTTGTCCGTGGGCTTGGGCGGCATCCTGAACGATGATGAGATCGTGGATTTGCGCCAAGTCGGCGAGGGCTTCCATATCGGCACGCTGGCCGTAGAGGTGCACGGGGAGGAGAGCCACGGTCTTGTCTGTGATGGCCATTGCCGCACTCATCGGATCGAGAAGTCCGCTGGGGGTGACGTCGGCCAGACGGAGGGTGAGGCCGGCGCGAATTACGGCCTGCGCGGTGGCTACGAAGGTCATGGCCGGCACGATGACTTCGCTTTCTGCCGTCCAGCCGTGGCGTTGCTTGAGGGCAAGGAGGATGAGGGTGAGGGCGTCAAGGCCATTGGCGCAGCCTACGGCATGGAGGGCCATCAATCCGGACTTGTCGGCGCAGTAGCCGGCAAACTCTTCCTCAAAAGCCTTGCACTCGCTGCCGTTTACGTACCATCCACTCTCGACTACGCTCTTTGCGGCGGCAGAGAGCTCGTCGGCAAAGCGAGCGTTTACGGCTTTGAGGTCGAGATAGGGAATGGCAGTCGGGTCGGTGGCTTCGCCCTTGATATGCCGACACACCGTGAGAATGTCCTCCTCCGTCATCGTGGGCGAGAGGGGCAGCGACAATTCCTCGCGGGCAATGCGCTCGGCCTCGGGGAAATCCAGGTCACCGAATAGTCCGTTGAAACACGGCTGGCGATGGATGGGCACGGGGTAGTGGCAGAGCGTTTGGATGCCTTCAGCGGCCAAACGCTCCTTCAGGGCATCGCGCTCGGGAGAAAAATAAGGAAAGATATGATAAACGCTGGGCATAGGGGGCTAAGCTTCGGTGGTAAGTTCCATGCACTTTGAGGCGAGGAAGTCGGCGCTGCAAACGATGCTGACGAGGGGCGATACGTCGGTGGCATCATAGAAGGCATAGCGGTTGCTGCTGCCGTTCTCTCCCACGTCAAACATGCCCATGTGCCAGCGGATGGCGAGCATCTCCTCATCGGTGAGGCGCATATAGCGACTGATGATGGCAAGGCTCTTTTCGGCATGACCGAGGGGGAAGGTTTCCTTAAACTCCCAGGTCATGTAAGTTTCCCAACGGCCGTTGGCGTCCTTGCGGTACTTTTCGGCGCGGCTATATATGCCAATCTTGCAGAGGTCATGGAAGAGGGTGGCGATGGCAAGACTTTCCATCGAGATGCCGGCCTTGAAAGGCGACTGCCCATTCTGAATGGCCTCGCCAATGCCGCAGTGCTTGTAGATGCGGCCTGCCATATTGAAAACGTTCATACTGTGGCGGCAGAGGCCTCCTTCTTCGTTGAGGTGGAAGCGGGTGCTGGAGGGTGCTGTGTAGAAGTCGCTCTTTTCAAGATAGGCTAACAGGTCTTCCAAACCGTCGCGATGGATGTATTCGCGGCATAGTTTGATGTATTCTTCTTTTTGCTGGGCGATTTCAAGGTTTGTCATAGTTGTGAGGAGTGTATAAAATAGTTAGGGAATAGTTTTCTTATTTCTTCATCCACGGGGCGCTTGAAGAAGGCGAGCATTGTGCTGCCCGAGCCGCTCATCTGGGCGTAGAGGGCGCTGGCATCGTAGAGGGTTTGCTTGAGGGCTTTGAGTTCGGGGTGATGAGGGAAGACGGTGGTCTCAAAGTCATTTCCCACAAGGGTCTTCCAGTTCCCAATAGGCCGGGCAAGGGCTTCGCGAAGGGGTAGGGCAGGCTGCCGGGGGGTGATGCCGCCGAAGGCCTCGCGGGTGCTTACGCCGAAAGGCGGCTTGACGAGCACGATGAAGAGCCCTTTGAGTTGAGGAAGGGCGATGGGGTGGAGTTCCTCTCCTATGCCTTCAGCGTAGGCCGGCGTGCTTTTCCAGAAGAAGGCGCAGTCGGCACCGAGGACGGAAAGCCGACGTATGGCTTCGGTATCGCTTATGCGCAGGTCGCACATCTCGTTGATGAGGCGGAGCGTGTAGGCAGCGTCGCTGCTGCCTCCGCCGAGGCCGGCGCCAGTAGGGATGCGCTTGTGAAGCCAAACCTCAAAATAAGGCAACTCGGGGTAGTCCTCGCGCAGCGAAGCGATGGTGCGCATCACGAGATTGTCGGCACCTGTGCCTTCTTCTGTCAGACGTAGGCCAGTGAGGTGCAGGATGTCGGCGGAATATGTGTCGTTGAGGGCGACAATCTCCAGCGTGTCGCATAGACTGACGGGCAGAAATACGGTGGAGAGGTTGTGCATGCCGTCGGGGCGTTTACTCGTAACGTAAAGCCCCAGGTTTACTTTGCATACTGGAAATGTCGTCATAGGTGTAATGATAAGGGTGGGCGGGTTAGTATTCTACGTCGCTCAGCGAGAAGCCTTCCATGAGGCATGAGCGGTCTACGTTGCCCTTGATGCCGTTAACGTGGCCTTTGCTGGAATATTGCCAGAAGGTGTAGTTGAGCCCGTCGTCAAGGATAGGCTCCTCTCCGTTGTATTTGGCAATCATCCAGTTGTATCCCTTGAATTCGCCAGCCAGATATTTGTTGTAGAAGTTTTGTCCTGTATAGAAGATAGGCTTGCAGTCGTAGTATTCGCCAACGAGTTTTGCAAACTTTTTGAGGTCTGCTATGAAACGGGCGTGCGCAACATCTCCTCGCGTCTCTACATCAATCATGGGCGCGAGGTCAAAATCTTCCTTTTTGGCAATCTCGCTCATATTGCGCAACTGTTCTTCTGGCGATACGTCTGAGCGGTAGAAATGATAAGCCCCCATGGGTATGCCGGCCTTATGGGCACCTTCTCTATTAATAAGGTAGCGGTCGTCTTTGATTGATGCCCCTTCGCTGCATTTGATATAAACGTAGCTAACATTATCATCTGAGGCTACCTCTTGCCAGTTGATGATGTGCTGATAATGGCTCACGTCTATACCTTGCCTTGCCGATGAACCGGTTAGTCGTCTTGATCTCTTTCTTTTGGCGATCAGGAGGTCTGTTTCCTTCAGTACTTCATCGGCGCTTGCGACCAATGGCATCAAGTCGGGCTCTAAGTTTTCGGTGTAGTCGCTATTTTGTCCTTTCGTCTTCTTAGTTCGTGGCGTCGGTGCGGCAACTGCAGAGGGATTGCCCATGCTTTCCGCGCCAGCCACTGTAGCTGCCGCAGCGACCTCTGCCCCAGGTGAGGCAGAGGCGCTTGCGACAGCGAGTGTAAGGCTTCCTAATATTGTGAGGAATGTCTTTTGAAAATAATTCACGGATTAATGGAGTTTTGCGCAGGCTTCCTTGATTCGGCGGATAGCTTCTACGATGTTTTCGTCACTGGTGGCGTAGCTCATGCGGAAGCATTCGGGAGAACCAAAGGCAGCACCGCCTACGGTGGCTACATGGGCCTCTTCGAGCAGGTACATGGCGAAGTCGAGGCTATCGTTGATGACGCGCTTGCCGTCGGTCTTGCCGAAGTAACTGCTGCACTTGGGGAAGAGATAGAAGGCGCCTTCGGGCTTGTTAACTTCGAAGCCGGGAACTTCCTTGGCGAGCTTCACGATGAGGTCGCGGCGGCGCTGGAAAGCCTGACGCATTTCCTCTACACAGTCCTGCGGACCCTTGTAGGCTGCGAGTGCAGCGGCCTGGGAGATGCTGCCGGGGTTGGAGGTGTACTGGCCTTGCAGTTTGTTGACGGCCTTGATGATATTCTCGGGGCCTGCTACATAGCCGATACGCCAGCCGGTCATGGCGTAGGCCTTGCTGACACCGTTGATGACGGCGGTGCGCTCCTTCATGCCTTCACACAGGGCGATGCTGGCGTGCGTGCCGAGGTAGTTGATGTGCTCGTAGATTTCGTCGCTGATAACGAACACCTGAGGATGACGGCGCAGCACTTCTGCCAGGGCTTCCAGTTCTTCCTGTGTGTAAACGCTGCCGGTGGGGTTGCTGGGAGCGCAGAGGATGATGGCACGGGTGCGCTCGGTGATGGCGGCCTCAAGTTGGGCAGGGGTGAGTTTGAAGTCCTGCTCAATCTTGGCCTCTACGAATACGGGCTTGCCGTCGGCCATCAGCACCATCTGGGGATAACTTACCCAGTAGGGAGCGGGGATGATGACCTCCTCGCCGGGGGAAACGATGGCCATTACGGTGTTGCAGACGCTCTGCTTGGCACCGTTGCCTACGCTAATCTGGGCGGGGGTGTATTCCAGGTGGTTCTCGCGGAGGAGCTTCTCGCAGATAGCCTGACGGAGAGCCATCGTTCCGGGCACGGCGGTGTAGCGGGTCTGGTTGTCGTCAATGGCAGCCTTGGCAGCCTCCTTGATATGGTCGGGGGTGTTGAAGTCGGGTTCACCGACACTGAGGTTGATGATGTCGAGGCCTTGGGCCTTGAGTTCGCCACTGCGCTGGCTCATGGCCAGTGTGGCACTGGGTTGCAGTCTGCTGACTAAGGAAGAGAGTTTTTCCATAATTTTAATGAAAGGTTTAATGGTTTATGATTAGGTTAATGGTAGGCTATTTGATGTGAAGCGTGTGTCCCATCCTTTCCTGTTTGGTGCGGAGGTATCGCTCGTTATAGGGGGTGGGCGTGGTCTCTATGGGCACGTTCTCGGTGATTTCCAGTCCGTAGGCTTCCAGGCCCACGCGCTTCACGGGGTTGTTGGTCATCAGGCGCATCTTTCTCACGCCCAACATTTGCAGTATCTGGGCCCCTACGCCGTAGTCGCGCTCGTCAGGGTCGTAGCCCAGATGGATGTTGGCATCCACGGTGTCGAGGCCTTGCTGTTGCAGTTTGTAGGCTGCAATCTTGGCCATAAGGCCTATGCCGCGGCCCTCCTGGTTGAGATAGAGGATGAGGCCCTTGCCTTCCTTCTCCACCATCTGCATGGCGCGGTGGAGCTGTTCGCCGCAGTCGCAGCGCTGGCTACCGAAGATGTCGCCGGTGGCGCAACTGGAGTGTACGCGCAGCAACACGGGTTCATCGGGCTCCCACTCGCCTTTGATGAGGGCTATGTGTTCCAGTCCGTTGCTGCGCTGGCGGAAGGGTATAATGCGGAAATGGCCGTAGGCTGTGGGCAGGTCGGCTTCCACGCCGCGCTCCACGAGGGCTTCTTCCTGCATGCGGTAGGCGATGAGGTCCTTTATCGTGATGATTTTGAGCCCTTCTTCCTCGGCCATTTTTACGAGTTGAGGCATACGGGCCATCGTGCCGTCTTCGTTCAGGATTTCGATGAGGCAGGCGGCGGGCTGTAGTCCGGCCATGCGGGCCAGGTCCACGGCGGCTTCGGTATGTCCGGCGCGGGCCAGCACACCGCGCTCTTGAGCGTAGAGCGGGTTGATATGGCCGGGGCGTCCGAAGTCGTGCGGTCGGCGTGCGGGGTCGGCCAGGGCGCGTATGGTAGCAGCACGGTCGTGGCAACTCACACCGGTGGTGCAACCTTCCAGGAGGTCGAGCGTCACGGTGAAGGGCGTGCCCAGCATCGAGGTGTTGTTCTCCACCTGATGCGGGAGGTTCAGTTGCCGGCAGCGTTCTTTCGTGAGCGGAGCGCACAGTACGCCGCGCCCCTTGCGAAGCATATAGTTTACTGTCTCTTCCGTGGCCATTTCAGCGGCCATGATGAGGTCACCTTCGTTTTCACGGTCCTCATCATCGACCACAATGACCATCCGCCCCTGTCGGATTTCTTCCAACGCTTCTGGAATAGTCGCGAGAGGGAAAGAGATTTGATTCTTTTCCATATCTGGGAGAAATTGATGTTGATGTTTATCTTGTCGAGGTTGCTCTTATATGTCAGCCAGGCGCCGCAAGGCAGCATAATCGCCGTGCTGGCCCACATGCCTATCCAGATGGGTATGGTGCCCTGGCGCCCCATCTTCATTCCTGAGGTGTTGACGATATAATAAAGAATGAAAATGATGACGCTGATGACGGCCGACATGCCCAGTCCGCCCTTACCGATTACTGCGCCCAGCGGGGCTCCGATGAAGAAGAAGAGCAGGCAGGCTAAGGCCAGCGTTATCTTCTGGTGCCATTCCTTCTGGTGCTGGCGCATGTAATGGACGGTGTCCTTGCTCACGTCCTTGCGCCACTGATATTCCATTTGCATCTGGCGTATGCTGTTCTGCACCATGTTCTGCGCCGTTTGCTGGCGGGCGGCGTCCAGGTGGCTGATGAATTCGTCGAAGTCCACAGCCTTGGGCTTGCTCTGTGCCTTCACGTCTTTTTTCGTGGCCACGGGCAGCAGGTGCTCTATGGTCTCTGCGTAGTGTGTGCGGCCCATGGAGTCAAGGCTGGTGCGTATGCTGTCGATGTCGTGGTCGATTTGTGCCAGGCTCTTTGTCGTGGCCGCGCCGCGCAGCATGTCGGCGTCCACCAAGTTGAAGTTTGCGTCGAAGTCTATGATGATACGCTTATACTGAAACGTTTCTCTGTCGTACGGGTCGCTGGCCATGGCGGAAGCATTGTGGCCGCCCTGTAGGTTCTCAAACATTTCGCCGGCCCAGAGGTCGAGTGTGAGGTGCTGCTTGTCCTTCGACATTTCCAGGCGCGCACTGTCGGCCAGCACTATCTGTGCCTGTTCAAAGCCTTGGTCGGTCTTATAGATAATGACCTGATAGAGCATGCCGGAGTTGTCCTGCGCCTTCCTCTGCACATAGAGATTAACGTTCGGCACACCGCTGTAGAACACGCCTTCCGGAATCTCCACGGCAGGATTGTTCTGGCGCATGCTGATGATGAGCGACGTGAGGTTCTTCTGTGCCTCGGGCCCTATCTTGTTCTGAAAATAGAAACTTGTGCCGACTATCATTGTGCAGAACACTATCACCGGCGCCATCGTCCTCAGCAGACTGATGCCCGCAGCCTTGATAGAGAGGAGTTCTAGGTTTTCGCTCAGGTTGCCGAACGTAATCAGCGAGGCCAGCAATACGGCCAGCGGTAGCGATGTAGGCGTTAGCGTGAGGCTCATATACCAGAAGAACTTCGCCAGAATGTCCAGCGTCAGCCCCTTGCCCACGAGGTCATCCACATAGCGCCATGTGAACTGCATCATGAAGATGAACAGACACACGAAGAAACTTCCCGCAAACAGTTGCAGGAATTTCTTCAGAATGAATATGTCCAGTTTCTTTATCAGTCTCATCGCCTGTGTCAATTCATCTTTTCATCGTCTCATCGACTCATCATTTCCGGGGGCACGACCTTTTCTATTTATCGCACATTCCTGCACGTCGCTCGTACGCGCGAAATACCCCGTTCGCACATTTGCGCTGCGAATTTACTAAAAAAATCCCATTTACAGCCCCTTTGCCCCTTTCAAAATGTCATTTCAAGAAATTAAACTGCCATTTTTGTAAAAAAATCCGCAAAACGTTTGGCTATGTCCCAAGAAAGCCGTACTTTTGCACCCGAATCAAAAACATGGCGAGATAGCTCAGCTGGTTAGAGCGTCGGATTCATAATCCGAAGGTCAAGGGTTCAAGTCCCCTTCTCGCTACATCCCTCCCTCCCCCCGAATCCCCTGGTTGGCCCCACCCATTTTTTTTGCCGCCGGGGGATTCATCTTTTTGAGTTAAAAGTTAAAAATTAAAAGATAAAAGTTGATATTCCCAACTTATCCCCGATTTCCCAAATGACTGACGTAGAATATATGTCCCAGGCCCTCCAGCAAGCCCGCTTGGCTGTCGAAAAGGACGAAGTACCCATCGGTGCCGTCGTCGTGTGCCGCGACCAAATCATAGCCCGGGCCCACAACCTCACGGAAACGCTCACCGATGTCACGGCCCACGCCGAGATGCAGGCCATAACCGCCGCGGCCTCATATCTCGGCGGCAAATACCTTGACCAATGTACGCTCTACGTCACCGTGGAGCCCTGTCCCATGTGTGCTGCCGCCCTTGCCTGGAGCCAACTCGGCCGCCTCGTCTATGGCGCCTCCGACCCCAAGCGCGGCTACACCCGTTTCTCGCCCTCGCTCCTCCATCCCAAGACAACGGTCCTGAGCGGCATCCTCGCCGAGGAGTGCGGCGAAATCGTCACCGAGTTCTTTAGAAACAAACGATAAGGTTGGCTCAATAATTTAGTTTGCTATGAAAATCCTGTCCCTCATCTCCGTCACCTCCCTGATGGATGAACTCCTCCTTCAGCCGCAGTATGCCGACAGCAAGGAGGTAGTAGTCCTCACGGCCGACCATCAAACGGCCGGACGGGGGCAGGGCACGCATCTCTGGCACTCCGCCCCTGGAGAAAATCTCCTTCTCGGCATTCTTTGGCCCCATCCGCCTTATTCAGTCAGCGAGCAGCACCTCCTCAGCCGGCGCGTGGCCGATGCCGTGTGCCGCACGCTCGCTCCTCTTCTCGCTCCCCACGGCCTTTCTCCGTGGGTGAAGCCTCCCAACGACATTTGGGTCAACCAGTCCAAGATCGCCGGTCTCCTTATCGAGCACGACGTGCAGGGCTCTGTGATTCTCCGCACCCGCATCGGCATCGGTCTCAATGTGAACGAGGCCTCGTTCCCCGCCGAACTCCCCAACCCCTGCAGCCTCCGCACTCTCACGGGCCGTTCTTTCTCCCGCGCCGACATCCTTGGCGAATTGATCTCCCAGCTCGCCTTTTAAGACGCCTCCCCCTCCCTTTGTGTTTGGCCTAGTCGCCTTGTATTATGTCTCCAATCCTTATCACCCACGGTTTCAGGAGATATAATCAGCATTCATTCCCAAGAAAGGCCCCGTAGGTCTCCACTAAATTTTCTGCCACCCCCTTGGCAATTTTTTGCCACCCTATTGGCAAAAAATTGCTGTCGGCTGGCAAAAAATTGCCGTCGGCTGGCAAAAAAATGCTGTCGGCTGGCAAAAAATTGCTGTCGGCTGGCAAAAAAAATGCCAAGGGGGGGCAAAAAATCGGAAAGGACGCAAAAGCGGCCTGTAACTTGTAAGAGCAAATTTGTATTTGTGTTTTCTCTTTTTTACACAAAAGTTTTGTGGATTTAAAATATAATTGTACTTTTGCACTCGCAGACGGGAGAAAACGTCTGTCAAGAAGGCGTTCCACGCTTTATCCTTAAATCGGAAATCTGGTAAATTTCTAAATTATAGAAGGGTGAAGAAATGTGACGCCCACTGCTCTGTGTACACGTTTGTATGCGGCTCCTACGCCGTATTTCGAGCATATACGGCGTGGGGGTGCTGTTTCCGATCATTTCTATAAGGGTTTACCAGAGCCTCGATTTAGGTGAGTAAGGACAAGTCCCTACGCTTTTTTGTATCCAATCATCATTAACAAACGGCCAAATCGGGGGATAGGAGGCACATCAACACTTATGAAAAAGACATTATTATTATTTTCCCTTTTTATGTGCACGCTTATGTGCGCTATGTCACAGACGACTTATGGGGAATTGCCTCTGACACAATTGCAGAGTAAAGCCAATGCCGGTGATGCAACGGCTCAGGTTGTTTTGGGCGGGCGCTATTATAATGGCAAGGGTGTGACGAAATCCTACACCGAAGCCGTGAAGTGGTTTCGCAAGGCGGCGGAGCAGGGGGATGCAGATGCGCAATGCCTGTTAGGCCATTGCTTTTATTTTGGCGAGGGCGTTACGCAATCCTCTACCGAGGCCGTGAAGTGGTATCGCAAAGCGGCGGAGCAGGGACATAAAGGTGCGCAATATAATTTGGGCGTGTGCTATAAAAAAGGCGAGGGCGTGACGCAATCCTATACCGAGGCTGCGAAGTGGTTTCGCAAGGCGGCGGAGCAGGGACATAAAGGTGCGCAGTATTATTTGGGCTTGTGCTATTATAAAGGCGAGGGCGTTACGCAATCCTATACCGAGGCCGTGAAGTGGTATCGCAAGGCGGCGGAGCAGGGGGATGCAGGTGCGCAATTAAGATTGGGCGTGTGCTATGATAATGGCGAGGGCGTTACGCAATCCTATACCGAGGCTGCGAAGTGGTTTCGTAAGGCGGCGGAGCAGGGGGATGCAGAGGCACAATTAAGATTGGGCGTGTGCTATTGTTACGGCGAGGGCGTTACGCAATCCTATACCGAGGCCGCGAAGTGGTATCGTAAGGCAGCGGAGCAGGGAGAAGATTTGGGTGAAGTTAAGTTGAAATTAGCAAAAAATGGATTAGCGTTATGTGAGGCGGGGATAAAGGAAGAAGAGAGTATGGCAGCAGAGAGTTCACGCAGTACTGCTCAGCAGGGAAATACATCTACACCGAGTAGTTCCACCTCAACTTCTACTTCCAGTACTTACTCAGGCTCCACTTCCGGCACTTACACGGGTTCTACTTCCAGCACTTACACGGGTTCCTCCTACACGCCGAGTTCAACATACAAATACCGCTCGCACAGGAAGACTGAGGATCTCGACTGGGTGGGCCTCTCCCTGGGCTATGTGCAAAAACGCTGGCGCTACTACGAGGACGGCGAGGTGGATGATGTAGGGATGTTTGACGAGCAGAAATTGCTGAACGGCGTGCAAGTGGGCCTCACGTTCAGCCCTAAGTTCGTGGCGGGCTTTGGCATACAGACGGGACTGTTCTATGAGTATTTCTATGCGAAGAGCTCGGAATACTATGATGACTACGACTATCCTACACGCAACACCTACAATGAGCATAACCTCTACGTGCCCTTTCACCTGAAATACGACTTCAATTTAGGTAGCAAGATATACTTGGGCTTATTCGGCGGCGTGGGTATTGACTGCATAGTAGTGGGTAAGGTGAAATGGGTGGACACATACTACGACGATACTTATTACGAAGAGAGCGTGCTGGACATCTGCGACCAGAAACGCTTCAACGCCAGCTGGGAAGTGGGCGGCACGTTCCGTTATCGCAACTTCCAGTTAGGCTACACCTATTCCCGCGGCCTTATGAACCATTCTTACGATCCTGCCTACGAAGTGAAGCAGAACAAACCGATGCGCCTGAACATGACGCTGTTCTTCTGACGCTTTCACTCCTTACCAATAGAAGAGGCGCAGGGCCCTAAAGTCCTGCGCCTCTTCTGCGTTTTGTGCGGCGGACGGGAGGGGGAGGTGTAAGAGGTGTAGGAGGTGCAGGAGAAAATGTAAAAGAAAATATTGTTTGGGGACAATATACAATTTGGCACAACATTCTTTAATTCTTGATACGAATAAAAGATAAATAGGTTTGTGCCAAAAAGTAGATTATTGCCTAATCTTTTTCAGATGCGCGAAAAAGCCTCTTCTCAAATAGCATCCTCAATCACCTTGGGGAAGTGCGTCTGTTCCAGCACGTGGATTTTGGCCTCGATGTCCTCCACGGTGTCTTCGGGGGTAAGGGCCACGGAGAACTGGCGGATGATGTCGCCGCCGTCGCACACTTCGTTGACATAGTGAATGGTGATGCCCGTCTCCTTCTCACCGGCAGCCTTGACGGCTTCGTGCACGTGGTGGCCGTACATGCCGCGCCCGCCGTACTTGGGAAGAAGGGCGGGGTGGAGGTTGATGATTTTGTGGTCGTACTGATTTATCAGGAAGGGGGGCACTACGAGGAGGAAGCCTGCCAGAATGATGTGCGTCACTTCGTAGCGGGCGAGCAAAGGCAGAAGAACGTGCTCGTCCATAAACTCCTTTTTCGGCACGATTTCGGCAGGTACGCCCTGCCTCTCTGCCCGCACGAGGGCATAGGCATCAGCACGGTTGCTCAGCACGAGTACGGTCTCCACTTCCGTGGAATCCTTGAAGTAACGAATGATGTTCTCGCAGTTCGTTCCGCTTCCAGAAACGAAGATAGCCAATCTTTTCATATTTCAGTAATTATCGCGTTTCAGTTGTGGCACTTATTTAATATATTATTATTGTTCGGTAAAATGGCGTGGGCATACCCCGAAGGGGCTTAATCCTTGTGCAAGAGATGTTCAAAATGCCGGATGACCTATTTACTTCTTCACCACCTTCATCCCTTCGCTTATCGTCACACCTTTGGCGTCCTTTCGGGCAGGGCGGCCCTGAAGGTCGTAGTGGCCCCCATTTGCTAATTTGCTAATTTCCTCATTTGCTAATTTCCCGATGCCGTCGGGGTGGATTTCGTTGTAGGCGGTGCGGTCGGAAACGAGCCAGAGGCCGAACTGCGTCTCGGGGCCGAGGTTGCAATAGACGGGACCGCCGATGGCGATTTTCTGCGCTGCCAGATAGCCGGCCTCGCAACGGATGCGGTAAATCTTGGAGGTGGCGTTGAGGTCGGGGTCGTCGGTGTCGGGGGCGATGTTGGTGGGCTCGAAGTAGAGGACGAGGGGCTTGTCACCGGCGGTGGCGCCGTTGCCGGTCTTGAAGTCCTTGGCCTTGACGCTGAAAATCTGGCTTTCGTCATCGGCGTTGACGATGCTGTAGCCGTTGCCGCGGCGAAGGATGCGGAGGTTGGACTCGGTCTTGCTGCTGAGGCTGTTGGTGGCCTTGATGTTGAATCCGTAGTTACGCCCGCCGTCGTAGCATTTCATACTGTAGGTGCGGTCGGGGTCGGTGAAACGGAGGGTGTCGGCGAGGGCCACGACGGGCTCCTCGGTGAGGGTGACGGGATAGAGTTGCCAGGAGTTGGTGGCGAGGATGTCGGTGGGGGTGTCGGTTTTCCATCCGAAGATGCCGCCGCCGTCCCAGTTGCAGTCGAGGGTGATGCCGCTTTCCTTCATCCAGAAGTAGGGGGAGTCGGCGTCGCCGATGTGCCCGGTGAGGTAGTAGTTGGAGGCGTTACGGGATGTGCCCTGTGAACCGTTGTAGGTAAGTCCGCCGAAGTATTCGCCGGTGCCTGACTGGATGTAGTAGAGGTTGTCCTCTTTCTTCTGGAAGCGCACGAGCATAGAGGCTACGCGGGAGGTTTTGTCGGCGGCGGGGATGTACTTGACGTTATTGGGCACCTTTCCCGTTGCGGCGGTGTAGATGGATGTGCAGCGGCCCATGTTGTAGAGCACGTACCAGCGGCCTTCTTCTATGCTGGTGGCGGGAGCGTTGATGTCGGCCGTGGCATAGAGGTCGCGGAGTTCGTCGATGGGCTCGGCCTCGCTGAAGCGGAACTCGCGTGACGAGGGCTTGAAGGTGCACAGGTTCTGATTGGAGGAGAAACCCCAGAGGTCGGTGAGTGCGGAGAAACAGTTGCTGCCGCCGCCCCATCCGAGGTTGATGTGCACGAGGCCGTCCTTGTCGTAGCCGTCGCCCACGAAGGCATGGGCTCCCATGTCAGGGCGTTCGCCGCCGAAGAGTACGGGGCGGCCGGCGTCCAGTTCGTCGTAAACGAGTTGGTGGTTGTCGGCCAGAGAGGCGTAGTAGGTGGCCTCAATGCCGCCGAAGAACTGCTTGATGCCGTCGGGGATGAAGGAGAACTGCGCTCCGCTGCCGCCCGTGGAGTAACTTGTGGAAACGCTCATGCCGCAGGCGTACATCAGTGAGGCCACGGCCATGCTCTGGGCGTAGGGCTCGGTGCCTTTGTAGGTGTCGCACAGGTCGTCCCAGTTGAAGTCCAGCGAGGGGAAATAGAGGTAAGTGTTTACGCGCTGGCCTTTGTCGCCGAAGAAGTGGTAGCGCTTGGCACCGTGCAGCTCGGGTCGCACGCCGAGTTTCTTGTAGAGGTTATATACCACCTGCGACATGGCTGTGGATACGCAGCCCGTGATGGCGCGGCTTTCATCGCCGTCCTGATAGAGCATGGGGCAGAGGTAGTTGTAGGGAGCATACTGATTCCATCGGCATGTGAGGATTTCGGGCACGCCTTCGGGGTGGCCCAGCGTCACGTCGCTGGCCAGGAACACGGGCTGAATGCCGGCCTCGGCGCAGTGGTCCAGATAGTCGGCCATAGCCTGGATATGCTCCTGCAGGGCGGGGCAGAGGGGCAGTTCGTCGTAGCACGTGTCGCAGTAGAGCAGCACCTCGGGCAGCGCCTTGTCGTGGCTGACGAGGGCAAATCCGCCGTCGTCGTAGCCTATGGCCGTCATCTGGCCGTAGGTGGCGAGGGGCTTTATGCTGACGGGCGTCACGCCTGTCTTGTGGGCGCGGAGAAGTCCGGGACGTTGCAGCACGCGGGTGGCGGCGGCGGTCATTTCGCTTATGCTGCGCACTTCGGCGTTCATGCCGAGGCAGCATACGAGGGTCATGAGAAGAATCAGATAGCGTTTCATATGGGTCAGGGGTAATGGGTCAGGGGTAATGGGTAATGGGTCAGGGGTGAGCCTTTCCTTTTTTTGCATGCAAAATTACGCAAAAAATCACTCATAACCAAATCCTTTTTCAAAAAAACGCCCGAAAAAACGCCTGCCGTTTCTTTCCACCGAACGGGAGAGGTGTCTTGCCCTCATATGGGCTGGCGCTTGATTGAGAAGTGGAAGGAAAAAATTGTATCAGCGTAGTACCGTAGCACCATTGCACTTTGTGAATCAGTGAGGCACTCCTTATTTATAAAATATACGCGCGTAAATTTGGCCATGTGAAGAAAAATGGCTATTTTTGCCCACAAAACAAGAAATTAAAGGGTTATGAAGAAAATTTTATTCCTTATGTTTGTCGGCGTCATGGCCGTCAGCGCGATGGCGCAGGGCCTGAAGGAAGGGCAGTTCCTCGTGGGACTCTACACCGGCGATGATTACAGTAAGTTCGGCGTGGGCTTCGGTATGGAGTCGGAACTCGAGGCCGGCACGCGTGTGCCCGCTTCGTGCTGGGCCGGCATGGACAATCTTGCCGTGGACGGCGTGCGCTTCGCCCTGGCGGAGAGCGCCAAGATAAAGAGCGTGAAACTCTACGCCATGAAGGCCGGCAACACCATCGTGGGGCCGCTGGCCACGAAGACGGTGAACAAGAACTGCTCCGTGGGCTGGAACACCGTGATGCTGGACAAGCCCGTGACGGTGGCGGGCGACTACCAGTACCTCATACCGATGTACGTGTTTGACTGCACGATGGAGAGTTACGTCATTGCCACATCCTTCGCACCGAAGGAGGGCACGCGCAGCCTCGTGCTCTACGGTCCGCTGCGCACCGACACCACCGAGCCCGTGTGGGGCAACCTCAACGGCGACAAGTACGGATCCGCCGCCGTGCAGCTCATCTGCACCTCCGCCGCCATCAGCGGCAGCACGGTGGTGGCCGACGGCTATGAGAGCCCCACGGTGTTGCAGGGCGGGCAGTTTGATGCCACGCTGGGCGTGAGCTGCACGAGCGACGAGCCCGTGGAGAGCGTGGACTACAGCGTGGCGCTGGGCGGCAAGACCGTGAGCGGCACAGCCACCTTCGCCACGCCCCTCGATGCCGGCTACAACATAAAGGGCGCGTTCACCTGCTCGCTGACGGCACCCGAGAAGGCCGGTGCCCACACCGTGGAGGTGGAGTTTACGAAGGTGAACGGCAAGGCCTTGAAGGAAGAAGGCAAAGCGACGTACAGGCAGAACGTGGTGCTGCGCGAGGCCAGGAGAATGAGCCTCGTGGAGGAATTTACCGGCACGGCCTGCGGATGGTGCTCCCGCGGATGGGTAGGTATGGAAAAGGTGAAGAGGGAGCTGGCCGACAAAGCCTGCGTGGTGGCCCTGCACCAGTATGACGAGACCGACCCGATGTATGGCGACTACTACCACCGTCCGTCCTTCATCGGCGGTGCGCCGAAGGCCGTAGTGGATCGCAGCGTGAGAAGCACCGACCCCTATTACGGCGACAAGGTGGAGGGCAAGGACGAAGGCATCATCAAGACCGTGGAGCGCTATGCCGACTTGCTGCCCGAGGTGGAGATTTCCGAACTCTCCGCCTCCTGGGCCGATGCCGAAAAGACGAAGATAGATGCCGCCGCCACCACGGAGTTCCTTACCGACCTGGCGGGCAGCCAGCTCGTGTTCGTACTGACGGCCGACGGTCTGACGGGCGGCGGTCGCCTGTGGCAACAGACGAATTTCTACGGCAGCGTAGATGCCAAGGAAAACGGTGTGACGCAGGAGAACGACCCCGAACTCTACAAGATGTGCCGCGGTCAGGAACTGGGCCAGACGTATGTGACACTGGTGTATAACGACGTGATGATAGGCTCGTCGTGGGCTTCCCCTGAGGCCGACAACGGCGTGGCAGCGTTCTCCGTCACCGGCGTGGGCGAAAAGGCCGTGAGCACTTTCACGCTGGAACTGCCCGCGAAGGCCGTGCTGCTTAATGCCATCAAGAAGGACGAGGTGTATGTCACCGCTATGGTCATCAAGGCCGACGGCACCATTGCCAATGCTGGAAGGTGTAAGGTAATGGACACAGAAAACCTCACCCCCGCCCCCTCCCCGAAGGGAAGGGAAGACCAGAGCGCGTATGATTTGTTTGGCCGCAAGGTGAAGGCCGACGTGTCGGGTATTAAGATTGTGAACGGAAAGAAAATATTATAAAGACAACAGATACAACAAGTACAACGTCTTTTAAGCTCCGGCCACAACCGGCCTGCGCTTTGTCGTTAGTGTTGATAATGTTGTAATAGTTGATAAAGTTGTCTTAAAATATAAATAGTTGTCTTCAAAACGATGAAGAAATTGTTGTTTTTATCCATATTGGCCGCAATGGCAGCAAGTACTGCCGTTGCCGACGAGGCCAACCCCAAGCAGGATATGGCGCTGCAAGGCGTCACCTGCCTGCGATTCTGTAAGATTGGCAAGCCCCTCACCGTGACGGGCACCATCAAGAACAAAGACTATGTCACGGTGAAGAACCCCGTCATCGTCTATACCCTCGGCGGCGGAGAGGAACGGCGGGAGGTCATCTCCTGCACGCTCTCCTACGGCCAGACGAAGGACTTCTCCTTTGACGTGCCCACTGGCAGCCTCACGGCCGAGGGATACGCCACCGTCAGTATGGAGCTGAAATGGCCCGACGGATCCGCCGACGCCACGAAGATAGACAACAAAGCCAACCTCAAGCCCATCTTCGTGAGCCGTGCCCCAAACCGCTATATGGTAGTGGAGGAAGGCACGGGCAGTTGGTGCGGCTGGTGCGTGCGCGGCATCGTGGGGCTCCGCGAGATGAAGAAAGCCTACCCCGACCGCTTCATCGGCATCGCCGTGCATACCAAGCAGGACCCGCTGCGCGTGGATGACTATGCCCTGTGGATAGAGCCCGCCATCTCCAACTATCCCGGCTGCCTGGTGAACCGCGATGGCTATACGCGCAACCCCAGTCCCACCGTCCTCAGTCAGTATATGCAGATGATGATGCCGTATGCCGACAGCGAGGTGGGCGTCAGCGCCATCGTAGGCTCCGAGGCCATCGACGTGACGGCGAGCGTCACCTCCATCGTGAATCTCACTGGCGTGCGCTACCAACTGGCCTTCGTCATCACCGAGGACGGCGTGTCCGGCCGTCAGGACAATTTCTACTACGACGGCAACTCCGGCGAGATGGGCGGCTTCGAATCGCTGCCCGCGAAGGTGGAAGTGGAGTACGCCGACGTGGCGCGCGGCATCTGGCCCAACGCCGAAGGCACGGGCGAGAAGTCGCTGCAACTCCCCACGAAGATGACCGCCGGCGTGGCCGATGAGTTCACCTACCGAATCCCTCTTGATGGCTTTGAGTGTCTTGACTTGGGATGCTGCAAGGTCGTCGCTTTGCTGCTCAACCGCGACAATGGTATGATTGAGAATGCCGCTGAGTGCGCGTTGAGAACGGAAGGGATAGACGACCTCACCCCCAACCCCTCCCCGAAGGGAAGGGGAGGGCATAGCGCTTACGACTTGTATGGACGCAAGGTGAGCCCCGCCGCTACGGGAATAAAGATTGTGAACGGAAAGAAAATTTTGTAAGATATGAAGAAGTATATTGTAGTAAGTATCCTCGGCCTTTTCTCTTTCTCGGCCCTTGCAGAAGGCCATCACGACCTTGTCATTCTCAGTGCCACACCGCAAAAAGAGATGCAGTCCATCGGTAGTGAGGCTCTCGTTGACCTCTCCGTGAAGAACAACGGCGACGACAAAGTCTCCAACCCCATCATTCGCTACACCATTGGCGGCCAAGTGGTTAAGGAGACTGCCGCCACAGCCGCCCTCGCCGCCGGCGCCACCAAGAAGGTGGTGGCCAAAGTGCCCGCCGAGGCCGTGACCGAGGAAGGAAAAGTCACCGTCACGATGGAACTCCTCTGGCCCGACGGAGAGCCCGATGCAACGCCCGAAGACAACAAGACCGAGGTAGAACTGAACTATATTATGGCTCTCCACGACATGGCCCTCATCAACCCCTCCGCCACGACCATCTGCCAGTTAGGGCAGCCGCTGAGCCTGACGTTTACCGTGCGCAACAACCATCACATCGCAGTAGTCAATCCTCGCCTGGCCTACAGCATCAACGGCGGAGAAGTCGCAAAGAAGGCCCTCTCTTGCACCCTCGCCAAAGACCAGGAGAAGGAACTCACCATCACCATCCCCACCAAGAACATCACAGAGGAAGGTGCGGTGAATATTGATATGGAACTCCTCTGGCGCGATGAGGCCGAGGACATTACGCCCGCCGACAACAAGGCCACCGTGCAGAGTTTCCTCACCACGATGCCCCCCAACCGCCGCATGGTGGTGGAAGAAGCCACCGGCACCTGGTGCGGCTGGTGCGTGCGCGGCATCGTGGGTCTCAGAGAGATGCGCAAGGAATATGGCGACCGCTTCATCGGTATCGCCGTGCACAGCAAGGACGAAATGACCGAGACGAACTATGCCAACTTCGTGGTGAACGACCTCGGCATTACCGGCTATCCTGCCTGTTTCATCAATCGCGACGGCGTGCAGCGCAACCCTAATCCCAATAAACTCCGAGAGTATATGGAAAACGAGATGCCGCTCTACAGCGACATCAACGTAGGGGTGGAAGGCACCTACACGGCGAACGGCATAGACGTGACGGCCAGTGTGACCCCCTTCGTGGATATCCCCAGCGCCAACTATCGCGTGGCCATCGTCGTTATTGAGGACGGCATCCATGGCATGCAAAACAACTCCTACTACGACGGCAAGTCTGGCGAGATGGGCGGCTTCGAGAAACTTCCCGCCAACGTGGAGATGGACTTCGTCGATGTGGCCCGCGGCATCTGGCCCAATCCCACTGGCACGGGTGATACTTCCGTTCAACTTCCCTCCCATCTCACGGGCGGACAGACCGAGAAGGTGAACTACCACATTTCCCTGCGCAACACGGAGGTACAGAATGTCAGCAAGTGCCATATCATCGCCCTCGTCATCGACGGCAAGACCGGCGCAATCGCTAACGCCGCCGAAAACTGGCTCTATCCCGTAGGCATTGGCACCGTGATAAAGGAAGATATACAGCAGACGACAAGAGCGTATAACCTCGCTGGCCAGCCCGCCGATAAGGGCGTCGGTTCCATTATTGTGAAGGACGGCCGAAAGGTGATTGTGAAGTAGTCAATAACACAGAAAGCCAATGATGAGACGCGTATTTTTACTTTTCGTGGTCCTTGTTGTCAGCATGGCGGTGTACGCAGAGGATAATAAGCCTGCGTGGTACGACAATGTGTCGTGGACGTACCCCACGGTTAACGCCAACATACCATTAGGTCACGACCGCTATATCCAGGCGAGCGGCCTGTTGCATTTCCACCACGGAATTTTCGTGGAGTATGAGATGAAATACACGCAGTCAGGAGACTATGTCTTGCCAAAGGTAAGGCTTCTCGTAACGCGCATAGCCGATCCGCAGCCTTCAAAGATAGAGGGACTGACAGGCTTTGAGGGTTCGGAGCAACACGATGTCGTGGAATTGGTTTTCGCCAAGGATGAAAAATATCCGAATATCTACAAAGGTTCTATCATCATCGAGAGCTTCATTCCGAATATGGGTACAGGCAGTTGCACAATTATGATAGACAGTTCGGACCAGGAAGTTGTCAAGAAAAACTGAACTGCCCCCCTTGACGCCCCTGAATATATGACAAAGCGCGAAATAGAAATCTTCCCCATCGCCCAGGATGCCGGCACCTTCGTGCAACTCATTGAGGGCGCGGAGGTGCACGCCGGTTTTCCCTCGCCCGTGCAGGAGGCATACCAAAGTCAGCCGATAGACCTCAACAAGGAACTCGTGGCGCATCCGGCCACCACCTATCTTGTCAAGGTGGTGGGCGACTCTATGATAAACGAAGGCATTGATGCCGGCGATATGCTCGTAGTGGACCGCTCCCTCTTCCCCACGGAGAAGAGCATAGCCGTGTGCATCTATGAAGGCGAGTTCGCCCTCAAGCGCATCGTCCAGCGCGATGGTGCCGTATTCCTCCTCTCCGGCAACGAAGCCTATCCGCCCATCCACATCGGCAACCCTACCGACTTGCAAGTGTGGGGCGTAGTCGTGTGGGTATTAAAAAGGAAATAAAAAGCCTCACCCAAGCCTCACCCCGTCAAAGCCTCCTTCGGAGCTTTGCCACCCCTCCCCCTATAGGGAGGGGAATATACTCCTAAAGGAGAAAAGCCGGAGGGGCATTATATAATAGTTTGTGAAACATGCAAGATACTCCTAAAGGAGAAAAGCCGGAGGGACATAATAATATAATAGTACGTGAAAAATGCGGAGCCCAACCTTTAGTGCATTTTCCCCCTCCCTAACAGGGGAGGGGTGTCGCGGTGCGGAGCAGCCGCGACGGGGTGAGGCTTTTTATCTCCACATCGACTGCAACACCTTTTATGCCTCCTGTGAAGTCGCGCTGCGTCCCGACCTCAAGGGGAAACCCGTTGTGGTGGCCAACTGCAACGAGGCGGGGGGCGGTATTATCCTGGCACTGACGAAGGAGGCGAAGGCCCTCGGCCTGAAGCGTGGCAACCCCGTGTTTCAGGTCACGGACATTCTCAATAAGCACGACGTCGCTGTGTTCCCCGCCAATCTTCCGAAGTACGTGGACATTTCCAAACGTCTTATGCAGGTCGTGAAAGACCAGGAGGTGGTGCTCGATTTCAAGCAGTACAGTGTGGATGAGTTCTTCGGAAGACTGCCGCTTGAAGCCCCCGATGCCCTGCGGCAGTGTGCCTTGCAGGTGAAGCAGCACATTGAACATTGCACGGGCATTCCCGTCAGTTGTGGTGTGAGTACCACCTACACGCTCGCCAAGGTCGCCACGTGGTATGCCAAGCACTATCCCGCATACGAAGGCGTCTGCGTGCTGCCGCCCGATAAGTTTGAAATTGCCCTGCGTCGCTTGCCCATAGAAGACGTCTGGGGCATCGGCCGCCGCACGGTGCCGCAGATGCACGCCCTCGACATCCACACGGCCTGGGACTTCACCCAGCGCTCGGCCCATGAGATAGAACGCCGCTTCCGCATCACCGGCTTGCGCACCTGGCAGGAACTTCGCGGCACACCCTGCATCAGCATCGACACCCCCGCGATGCAGAAGAGCATCGCCCACACCCGCACTTTCGCTCGCATGACGGCCGACAAGGAGCGCTTGCATTCCTACATCAGCGATTTCGCCGTGGCCGCTGCCCGCAAGCTCCGCGACCAGCACAGTGTCTGCTG
Source organism: Alloprevotella sp. (assembly GCA_045600685.1). GTDB lineage: Bacteria > Bacteroidota > Bacteroidia > Bacteroidales > Bacteroidaceae > Alloprevotella. The sequence continues at coordinate 41,615 of JAZRYH010000053.1, read as the reverse complement.
CCAGGTGTCGGCCTTTGTGGCCACCAATCCCCACCGCGACGACCTCCCGCAGTATGCCGACAGCGCCACCGTGCGCCTTCCCGCCGCCACGGCCGACTCCCGCCTCATCGTGCGCGCCGCCCTTGATGCCCTCGACGCCCTTTACCGTACGGGCTTCATGTATAAGCGCGCCGGCGTCGTCCTCACCGACATCACCTCCGACGCCGCCGTGCAACTCGACCTCTTCACCCAGAGCGCCGAGCAGCATCATAAATCCAAAGCCCTCATGGGCGTCCTCGACCGCCTCACCACGCGCTACGGAATGGACAGCGTGCGCCTCGCTTCGCAGTCGGCCGCCGAAGAAAAGCCCAACCTCACCAACTTCCAGCCCCTCTGCAACCAGACTACGGACATCAACGACATCATTGAGGTGAAATAAGAATCAAGGTTGCCCAAGAACTGCGTCCCTGCATTTGGAGGAGTAAAAACAATTGTGAACAGCGCAGCCCGCCACGGAGGGGTGCGCTGTTATAGTTTTACTTTAACAAAACGAATTTAACCGAGATTTTTTTGTCAAGATTTTTTACAATTTTCGTGCGTTTTCTTGGTGAAAAATGGACGTGGAGGCGAGCGCGCGGAGGTTCGGACGGAAAAAACGCCATTTTTAAGACATTGTTATGCGGCTCATTTATAGACGCTTATATTTGCAAGGATTTTGGCAGAGATTCCTTTGGGCGCGCTACACCCGCTTTTAAACGCGAAAAAAGGGCGGCGCGCGATGTTGTTTTTGCGATTTTTTTCGAAAATTTGTCCCTTTTAGCAAAAACTAAAGCCCTTTTAATTGAAATTATCTCCCTTTTAATTGAAATTATCTCCCTTTCTGTTTGTCCGATGTCCCTTTTTATTTTTCCGATGTCCCTTTGAGTTTCGCGTAAAAGGGCTATCGGACAAAATGGAGGGGGGTGGGGGAGAAAAAAATGACGGGTCGGCGCGCGTTTTTCGCCTGAAGGCGCGTTTAGGTCGCATGGCGCCGCGATTTCTCCTTTTTGCGTTTTGTCAAGATATTTTACACTTTCAAAAAAAATGTGATGAACAGTTATGCGCTTGTCCGATGGTGTGGATGACATGCCGCGGAATCTGGGCCATGCCTCTTTGGCTTATAATAAAAGTGCCGTACTTGCAAATTTGATGAATGCGCCCCCTTTTTCATCCTATTATATTATATATAATGTGTGAAATCTGTGATATTCCTGTTATTTTAACTTTTCTCCCTCAACTTTTCTCTCTTTTCTCTTTTTTATTTCAAAATAAATATATAACTTTGCTGCCTGAAAGGGGATGAATATTCCCTCACAGGTATGTTTCGCAACTAAAAAATTTAAGAACTATGATAAATATTCAAGACGATTTCCGCAAGTTTGCCACCAGTAAGGTGGGCATCAACTCCATGGTGCTCGACGACGTGGTGAAGGCACAGAACCATTACCTCAATCCCTATATTCTTGAGGAGCGCCAGTTGAACGTGACGCAGATGGACGTGTTCTCACGCCTCATGATGGATCGCATCATCTTCCTCGGCACCGAGATAGACGACTATACGGCCAACACGCTGCAGGCTCAGCTCCTCTTCCTCGACAGCACCGACCCGGGCAAGGACATCAGCATCTACCTGAACAGCCCCGGCGGCAGCGTATATGCCGGACTGGGCATCTACGACACGATGCAGTTTATCCAGAGCGACGTGAGCACCATCTGCACCGGCATGGCCGCTTCGATGGCCGCCGTATTGCTCGTCTCCGGTAAGGAAGGCAAGCGCTTTGCCCTGCCTCACAGCCGCGTGATGATACATCAACCGCTGGGCGGCGCACAGGGCCAGGCCAGCGACATAGAAATTACCGCACGCGAGATTGGCAAACTGAAGAAGGAACTCTACACCATTATTGCCGAACACAGCCATACGGACTTCGACAAGGTGTGGGCCGACTCCGACCGCGACTACTGGATGACCGCCGCAGAGGCCCAGGAATACGGCATGGTGGATAAGGTGCTTGAGCGTAAATAGAAGCCTCTCCCCGTCGGAGCCACCTCCGGTGCTCCGACACCCCTCCCCCTGTAGGGAGGGGGAATTACCCCTAAAGGAAGCAAGCGAACCTTCAACCGCAGGAGCATTCTCCCCCTCCCTGCAGGGGGAGGGGTGGCAGGGTGCCGCAGGCAGCCCTGACGGGGAGGGGCTTAGCGTTATTGAGATATAATGAGAAAAGAAAATAAATGTACGCTTTGCGGGCGCTCGGAGCGCGAGGTGCAACTCTTCAAGGGTGAAGAGGGCTTCGTGTGCGTGGAGTGCATAGAGAGCGCACATAATATATTGAAGGACCTCGGGTTAGTGGGCGAGAGTAGTGCAACGGAGCGCAAGGGCCGTCCCACCATGGCGGACAAGCACGCGCTGGAAAAACTGCCGAAGCCCAATGAGATGAAGGCCTATCTAGATCAGTACATCATCGGTCAGGAAGAAGCCAAGAAGCATCTCATCGTGGCCGTTTACAATCACTACAAGCGCCTTGCACAGTATCAGGTGAAGGGTGGCAAGAAGCAGCAGGCCGACGACGTGGAAATAGAGAAGAGCAACGTCATCATGGTAGGCACGACGGGCACGGGCAAGACGCTGATGGCTCGCACGATAGCCAAGCTGCTGAGCGTGCCGTTCTGCATAGTGGATGCCACAGTCTTCACGCAGGCCGGCTACGTGGGCGAAGACGTGGAGAGCATACTCTCGCGTCTCTTGCAGGCCGCCGACGGCGACGTGGAGAAGGCGCAGAAGGGCATCGTGTTTATCGACGAGATAGACAAAATAGCCCGCAAGAGCGACAACCCCAGCATCACCCGCGACGTCAGCGGCGAGGGCGTGCAGCAGAGCCTCCTGAAACTCCTGGAGGGCAGCCTCGTGAACGTGCCGCCACAGGGCGGGCGCAAGCACCCCGAGCAGAAGTTCATACAGGTGGACACGCACGATATTCTCTTTATCTGCGGCGGCGCCTTCGACGGCATAGAGAAGAAAATAGCCCAGAGAATGAATACCCACGTGGTGGGCTACAACTCTGTCAGCCAGCAGTTCCGCGTTGACCCTAACGACCTGCTGCAGTACATTGAGCCGAGTGACCTCAAGAGCTTCGGCCTTATCCCCGAGATAATAGGACGCCTGCCCGTGCTGACGGCACTCCGCCCGCTGGACAGGGAGGCGCTGATGAGTATCCTCACCGAACCGAAGAACGCCATCACGAAACAATATGTCCGCCTCCTAGAAATGGACGGCATAAAGCTGACCTTCACGCAGGACGCCCTGGACTTCATCGTGGACAAGGCCGTGCAGTACAAACTCGGTGCCCGCGGCTTGCGCGGCATCACCGAGAATATCATGACGGACGTCATGTTCGAGGCACCCGAGGGGAAAGTGAAAGAACTAATAATTGACGAAACTTTCTGCAAAGAACATTATAAAGACCTTAGGCCCGCATTGTAAGACGGGCAATATGCTACCTGAAAAACAAAACAACAACAAGATGGTAAACAACATCAATCTACAGGAATCACTCAAGAAATTCTTCGGCTACGACCAGTTTAAGGATAGCCAGGAGGCTATCTGCCGAGCGCTAATCGGCGGTAAGAACGTGTTCGTGCTGATGCCGACGGGCGGCGGTAAGTCCTTGTGCTACCAGTTGCCCTCCATCGTTATGGAAGGCACGGCCATCGTCATCTCGCCCCTCATCGCCTTGATGAAGAATCAGGTGGACGTGATGCGCCACATGAGCGAGGATGACGGCATAGCCCACTATATGAACTCTTCGCTCACCAAGGCCGCCATCGACCAGGTGAAGCAGGACATCTTGGACGGCCGCACCAAACTCCTCTTCGTGGCCCCCGAGAGCCTTACGAAGCAGGAGACGATAGAGTTCCTGCGCTCGGTGAAGATTTCCTTCTACGCCGTGGACGAAGCTCATTGTATTTCTGAGTGGGGGCACGACTTCCGTCCGGAATACCGCAAAATTCGGCCCATAATAAATGAAATTGGCAACGCACCCGTCATAGCCCTCACGGCAACTGCCACCGAGAAGGTGAAGCAGGATATTAAGAAAAATCTGTGCATCACCGACTGCGAGGAATTTACCTCATCCTTCAACCGCCCCAACCTCTACTATGAGGTAAGGACGAAGACGGAGGACGTGGATAAGGAAGTGATAAAGTTTATCAAGCAGCACTCCGGCGTGAGTGGCATAATCTACTGCCTGTCAAGGAAGAAGGTGGAAGACCTTTGCGCAGTACTTAAAGTGAATGACATCAATGCCGCACCTTATCATGCCGGCCTTGAAACGCCCGTCCGTTCACAAATTCAGGATGACTTCCTGATGGAGCGCATCGACGTCATCGTTGCCACCATCGCCTTCGGCATGGGCATTGATAAGCCCGACGTGCGCTTCGTCATCCACTACGATATTCCCAAGAGCCTCGAAGGCTACTATCAGGAGACTGGACGTGCCGGCCGCGACGGTGGCGAAGGCATCTGCTTGGCCTTCTATGGACAGAAGGACATACAAAAACTGGAGAAATTCCTTGAAGGCAAGCCCGTGAGCGAGCAGGAAATCGGCCGTCAACTCATCAAGGAGACGACAGCCTATGCCGAGAGCGCCATCTGCCGCCGCAAACTGTTGCTCCACTATTTTGGCGAGAGCTACAGCAACGATAACTGCGGCATGTGCGACAACTGTACAAAGCCCAAGAAGCGAATTGAGGCTCAGACGCAGTTGCTCAAGGTGCTAAGCGTGGTGGAGGCCACGAAGGAGAACTTCCGTGAGGATTATATCCGCGACATTCTTCTCGGCAACGAGACAGAGGAAATCTTTGCTCACCAGCACGACGAACTTCCCGAGTTTGGTTGCGGCGAAAAGCACCCGGAACTCTGGGCCCCCGTCATTCGTCAGGCTATGGTGGACGGCTATATCCTACGCGACGTGGAAAACTATGGTGTGCTGCTGCTCACCGAGAAGGCGCACGACTTCATGAAGAATCCCAAATCCTTCAAGATAGTGATAGATACACTTGAGGAAGAAGAGGATAGCACGCCCGCAGCTCCGCAGGGTGGGGCAGCATGCGCCGCCGACCAACAGCTCTACAAGATGCTGCGTGACCTGCGCAAGTCTATGTCAAAGGAACTCGGTGTGCCGCCTTATATTATATTCCAGGACAATTCACTTGAGGCCATGGCCACACTCTATCCGCAGAGCGTGGAAGACCTTCAAAATATACCAGGCGTAGGTGCCGGTAAGGCGAAACGCTATGGTGAGTGCTTCTGTGCCCTCATCAAAAAACACTGCATAGAGAATGACATCGTCCGCCCGGAAGATCTCCGCATTCGCACCGTGGCGAAGCGCAGTGCTACCAAGATTCGAATCGTCAGCAGTATTGACCGCAAAGTAAGCCTCGACGACATCGCTGAACTCAATGGCCTCGACCTTGAAGAACTTCTCGATGAAATGGAGGCCATAGTGCTCAGCGGCACTCGTCTCGACATTGATTATGTGCTCGAGGATACGATGGATCCCGAGAGCGTGGAAGATATCTACGATTATTTTAAGGAAACAGAAGACGACGACCTTGAGGCTGCTTACGATGAGTTGGGTGCTGATTACACCGACGAGGAAATACGCCTCGTGCGAATTAAATTTATTTCGGAGTTAGGAAACTGATATTACCATCTGTCTATACATTACTTTTAATAAAAAAACAACTACTCCATCCAGGAGGAATCCCTTATGGAAGAGACAATACAGACACCCCAAGAGGAGACCAAGTCCCTCAACTTCATTGAACAGCGTGTAAAGAAAGACCTTGAGGAAGGCCGCAACGGCGGACGCCTGCAAACCCGCTTCCCGCCGGAGCCTAACGGCTACCTGCACATCGGTCACGCCAAAGCCATCGCCATGGACTTCGGCGTTGCAGAACGTTTCGGTGGCGTATGCAACCTCCGCATGGACGACACCAACCCGCAGAAGGAAGATACCGAATACGTGGAGGCCATCAAGCGCGACATCCAGTGGCTCGGCTTCCAGTGGGGCAAACTTGTCTATGCCTCCGACTATTTCCAAGACCTCTGGGACTTCGCCGAGTGGTGCATCCTCCAGGGCCGCGCTTACGTTGACGAGCAGACGTCAGAGGAGATAGCCGCCCAGAAAGGCACACCTACGCAGGCCGGCACAGACTCTCCCTATCGCAACCGCCCCGCCGAGGAGTCGCTGCGTCTCTTCCGCGAGATGAACAGCGGCAACGTGGAGCCTGGTGCAATGATACTGCGCGCCAAGATTGACATGGCCAGCCCCAATATGCACTTCCGCGACCCTATCATGTACCGCGTGCTCAACATGCCCCACTGGCGCACTGGCAGCAAGTGGAACGCCTATCCCATGTACGACTTCACCCACGGCCAGAGCGACTACCTTGAAGGCGTCACCCACAGCATCTGCACGCTGGAGTTCGTGCCTCACCGCGACCTCTACGACCTCTTCGTCACATGGATAAAGGAGTGGCGCGGTGAGACTGCCGCCAACGGTCAGGACATTGAGGACAACCGTCCCCGTCAGTTTGAGTTCAACAAACTCAACCTCAACTATACGCTCATGTCCAAGCGCAACCTCCTTATCCTCACCAAGGAAGGCGTCGTGAACGGCTGGGATGACCCCCGCATGCCCACCATCTGTGGCATCCGTCGCCGCGGCTATAGCCCCGAGAGCATTCTCAAGTTCATCGATTCCATAGGCTACACCACCTTCGATGCTCTCAACGACATCAAACTCATGGAAGCCGCCGCACGCACCGACCTCAATGAGCGTGCCACCCGCATCAGTGCAGTCCTCGACCCTGTCAAACTCATCATCACCAACTATCCCGAAGGCAAGACAGAGGAGCTGGAGGTGCAGAACAACCCCGAGCGCCCCGAAGACGGCACCCACACCATCACCTTCTCCCGCGAACTCTGGATAGAGCGTGACGACTTCAAGGCCGAGCCCGACAAGAAGTTCTTCCGTATGTATCCCGGCAAGGAGACCCGCCTCAAGGGTGCCTATATCGTTGATTGCACCGGCTTCAAAGCCAACCCCGAGACGGGAGAAGTTGAAGAAATCTACTGCACGTACGACCCCGACTCCCTTGCCGGCACCGAAGGCGCCAACCGCAAGGTAAAGGGCACCATCCACTGGCTCTCCTGCGCCCACTGTCTCCCTGCTGAGGTGCGCCACTACGAATGCCTTTGGACCAGCGAGAATCCTCGCGATGCCATTAAGCAATATGAAAAGGAGCACGGCGTGCGCGGCATTGACGCCATGCGTCCCTTCCTTAATCCCGACTCTCTCAGCATCAATACCGGCGCATTCATCGAAGAATTTGCCCGCACGCTGCCCGCACTAACCTATCTCCAGTTCCAGCGCACCGGCTACTTCAATGTTGATCCCGACTCCACCCCCGACCACCTCGTCTTCAACTCCACGGTGTCGCTCAAGGATAGGAAATAGAAATGTGAGAATTTGCAAATGTGAGAATTAGCAAATTAGCAATTAAAGTAGTCTGTCCGCAAGGTATTTCCGAATTTGCTAATTTCCGAATTTGCTAATTTCCACATTATCCACATTAAACAAATATGTCTCGCAAGCACGCTGTCGAGCAGTATGAACGTCTGATTCAATCTGCTCCGCATTGGTATCTCGACGTCAACGACTTCCTCGACGTCTATGAGTATTACGAGGACGAGGGTCGCCTCGCCGATGCTGACGTGTGCCTGCGCTACGCACTTAGACTCCACCCCGACGACGAGTTGCTGCTTTGCAAGAAAGCCTACGCCCTGCGCAGTAGCGGAAAGGTCGCAGAGGCCACCGCGCTCATTAACCGTCTCAATCCCGACCTCCTTGAAGTGCGCTTCTTCAAGGCCGAAGAAGCCCTCGCCTCCTTCCGCGTGGAAGAAGCCAATAAAATCTTCCGCGATATCCTTGTTGAAAACGGCGGTGGCGAGGAACTGCTCAATGCCTCTTCCGACGGCGAAAGAGCGAATCTGGACTGGGGCCTCAATCTCGACGTCGCCGAGTGTTACATCGCCGAAGGCTTTTGGGAAGAAGCCCTTTATGTCCTCCGCAATGTCCCCGACGACATCTCAGAGGCCAGGCAAGTACACCTTCTGCGTGCAGAATGCCTCTATAATCAGCACCACTACCCCGAAGCCATCGCTGAAGCCAACGCCGCCATAGACTCCGACCCCTACGCCGTTGAAGCCTGGAGCCTGCTTGCCGAACTGCAATACGAAAGCCAGCACCCTGCCGAGGCACAGGAGGCATGCGAATACGCCCTCGCCATAAATGCCGACGATGAAAAGTCGCTCCGCATCAGCTATTTCTCCCACGCCATCCTCGGTCATCAGGACGAGGCCCTCGCTGTGGCCCGCCACTACGTCAAGTGCCACCCCAACGAGTACTATCTCCCCATGAATGCCGGCGAGCTCAGTCTTAAAAAAGGACAACTTGATGAAGCCATGTCCTTCTTCGGCCGCGCCAATGTCAACTGCCATCCTGAGCACCCCGACCGCAACCGCATCATCACCGGCGTCGTGCGCATTCTCGCCCGGCGCGGAGATTTGCAGAAAAGTTATAAGATGCTCCAGCGCATGTGCCAGCGCGACTTTCCCCCCGAAACCGCCAGCGTCCAGATGGCAGCCATCGCCGCCGAGTATGGGCATCTTGACTTTGCCTGCCAGCGACTGGAGGAAGTCGTCCCCCTCGTAGTGCCCAGCAACAACGAACTAGTAGCCAACATCTTCTCTCTCCTCCATGAGTACCCCATACTCTATCAGCGTTGCCCCTCCCTCGCTGCTGCACTGCAGCGCCTCAACACGAGCAGCACGCTATAGTTTCACCCTATTAATCCTCTCCCCCCTAAAAAACGTCCGCCGGCAAATTGTCAGCGGACGTTTTTTGTAAATAGAGATTCTGCCGATGGACTATATGTCCGTGATGTTTTGCCTGTCAAGTGATAATACTATCTGCCAAATTCAAGGAATAATATAAATTATTTATTATAAGTGTCCGGCAAAGTTGAAAACTTCGAAAATTAAAGAGAACCCCGCACAGTAAATTGTGCAAAATATTAAGTTAAAAAGGCCTTAAGTGTTAAAAAGTCTTTTAAGACTTAATTTTGTAAAGATAGCAAAGGTAGGGTAGCCCAAAATGCCCTACCTTTGCAGTATGAAAAAGCGCACGATACTTTCTTCAGCTATTGTGATGGGCATTGCGCTCGTCGCTCTGCTGTGCTTGCAGACACTTTATTTCAATGAAGTGCTGGATATCTGCACGGAGCAGTTTGACATTCAGACCCAGCGCTCGCTCCATCGTGTGGCTCGCGAGACCAGCACGGCCCTCAAGGCCCTGCCCGGCTATGAAGAACTCACCATAGACGAGCGCATCAACGGCCGCAACATCGACAAGCGCCTGCGCACGCTCTTGGATGAAAACGGCGTGGACATTCCTTATCATTTCCGCATCGTTTCCGCTGACGGTCGCCAGATTTATGCCTGCAGCGACTACGAACCCGCCGGACGTGCCAAGGAATACCCGCAGCAACTCTTCAGGGAAAGCCCCAAGGCGCAGATGGCCATGCTTTATGTCCATTTCCCCGAAAGGAGGAAGTTCATTCTTGAGAGCGTGCACTACATGGTGCCGGTGGTCGTGCTGATTCTTATCGTTGTCGTGCTCTTCATATTTATCTTCTCCGAGTCAATGCGTCAGCGCCGTCTGGCCGAGGAAAAGAACGACTTCATCAACAATATGACGCACGAGCTCAAGACGCCCATCAGCACCATCTCCCTCGCCGCGCAGATGCTGGCCGACAAGTCAATGCCCAAGACCGAGGCCTCACTGGAGCATCTCTCCGGCGTAGTAGTGGACGAGACCAAGCGCCTGCGCTTCCTCGTGGACAAAGTCCTCCAGATGAGTCTCTTTGACCAGGGTCGCAAGACGTCATTCAAGTTGAAGGAAATAGACCTCCACGAACTCATCACGGATGTCGTCAGCACCTTCCGCATCAAGGTCGAGAAAAACGGCGGCAGCCTCACTGCCGACCTCCAGGCCGCCAATCCCGTCGTCATGGCCGACGAACTGCACCTCACCAACGTGGTGTTCAACCTTCTGGACAACGCCGTGAAATACCGCGACCCCGAGCGTGCACTCAAGTTAACCGTAAAGACCGTCAGCGACGCCCGCCACCTCACCGTTACCATCGCCGACAACGGCATAGGCATCGCTTCCGACAACCTGGGGCGCATCTTTGAAAAGTTCTACCGCGTCAGCACCGGCAACCGCCACGACGTGAAAGGTTTCGGCCTCGGCCTGGCCTACGTGCGCAGCGTCATCAAGACCCTCGGCGGCACCATCCATGCCGAAAGCCAGCAGGGAAAAGGCACGTCGTTCGTCATTCGCCTGCCGCTGAGTAAAGCCAATGATTAGCCCAAATACACTTTTTAATTGTTAAATAACAAGTTGTTTCAAGGTAAACACTGAACAATCTGAACATTTTGAACATTTTGAACATTCAAACTATGAACGAAAGAAAAAGACTGCTCCTCTGCGAGGACGATGAGAACCTGGGTATGCTCCTCCGCGAATACCTGCAGGCCAAAGGTTACGACACCGAACTCTGCCCCGACGGCGTAGAAGGACTCGATGCCTATCAAAAAAACAAGGCCGACCTCTGTGTGCTTGACGTCATGATGCCCCGTATGGACGGCTTCACCCTCGCCCGTGAGATACACAAGCTCGACCCCGAGACCCCCATCATCTTCCTCACCGCAAAGACGCTCAAGGAAGACGTGCTCGAAGGCTTCAAGATTGGCGCCGACGACTACATCACCAAGCCCTTCAGCATGGAAGAACTCACCTTCCGTATCGAGGCCGTGCTGCGCCGCGTGGCCGGTACGAAGAACCGCAACAAGAACAATTATACCCTCGGCCACTATGAGTTTGACAAGCTCAAGCAAATCCTCACGCTGAAAGACGAGGAAGGCAATGCCCTCGAACAGCAGAAGCTCACCACGAAGGAGAACGACCTGCTCGCCCTCTTCTGCCAGCACGCCAACGAAGTGATGCAGCGCGACTACGCCCTGCGCACCATCTGGGTGGAAGACAACTACTTTAACGCCCGCTCCATGGACGTTTACATCACCAAACTCCGCAAGCTCCTCAGCGAAGACCCCGAAGTGGAAATCATCAACATTCACGGCAAGGGCTACAAGCTCGTAACGCCGAACGAAGAGCTGTAAGAGCCCCCCTCTATCCCCCCCCGAAGCGGGGAAAGATAGGAGAAATAATATGATGAGCCCCCGGCTTGATATATTCAAGTCGGGGGTAAGTCTTGTTTTTACACAATTTTCGCAAACTCTGTTCTGTCTGGAAGCCAGCACCTCAGTAGCCGGTTGCATCGACGTAGGAGATGCTGCCGGATAAACATCTCTCCCCCTATGCGTGCCTGGAAGGCACTACCTCCAAAAATGCATCGTGCTTTCTCACAAGATACTGCCTTCCAGGCAGCCACCTGTCTGCCAGTTATTCCGGGCACTCCGTATCCGGTTTCTAACCGCCTCTTCGAGGCTGTAGTGCCTTCTAGGCACACCCAGCGAAACTTGAATTTATATTGTTGCCCGTTAAAACTTGTAAGTCCTGCTCACAGAGCGCCCTCTCCCCCTAAGGGTGAGGTGTATGTGCCTTCTTCTTATTCTTATCCGTCATTTAGTTGTCTCGCGACAGTAGTCGCGAGAACGCGCGACAGCAGTCGCGAGAATGCGTGACAGTAGTCGCGAGAACGTGCGACTGCAGTCGCGAGACAACGGGAAGCCGACAAACATCGTCTAAGCCCCGTAAACACTGGGATGGAAGCCGTTCGCAAAACAATTGATGGCGAAACGCAAAATGCCGTAGGTAGGCGAAAGTCCCTTACCTGGGGGCAAGGGCATAGCGCGTTGCAACCCCGACCAGCCATGACGCTGCGCTCATGGCCGGCTACCTTATCTTAGGCCTACGGCATGATGAAGGGTTGTCCCCCTCATGAAAACGCGGAGAATCATCGTTCATCGTTTATCGTTTATCATTAGTCCCCGCGAATGTAGCAATGTAGGAAGTGCAGAAAATGTACTACGCGCGCGTGTACATATATATAAATAATGTGTCCGGCGGAATCATCATTGGGGCTGCTCGGCGGATGTGCTCTCTGATGCTGCCAGCGTGCAGCGTATCTCAAGGTAGGAGATTTCGGCGGGAAGGAGTTCGCGGAGCTCTGCGAGGCCATAGGCGCGCTGGAAGGTGGCGGCCTTTTCGCGGATGAGGCGCTGATGCTCGGGCGTGACGAGGGATTCGAGGGGGAGGTCGCCGTTGGACACGTAGAAGGCCAGGTGGCTTTCTATGGTCTGGGGCGTGAGGTCGCGCTCACGGGCGATGTCTTTGGCGGTGAGGCCGGAGCGGTAAAGTTCCAGAGTCTTGCGGCGCGAGTCTCCTTTCTTGCGGGCGGGCTCTTTGGGCTCTTGCGGCGCGGCCTTGCCTTTGCGAGCGGTGCGCTTGGCGGCTTGGGAAGAGGCGGAGGATCCTTCGGAAACGGAGAGGAGACCTTGGGCCTTCGTCTTGAGATAGAGCGTGGTGGTGAAGGGCTGGCCGGCGAGTTTCTGGAGGAGGAACAGCTTGAGGTCGTAGAGTGCGCGGAGGTTGGAGAGGCTGTTGTTGTAGCGTGTGCCGACGGCTTTGTTGTCGATGGCAATGGCGGTGAGGGACAGCACGGGGGCAAGTATCTCGTCTGTCTTGGTGGCAAAATATGGCATGGCGGCTTGCAGACGCTGCTGGAGGGGGGCATGAGTCATGGGCGAGGAACTTTGGGGTATGGCGGCCATCATTTGCTGGCGCTGGGCCTGGAACTGCTGACTGACGGCCACGAGCTGCTGCTGGGCAAGGGGCACGGCGGCCTTGAGGCGCGTGAGGAGGAGCGGGTGCTGAGCGTAGAGGTATTCTTCTACGACGCGGGTGAGGTCCTGAAGGGCGAAGAGCAGGGGCTGGAAGTCGAAGAGCTCATGGAGGAGGCCTTCGTAATAGTCCACGGCCATCTGGGGGAGTTGCTGCTGCAACTGGGGGCTGACGGCGGTGAGCTGCTCGTTGATGTAGTGGGCAATGCTCTGGTCGGTGATGACGCTGGTGGGGGTGAGGGGCCGCGAGAGCACGAGACCTTCAAGGGTGCGGCAACGGGAGAGGGCCACATAGACCTGGCCGTGGGCGAAGGAACTGTTGATATCAAGCACGGCGTGCTGGAAGGTGAGGCCCTGGCTCTTGTGGATGGTGATGGCCCAGGCCAGACGGAGGGGATACTGCGTGAAGGTGCCTTCCACTTCCTCGCGGATTTCCTGCGTTTCGGGGTCGAGGGTGTATTTCGTGTTTTCCCACGTGACGGGCTGCACGCCGATGTAGCTGTCGTCCTCCTTGCTATAGACCACGATGCCTTCGTCCGTGATATCGTGGACGATGCCTATCTTGCCGTTGTAGTAGGCACGGGCGCCGGAAGGGTCGTTCTTGATGAACATGACTTGCGCGCCCTCTTTCAAGGCGAGGGACGGGTCGGCGGGGTAGTTGGTCTCGGGGAAGGTGCGCTCAATGCGGGCCTTGAAGGTGTGGAGTGGCGAGGAGAGGGCCACGAGCTGGCGGTCGTTGTAGTCCTGCGCCATACGGTTGTGGGTGGTGAGGCGTATCCAGTCCTCGTCTTCGGGCGGTGTGAAATCGGGAATATAGCGGGCGTTGAGGCTCTGGAGGGCGGGGATGTCAAGGCGGTTGTCGCGTATCTTGGCGAGGATTTCTATGAAGGCAGCGTCCTGCTGGCGGTAGATGTGCTGGAGTTCGATGGTGACGTACCGTAACTGCTGCAGGGCGTGGCTGGCATAGAACCAGGGTGACTGGTACTGCGGGGCAAGGAGTGCCCACTCCGATTCCTTGGTGACGGGCGGTAACTGCTGGAGGTCGCCGATAAGGAGAAGCTGCACGCCGCCGAAGGGCTTGTAGCGGTCGCGGTATTTGCGGAGCTCGGCATCGATGGCGTCGAGGAGGTCGGCGCGCACCATAGAGATTTCATCGATGATAAGGAGGTCGAGGGTGCGTATGAGGTCCTTCTTTTCCTGGCTCATGCGGAAGTGCTTCTTGCGCTCGGCAGATTCGGCGCCGGGCACGAGGGGGCCGAAGGGTAGCTGGAAGAAACTGTGGATGGTCTGGCCCTGGGCATTGATGGCGGCCACACCGGTTGGGGCGAGCACGACCATACGCTTTGGGGTCAGCTCGCGGAGCTTGCGTAAAAAGGTGGTCTTTCCCGTGCCGGCCTTACCGGTGAGAAAGACGGAGGTGTTGGTCTCGGAGATGAAGCGCCAGGCGAGGTTCATCTCGGCGTTGTGCTGGGACATATATAGAAAAGAAGCCTCTCCCCGTCACGGCTGCCTACGGCACCGTGCCACCGCTCCCCTGTTAGGGAGGGGGGGATATAGTACTAAACGTTGGGGACGTGTTGTAGAAAAAGAGAATAATCAGTCTTGCGAAATCTTTTCGCCGAAGCAGAGGTCGCCGGCATCACCGAGGCCGGGGACGATATAACTTGCGGCGTTGAGGGTGGGGTCAACGGCGGCTACCCAGAGCGTGACGTCGTCGGAGGGGAACTGCTCGCGGAGGTAGTCAATGCCCTGCTGGCTGGCAATGACAGCACAGAGATGCAGGTGGGCCGGCGTGCCGTTGCGGAGGAATGCCTTGTGGGCCGTGACGAAACTCTTGCCAGTGGCCAGCATGGGGTCAACGAGGAGGAAGGTGCAACCGTCGAGGTGGGGTGCGGCGAGATATTCCAGCTTGATTTCTATGTCGCCGGCCTTCTGGCTTTCGGCCTCGGCGTTCTCTACGCGGTAGGCGGCCACGAAGCCAGCCTCGGCGTCGTCGAACATCTGGAGGAAACCTTCGTGGAAGGCCAGTCCGGCGCGGAGCACGGTGCCTACGACGATACGGTCGTCGGAGGTGGCAACGTGGGCCGTGTCAAGGGGCGTCTGCACGTCTTTCGTGCTAAATTGCAGCGTCTTGCTCAGTTCGTAAGCCATGCACTGGGCTATGCGGGTGAGGTTACGGCGAAAATGAGGGCGGCTCTGCTGGAGCTGTGCGTCGCGAAGTTGAGCCATGTAGTTGCTGACGATGTTGTTGGTGTCGGAAAGGCAAATAACTTTCATAGTATTCTTTTAGTTGATAGTTTATAGTTTATGGTTTACAGGTCAATTTGGAGACCTTCGTATGCGAGGAGGGTGTTGGGGAATACGGCCTGGGCTTCCCGGAGGAGCACGCTCTCGTCCTCGTAGCGGGCGGAGAAATGGCCTATGAGAAGACGCTTGGCTTCGGCCGCCTTGGCGATTTGCGCTGCTTGGCTGGCCAGGGAGTGGCAGGTCTGTTCGGCGCGTACTTTCTCGCTTTCGGCAAAGGTGGCCTCGTGATAGAGAAGGTCCACGCCCTTTACACGTTCGGCAAGGCGGGGGAGGTACTCCGTGTCGGAACAATAGGCGTAGGAGCGAGGTAGAGCGGAAGGAGTGGTGAGGCGCTCGTGCGGCCATTCCTTACCTTCAGCATCAGTCCAGCCGGCACCTTCCTTAATGGAAGCTATGGCATAGGTGGGGATGCCGAGATAGTCTATCATATCACGGCGGATATGCGGTAATAGCGGCTTCTCGTCAAAACGATAGCCGCAGCAAGGAATGCGATGGGAGAGGGGGAGGGTAGTCACGCGGAGAGAGCGGTCGTCATATATCACTTCCTCACGTGTAGGGCAGACTTTGTGGCATACGACCTCAAACTCAAGGCCAGGTGAAAAGAAATCCAGCCACGGACGGAGCACTTGCTCCAGGTCGTCGGGGGCGTAGATGTGAAGGCTCTGCGTGCGGCCCAGCATACTGAAGGTGCTGATGAGGCCTGGCAGACCAAAGACGTGGTCACCGTGCAGATGGCTGAAGAAAATAGCCGTGATGCGGTTGAAGTTGAGGCCCATGCGGCGGAGTTGGAGTTGGGCTCCTTCGCCGCAGTCTATCATAAAAAGTTTTTCGCGCACATTCAGCACTTGGCAGGCAGGGTAATGCTTCATCGTGGGCATCGCACTGCTGCAGCCAAGGATATGTACGCGAAAGGTTTCCATAAGTGAAGTAGAAAAGTTGAGAAGTAGAAGAGTTTAAGAGTTGAAATGTGGCTGCTAAACTGAACTACTTAATAAGGCTCACCTTGATTTTGGAGATGCGCCGCATATCGAGGGCCAGGACTTCGAAGCGCAGTCCGCCGAACGTTACGCTCTGATGGAGGCGGGGGAACTCATCAATGAGGCGCAATACAAGTCCGGCCAACGTTTCTGCTTCGCCGGCTACCTTCTCAAAGGCAGCGGGCTCCAGTTGCATGGTTTCGTAGAAATCCTCCAGTTCCACCTTACCCTGGAAAATGTACTGGCGGTCGTTGATGCGTGTGAAGAGGCGTTCCTCTTCGTCGAACTCATCGTTGATTTCGCCAACGATTTCTTCGAGGATGTCCTCCATCGTGATGAGGCCGGACATGGATCCGAACTCGTCCACGACGATGGCGATGTGTACCTGACTCTTCTGGAAGTCACGCAGCAGGTCGTCAATCATCTTCGACTCGGGGACGAACAGCGGCTTGCGCATAAGGTGCTGCCAATGGAAGCCCTGCGGCTCGCGGAGGTAGGGTAGGAGGTCCTTGATGTAGAGGATGCCCGTCACCTGGTCGGAGTCCTTATCGGTGAAGACGGGGTAGCGCGAATAGTTGTTGGAGAAGATGCATTTGAGCACCTGCTGGAAGGAGTCGTTCTGCTGCACGCCGACGATGTCCACGCGGGGCGTCATTACCTCGCCGGCATTTTCGCTGCGGAAGCGCAGCACGCCTTCCATTAGCGCTCGGTCGTCGGCATCGGCCTGTGCCACTTGCTCTTCAAGGGCGGGCTGGTTCTCTTTGTGCTTAAAAATATTGAGCATAGCGGGATGAGGCGTGTGTTATGGAAAAGGCATTGGGGCTTGGGGCTGTGTCGCACCGCTGTTAGGCGTTTGGACACCGCCGTTCTGTGGCTTTGGCGAGAGCATCTCCATCTCTTTCACCCATATTTCTGTGATATAGCGTTCTATGCCGCGCTTGTCGGTGTAACTACGGGTACGGAGTTCGCCTTCTACATAGAGTTTGTCACCCGTATGGACATATTTCTCCACTACTTCTGCAACTTTGCGCCAGAAGAGGAGTTTGTGCCATTCTGCACGCTCGGGCACCTGTGTGCCGTTGGGCAGGGTGTAGCCAGGGGTGGTTGTGGCCAGTTGGACTTGTGCCGTGCACACGCCGCCTTCAAGGTAGCGCACTTCCGGCTCCTTGCCTACGTTGCCAATAAGCATGACTTTATTCATCGTATGCGGTCTATTGAGCGGATGAGACGTTCATCGGCGCGAATGCCGCGCCATGCCAAATATACGAAAGGTACAGCCACGAGAATCCACACATAGAACAGAGCGGCTATGATGGCCGTGAGGATAATGCTGCAGCAGAGTGCCATTTGGCTCTTGCGGTTTTTATAGAGAAAAATGGCAAAGAGGCTGTCAAGGGCTGCGATGATGCAGAGGAAGCCGCCCACGATGTTGAGCGTCTCGCTTGTCAGGGCCGGTATGAACTGACCGTTGACGATGCCTCCAAAGCATAAATAGGCGCAGATGGCCGACACGATGCCGGCCATCAGGAGATACAGGGATTGTATGCGTTGTATCATCTTATTTATGTGTGTTGTGCCGTCGCAGTATTAGAGCTCGTCGTCGAAGAGGTCCTTGTCTTTGGCGGGGTTGCGGTGATACACACGACCGTGCAGGAATTCGTCGGCTGCCATCAGTGTGGCTTTGGGCAGACGCTCATAATAGCGGGAGATTTCTACCTGCTCGCGGTTTTCAAATGTTTCTTCCAGACTGTCGTTGTTGGAGGCGAACTCGCGCAGTTTCTTGCTGAGGTCTTCCTTCATCTCACTGCTAATCTGATTGGCGCGCTTACCCATAATAGCCACGCTCTCATAGATATTGTCAGTGGTCTGGCAGAAGTTCATAATGTCGTGGGTGACAGTGTTGGTCGGTGCTTTACTTTTCTTGTAGTCCATTTTTTTATTTTATATTGTTTTTTTAATATTCGTCTTCGTGGCTTTCGTATTTCTTGGCGTGCTCATACATAGCCTGTGCTTTGGGCATAAACTCCGACTCCGGGTATTCCGTCTGGAAACCGTAGAATTCGTCTATGGCATCCTGATAGCGCTCGGCCTGCTTGGAGGCAACGGAGTTCTTGGCTAACTCAAACTTGGCTTTCAGCACCAGTATGCTCAAGTCCTCACGGCGTTTGCAATAAGGATAGTCCTTGATGGCATTCTGTGCCGTGATGACGCACGCCTGGTAGTTGCTGCCGCCGTTGGTGCAGTTGAGGAAATATCCGCCCAGGTCGTAGTAGAGCTTGGCGCTGAGATATTCTTTCTCCACGAGCTTATCCTGCAGTTCGAAGATGCTCTTCTGCGCCTCCTGACGGTATTTGCTGTTGGGGTAGGCCTCGATGAAGTTGCTGAACTCCGTCACGGCATTGTATGTATCCGTCTGGTCCAGGCGCGGCTCAGGAGTATTCTCATAGAGTGCCTTGCCGGAATAAAAGTAAGCCTCTTCGGTGAACATCCCGCGTGGATAACTCTGGTAGTAGCGCTGGAAGGTCTTGGCTGCAGCTTCGTAGTTATGGCCGTTGTAGTTGGCCATACCCAACATATACAGACACTCTTCGCCTTTGTCCGTGCCCTTTGTCGGGATAATCAGGTCATTGAGCAATTCGGCCGAGCGGTTGTACTGTCCCAAGGCAAAATAGCTCTTCGCTGCCTCGTAGCGGTAGCTCGCATCAGTGCTCTTCAGCACCTTGGAGTAGTCGCCGCAGCTATCAAACATCAAGGCGAAAAGCCCTAATATAAGGGGGAGAATCTTACGCATTATTATAAATTTTGCGTGCAAAGGTACGAAAAATCGCTGAAATAGCCAAAAGTATTAACTCTTTTTTGTAATTTTGCACAATCGTTATGACAGGTTTCAAATTAGAGTCATCATATCAGCCCACGGGCGACCAGCCCGAGGCCATCCGCCAGCTTACCGAGGGCGTACTCCGCGGTGACCCCGCGCAGACCCTTCTTGGCGTGACGGGAAGCGGCAAGACCTTCACCGTAGCCAACGTTATTGCCAACGTGGGCCGCCCCACGCTCATTCTCTCCCACAACAAGACGCTGGCAGCCCAGCTCTACGCCGAAATGAAGCAGTTCTTCCCGCAGAACGCCGTGGAGTACTACGTCAGCTACTACGATTACTATCAGCCTGAAGCCTATCTTCCGGCCACCGATACTTATATCGAAAAAGACCTTGCCATCAACGAGGACATCGACAAGCTCCGTCTCGCTGCCACCTCGGCGCTTCTCTCTGGCCGCAATGACGTTGTCGTCGTTTCCTCCGTCAGTTGTATCTACGGTATGGGCAACCCGTCGGCTTTTTATGAGAATGTCATCGAACTTCAGGTGGGTATGGTGTGTGCGGAGAGCGTTTTGCTGCGCCGGCTTGTAGATTCCCTATACAACCGCAACGATGTAGCCCCCGCCCGCGGCGATTTCCGCGTGAAGGGCGATACTGTGGACGTCTTTCTCGCCTATAGCGATGATGTCCTCCGCATCACTTTCTGGGGTGATGAGATTGACGGCATTGAAGAAATCGACGCCCTCACCGGAGTGTCGCGCGCCGTTTTCTCCGAATACAAGGTTTACCCCGCCAATCTCTTCCTTACCAGCAAGGAAACGCAGGAGGCCGCCATACGTCAGATACAGGACGACCTTGTAGTTCAAGCAGAGGTTTTACGCTCGTGTGGTAAGGAGCTGGAAGCCAAGCGACTGGAAGAACGCGTGACGTATGACATTGAAATGATTCGCGAAGTGGGTCAATGCTCCGGCATAGAGAATTATTCGCGCTACTTCGACGGTCGTGCGCCCGGCACCCGGCCGTACTGCCTTCTCGACTTTTTCCCCAAGGATTTCCTTCTTGTCGTGGACGAGAGCCATGTCAGCGTGCCCCAAATCAGAGCCATGTACGGCGGCGACCGAAGCCGTAAACTCGCCCTTGTGGAGTACGGTTTCCGCCTGCCCGCCGCCCTCGATAACCGCCCCTTGCAGTTTGAGGAGTTCAAGGCCCTCACACCCCAGACCATCTATGTCAGTGCCACGCCCGACGATTATGAAATTGCCGAGAGCCAGGGCGTCATCGTGGACCAGGTCATCCGTCCCACGGGCCTCCTTGACCCGCCCATAGAGGTGCGCGATACCGATTTTCCCGTCGATGACCTCATCGAGGAGATACGTCAGTGCGTAGAAAAGAAGGAGCGCGTCCTCGTCGTCACGCTTACCAAGCGCATGGCGGAGGAGTTCACCGAACATCTTCTCTCTTACGACATCCCGACGGCCTACATCCATTCCGACGTCGACACCCTTGAGCGCGTAAAAATCCTTGAGGACCTCCGCGCCGGCATTTACGACGTACTGGTGGGTGTCAATCTCCTTCGCGAGGGCCTTGACTTGCCGGAGGTGGCGCTTGTAGCCATTCTTGATGCCGATAAGGAGGGTTTCCTCCGCTCCCGGCGCTCTCTTACCCAGACGGCCGGCCGTGCGGCCCGCAATGTGAACGGCCGCGTCATCATGTACGGCAAGACCATCACCGATTCCATGCGCCTCACCATTGACGAGACCAACCGCCGCCGGCAGAAGCAGCAGGCCTACAACGAGGCCCACGGCATTACGCCCCGCCAGATTCGCCGCACGGCAGCCACGGAACTTGCTTCTCTCGGTCAGAAGCGCGTGGAACAGCGCACGGGCTACACGGCCGCTCAACCTGCCGACGCTTCCGCCCGCCTCGTGGCCGAACAGATTGCCCGCTACAACACGCTTCCCCTTGAGGAACGCCGCAAGAAACTGGAGTCTGCCATGCGCGCCGCTGCGGAATCTCTTGATTTCATTACCGCCGCACAGTTGCGCGATGAATTATTGAAATTGTAGTTCTTGTTAAATCGGCATGTACCCCTTAAGGTGGACTTATTTTGTAAAAAGGGGGCGTTCTCTTTTTGTCAAGATATTTTCACCTTTTTTCCTCAAAAACAGGCCGTATTTTCAAAAATATTTTTTCCGTTTACTTCTGTGCGATTCTCAGAGAAGTTGCTATATTTCTGATTCTCTTACGTTTAACGCAGGGGTGAATAAAAACGCCTCCCTAAAACCCTCTCTACACCCCCTTATATCCGTATTTCCAATCGCACTTTTGTCCCAATTTGCAGCACTCCCCCCTCGGGGGAGCGGGGAGGGGGTCTGTCCTAAAGCCCTTTTAATTGAAACTATCGCCCTTTCAGTTGAAACTATCGCGCTTTCAGTTGAAACTATCGCCCTTTCAGTTTTTCCTATGTCCCTTTTAGTTTTTGCTAAAATAGGGTGTCGGGCAAAATAAGTGGAAAATAGGAAAAACGGAATGATTTTTTGGAAAAAATTGGACTGATTTCAATTTTTTCGGAAACGGGCGTTTTTGGGCTAAATGCGGGTTTAGGTGGTCGCGAGCCTCGAAAACGGCCAAAAAACTATGCAAAAAATAAATCTGGCTTTTCTATATTTTCAGTGAACAGTAAAAAAAGTGAACCCCGCATTTACATACCGTGCGAAACATGAGAGGAGCTCTCGCTCTAAATGCGGGATAAACCTTTATCATTTTATTGCTGGCTGGTAAACAAGAATGAATTGTGATAACGGAAAGGCGATAAATATGACCTTCTACTGCGTGGGAAAAAAGAAAAACCCCATTGTTAGAGCTTCGGTGTAGAAGCAATAAGCAATGGGGCTGATATGGTGCGAAATAAACTTTGCTAAAAGCAGGCAGGGCGTGCTCTTATTTCTTGCTCTTGGCGTTGTCTTTCTTGTCGGGGTCTTCCAGTTCTACGAGGAAGAGTTTCTTGATGCCGCTCTTGGTGAGGGCGCGGATTTCGAGGACGCGGTCGGTGGAGAGGTTGGCGGCCTTGACGGCAGCGTTGAAGTCGTCAATGGTGCGCATCTCCTTGCCGTTGACCTTCTGTATGATGTGGTCCTTCTCAAGACCGGCCTGTTTCATCTTGCCGGGGGTGAGGGTGCGGACAACGAGGCCGTAGGTGAGGGCGAGTTCCTTCTTCTCCTGCTCGGTGAGGGGGCGGAGTGAAGCGCCGAGGCCTTCTTCGTCGATGATTTCCAGCTTGGAAGCCTTGCCCTGCTCGTTGAGGAGCGTGATGACGGCGGTGTGCTTCTTCTTGTTGCGCAGGTAGGTGACGTTCACCTTGTCGCCGGGCTGCTTGACGGCGATGATTTCCTGCAGGTCGCCGCTTTTGGTGATTTCCTTGCCGTCGATGCTGATGATGACGTCGCCCTTTTCGAGGCCTGCCTCTTCGGCAGCGCCGTCGGCCACGACTTCTTCGATGTAGGCGCCGGTGACGGTGCCGAGGTCCACCTCTTTGTCCTTGTTGTGCTGCTCATCGATGTAGGCGCTGACGTCGCGGTACTGGATTCCCAGCTTGGCGCGCTGCACCATGCCGAATTCCTTGAGGTCGGCCACCACCTTGTTCATCATGGAAGAGGGGATGGCGAAGCCGTAGCCGGTGAAGGAGCCCGTCTGGCTGTAGAGCATAGCGTTGATGCCTACGAGGTCGCCGTCGGCATTGACGAGGGCACCGCCGGAGTTGCCGGGGTTGATGGCGGCATCAGTCTGGATGAAACTTTCAATGCTGTTCTGGCGTGCGCCGAGGGAGCGGGCTTTCGCGCTGACGATGCCGGCGGTGACGGTGGAGGTGAGACCGTAGGGGTTGCCGATGGCCAGCACCCATTCGCCTACCTTGAGGGCGTTGCTATCGGCCACGCGGATGGCGGGGAGTCCTTTTTCTTCCACCTTGATGAGAGCGAGGTCGGTACTCTTGTCGGTGCCGATGATGCGGGCGGCGAACTCGCGGTTGTCGTTGAGCTTCACCTGTATCTCGTCAGCACCTTCCACGACATGGTTGTTGGTGACGATGTAACCGTCCTCGGAAAGGATGACGCCGGAGCCGGAACCTTGCTTCTTGGGCGTCTCCACCTGGCGCTGGCGCTTGCCGTTGTTGCCTTGGCCGCGTCCGAAGAAATCGCCGAAGGGGTCGCTGAAGAATTCCTCAAAGGGGTCAAAATACTCCACGGTCTGGGTCTTGCTGTTGACCGTAACTTTAATGTAAACTACAGAGTTGAGCGCCTGGTCGGCAGCGTGGGTGAGGTCGACGCGCTCAATGGCCATACTTGCCAGGGAAATGGCAAAGGCGGCGAGGGTGAGGAAGATTTTGTGCTTCATATATTATATATAATGTGTTATTTGCTATGAAACGATGAGTCGGTGAATGATATTTTCCCAAATCGACCGCGAAATTACAAAAACGTAGCGACACGCGAGCATAATGACTATGAAAAAAAGTGTGTTTTTTATTTTTTTTAAGCGTTTCCGAGCAAAAAAGTTGGCAAAATGCGATTTTATGAAAAAAAAGATGCAAAAATGCTATGTAGGGTTAAAATTATTTGTAACTTTGCCCTGCGAAAGTAATTTAACCATTTAATAAAAATATCATTATGAAGGTCTATTCCTCAAGAGAAATCAAGAACATTGCCCTCTTGGGCAGTGACGGGTCAGGTAAAACCACCCTGACCGAAACTCTGCTTTTCCATGCTGGCCAAATCAGCCGTCGCGGTCGCGTAACCCAGAAGAACACCGTCAGTGACTACTACCCTGTAGAGCAGGAGTATGGCTACAGCGTGTTCAGCACGCCTTTCCACGTAGAATGGAAGGGTAAGAAACTCAACATTATCGACTGCCCGGGCAGTGATGACTTCGTAGGTGCCGCAATGAGCGCCCTCGGCGTGACCGACACCGCCGTGCTCCTTATCAACGGCACCGTAGGCCCCGAAGTGGCCACGCAGAACCACTTCCGCTATTCCGAAAAACTCCACAAGCCCGTCATCTTCCTCGTAAACCAGCTTGACGCTGAGCAGTGCGACTACGATCAGGTGCTGGAAAAGATACAGAACATCTATGGCCCGAAGGTTGTGCCCGTGCAGTATCCTATAGCCACTGGCCCCGACTTCCACGAACTCATCGACGTCATCTTGATGAAGAAGCTCGTGTGGGACGCCGAGGGTGGCGACTACAAAGTGGAGGATATCCCCGCCGACCAGCTCGACCGCGCCACGGAAATGAACCGCGTCCTCGTAGAGGCTGCCGCTGAAAACGACGAGACTCTGATGGAGAAATTCTTTGAAACGGAATCTCTCACAGAGGATGAGATGCGCGAAGGCATCCGCAAGGGTATGGTTACGCGTAGCATCTTCCCCGTGTTCTGCGTTTGCGCAGGCAAGAATATGGGCGTAGGCCGCCTGATGGAGTTCCTCGGCAACGTGGTGCCCTTCGTGGACGAAATGCCCGCCGAGCACAATACCCGCGGCGAGGAAGTAGCCCTCGACCCTGCAGGCCCCACCTCCATCTATTTCTACAAGACCGGTATCGAGCCCCACATCGGTGAAGTGCAGTACTTCAAGGTGATGAGCGGCACCGTACACGAGGGCGATGACCTCGCCAATGCCGACCGCGGCTCCAAGGAACGCCTCGGCCAGATTTTCGTTTGCTCCGGCTCCATGCGCGAGAAGGTGGACCAGCTCGTAGCTGGCGACCTCGGCTGCACCGTAAAGCTCAAGGACGTGCGCACCGGCAATACCCTCAACAGCAAGGATTGTGATAACAAGTTCAACTTCATCCAGTATCCCAACTCCAAGTACACCCGCGCCATCAAGGCCGTCAACGAAGCTGAGACCGAGAAGATGATGGCCGCTCTCAACCGCATGCGCCAGGAAGACCCCACGTGGGTGGTTGAGCAGAGCCGCGAACTCCGCCAGATTCTCGTACACGGTCAGGGTGAGTTCCACCTCCGCACGCTGAAGTGGCGCCTCGAGAACATTGATAAGATTCAGATAACCTTCGAAGAGCAGCGCATCCCCTACCGCGAGACCATCACGAAGTCCGCCCGCGCCGACTATCGTCACAAGAAGCAGTCCGGCGGTTCCGGCCAGTTCGGTGAAGTGCACCTCATCGTAGAGCCCTACAGCGAAGGCATGGAAGACCCCGTCGTTTACAACTTCGGCGGCCAGGAAATCCGCGTCAACATGAAGGGTAAGGAAGAAATACCCCTGGAGTGGGGCGGCAAGCTCGTCTTCATCAACAGCGTAGTAGGCGGTGCCATCGATGCCCGCTTCATGCCTGCCATCCTCAAGGGCGTTATGTCCCGTCTGGAGCAAGGTCCTCTTACCGGCAGTTATGCCCGCGACGTTCGCGTCGTAGTCTATGACGGCAAGATGCACCCCGTTGATTCCAACGAACTCTCCTTCATGCTCGCCGGCCGCAATGCCTTCAGCCAGGCCTTCCGCGAGGCCGGTCCCAAGGTGCTCGAGCCTATTTACGACGTAGAAGTATTCGTGCCCTCCGACAAGATGGGTGACGTGATGAGCGACATCCAGGGCCGCCGCGGCATGGTGCTCGGCATGAGCTCCGAGAACGGCTACGAAAAACTGCAGGCCAAGGTGCCTCTGAAGGAAATGGCTTCCTACAGCACCACGCTTAGCTCCCTCACCGGTGGCCGCGCCAGCTTCGTAATGCAGTTCGCCTCTTACGAACTCGTTCCTGCCGACATCCAGCAGAAACTTATCGCAGAGAACCAGCAGAAGGACGACGAGTAATTCGTCTCCTCTTTATTCCGGACAAGACCGCTTGTCCTTTGTGCAGCACCCATCCCTTTTGGATGAGTGCTGCTTTTCGTTTGAGCGAAAGAGACATAAATCAAAAATCAAGCACCTTATTTATATATATGCGCGCACACGCGTATAGTACATTTCCTGCTACATTTGCTACATTGCTACATTGCTAAATCCCCGCTCCTAACACACACGTTGAAAGCAATACTAAATTTTTGCCACCCCCTTGGCAAAAAATTGCTGTCGGCTGGCAAAAAAATGCTGTCGGCTGGCAAAAAATTGCTGTCGGCTGGCAAAATTTTGCAAAGGGGGTGCAAAAAACTGCAAGGGGGACGCAAAAAGAGAAAGAGGGCTCTCTCTCTCAGTTGTGCCAGAATTCGTGTCTTTCTTGTCAACTGGACATTGCAGAAGGGCTTTGTCGAAAGGACGGGGTGGGGGGATTGTTGAAATTTGTAGGTAAAATGTTTGGCGGTTTCAAAAGAAAACCGTACTTTTGCACTCGCAATTCAGCGGAATTGCCGAAAGAGAATGCGGAAATAGCTCAGTTGGTAGAGCACGACCTTGCCAAGGTCGGGGTCGCGAGTTCGAGTCTCGTTTTCCGCTCTTACATATTGAATTTAGCAAGAACAGTGCGAAAGTTTCCCTCAATGCCCAAGTGGCGGAATTGGTAGACGCGCACGTTTCAGGTGCGTGTGCCGCGAGGCGTGCAGGTTCGAGTCCTGTTTTGGGCACCTAAATCAGAAGCCTTCGGCTGCTCTTGTACACCATAAAGTAAAATGGAGAGGTGGCGGAATTGGTAGACGCGCTACTTTGAGGGGGTAGTGTCAATTACGACGTGGGAGTTCGAGTCTCCTCCTCTTCACTTACTTGCGGAGCACCAAAGTGGTCCGCATCCCGCGGAAATAGCTCAGTTGGTAGAGCACGACCTTGCCAAGGTCGGGGTCGCGAGTTCGAGTCTCGTTTTCCGCTCACAAACAGGAGCCTCAAGCCCTTTGGCCTGAGGCTCCCTTTTTTTATTATTAAAAGTTAAAAATTAAAAGATAAAAGTTATAATATAAAAGACAACTGATACAACAGAAACAACATTTTCGCTCCGGCCACAACCGGCCTACGCTTTGTTGTTAATGTTGATAATGTTGTCTTAAAAAAAAGATTTTCACTTTTTATCCTATGAATCTTTATATCAGATATTTTGATGACGAGACGCTGTGCCACGACATGAGCGAGGTGCAGGATTTCCTGGAAGGTATCGGCGAAATCAACGTGACGCCAAAGATGCTGGACGACATAGCAGACTATGTCAATAGTGCAGTGACCTATCCCAAGCGAATGAAGACCAATGCGCGCAACTTCTTCATAATGATAAAGACGCCGCTCGATACGCTGGCCGAATTCCATGCCAATGGAAAGGATGCTAACGGTGATGCCCCGCAGACCACCGTGAGCGAGTCAAAGTATGACGAGGCGCGAGAAGGCTGGTACCGCTGCGAGAAGAAATTCAAGCGTATGGTCAGCATGGAGGGCGAAAACAATAAAATGGCTTACATTGACTCTTCTATAGAGGTGCTCATCTATGCCAACACACCCCGCGAGTGTCATATGAAAGTGGTGGACTACCTCCGCAGTCGCCCCGACATTGACCACCGCAGTCAGTATCCCGCTCTGAAGGATGCAAACTTTACTTATGAATATAAAGGCACGACGCTGTCTTGAAAATTTTCTAATTTTCTAATTTGCTAATTCTCTAAAATAAATAATATGGAAACAATTAAAGTGCTTATCCTCGGTTCCGGCCCTGCCGGCTACACCGCAGGTATCTATGCCGGTCGTGCCGGCCTCGCCCCCGTAGTCTATGAAGGTCTCCAGCCCGGCGGTCAGCTTACCACCACCACAGAGATAGAAAACTTCCCCGGCTATCCCGAAGGCGTGGATGCCAACGAGATGATGGACCAGTTCCGCCAGCAGGCAGAGCGCTTCGGCACCGAGGTGCGCAGCGCCATCTGCACGAAGGCCGACCTCTCCCAGCGCCCCTTCCATCTCACCTTCGACGACGGCTCCGAAGTGCTCGCCGAGACCCTTATCATCGCCACGGGTGCCAGCGCCAAGTACCTCGGTCTGTCCGATGAGGAGAAGTATCGCGGCATGGGTGTTAGCGCCTGCGCCACCTGCGACGGCTTCTTCTATCGCAAGAAGGTCGTGGCCGTAGTGGGCGGCGGCGATACGGCCTGCGAGGAGGCTTCCTATCTCGCCGGCCTCGCCTCCAAAGTGTATATGATTGTGCGCCGCGACCAACTGCGTGCCTCCGAGGTGATGCAGAAGCGCGTGATGGAGAACCCCAAGATTGAAATCCTCTGGAACACCAACACGCTCGGCCTCTTCGGCGAGGACGGTGTGGAAGGTGCCCACCTCGTTCGCCACGCCGGCAAGCCCGAAGAAGAGAAGTACGACATCCAGATTGACGGCTTCTTCCTCGCTATCGGCCATCGTCCCAACAGCATGCTCTTCGCCGACTATCTCGACCTTGATCCCACGGGCTACATTATCACCGAGGGCCAGACGCCCTGTACCAAGGTGCCCGGCGTATTTGCTGCCGGAGACGTGGCTGACCCCCACTACCGCCAGGCCATCACTGCCGCCGCCAGCGGCTGCAAGGCAGCCATTGAGGCGAAGAAGTTCTTGGAGGAATAAAAGCCCCCTTTCGTCTGCGGCACCCGCCGCAGACACCTTCCCCCCATAGGTGAAGGAAGATACCTCTATAGGTCGTATACATAGTTAATGGCTTCGATAGTCTCTATCTTCTAATAAATAAATTCAATGAAAAAGACATTTCTTTTAATAGGTCTGCTCCTTGTCGCCCTTTGTGGCAGCGCCAAATACTATCCCTCTGCCGAGGTGCAGAAAAGTCGCGACGCCTTTGCCGCCGACCGCTTCGGCATCTTCCTCCACTGGGGCCTCTACAGCACCTTCGCCCAGGGCGAGTGGTACATGCAGAACGAGGATATCAACCGCGATGAGTATGCCAAGGCCGCCGAAGCCTTCTATCCCCACAACTTCAACGCCCGTGAGTGGGTGAAGGCCTTCAAGGCAGCCGGCGCCAAGTACATCACCTTCACCAGTCGCCACCATGAAGGCTTCTCCATGTGGGACACGAAGCAGAGCGACTACAACATCATGCACACGCCCTACGGCAAGGATATCATCAAGCAACTCTCCGAGGCTTGCCGGAAGGAAGGACTTGCCCTCCATCTCTACTATAGTCACCTCGACTGGACGCGCGACGATTATCCCATGGGGCGCACCGGCAAGAACGTGGGCAAGGACACCAAGAAGGCCGACTGGCCTCACTACTACGACTTTATGAACAGCCAGCTCACCGAGCTCCTCACCCAGTACGGCCCCATCCGCTGCATCTGGTTCGACGGTATGTGGGACCACGACTCCGACGCCACGCCCTTCGACTGGCAGCTCGGGTCGCAGTATGAACTCATCCATCGCCTCCAGCCCGCCTGCCTCGTGGCCAACAACCACCACCAGACCCCTTTTGAGGGTGAGGATATCCAAATCTTTGAGCGCGACGTTCCCGGCGAGAACACCGCCGAATGGAACACCACCGCCATCTCGCGCCTCCCCCTCGAGACCTGTCAGACCATGAACGGCATGTGGGGCTACAAGGCGAAGGACCAGAACTACAAGTCCGTGGACGAACTCATCCGCCTTCTCGTGCGCACCAGCGGAAAGGGCGCCAACCTCCTCCTCAACATAGGCCCGCAGCCCGACGGCTCCCTCCCCGCCACCGCTCTCCAGCGCCTCGAAGGCATGGGCAAATGGCTCAAGAAGTACGGCGCCACCATCTACGGCACGCAGGCCGGTCCTGCACAAGGCGGCGAGCAATATGCCACCACCCGTGCCGGCAAGAAAGTCTATCTCCACGTGCTCGACCCCGAGATGAAGGAAATATCCTTCTCCCTCGGCTTCGAGGCCGCCACGCTCGTCACCGCCTTCGGCAAGACGAAGCACCTCAAGTGGACACAGACCGGCTATAACTTCACCCTCCGTCTGGACAACGATAAGGACGCTCCCGACAATATCTATGAAATCACGCTTCGCTAACATCCTCCTCGCGCTCGCGCTCACTGCGGCCCCCACGGTGCTCCGTGCGCAGCAGACTATGAGTCTCGTGCCCGACGTGCGCACGGTGCAGGTTCTGCTGGGCGGCGAGGCCGGCCGTATGCCCGTCATCGCCCTCGGCTCCGACGACGTGCTGGAAATCTCCTTCGACGCCCTCACCCACGAGTACGAGCGCTTCGAGTACCGCCTCGTCCACTGCGACCGCGACTGGCAACCCTCCACGCAGATTCTCCCCACCGATGCCGCCGACATCGCGCAGGAGAGCATACCCGTGGAGGAATACGAATATTCCTTCAACACCACCCAACTCTACACCCACTACCGTTTCCAGATACCCTCGCCCGACGTGCGTCCCCGCATCAGCGGCAACTATCGCGTTGACATTTCCCGCGACGGCGACTACGACGAAGGCCTCGTGGCCCAGGCTTGCTTCATGGTCATGGAGCCTCTTGCCCGCGTAAGGCTCTCCGTTACAGACAATACCGAGGTGGATTGGAAACAGTCCCATCAGCAGGTGCGCATGGAGGTGGACTACGGCGCCATACAGCCGCGCCCCAATAATCCGCGCGAGGATATCACCGCCGTCGTCCTCCAGAATCTGCGCTGGGACAACGCCCGTTGCTATCCCATGCCCGATTACCTGTCCTCCTCCACCCTCGAGTGGGACCACGTCCGCGAACTCATTTTCCCCGCCGGCAACGAGTACCGCCGCTTTGAGAACACCACGGCGCGCCACGCCGCCATGGGCATGGAGTCCCTTCGCTGGTACGACCCTTACTACCACGCCACGCTCCGTCTCGGCGAGCCGCGCCGCAACTACGTCTATGAGCGCGACCAGAACGGCAAGTGCGTCGTCCGTACCACCGACTCCGACATTTCCGATACCGAGGCCGACTACATGCTCGTGCATTTTGAGCTGCAGAGCGAACCTCTCCCCGAAGGGCAGCACGTCTATGTGCAGGGCCAGTGGACCAATGATTTCCTCTGTCCCGAAAACGAGATGCACTACCTTCCCCAGCGCGGCATCTACGAGGCCGTCATGCTCCTCAAACAGGGTTACTACAACTATCAGTTCCTCGTGACCGACTCATCCGGGAAGCCCGGCCTCACCGCCCCCCTTGAGGGCGATTTCTACCAGACCGAAAACGAATACCACGCCCTCATCTACTACCGCAACGCCTTTGAGCGCCACGACCGCCTCATCGGCTACGGCAAGGCCGGCAGTTTCTGACACACACATCTGCCATAATATGAAAAAGGATTGAGACTATTTGCCTCAATCCTTTTTTTATAAATATTGCTGTCCGGGGAAAGTTGAAAGTCCCGCTCAAGAGCGGCCTCTCCCCCTATCGGGGGGAGGTGGAGCGGGGCTTTGCCGTCGCTGGCAACAGGGTAAGCTCTTCCTGTTGACAATCTTCCTAACTTCCAGCGTTTACAAGGGCTATGAAAGATTACTTTCTTTTTCCCCGGACAGCAATAGTTAAAAATAAAATAAATGCCTACGGCGTAACGCGAATTACCGTGAATTTACCAATACTTTTACGCCCTTCCGCCCGTGCTTCCTCCGCCCGGGTCGTCTTGGCCACAGCTGTGACGCATACTTGGCCACAGCTGTGACGCATACTTAGCCACAGCTGTGACGCATATCGGTCACAGCTGTGGCCATGATGACTAAATGCCGACTAAGAACAACGAGGCCGGCTCCGAAGGCTTCTACTGGGGCAGCGCCGACGGTCACAGCATCTCCATGCACGCCGGTAAGGCTTACCTTATCCTTGAGGCCGACGATGCTGCCGGCATCCGTGGCTTCCGCCTCTTCGGCGAGGAGACAGAGGGTATCTCTATGAAGACAACAGACAACGGACAACAGCCTGTCTTCAACCTCCAGGGCCAGCGCATGGGCGGCAAGCTCTCCACTGGCATCTATGTCAAGAACGGCAAGAAGGTTCTTGTGAAGTAATTTCTGTTTAACACTTAAAAACACGATAAAGAATATGAAGAAATATATTTCACCTGTTACCGAACAGACCGCACTCCACACCGAAAGCCACCTGATGCTCAACATCAGCAACGGCGAAGGTGGCACAGAACTCACCAAGCGTCAGGACTACGGCTGGAACGCCGATGAATGGGCCAACGCTGACGAAGAGGAAGATATCTAAATCACTCCCTTTAATATAAGAAACGGGCGGCCGCACAACAATGTGCAGCCGCCTGTTTTTTGCCCCAGCGCCCAAAACGCCCCCGGAGACATAGTGGCATCGGTAATATGTCGCACTTACAGCACTCCCAAAGAAAACGGCAACTCGTGAAGTAGGGCTCTTGTCCTACCCTCCGTTATGTCGTCCGGCCCCCCTCCACCTCCCCCCGATAGGGGGAGAGGCCGCTCAAAGAGCGGGACTTACAAGTTTGCCGGACAGCAATAATAGTTAATAGTTAATAGTTAACAGTTAACAGCAAAGTGCTGTCCCGAACCGAGGTATATGATTGCGCCGCCAAGGATGTCCTTGACGGCGCGTGTTTCTTTGGCCTCTTACTTTTATGTTTTTATTTCGGAGGAAATTGGCTTACATTACTGTCTTCTTACCATTCTTAATATATACGCCATTCTTTGATTGCACGGCGCGGCGGCCCTGAAGGTCGTAAAGACCCTCATTTGCTAATTTGCTAATTTCCTCATTTGCTAATTTGCTGATGCCCTCGGGCAGGTCGGTGCTGAGGGCGATGTCGGAGCCGTCGCCCATAGCGGCCACGAGGGTGTAGCGCTGTGAGCGGAGAGAGGCGGGGAGGGTGAAGGTAAGGGTGTTGGCTAAGAAAGCGAGGTTGCCGTCCTTGTCATACACCTTGAAGCCTACGAGGCCGGTGGCGCCTGTGCCATGGACGGTGACTTTGCCGCCAGTGGATACTTCGTAGTAGTAGTCCTTTAGGCTGGGCTCTTCAAGATAGGTGGTGTATTGTCCCACGTCGCCTGCGCTGGCCGTGCTGCCCAGAATGTCGTCGCTGCGGCGCTTCTTGGTCTCGCCTTCCTTATGTCCCTCGTAGGTGGCGGGGACGGGCTCCACGCGGTCTTCGATGAAGAGGATGTTGCCGAGTTTCTTGGGGAAGGAGTGCATATAGGCAAGGGTCTCGTCTATTTCTTTCTGCGTGGTGCTGATGCCCCACATACTGCCGTTTTCGGAAATTTGCACGCCGCTGATGGGCTGGAAGAAGCCGTAGGCGGCGAAGAGTTCGCTGAGGTCGGCCTGTGCTACTTCGCACATGGTGCGGGCGAGCTTAAGATATTCGTCGCCGCCGTGGATATTGCTGCGGTCGGTCTGGACCATGGGGTCTTGGCGCATCTTGGAGAATACGCGCTGATAGAAGTCGGGCATGATGCCGTTTGCATGGTAGTAGAGGTATAGCTGATAGAGCATGCCGGTGGTCTGCCAGATGTCGCGGCTTGTCCACGGGGTGTGGCTGGCGAAGTCATCGAAGACGGCCTGGCGGGGTGCGCCGCGATGGGTGTGGCGTCCTTGCTTATAGACGGCGACGTTTGAGAAGAGGTTGTTGGAGGATTCGAGCGTGCCGACCATATAGATGAGGTACTGGCGCAGGTGGCCGCATTCGTGGGCGGGGGCCCAGATACCTTCGCTGGCCATGTCCTTGGGGTTCATGCAGGAGGAGATGGAGCTTTCCATGCACTGCACGCCGTAGAGGCCGGTCATCATAAGGCCGCCGATATACTGGCTCTTGGAGAAGAAGTTATAGACGTTGCGCTGCACTTCTGAGATGCCGGGTATCCATGTGTCGTTGTAGCCCATGAGGTCGTCCTCGGTGTCCACCATGTTGTCCCATTCGTCCAGGAGTTGTTCCATGTCGGTGGTGCAGGCTTTCTGCGTGAGGGTGTTGTTGAAGCAGAAGACGAGTTTCTCCGTCTTGATGTTGAGCACGTCGGAGTGTTTGAGGAGTTTGTCGCGCAGGTGTTTCCAGGTGGCGTTGTCGTGGCCGCGGGTCTTGTCGTAGTAGCCCTGCAGGTGGCCGCCTTCGAAGTGGATGCGCACGTTGGGGATGGAGGCGAGCGGGGTCTTGACGCCTGTGTCGTTGCTCTGGTAGAATATATATACGGTGCCTTCTTCTGCGAAGGAGAATATGTTGATGCCCTTGCTGAGGTTCATGGTTTCTCCGTTGGAGTCCGTGCCTTCTACCACTTCAAGTTGCAGTGTGCAGCCTGAGGGTGCGGCTTTGTCGCAGAAGACGGAGAGGACGTCGCCGGGCTTGACGACTATACCGGTGGGGTTGCTCAGGCGACCGAAGGCGTAGCCCATGCCCATCTTGTTTTTGGAATAGAGGTAGTGGGTATAGACCTGATAGTCGGCCACGCGGAAGTCCTTGCTCATCTCATCCTCGTCGCTCCAGGTGTTGTTCTTCACTTTGAGGGCGATGCGTATGAGGTATTCGGGCAGACCGTCGCTTTTCATCCGGGTGCGCAGTTCGTCGTCGGAGAGGCTGGCGTAGTCGGGTTTCAGTTCGGAGTATGCCCCGTCGGTGAAGTAGGTGTTCATCTTATTGGTGTAGGTGCTCGCGTTGCTCTTTATGTCGTTGTAGGCTTGGTAGGCGAGCTGGGCCTCCTCTATCTCCTCGGCCGAGAGTTCGGTCTTGACGAACACCCATTGTGCCGAGGGTGAGTCCTCCGCCGTGTTCACCACATAGGGCAGGGGGGTGCCGGTGGGAGCGTTGGAGGGAATGGTGTGTGTGAAGAAGGGGCTACCCGTGTCGGAGCCGCTGATGTGGTAGGTGCGCTGCCAGGCCTCGTCGGTCTCGCTCACGGTGTAGTATGACTTTTTCGTAGCCGAGGCATTCTGCGTGCTGCCGTTTCCTGTACCGGAGGTGTAGGAGAAGTAGTGGCCAGTCTTCACGTTGCGGAAGGCATAGCGGCCGCTGCCGTCGCTCTCCATCACCCAGTATTGGGAGTAGTCGGAGGTGGAGGCTTCCAGGGCCAGCAGGCGGTTGCTGCCGTCTTCGCCAATCTGCCAGCCCGACTCCACGTTGCGTATCTGCACGGTGATGCCGTCCGTGGGGCGCATCATGCCGCCCACCTCGTCGAAGTGGTCTTTGAGTTCCTCTGCCGAGGGTATCGTCTCCACGGCCGTCATGTTCCAGTCCGAGCAAGGATTGTCGCCGTTCGTATTGTTGGCGGCCCAGTTCACCACCTTGTGGCTGGCATCATCGTGGAGGCATGACTTATCGGCGAAGTTGGCGTTGGAGGATATAGTCACGAGTCCCTTAGTGCCTGTGGCCTTCACCGAGGCCTTGGCGTAGAGGGTGGCGCGGCCGGCGGCCGTGGTGTACTGCGTGCTGGTGCCGCTGGCAGTCTGCACGTAGAGTCCCGTCTGGTAGTTGCGCAGGGCTATGCCGCCGCCGGCAAGGGGTTGCAGGAGCCACCACTGGCCCTTGTTTGCCTTGTCCAGCGTCTGTGACACCAGTTTATGCTCGGCCGTCTCGGTTATCACCATCGACGTGGTGCGCTGTGAGGCGAAGCGGAAGAGGCCGCCCGCCCTCAACTGGCGGTTTACCAGTGCTGCGCCCGTCAGGTTGTCGGCGGAGCCCAGCGTTACGGCATAGAAGGCGTGGTCATTGTTGCCGTCCACCTTCGTGGGAGCCGTCGTGCCGTAGCCCACCACCGTCTGGCCGTTGCCGTTGCCGTCGAGGATGTAGCCGCCGGCGCTCTTCAGCCACCAGTGGCCGCTCTGTGCGCATTTTCCAGTGCTGAAGGGGGCGCGCAGATTGATGTCGCCCGTGGTGCGGGCCACCTGGCTGTCCTCCGTGATGTCACACAGCCAATGGCCGTAGCCCGTCATGAGGTAATAGTCGGGGTTGCGGTCGTCCGAGGCGGCCACAAACTGGAAGAGGAAGCCGGCGTTCTCAGCCGTGATGTCGTCGCCCGCCACCAGTGGCGCGTTGGACTGGCGCAGCACGCCTTCCGAGGCTACTTCGTGATTGTACACCGCGCGTCCGCGGTTCTGCATAAGATACCACTGGCCGGCCTTAAACGAAGCCGTGGCCGTAGCGTTAATTTTCGTTACGGTCTTGCCCACGAGTTCTTCCACTTGGCCGTACACTGCCGTGCTGCAGCACATCAGCAGCATCACGCCGAGGCACAGGCCTCTCGTCCATAGAGTTTTGATGAAATTCATAGTTGTTAGTTTTAGATGTTTATCCGATTAGTTTGTCATTTTCTTATACATTTTCAGGAGTGCGGCCACGCAGTCGCTTTCCGTGAAGTCTTTTATGGGGAAGGCGTAGGCTTTCATCACCGCCCTGTCGTTTTGCTGGTGGGCGCGTCGCAGTTCGGGCGGCATCGTCACCTCGTCGTAGAGGTCTGCCAGGCTACTGTCGGGATACATGGCGCGGGCGTCGAGAATGGCCTGCGCCGTGCGCTCTATCTCGCCCCTCATCTCCTCCGTGGGAGTGGGCCACGGGAAATTGTTATAGACGATGTCCTTGCTGTAACGGTAGCGCATCTCCAAACGTCCGCACACCGCCCGCATCCATGCCATGTGAACGTTGGATGTAAGGACGCCGAAGTGGTAGAGGGTGGCGGAGGGAATCATCATGTTAGCATCACCACAAAAATCTTCAGGGTTCATAAATCCTAAAGGAATGTATCTGCGCCTTTCTGATGAGTGGCGGGGTACAATAATATAATTATCCTTCGGCTGATTTTCCACGTGGAAGCGCGTAGGCCTGTCGGCAAGTTTGCGTGTGCCCTCGCTGGGACTTTCAAGTCTGTATTCCCTCACAGCCTTAACGCGTTCAAGACAATGAGGCATATTGCGCAACTCTGCGGGAGAGCATTCACCGAGCCATAAACAATATCGTGGCCGACGATTGATAAATTCCTCTGCACCATACCACTCGCGGAAATAAGGCCGTGCCGATGGCTCAAAGCGAAGGAACTCTTCCATTTCTTCTTTCAAGAAGAGATAGTTGCCACCATCAATGGGCTTGTTGCCAATGCCGATGCTCGGTACATCACATAGCGGTTTGTTTCTGCTTTCCACGTAAACGTCGTCGGCAGCAAGGAGGTAGCCGTTGATGTTTTCCACTTCTTTGCATACCTCTTCGCTATAATACAGACGTCGCGGCATTTCGTTGGGCACTACCGAGAATCCTATAATTACGCAGTGGACGTGTGCCTTCAAACTGCTCTCGCTGTCCCAGCGGAACGTGCGCCAAGCAAAGTCGATGTGTACACCTTGCTCTACGAGGGGCTTCCACAGGTCGGCCACTTGCTCGCCCTGTGAGATGGAGTTGGTACTTACCAGCGCCGTGCGCAGGACGTGGCCCGCCGAGGCGGCACTCTGCATGAAGTCGGCTGCCTTCTTATACCAGCAGCACACATAGTCCAGATTGCCTACGTTTTGCCATTTCTTCCCGAAGATATCCAGCACGTCGTCCTTCTGTTCCTTGCTCATCAGTCGCGCACCCACAAACGGCGGATTACCTATTATATAATCCAACTCCTGCGGGCTGACCACCTCGGCCCAGTCCTTGTGCAGCGCGTTGGCCTCGCAGATGTGGTCGTACTGCTTCAGCGGCAGGAAGTCGCCCGTGAACTGGATGATGCGCTCCGTCTCGTTCATCATCTGCGCCTCGGCAATCCACAGTGCCGTGGTGGCCACGGTCACGGCGAAGTCGTTGATTTCTATGCCGTAGAACTGCTGAATGCTTACCTTGATGGGGTTTACCTCTTCAAAGCCCAGCATGGCCTGTCCGCCCGTCAGCGCCTCAATGGCGCGGTTTTCAAGGCGGCGGAGGCTCATATACGTCTCCGTGAGGAAGTTGCCGGAGCCGCAGGCGGGGTCGAGGAAGCGCAGGGAGGCCAACTTGTCCTGATATTTCAGGAGCAGAGGCTTACGGCTGCTGTGCGGCTTGAGAAGTATGTCGTCCAGTTCGGCCTCAAGCGAGGAGAGGAAGAGCGGGTCGATGACGCGGTGGATGTTTTCTATACTCGTGTAGTGCATACCTCCCGTACGGCGCGTTTCGGGGTTGAGGGTGCTTTCAAACACGGCGCCGAAGATGGTGGGCGATATCTCGCTCCAATCGAAGCCCAGCGAAGCCTTGTCGAGCAGCAGCCGGGCCGTCTCGGGCGTAATGGGCGGCACGGTGTCGCCCGCCTGCTGGCGGAACAGGCTGCCGTTGACATACGGAAACGCTGCCAGTTTGGGCTCCAGGAAACGGTCGCGCTCGGCCTCCGGCGTGTCCAGCACCTGAAAGAGAGCCATCAGCGCCTGCCGCATGTTCTCAGGGCGGAAGGAATGGAGGTAGTGATAGAACTGGTCCTTCTCAAACACGCCGGCGTCCTCGGCATAGAGGCAGAAGACGAGGCGCACGCACAGCACGTTGAGGGCGTGAAGGTCGTCGGGCGTCACCTCGTCGCCATACTGCGCCAGGAAGGCATCGTAGATTTGCCCCACCATCTCGCCCGCCTTGATGCTTACCTCCATCTCGCGCTTGAGGAGCGCCGAGCCATCGTCCACGAGGAAGCGCAAACGGTGGTATTCCTGTTCCAGACGTGCGAGTTCTATCTCCTCCGGCTCGCCCTGCGGCTGCTCCATGTCATAGATGAAAAACTGACGGAAGTTGCACACCACCACCCAGCGGGGGTGGCGCGACAGGGGCAGTTCCGACGCATAGCGCTTGGCCTGCTGGAAGGGCGTGAGCAGGGAGCCGTCGCTCTGGAGGATACTGTCGCGCAGGTTCTTCTCGATGCTCTTCTGCTCGATGAGCACCTTCGTGGAGGTGATGTAGCCGTCGATGAACGAGGTGTGGGAGAGTTTCACCTGGTTCTCAAACGAGATGATGTCGCCCGGGCGCTCCACGCCGAGCACCTCATGGAGGAGTTCCATCCAGAACATATGGCTTTCGCCTTTCTCGTAGCCTCGGCCTTCCCATCGGGAGGCAAACTCGGCAGCGCGTTTCTTCAGCAGTTTGCTGTCGCTCATGTATATATATTATAAGACAACTGTTTATATTTTAAGACAACTTTATCAACTATATCAACATTATCAACACTAACGCCAAAGCGTAGGCCGGTTGTGGCCGGAGCGTAAAAGACGTTGTACTTGTTGTATTTGTTGTCTTTTATATTTAAGACAACTTTATCAACTATATCAACATTCTCACCGGAGCGTAGGCCGGTTGTGGCCGGAGCTTAAGTTTTTGTTGTTTCTGTTGTATGTGTTGTCTTTTTATTTATTTTCTTATTCCTGCGCAAAGATAAGCATTTTTTTCTATACCTAAAGGCTGTTATGGGAAAAAACG
Source organism: Alloprevotella sp. (assembly GCA_045600685.1). Classification (GTDB taxonomy): domain Bacteria; phylum Bacteroidota; class Bacteroidia; order Bacteroidales; family Bacteroidaceae; genus Alloprevotella. The sequence continues at coordinate 2,246 of JAZRYH010000053.1, read as the reverse complement.
CGCAAAGTGCGTGGTTTTGTCAAAAAAAACGGTTCATTTCGGACCAATTGAATCCTTTTTCTTAATTGCTACAGTTGAAGTCCTGGCTGGAAGCCAGTATCTTAGTAACCGGTTGCATCGACGAAGGAGATGCTGCCGGATAAAGGACTCGCCCACCATGTCTGCCTGGAAGGCAGTACCTTGGGCCGATGCTTCGTTTCAGTAGGATAAGGTACTGCCTTCCAGGCAGCATTCTGCTTGATGGATGTACCGGGCACTCCGTACCCGGTTACTGACCGCCTCTTCGAGGCTGTAGTGCCTTCTAGGCACGCCCGGCGCGATTTTGAATTCCTTTTTTCTTTATGGTAAGTAAATGCGGGGTTCGCTTTTTTTTCTTTTCACGAAAAAAAGAGTAAAAGCAGATGTAATTTTTGCACAGATTTTGGGCCGTTTTCGAGCCTCGCGACGACCTACCCCCGCTTTCGGCTAAAAAACGTCCGTTTCCGAAAAAACGAAAACAGTCCCGTTTTTTTCTACGTTTAATCCAATTTTCCCGATACCCTATTTTAGTAAAAACTAAAAGGGACATCGGAAAAAATGAAAGGGCGATTGTTCAAATTAAAAGGGAGATAATTTCAACTAAAAGGGCATTAGTTGCGATTAAAAGGGCTTTAGGACAGACCCCCTCCCCGCTCCCCCGAGGGGGGAGTGCTGCAAATTGGGACAAAATCGTGTATGGATTTTCGCCTATAAGGGGGTGTAGGGAGGGTTTTAGGGGAGCGTTTTTATTTACCCTTGCGTTAAACGCAAGAAAATCAACAATATAGCAACTCCTCACAGAATCGCACAGAAGTAAACGCAAAAAATTTTTTTGAAAATACGGCCTAATTTTGAGGGAAAAAGGTGAAAATATCTTGACAAAAAGTGAACGGCTTTTTTTTACAAAATAAATTAGGGATTAATGGAAATCTTTTTATTTTTATCAAGAATTTAAGAATTTAGGAATTTCTTCGTTATCCTTGTGCATAAGAATTTCTTTGAATTAGCTGCCTGATGCAGCCGAATTCCTTGCGGTCCCATCTTCGGCAGTGCCCGGCGCTGCGTAATTCATAAAAATTCATTACTTGGGCGCGCATAAAATTCTTTCATTCTTTAATTCTTGATAAAAAAGATTCACTGTTCACTTTTTATATAACGCATCGATGAGGGTGCGGAGGGCATCGTCGGCTCCGCTCCTGAGGGAGCGCCAGAGGGGGAGGAGGGGGTGGGCGGCCTCGGGATGCTGCAGGATGTGGTGGCAGATGAGGAGGGCGGAAGCCTTGAGGTATTGCAGGCGGCGGGAGTCGCGCTGGGCGCGCGGGCCGTCAGTCTTTATGGTGCCGGCAAGGGCGCGCATGCGGAGGGCCTTGGCAATGTCTTCCTCCGTGGGCGTGGCGGCGAGGAGACGGTGGGTGGCCTCGGGCTGCGTGAAGAATGCGAAGAAGGCGTCGTAGGGCGCGTATTTGTTGCTGGCCAGGGGGGCGGGGGATACGATGCGGAGCTGCCCGTCGGGGATGGGGAGCGCCACACCGAGGTCGCCCATCAGACTGACGAGGACGGCGGTGTGCCCCTCGGGCACCTTCTCCTGACTGGGAGCAACGCGCGCACTGATGCCTTTATAGGGACCAGCGGTGATGAGGACGGAGGCACCGGCCTGCGATGTGGCGTCAAGTTCTATGAAAGGAATGTCGGGCGTGCCGGCATAGAGCGTGTAAGCGCGGCAAAAGAGGAAGAAGCGGTCGATTTCGGCGGCGGGGATGGTGTCGGCCACGAGGCCTTTTTTGCTCAGGTGCGGATGGAGGAGGCGGGCGTCGAGCGCGGCATCGGGATGGGTGAGAAGGCGCTGGAGAGCGTCGAGGTTGTCGGTGCAGACGAAGACGTAGCGGAAGAGGTACTTACGTGCTTGAGTAGAAGTAAAGGTATTGGGAGATGACTCCTTGGAAACAAACTCGTTAGGCGTGCGCACTTCGGCATGGAAAGTATGGCCCTCAAATTCCTCAAAGACGGGCTTGAAATCAAGGAACCGCTCGCGGAAAGTGAGGGGGGAATGAGCGTAGAGGATGTACCAAGGAGAAGACCCACCCCCAGCCCCGGCCATGAAGGGAGAAGACCCACCCCCAGCCCCTCCCATAAAGGGAGGGGAGTAGAGTGGGGAAGAGGACTGAGTATTTTGGGTAAGTTGAGGAAGTTGCTTTTCCATCGGTCGAGAGTATTTACTCCCCTCCCTT
>JAZRYH010000052.1:0-19010 GCA_045600685.1 Alloprevotella sp. | reverse complement strand
TCTCACTTACGGATAAGGGTCCACTGAGAGATCTATTCGAAAAGACTAATTTCAACGATGTCAAAGAACTCGATTATCCCCTCTTTGAGGGACTATTTGATTAAATTTAACTTCGTCCCGATTTTAACGGGACACTAATGGCGTGAGATATAAACATTTATCAATACGACAGATTTGCTCGCTTCGCTGCTTACTTCGCCAGTATTTTTTGCAATCTGTACCTTTTCTTTTCCGTTATGTGAGCTGAAAAATGGTCAAAAAGAACAAAAGATAGCAAAATTTTTAAAAAAAATAGCAAAAAAAGTAGCAAGTGGTGCTATATGTTTGCAAAAAGTTGTATATTTGCAACCGCAAAGCAGTGAAGCGTCACATAAAATCTTTGCAAAAGCCCATGCCGAAGTCTTAAATGACGGATGGCGAGGGTAAAATAAAGCGTTATTGCTTGCAGGTTTCTGACTGTTGAAACTTCGAACACTTCTCAGTCCATCAGAACCAAGCAACGATAGACGCTCATGGGTATGAATCTTTCGCGCCCGCACGCCCGCATATTATATAAATATGTGTGGCAGTGGGGTTGTGTTTCATATCGGCGTGGGTCTTCGTTGTCTGCTTGATGGACAGGTAAGTTCGAAGACCTCAACAGTGGAGCAGACAAGAGTAGGTTCCACGCTTTTCTTTTATCTCTGGTAGTAAAAGTTTTTTCGTCACATCCCGATGGAACTAAGGGCATCTTGGTCTCATTGGGGATTTTTTGTGTTGTGACTGAATAGAAAGAAAGTAAGAAGCAAAAGCATCACCTTTTATTATTAACTTTAACTTTTATTATTAACTTTAAAAAAAATCAATTATGAAAAAGATTCTAATTTTGACACTGAGTTTGGTAGTCACAGTGCAGGTATTCGCTCAAACTGCTACGGAGGAAAAGTTCCGCAGAAGTTCTCTTTACACTTTGAAACTTAATATGCCAGACGACAATGCTGAGCATGCACAAGCTCTTAAGCTGATGGAAGAGGCTTTTACTAAACTCCCTGTTCCTGATGCATACAATGATTTTCCTCTTGATGTAAAACTACTTGATCTTGAGAAACTCCCTGAAGTGACAGCTGATGAAATTTCTGTTTATGAAAAGAAGACAGGTAAAGCTGGTAAGTTTTTAAAGGCGGCAGGAGGAAGTCTTGCTGGTGATTTGGCGAGTGAAACTGGTATCAAAATTAAAACAGTCAATAATGCTGAGATTACAGCAAAGTTAATGAAGTACTTCAATGAGAAAAAAGTCGCAAATAATCTTGTAGCAAAGTGGCACAACGTGCCCAGTACTCCCGTGGGGCAGTATAAATGGGATACAGATTTGCAGACCATAGCAAACTTGGGTTTGGTTAGTCTTAGCGAGGAAGAAAAGGCTCAAAATGGCAAGGTGGGTCTTGTTAGCCTTGCCAAAGATATTGAGCAGGAAGTTGTATCAAACACTTATGTTGTTGTTTATCGTTATTCTTTCCTTACAGGCCAGGAACTATTTGAAGAACTGAGTGCCCCCATCGTAGCTTCTTTGGCAAGTGCAAATGCTCTGGTTGCTGCAGGCCTTAATGCAACTTTAGAAGCGATGAAGAAGAAGTATGCAACAGGCTACTTCGTCCGTTGTCATGCCTACTTGTTCCAACTGGAGTATAATGATATGAAGGAATTCTATGACCAATATTGGGACGATGCGGCTTCGTTTGCTAATGCTGGTTACAAACTCACCTATCTGGGAAAGAGCGAAGGCCGTGCTCGTGCTCGTAAGGCAGATGATGGCAATGTGATAGCTGTAGCCCTGCAGCGTGCGACAGATAAGTGCTATGCAGACCTTCAACATGACTGGGAACAGTTCCGCCCCTTCTGTGCTCTTCATGAGATTGATGGCCAGCTTGGTGCCTATATAGGAACAAAGGAAGGAATCACGGAAAAGAGTGTCTTTAAAGTATATGAAATGGCTATAGACAAAAAGACCAATGTTCCTGCTCCTAAGGAGGTAGGCTCCCTCAAAATTGAGAAGGGTGGCGTTTGGGAGAACAGAGCTGGTGCAGATGATCCCGAAATGGCAGAAGGTGATGACGACGAAGAAGTGGTAGGTGATACTTCTCGTACCTTTACTTTACTCAAGGGCAAGCCTGGTAAATTTGGCGAAGGTAACTTTATAAAACTTGCAAAATAACTATGAGAAGAATATTAATAATGCTTGTAATGCTCGTAGGAATTCCTATGGGCATTCAAGCTGAAGACTTAGATGAGTATCGTTACGAACTAGAGAACGTAAAATCGGTTTCTTCATCTGCAGGCTATGTGACATTCAAGGTATGGAGCTATGGACGCAGAGAGAAACTGACACGCAACGTTTGTATTCGTAATGCAGTACATGGTATTCTGTTCAAAGGTTTAGATGCCAATTCTACTGGATCTTCTGGAAAAGTTCCAGCCCTTGTACCTGCCGGCTATAATAGTCATGCCGACTACTTTGATGAGTTTTTTAAGGATGCCTATCTTCAGTATGTGCAGATTTCCACAAAAGGTGCTCAAACTATAGGAGATGTCATTAAAATAACAAAGAAGGAATATAAAGTTGGAATGTTTGTGAAAGTTAATATTAATGCTTTGCGCCAACGCTTGGAAGCTGATGGCATCAGTGCAAGTGCGCGTTCATTATTTGAAAGATAAAGATGAAAAAGTTATTTGCATTTATTATTACTCTAATTCAGATTCCTGTTTTTGCTCAGGAAGCTGCAATACCTACGATTATTGCATTTCCTTCAAACCAATATATGAATTTGCGTAATTATGGCACGAAGCAACAGGTTAATGGTCGGGAAGTATTTGTTCCCGATTATAATAAAGTTTTTCTAGAAGATGCATATTTGAAAACTGCCTTAAGTGAAATAAATGGAGCATTAAAAGACAGAGGCTATGAAGTCGAAGTTTTAGAAAGCAAGTTGCTGGATATTGATGATCAAGCTGCAATGGATATAGCAGATGATGCATATATTTCTATTGCTGACCAGGTTATGGACGCTGCAAAGCCTGACATCCGTCTTAATGTGGAATTTTACGTTTCAAGCCAATTGGGGCCTCGTAAAGGATGGACTGTCAAGTTTGACGCTGTAGATGCCTACACCAATAGCCCTGTTGCTAACATAAATGCTGTTGTAGATCCTAGTAGTGACGTACCTGATTTGGTATTGAAGAAAGTAATCACAGGTCATATTGATGATTTTAGTTCACAATTGATGGCTTATTTTCAGGATCTTCATGACAAAGGAAGAAAGGTAAATGTAACTTTTAGAACAACAGAAAATGGTCCTAACCTTGAAGAGGATGAAATTAATGGGAATCCTTTTAATGAGTTTTTGGAAGATTGGCTTAAGAAGTATGCTTTGAATCATTCGAGCAGAACTATGAGAGTTACGCCTCATGCCATGAGTTGTGTCTTACGTATACCTTTCTTTGACGAAGAAGGTCTCCCACTTGAAACGAAGCAGTGGGTGCGTCCACTTCGTAACGAATTAAAGAATGGTCTAGGTGTGCCAGCAACTCTGAAACTCCGTGGTTTAGGCCGTGTGGAAATTATGTTAGGAAACAAATAATAGTATCATTATGAAACACTTTATTGTTTGTGCGCTTACATGTTTGTTTTCTATAGGAGCCTCTGCACAGATTATTCTAACTCCTTATGTTGATGCTACAGTCGGTGGCCTTGAACAGAATAATATAGACCTTCTGGAGAACAAATTGCGCAGTTGTATTAGTGCTGCAGAAATGACAAGTGGCTACAATAGCCGCTTCATAATAGCCGCTCGTGTCAATGTGCTAGACAGAGAATACACTTCTGGAGCACCAGTCCGCATGGTACAACGACTGAGTATAACAATGGCAATAGGTGATGGTCTGTCTGGAACGTGCTATGGATCTTGTACTTTTGAGGTAAAAGGCATTGGACGGACAGAAGAAGAGGCAATGCTGTCAGCCTTTAAGAGCATCCCAAGGAAAAATGGGAGAATAGAGGGCATGATTAAGGAAAGTCATAGTCGAATTATTCAGTATTATGAGGAAAATGCAGACAATATAATCAGCCATGCCAAAAGCCTTGTGATTACCCAAAAATATGAGGATGCATTGTATGAACTTTCTGCTATTCCTGAAGAATGCTCTGCCTATCCACAAGCAGTGGCTCTTATGAGTACAATCTATCAGACAAATATTAATCATGATGCAGCACAAATGTTATCAGAGGCTCAAGCTTTATGGTCTGCAGATCCTAATCCAGGGCCAGCCGCAGACCAAGCTCTGAATATTTTAGGTCAAATCAACACTGATGCAGCTTGCTACGGTCAGGCTAAATCCTTGATGAATACCATTCAGAAACGTGTCCAGAGTGTTCAAGATCGTGATTATGCTGATGAGATAGCCTATCGCAATGCTCAATTGAATGCTGCAACGACCTTGGAAAAAGCACGCATCAAAGCTGCTAGAGCTATTGGTGTAGCTTATGCCCAAAGCCGTCCGAAAGTAGTTTATCACGTGCATAGTTGGTGGTAAAACTCACATCGTTATTACAATTAAAGGGTGTGCCAAAGTCTAATTGAAGACTTTTGACACACCCTACTTTATTGTGGGTACAAATATGCCTGCTCAGCCGCGGGCGGCAGCGAGGATGATTTCGCTGAGCGAGGGGTGGGCGTGCACCATTGTACGGAGCTGCGGGAGTTTCAGGCCGGCGTGGATGGCGAGGGTGAGCTCGTGAATCATGTCGGCGGCGTGAGCACCGAGGATATGGGCACCGAAGATGGTGTCGTCGGCACCTACGAGTATCTTCACCAGACCGTCTTCGGCCTCCATGCTTAAGGCACGGCCGTTGGCGCGGTAGAAGGACTTCAGGGCGCGGTATTCCAGGCCCTGAGCCTCACACTGCTCTTCGGTGAGGCCTACCATAGCGCATTCGGGAGTGGTGAAGACGGCAGCGGGAACGACCCCCTCCCCGCTCCCCCGATGGGGGAGTGCTTCTGCGCTATGGGCATCTTCTCCACAGACGGAGTTGGCTCTGAGGTGGTCGAGGACTTTGTAGCTCTGGAAGGTGGCGGCGTGAGCCAACTGCAGCAGACCATTGACGTCGCCCACGGCGAAGACGCCGGGAACGTTGGTCTGGTAGTTCTCGTCCACCTTGATGCCGCGGGGCGTGAAGTCTATACCGGCTTCGGCTAGGTTGAGACTGTCCACGTTGGCGGCACGGCCTACGGCCATGAGCACGAGGTCGGCCTGCACTTCCTTCACCTTGTCCTTCTGGGAGTAGAGGACGGTGGCGGTGCCGTCGGCTTCGTCGCGCACCTCAGTGACGGCGGCACCGACTTCGAAGGTGATGCCGCGCTTCTTGAGGGATGTGCGCAGGCGCTTGGCGAGGTCGCGGTCGAACTGCGGGAGGATTTCCTTGCAGTATTCCACAACGGTGACTTCGCTGCCGAAACTGCGGTAGATGCTGGCGAACTCCAGGCCGATGACACCGCCGCCGATGACGGCGAGGCGATGGGGAACTTCGGTGAGTTCAAGCATCTCGCGGCTCGTCACTACGTGCTGACTGTGGGCGCCGGGGATGGGGAGGAACTTGGTGACGCTGCCGGTGGCTATCATCACGGCGGGAGCGGTATATTCCTCGTCGCCGACGATGACGGTGTGGGCATCGCCCACCTTGAACTTGGCCTCACCCTGCACGAAGGTGATGCCGGGTGTCTTCATCAGGGCTTCAATGCCAGCGCGGAGCTTTTCCACTACGCCGTCCTTACGGGCCATGGCATCCTGGAGGCTGAACTGCACGTCGGCCGTCTGCACGCCGAGGGTGGCAGACTGGCGCACCTCATCCAGCACCTCTGCGCTGTGGCAGAGGCACTTGGTGGGGATGCAGCCTTCGTTGAGGCAGGTGCCACCGAAGTGGCTGCGCTCAATGACGAGCACCTGCTTGCCCTCGCGGGCAGCCTCAACGGCAGCTTCGTAACCGCCGGGGCCTGCACCGATGATTATCAAGTCGAAAGTAGTTGCCATAGCGTTAGAGGGCTTTATAGGTGAACTTGGGCTCCTTCACTGCCTTCACGTCGTCGAGGCGGCGGACGGGTGTGTTATGGGGAGCGGTGCGTACCATCTCGCGGTCGTCGCGGGCCTCAACGGCAATCTGACGCATCACTTCGATGAAGTCGTCGAGCGTCTGCTTGGACTCTGTCTCGGTGGGCTCAATCATAAGGGCCTCGTGGAAGAGCAAGGGGAAGTAGATGGTGGGTGCGTGGAAACCGTAGTCAAGGAGGCGCTTGGCCACGTCGAGGGTCGTCACGTGGGCATCGTCGTGGTGATCACCACCGTATTCGGGACGGAGACCGTCGAACACGAACTCGTGCTTGCAGAGACCTTCGATAGGCAGCAGATAGCAGTCCTTCAGGCGCTCCTTGATGTAGTTGGCGTTAAGCACGGAGAGCTTGCCGGCCATGGGGATGTTTTCCTTACCCATGGAGAGCAGATAGGAGAGCGTGCGGGTGATGACGGCGAAGTTGCCGAGGTATCCGCTTACGCTGCCGAGGGTATCGCCACTCTCGCCGATGCAGAAGGTGTCCTCGTTGAAGTAAATGTCGCTGGCATCATATTCGTCGGCAGCGATAACTACGGGACTGGGCAGGAACTGCTCAAGGCCTTTGCGTACACCAACGGGGCCGTCGCCGGGACCACCGCCGCCGTGAGGCGTGGAGAAGGTCTTGTGGACGTTGATGTGCATCACGTCGAAGCCCATGTCGCCGGGACGGCATACGCCGAGCATCGGGTTGAGGTTGGCTCCGTCGTAGTACATCAGGCCGCCGCATTCGTGGACGAGGCGGGCGATTTCGGGAATCTGGCGCTCGAAGATGCCGAGGGTGTTGGGGTTGGTCATCATCATAGCGGCGATGTCGGGACCGAGGTGGGTCTTGAGGTCTTCCACATCGACGGTGCCGTCGGGCAGGGACTTCACCTGCACCACCTGCATGCCGCTGACGGCGGCCGAGGCGGGGTTGGTGCCGTGGGCAGAGTCGGGAACGAGCACCTTCACGCGGGCGCTGTCGTTTCGGCTCTCGTGATAGCGGCGGATGACGAGCAGACCCGTCAGTTCGCCGTGGGCACCGGCATAGGGGTTGAGCGTGAACTGACTCAGGCCGGCCACTTCGGAGAGCAGACGCTGCGTCTCGTCGTAGATGGCGAGGCAACCCTGGGCGGCGAAGTCGGGGGTGAGGGGGTGGATATTCAGCGAGGGGAGCTGGGCGAGCTCTTCGTTGAGTTTGGGGTTGTACTTCATCGTGCAGGAGCCGAGGGGGTAGAAACCCGTATCCACACCAAAGTTGTTGTTGGACATGTTGGTGTAGTGGCGCACGACGGTGAGTTCGTCAGCCTCGGGCAGAAGGGTCGTGGACTGGCGCTTCTGCTCCTCGGGAAGATTCATTTTGTAGGCGTCTTCGTAGTTGAAGTTGGGCAGGGAGTAGCCTACGCGACCCTGACGTGAGAGCTCGAATATGAGCTTGCCATAATACTTATTATTCATAGTGATCTGTCAGGGATTAAAGTTCGGAAAAATAGATTTTAGCACTCTCTACGTAGTCTTCTACGCTGTCGGGGCCGTATTTTTCGGTAACGGCCACGGTGAGGAGGTCGTCGGCCACGGCCACGCCAGGCAGCACGAGGGCGCACTCCAGCATGTGGCGCACGAAGTCGGCGGCCACGCCCTTCTTCAGGCGCAGTGTGAACTCGTTGAGGAAGAGTTTGCCGGGGAAGGCGTCTTCAAAGTAGCCGGTCTCCAGGAGTTTGTCGTGGAGCAGGTGGGCGCCGCTGTAGCCGAGTTCGTTGACCTCGCGCAGACCACGCTCGCCCATCAGGCTGAGGTAGCTGGCTACGAAGAGGCACATATAGCCCTGGGCCGTGCAGATGTTTGATGTGGCCTTTTCGCGGCGTATATGCTGCTCGCGGGCCTGCATCGTCAGTACGAAGGCGCGTTGGCCGTTGGCATCGGTAGTGGCACCCACGAGGCGACCGGGCATGCGGCGCACGAGGGCTTCCTTCACGCAGAGATAACCGATGTAGGGACCGCCGTAGCCCATAGGGATGCCCAGGCTCTGGGCATCGCCGCAGGCAATGTCGGCACCCCATTCGCCGGGCGTGCGGAGCACGGCCAGGTCGGAGGCTACGCTGTTGATGGCCAGGAGAGCCTTGTGGGCGTGGCAGACTTCTGCCAGACCGGTGAAGTCCTCAATAAGACCGTAGCGGTTGTGCTGGCAGCAGATGAGGCCGGCCACGTCGTCAGCCTCGAGGAGAGCGACGGCGGCGTCCTTGTCCATCACGCCCTCCTTCTCAGGCACGAGAACGACGTCCACGCCGTGATAGTGGGCGTAGGTCTGCACGACGTTCAACACCTGGGGCAGGAATGTGGCGGCGACGAGCACCTTGTTGCGCTTCTTAGCGTTGGCCACGCACATGAGCATGGCTTCGGCGGTGGCTGTAGTGCCGTCGTACATAGAGGCGTTGGAGATGTCCATACCGGTGAGGTCGGCCATCATCGTCTGATACTCGAAAATGTACTGCAGCGTGCCCTGCGAGATTTCGGCCTGATACGGCGTGTAGCTCGTAGAGAACTCGGAGCGGGCGGTGATGTAGGGCACCACGCTGGGCTGGTAGTGGTCGTAAACGCCACAGCCGGCATAGCACTCCTCGGGCACGATGTTGGCTTCGGCCAGGGCCTGGATGTGCTGGCGCACTTCCACTTCGCTCATGGCGGAGGGCATATTCAGTTCGCCCTTGAACTTCAGTTCCTCGGGAATCTCGGCATAGAGATCTTCAAGGGACTTGACACCGATGACGTCCAGCATTTCGCGGATGTCTTCGGAAGTATGTGGGAAATACTTAAACATGGAATAATTCTTGGTTGAAACAAAAAGACCTCGGCTGCCGGGCAGCCAAGGTCGTAGGGTGGGTCTTTTACTCGCAGATGGCTTCGTAAGCGGCGGCGTCCATGAGGTTCTCTACCTCGGAGGGGTCGCTCAGTTGCACCTTGATGATCCAGTTGGCGAAGGCATCCTGGTTGATAAGTTCGGGCTGGTCTTCCAAAGCCTCGTTAACCTCAACGATAGTGCCGCTCACGGGGCTGATAACGTCGCTGGCAGCCTTCACGCTCTCTACGGCGCCGAATTCTTCGCCGGCAGTCACTTCGTCGTCCACCTCGGGCATGTCCACATAAGTGACGTTGCCGAGCTGGCTCTGTGCATAATCAGTGATACCTACGTAACCAAATTCGCCTTCTACGCGAACATACTCGTGACTCTCTGCATAGTAGAGTCCTTCAATAACTTTTGCCATGATATTTTTTAGTTAAAAAGTTGTTTAGTTGTTTAGTTAATTAGTTGTTTCCGCCTTTTAAGGGAGGGGGCGGGGGAGGGTATTACTTCTTATAAGACTTCTGGTAGAAGCGCTTCTTTACGACAACGCCGTTGTGGAGTTTGCGGTGGATGCGCACCTGAACGGGAGTGTCGAGCTTGGCATAAGCGATATCCACGAGGGCCATGCAGACGCTCTTGCCGGTCATGATGCTGTTGTAGCCGGTAGTAACGTGGCCCACAACCTCATCGTTGACAACTACTTCGTAACCGTGGCGGGGGATAGCCTTGCCTTCGAGTTCGATGCCCACAATCTTGCGGGTCAGGCCTTCTTCCTTCTGCTTGGCCACGGCCTCGCGTCCTACGAACTCTTCCTTGTCGAGCTTGCAGAACATGCCCAGACCGGCCTCCAGGGGCGAGAGGTCGTCGGTGAGTTCGTCGCCGTAGAGGGGAAGACCCACTTCGAAGCGCAGCGTGTCGCGGCAGCCGAGGCCGCAGGGCTTCACCTCGCCGCAAGCCAGGAGCTTGTCCCAAGCCTGCTGGATGTATTTGTGCGAACCGTAGATTTCGAAGCCGTCTTCACCCGTATAGCCCGTGCGGCTCACGATGATGGTCTCGCCGTCCACCTCAATGTGCTTGAAGGTGTAGAACACCAGTTCCTTGCACTCCAGGCCGAGCACGCTCTCCACGATACGCTCGGTGTCGGGGCCCTGCACGGCAATCTGGCCGTAGTATTCGCTTTGGTTCTCAGCCTTCACGTCATACTTCTGAGCCTCGCTGCTGATCCAGGCGTAGTCCTTGTCGATGTTGGCAGCGTTGATGACGAGGAAGAAGCGGTCGTCGGCCTCCTTATATACGAGCAGGTCGTCAATGGTGCCGCCGTTCTCATGCAGCATCATGCCGTAGAGGATCTTGCCGGCCTCCAGGCCTTTCACGTCGTTGGTGAAGATGTGCTGCACGAAGCGCTCGGCTTCGGGGCCGGTGACGAGCACCTCGCCCATGTGGCTCACGTCGAAGACACCGCAGTGCTGGCGCACGGCCAGATGCTCATCCGTAATGTCCGTGTACTGAATCGGCATTTCAAAGCCGCCGAAAGACACCATTTTGGCCTCAAGGCCGATGTGTTTTTCATAAAGACATGTTCTCTTGTCCATAGGGGTAATAATTTTTATTTAGGGATTAATGAATGCTGTAACGTTTTCGGCTACAAAAATAATAATAAAATCCGACATTTACGGCCTTTCCCCTATAAAAAGCAGCAACAAAGTGAAAAATATGTCCCAATATGCCCGGTTTTTAGTTTTTTAAGGCGTAAAGCAACGCGCAGACCCCGAGCGGAAGCGTGGCGAGCGTCCGTCGGAATTGCCTTCTGCCGGGCAGAAAAGCCGACACGCTCGTCTTGGCCACAGCTGTGACGCATACTTAGCCACAGCTGTGACGCATACTTGGCCACAGCTGTGGCCAAGTATCGGTCACTACTGTGGCCATGATGACTGAATGCCGACTAAGAACACCAACTTCGGCACTGCCGGTGATTATTACCCGTTTCTTTTTATTGGCATCCTCAATATTCGCGTCTCCACCCTGGCCTCCGCGCACCCTTTGCCGCAGCGGGATGCGCGGATTTGTGCCGGCGGTTTTGGAAAAGACACGGATTTTTCGTACTTTTGCACCCGCGCATTCCGTCCGTCACGCTTTCTTCGCATTGCTGCGGGGGCGGTAAAGACGGAAGGCCGCCTCAAAACAATAAGAAAATGACTCTCATCTGGCTCTCTGCCGCAGGGCTTTGCGGCGCTACGCTTATCGGTAGCCTACTGGGCTTCTGCTTCAAGTCCTTGCCCCATCGCTGGAACGACACGGTGATGGGCTTCTGCGCCGGCGTGATGCTGGCGGCCGCCGTGCTCGGACTCATCGTGCCAGCTGCCGAAGGGGCCCCCGTAAGTATGTGGTGGCTCATCGTGGGCGGTGCCCTCGTCGGCGCCCTGTTCCTCAATCTGCTCGACTTCGTCACGCCGCATCTCCACATGCTCACGGGCCTCGATCCCGAGGAGCATCGCCACAACCGTACGCTCTCGCGCGTCATGCTCTTCGTCATGGCCATTGCGCTGCACAAGTTTCCCGAAGGCGTGGCGGCCGGCGTGAGCCTTACCGACGTGCAGGCGGGCGGCACACCGCTGGCCGTGACGTTCGGCATCGCGCTGCAGAATGTGCCGGAGGGTATGGTGGTCATTTCGCCGCTGCTGCTGGCGGGCGTGAGCCGGTTGCGCACGGCGGTAATCTCCCTGGGCATCGGCCTTCTGGAGGTGCTCGGCGTGTGGACGGGCTATGCCCTGGGCATAGTGAACGAAGCGTTCCTGCCCTTTATGCTGGCCTTCGCCGGCGGCGCCATGCTCTATGTGGTGAGCGACGAGATGATTCCCGAGACCCACGCCCACGGCTACCAGAAGCAGGCCACCTACGCCCTCGTGCTGGGCTTCCTTATGCTGCTGTATCTTGAGAGAATATTTTAGTGCTTACCCTAGATGAAACGGGCTGAAAGCCCAGAAGTGTCTAGCCTAGGGCAGAGTGACCGAAGGGAACGCCGCCCTAGGTTTATCAAGCAAACGCTGGGTAAGTGTCCCTCCCCCCAGGGGAGGTGGCGCGGAGCGCCGGAGGGGGGGCTATATCCTTCAGGCCAGTGCATTGGGGCGCTGCCCCGAAACAATTATGCCGCGTTGCGGCATGCACGGTTGTCGCACCTGCGACCCCTAGGGCGGCGTTCCCTTCGGTCACTCTGCCCTAGGCTATACAATTAAGGGCTTTCAGCCCAGCACATGAGAATTCGACTATTACTGGACAACTCCTTATTATATATAGGAGCACGCGCAAGGCAAGAAAAAGAAGAGCCGCCCACATCGCAGTGAGCGGCTCTTGCATTATCAGGGGGTAGGGGTATTAGCGGATGACCTTGCTGTTCTCCTTCACGATGACGCTATGGCCTTTCTCCGTGGCGGGAGCCACGCGGCGGCCCTGGAGGTCGTAGGCTCCCTTGAAGGAAGACTGCTGGCCGTTGGAGGCGGGAACCTCGTCTATGCCGGTCACGTCGAGGATGATGTTGCCGCTGAAGCCTTCGGGGAGGAGGCTGGCGGGGATATAGGGCGTGTTGGCGCGCAGCGTGGTGAGGGTGGAGGGGATGAAGGCCGAGTTGTCGGCATTGAGAATGTAGTCACCCTTCTTGATGGTCAACTTGTAGGGAGCGCCCTGGAGGACGTTGGCGGCAATGGCGCGGCTGGCGTCGATGGTGCCGGAAACGATGGGGCAGTCGGTGGCCGACACGACACCGCCGCTCAGGCTGCTGAGGATGACGGGGAGACCTGCGGGCAGGAGGTCGGCATCCTCGGCATCGAGGTAGTTGTTGAGGGGAGCGAGGTGGAGGTTGCCGTCGGCCACGGAGGTGACGATGAGGGCGCGGACGCTCTCGGGCAACTGTACGGCGGTGGGCAGGAGAGCGAAGCCGTAGCCGCACTCGGAGGTGCTGACGGCAGCCTCGAGGGCGGGCACTTCCTCAAAATAGAAGAGGCCGGCATCGTCGCGGCTGGTGCTCTGGGTGAGGGCGTTGCCGCTGCTGACGGTGATGTACTTGCCGTCGGCCTGCAGACGGAAGAGACGGCCGCCGTCGTAGGAGATGGCGAAGCTCTTGGCGCTGCCGGAACTTGTCTCGTTCTGCGTGAGGGCGTAGGTGCCGGTGGCGGTGCAGCGAATATTGAAGGTGCTGTCGTTGTCGGCCTTCTCGAACTGGAAGAGACGGTAGTTCTCGGAAACGAGGGTGGAGGTGGGGGCGGGGCCGAACTCGTCGTTGGTCTTCACGGTGAGGTTCCAGGAGCCCTTGTTACCGGAGAGGGTGAGATAGTTGTTCTTGGCTTCGGCCACGGGGCGCTTGTAGTTCACGAGGCGGTAGTGGCGGTCGGTGCGGGGCATAGCGCTGACGCGGGCCTTGTCGTAGGCCTCGGCAATCTCATCGACGGTGGCGCCGGGCTTGTTGAGAGTGCTCTCGAGGTCGGAGTAGTCGATGATGCCGGCGTACTTCTTGTCAATATCCTTGGCGGCGTCTTCCTTGGCGAAGGCGAGGTAGCCCTTGGCGGCGGCAGCCTTCTTCTCGCGGATGGCAGCGTCGGCGGCATAGTCGATGGCGGCGAGCACGGCCTCTGCCACGGCGTAGTCGGGCGTGGCGTAGTAGTTGTCGCGGAGCTCAAAGATGCTGCCCCTGTTGGAAGCGGTGGAACCCTTCACAACGGGAGAGGCGGCAGGCTGGGCGCTAACGTAGTCGTTGGAGCCGGTGCCGGTGCGGAAGGTGAAGCCGTTGGTGGCCTTCGTCGGGGTGACGGGCACGGGCGTGTCGGAGAGGGAACAGGTGGTGCCGGTGGAGAGGAACTTCTTGGCGCCGAGGTTGTAGAGGTAGTATTTGCCGGTGTGGGCGCTGTGGACGAGGAGCCAGTTGTTCTCGGGCAGGGTGACGTTGGTGGGGGCGGTGAGCTTAGCGTCGGTCACGCCGGAGGTATTCACGCCGGAGAGGCTGAGCTGGCCGTCGGCCACGATGAGGTCGCCCTGGCCGTTGACGTTATGCAGCTGGTAAGCCTTGAAACTGCTGAGGTTCTTCATCTCATCCACGCGGCCGAATTTGAGGGGTTGGGCGTTGGCAGCGAGGTCGTTGAGGGCCTTGGAGAGTGCAGCGAAGTCGGTGGCCTTGCCGTCGTTATAGATGCTCTTGAGGTCGTTGAGGTCGGCGGAGGCGTAGCCATTGAACTGGTCAGCATGGGCGATGATGTCAGCCACCTGCGCCTTCAGGTCGTCGAGGCTGGGAGCGCTCTTGAAGTAGATTTCATTGATGCAGAGAAGGTTGTTGCCATAGCCTTTGTCAAAGGAGAGCTTGATGTAGGGAGCGCTGATAGGGTTGGCAAACTCCGCGTTGGGGTTGTTGATGTCTTCGAAGGTGACGGTCTCGGCCTTCGTCCACGTCTTGTTGTCGGTGGAGGTGCTCACGGTGAGCTGCTTGGCACGATAGTTGGAGGCACGCTGCTGCACGAGAGAAATCTGGCCGATGCGCACATCTTCGGGGTTGTTCACCTGAATGGTGAGGGTGTGGGGGTAGGGGCTCTCGCCGCCGCTCCACTTACTGTGCCAGTAGGTGCTTTCGTTGCCGTCAAACACGGCGGTAGCTACGTTGGCGCCACCCTCGTTGGTGGCCTCGTCGCTCTTGTTAATCACCTTGAAGGTGCTCTGCGGGTAGATGGTGCAGGCGTTGCTGATGTTTTCCTTCATAGCGGTAATCTGCTCGTTGCGTATGGCCTGGTTGACACGCTCGGTGAGGCGGTCGAGGGTGGCCTGGTCCACAGGCATGAAGTTGCGCTTGAGGGGCAGCACCTGGGCGTTCTGCACGGCATCGTTCTTATAGCCGCCGGTGGACATGAAGAAGCAGTTGTCGAACTCCTCTGTCTGTCCCTGACCGTAGTCGCGGCGGTCGCCGTATTTGTCGCCGCCGTCGGTGTGGCCGAAGCCTACGCTGTTGGCGTGGTACCACTTACCGTTGGAGAGGGAGTGGAGGCCGCCGTTGCGGTAGTAGCCCTTACGCTCCCACTGGCCGGTGGGCCAGTTGTAGTTTTCGAGGAAGGAATACCAGCCGTCGAAGTAGTTGTTGGCACCGCTCTGGCGGATGGTGGCAATATAGTGCCAGTCGTTGTCAATGCCGTCGGCCATATACCAGGCGGAGCAGAGGGTGTTGGTATAGGTGATGGTCTTCTTCTGGCCGGGGTGGGCGGGGTCGTCAACCTCCACGTCGATAATCTCGGGGCGGGCATTGCTGATGAACTTCACCCATTTGCCGGGAACCCAGTTCTTGCCGGTGCGGTACTTAGCCTGTGCACCCGTGCCTTCGTTGGCAAAGCGGGCGATGGTCACGCCTTTCTCCCAGTCCAGGGCGCCGGAGCGGAGATAGTCGGGCAGGTAGGGATCCTCGTCGGTGGAACCGTTGTCCCACATGGAGAAGATGATGGGATAGTCGTTGTCGCTGTCAATCTGTATGCCCATATAGCCGTGGAGCACGCCGAGGCTCATGCAGTAGGTGCCTACGACGGCGCTGCTCTCGGGCACCATCACCTCTTCATACACCCAGTCGTAGTAGGCGGGAGAGGGAGCTGTGGGATCGGTGGTCTTCCAACTGCTGAGGTGGACGGAGGGCGAGGACATATAGTCGGCGGTGTAGATTTTCTCCGAGCTGCCGGTCTTCTTGAACTGCCAGTAGAAGAACTCGCCGACGTTGGCGGGGTTCTTCGTGCACTCAAAGTCAAACTTATACCAGCCGGCCACAGGCATCTGTGTCTCAGGCATGACATCCACCCATTCCTTGGTGCCCTTGGCCATGTCGATGGTGCCCTCATAGATAACGGCGCCGGTCTCCATAGAGGTCACCACCACCTTGATGGCGCAGGTGCCCTTCGTGGTGAGCTGCATCTTGGCGTCGCTCTTGCACTTGGGGAAGTGAATGTAGGTGGCAATATGTTTCTGCTTGTTGCTGTCGGGCCAGCCCTTGATGCTCCAGTCGGAGTGAGAAGTGGAGTAGAAGTTGCCGTTGGCGCCGCTGGGCTTGCCGTTCACTTCGTAGTAACTCTTGCCGAACGCCATCTTGCCGTCGGCGTCGGTCACGTTGTAGCGATCCTCGGAGGGATTCGTCTTGTCCTTGCTGTCGGCCATCATGCACTGCGGCACTGCGGCGAGAGCCAGAACGAGAAGGAGTAAGATTTTCTTCATAATTAGTTTATGTTGGGTTAAATTTATCGCGTGAAATCTTTGGGCGGTTCACACCTCTTAATAGTAATACGCGCGTGTGCGTGCATAATCGTTGCAAAGTTAACCATAAGTTCGCACTCAGCCAAGCCTTCCCGCCTAAAAACTGCCCTTCACCTCCCATTCTGCTCATTTCCACTTCGCATAATGCAAGATAATCGTGTCTTCTCGCACGCGCATAGTACATTTGCTGCTACATTTGCTACATCTGCTACATTTGCGAGTTCTGCCATTTTGGTACACTGACTGTCATTTCAGTTACAAAAAAGAGCACCCGGCTGGCATTGGGATTGTTCCCTCACCAGTCGGGTGCTTCTTATTAGGCGGTCAATGCCGTTGCCTATGACACAACATCAATAGAAATGGCTGTCATCTTCGTAATCATTGTTGAATCCGGCGGTATCTTCTTCAGGCCAATCGAATGAGCCGTTAAGCATGATGGAATGTGGATGCAGTTCTACCTTTTCCATCGTAGGGCGCATATACATCTTTTTCATACTGCTGTCCTCCTTCGATTATTTCGCAATGCACTTCTTGCCGTTCATGATGTAAATCTGTCCGCTCTGGATGCTCGTCACCTTCTGGCCTTGCAGGTCGTAGATTACGTCCTTCACTTCAGGGGAGGAGATTGAAGGGGATTCCATTCCAGTTGTTTCCTCATCACCCAACACCGTGAAATCAATGAATTGCTTGGCAACAGAGCTACCACCGCCTGTTTTATAATGTGGATCTTTTACTGGTGTCACTGCCAGCCAGAAACGTTGTGGTTTGAGTGTGTCAGTAGCTTTCCGCAGTGAGAACTGCCCCTTGTTGTTCAACGTGTACCAGTCCATTCCATAAAACTTATCATCTTCGTCAACAAACGGCAACGTTTCATCGCCAAAATAGCCTTTAAGATAATAATCATCGTATGCTGATCTCAAGTTAATAACAATTCTTTGGTTATCAAGATCAATATATTTTGAACGTTCATTTATTTCAAAATTGCCGTATCCTTTCTTTACGCGGATGACGTAGATGGTATTTGCCCACATTCGTTCTCCATTCGCCAGCTTCTTGAAGCACACTATCTGCTCGTTCTTCTCGTTGAACAAGATACCAGCCACCTCTGCAGCATCAAATCTCGTTGTGTCAACTTGAAGGTCAAACGGCTCGTACCAGCATTGCCATACGCCTTCTGGCAAAGTCCGGCTATAAGAAAATCTAGAAACTATCAAAGCACCATTCGCATCTGGTAAAACAATAGTTTTTGCATCAGCAATATGGAGAGATTCTACTAAATATGCATGTGGCCACAGAGGATCATCTGTAGTAATTTTATATCTGGTATCTCCTATAGTGATGTGAAGTTGGCTGTCGAGATAGGACAAAGCATTTTTGACAATTTCATCTATAGCAGCCTTGCTTGTTGAATTGGCAATCTGGCTTATATAATTCTCTAAGACATCCTGCGGATAATTGCCCCAACATGAACGCAAAAGTTCTTTTGCGGGGTCCTTTATAGGAGCAATGACTACATCTATTTCGTTTACAACCGTTTCTTTATCTGTACCTTCAAGGATACGTTGTATCAAGGCACCCCTTTCCTCCTGAGTTAAAGTCAGGTCGTTTTCGAACATATAATAGCTGTTGATGGCTTCAATTTTTGCCTTTATCAGTTCAAACTCTTTATCTACTGTGGCTTTATCTGTCGCACTGTTGATTTGTGTCTTGGCGTTATCTAAGGTTGCTTGAAGTGTTGCCTTCACTTTGTCGGTCAGGCTTGCAGTTATATTTTCTAATTGTGCAAAGGCGGCATCCTTTGCCTTACGTAGATTGATTATAGATATGGTCTTTATTATTTCGTCATAGATTGTTGCGAAATCTTTTGCATTGCTAATAATAGTCTTGCTGGTTTCTATCGTAAGCTGTTCTTCCTCTGAAAATGTGGACATCCCTTCCAAAAGAGTGTTGATTACTTGCATCGCCCAGTTGTCTTCCATAGGCCATACATTGGGATAGCCGGCTGCCTTATACTTATCAACTGACTCACTCGGCACTAAAAGCGGAGAGCCATTAATTATCGATCCTGCACCTAGGAAAGGAGATGCTTGTCCCGAAAAATTAGCAGATGGAGGCTCCGTTCCCTTAAAGACAATAACTATCAAATCATTACAACCTATGAATGTTCGATTTCCAATAGAAGTTATACTGCTTGGCAATTCTATTCGTCTTAGACCTGAATCACCAAATGTCAACGAATTTATAGTTTTCAACCCATTCGGCAGGGTGATGGAAGTGAGGTTCTTACACTCATAGAATGCAGAAGTTCCGATACTAGTCACCCCCTCCGGTATATTGATGGAAGTCAGGCTACTGCAAATATAAAACGCATAATCTCCAATGCTTTCCACTCCGGCTGGCAGGTTGATGGAAATCAGGTTACCACACTTATAAAATGCCCGTAATCCAATGGCCGTCACTGCGCCATCAAACGTAATGCATCCTTTGCCTGTCGCTTCATCGTATACGTTGCTCACAATGCTGACACCACCAAATGAATCTTGATTAAATGGTGTCACCTTGCCGCCCGAGGAAGTGTACGTGATAGTACTTAATTCTTCTGACGAATACAGTTTGTGGAACGGACGGATGGCGCAATCTGTTTTTTCGGACTCCTTATAGTTATCTGCGCCATAACCGGCGTTGCCACTGTTGTCAAAGGTGAAGCCGTATATATAACATTGCCAACCACTACTCCATTCTGTTCTCTTCGACGACACATAGTCGCCCTTATAGGTGCCGTTACCGTACCAG
>JAZRYH010000051.1:0-50335 GCA_045600685.1 Alloprevotella sp. | reverse complement strand
GTGGGGCTCGGCAGAGAGGAGGGGGAGAAGCACGGGGGCGCTCTCTAAGACCCTCTCTGGCTTCGCCATCTCTCCCTTAAAGGGCGAGAGTTCGCTGCAAGCAGCGAGGGCAGCGAGCACGGGGAGCATATCCTTCTGCTTGGAGAGTTTCACGCCGTCGTTTACCTGGCGGTTGAAGTGGATGGCCAGGTTGGGGATGACGAGCAAGGGCCGCTGGATATGGAGGAGGCGTGTGGCGGGGTGCAGAGGGTCATCGGTGCGCAGGATGACGCGGCCGGCGAGGGAGAGAGGACGGTCGAACCAAGTGGAGAGGATAGGACCGCCATACACTTCGGTGTTGAGGCGCACCACGCCGCCTTCTCCGTGCATCTCTGCCGCGGGCTTGATGCGGAAGGTGGGGGAGTCGCAGTGGGCACAAACGATGTGGAAACCGGCCTCGGCAAGCGGCTTGCGGCCTATGCGCAGGGCGTAGAGCGAAGAATCGTTCTTGGTGAAATACACGGTGTCGCCGGCCTTGAGTGCGGGCATGGCAGCGGTGGCGTCAAGAGCGCGGAAGCCTGCGGCCTCCAGTCTATTGCGCAATGCCTCCACCGCCAAGAAGTTGACGGGGGAGGCATTGAGGAATGAAATGAGGGAGTTTATCATAGTAGGGAAAAAGATTCACGGCCCCTCCTCGTCGCGGCTGCCTGCGGCACCACGCCACCCCTCCCCCTGCAGGGAGGGGAATATACCACTAAAGGATGGAGACGAGGGTATGAGATGGTGGAGTGATATTATTATATATATAATGTGTGCGACCTTTAGGACATTATCCCCCTCCCAGCAGGGGGAGGGGTGGCGCGGTGCGAAGCAGCCGCGACGGAGAGGGGCTTTACTTGATGTTAGGTTCTTCCAGACCATAGCCCTTCTTCTTGTCAACGGCCTTGAGATAGACGCCGATGAAGAAGGCGGCCACGCCGAGGCAGGCCAGCATGACGAGGGGCCAGGTGTAGTCGTAGGCCACGGGGTCGGTGACGCCAGGGTTGGTCTTGTCGAGCACCTTACCGATGAGGAGAGGGAAGAGCCAGAGACCGATGTTCTGAATCCAGAAAATGAGGGCGTAGGCGGAGCCGATAATCTTCTCATCCACCAGTTTGGGTACGCTGGGCCACAGAGCGGCGGGTACGAGGGAGAAGCTGGCGCCGAGCACGAGGATGGTGATATAAGCCACCATGATGCCGCCGGCGGCAGAGCCCTTGAACATAGGCAGGACGAAGGCGAAGGTGAGGTGGCAGAGGATGAGGAGCAGGGAACCAATCATCAGCATGGAGGCTGCCTTACCCTTGTGATCCACGTAGCTGCCGAGGATGGGGGTGATGGCCACGGCCAGCAGGGGGAATACGGCAAAGACGGTCTCGGCGGAGCCACGGCGGTAGCCCATGTAGCAATATACGACGAGGGCCACGATGGCGGTGAGCATGAGGCCGTACTTCTTGGTCTTGTCCTTGGAGAAGTTGCTGGAGAAGGAGCAAACGGCCACGGCGAGCATGATGATGTACTGCACGATGGTCACGGTGTTGCTGGCCCAGAAACCTTCGCCCGGGGTGAGGGTGAGGTTGCACTGGAGCATATTCACGGCATACTTCTGGAAGGGGAAAATGGCGCTGTAGTAGAGCACGCAGAGCAGAGCCACGAGCCAGAAGCCCTGGCTGGAGAGAATGCGGCCGATATCGCTGACCTTGAAGGGGTCGTCCTTTTCTTCGGCCTCGCCGGTCTGGGCGTCAAGTTTCTTATCCATGAAGAAATAGACGATGCACATCATCAGGGCGATGCAGAGGAGTACCACGCCGAAGGCTACGGAACGGCTGACGCTGACCTGACCGCCGAGCTTGGCGAAGAAGGGCGAGAATATCATGCAGGTGGCCACACCGAGGCGGGCGAGGGCCATCTCGGAACCCATGGCGAGAGCCGTCTCGCGGCCCTTGAACCACTTCACGATGCCGCGGCTCACGGTGATGCCGGCCATCTCGCAGCCGCAACCGAAAATCATAAAGCCGACGGCAGCAAACTTGGCGCTGGCGGGCATGCCCTCATAAAAAGGAGAGATGCCGAGCTCGTCGAAGCCGGGGATGTAGTTGAGGTTATTGGTGAACCAAGTCTCAAGGCCGCTGCCGATGAAATAGTCGCTGACGGCGTAGTACTTGATGATACCGCCGCAGAGCATCACGGCACCGGAGAGGACGGCGGTGAAACGCACGCCCATCTTGTCGAGAATAATGCCGGCGAAGATGAGGAAGAAGACGAAGACGTTGAGGAAGGTCTCAGAGCCCTGCATCGTACCGAAGGCGGTGCTATCCCACCCACGCTGGGACTGCATAAGGTCCTTGATGGGGGAGAGGATGTCCATGAAGATGTAGGAGCAGAACATTGCCAGCGCAAGGAGAAGGAGCGCTGTCCAGCGCATGGCGGCGCTGTCACGAAGAGTTGTTTTTTGCATTTGATAAAAAAAGATTTTGAGATTATTCGGAGGGGAGGGAGGCTAGATATTCTAGATTCTCTAGATATTCTAGACATTCTAGATTTTCTAGGAAGGGCTACTTCAGATACCTATCCAGGAAGCGGAAGAAGGTGCGCTGCCAGAGGATGCCGTTCTGGGGCTTGAGCACCCAGTGGTTCTCGTCGGGGAAGAGGAGGAGCTGGGCGTCGAGGCCACGGAGGCGGGCGGCGTTGAAGGCCGATTCGGCGTGGGTGTATTCAATGCGGAAGTCCTTCTGGCCGTGGATGCAGAGGATGGGCGTGTCCCAGTTCTGCACGTAGAGGTGCGGCGAGGTTTCGAAGGCCTTCTGCATCTGGCCCTTGGCGTTCTTATACCAGGGAGCGGCGCCCATGTCCCAGTTGGGGAACCACATTTCTTCGGTCTCCACATACTGCTGCATGGTGTTGTAGATACCGTCGTGGGCGATGAAGGCCTTGAAGCGCTTGTCATGGTTGCCGGCCAACCAATAGACACTGAAGCCGCCGAAGGAAGCGCCCACGGCGCCGAGGCGGTCTTTATCCACATAGGGCTCGCCCGCCACGTCGTCGATGGCGGCGAGGAGATCCTGCATACACTGACCCGTGTAGTCTCCGGATATTTCCTCAAGCCATTCCATACCGAAGCCGGGGAGGCCACGGCGGTTGGGTGCCACGACGATATAGCCGTGGGCGGCCATGATTTGCAGATTCCAGCGGTAGGACCAGAATTGGCTTACGGGACTCTGGGGGCCGCCTTCGCAGAAAAGGAGGGTGGGGTACTTCTTTGCGGGGTCGAAGTGGGGCGGATAGACCACCCAGGAGAGCATATCCTTGCCATCGGTGGTCTTTGTCCAGCGCTCCTTCACCTCTCCGAATGCGAGGCGGGCGTAGGTGTCGGCGTTGATGTCCGTCACGCGGGTCTCGCCGGCAGCAAGGCCTTGCTCCGTCAGGGGTTGGCGGTTGCGGACGTCGGCGGTGAGCAGCATGGGCTGTTTGCCGCGGGCGCGCTTGCCGGTGTATATATTAATAAGGTATAGTTCGTCGGCCTGGCTGAGACAGTGGCGCTTGGCCCAAAGACTCATGCCGTCGGCGGTGAGGGAGCAGAGGGAGTAGTCGCAGTAATCATCAGTGAGTTGCTCCACCTGTCCTTCCCTGTTGGTGGCGTAGATATTGGTGCGGCCGTGCCATACAGCCGTGAAGAAGAGGCGCTGGCCGTCGGGGCTCCAGAGGAAATCCTCTACGCCGCTCTGCCGTCCTTCGCCGAGGTCTTCTGTCACGAAGGCGTGCTTGCCTGTGGCCACCTCCATAATGCAGAGGCGGGTGCGGTCGCTCTCGTAACCGTCGCGTGCCATAGAGCGGAAGGCAATGTACTGGCCGTCGGGTGAAAAGGCAGGGTTGTCGTCGTATCCCGGGAAAGGCACGGCCCCGAGGTTGGCGGGCTGGTCGGCCAGGGTGCGCGTGGGGTCGGCATGCACGGCCATACGGTTGCTGGGCTGGTTCTCCTTGCAGATGTTACGGGTCTGGCCCGTCGTGATGTCATAGAGGAAGATGTCGGAGTCGGTGCTGATGGCGTAGTCGCGGCCTGTCTTCTTGCGGCAGGTGTAGGCCACGGTGTTGCCGTCGGGGCTCCACGCGAGTTGCTCCACGCCGCCGAAGGGCTCCATCGGGCTCTCGTAGGGCTCGCCTTCCAGAATGTCGCACACGAGTTGAGCCTTGCTGCCTTCCACACGATAGAGGAAGGGGTGGGGGGCTTTCATCACGTAGTGGTCCCAGTGTTTATACATCAGGTCGTTGATGACCATTCCTGTGGCTTTGGGGAGGTCGGCCTCCTTGGCGGCTATGCTGGTGTTCTGTTCTACTTCCTTCACGAGGATGACCTTCGTGCCGTCGGGCGAGAAGAGGAAGTCGCCCACTTCGCCGTCGGTCTCGGTGAGTTGCCGGCGGCCCGTGCCGTCGGCCTGCATCACCCACACCTCGCCGCCCGAGAGGAAGGCGATGCGTCCGTCGGGGAGATAGGTGGCGCTGCTCTCGCTCTTGTCATCGGCGGTGAGGCAGCGGGTCTGGTAGTTGCCGAGGTCCAGAAGATAGAGCGCCGTGCGGCTATTGTTCTTTTCCTTGGAATAGTACGACACGGCATACACGCCCTGCGTCCCGTCGGGCGAGGCGCAGAAGCTTCCCATGCGTCCCATAGCCCAGAGGTCTTCGGGGGTCATAAGAAGACCCTCCTCCAGCCCCTCACCAGAAGGGTGGGAAAGACCCTCCCCCAACCCCTCCCGTAAAGGGAGGGGAGTGGAATGTATTTGCTGGGTGGTGTCCATTACTCCAAAAATAATGCTTGTAAGTAGTATAATTCTATAAAGGTGTTTCATTGTCTGTGGGTATATATTCCCCTCCATTTAGGGAGGGGTTAGGGGTGGGTCTTATATCTATTTTGTTTCTCTTCCAGCATCTTTTGTTGCTGTTCCTGCAGGGCGGCGAGGCGTGCGGCAAAGCCGGTGGGCTTCTTGTTGGGGTCCTGTTTGTTGCGGCGGTAGTTCTCTTCCAGTTTCTCCAGAAGTTTGGCATCGTCGGTGGTGGCGCGGAGGTACCACATCGTCAAGGCGGAGAAGAGGAGGGAGATGAAGTAGTAGAAGTTCAGGCCGGCGCTGTACTTATTGAACATAAAGAAGAAAATCACGGGCATCAGATACATCATCCACTGCATCATCTTCATCTGCTGTGCCTGTTCGGGTGCCATAGCCATTGTGTCGCGCTGCTGGCGCATTGTCAGATAACTGTAAAGCACATTTGTGGCGCAGAAGAGGAGGCAGAAGAGGCTCAGGTGGTTGCCTATGAGGGGCAGGTCGGCGTTCCAGCTCAGCAGGGAGTCGTAGGTGCTGAGGTCTTCGGCCCAGAGTAGCGACTGCTGGCGCATCTCAATGGCGTTAGGCACGAAGTTGAACATGGCAATCCAGATAGGCATCTGTATGAGCATAGGCAGGCAGCCGCCCATAGGGCTCACGCCGTACTGCGACTGCAGGGCCATCATCTCCTGCTGGCGCTTCATGGCATCCTCCTGGTTGGGGTATTTCTTCGTAATCTCGTCCATTTTGGGTTTCAGTACGCGCATCTTGGCGCTGCTGAGGAAACTTTTCTTCGTGGGACCATAGACGATGATGCGGAGCAGCAGCGTGATGAGTACCAGCACGATGCCCATCGGCAGTCCCATCTTCGTGAGCCAGTCGAAGACGTAGAGCGTGAAGAAGCGGTTGATCCAGCGCACGAGGGGCCAGCCCAGATAGACCAGGTCCTGCAGTTCCATTTCGTTCTCGGTGATGCGCACCTGCTCCATCTTCTGCAGCAGGCGGTAGTTGTTGGGGCCGAAGTAGAATTGCAGTTTTGTTTCTTCCTTTCCGGTGGCGTCGAAGGCCACGTCGGCCTCGGCTTCGTAATTCTTCAGATAGCCGCTGCCTTCCTCCTCGGGCGTCACTTTCATCCGGACGCTCTGCAGGGGCTTGCCGCCGATAATCACGGCGGAGAAGTACTGGTTCTTGAAGGCCATCCAGTCCACGGACTTCTCGGGCTGGGCTTCTTCTGCCTTGCGCTCGCCGAGTTTCTCGGTGTCGTCGTCGCTGCGGTAGGTCAGCGTGGAGTACATATTCTCAAAGTAGAAACCTTTCTCCTGCTGGCGCACGCGGTCCTGTGCCGTGAGGCTTATGCTGCGCGTCTTGGCGGAGAAGGTGTCGCCCATCCCGTGTGCCTTGATGGTGAGGTTGAGCATATAGTTGTCCTTCAGCAGCGCATAGGTGTAGTCAATGCCTCGCTGTTCCGTGCCGAGGCGCAATGTGGCGGTGGTGTCGGTCTGCTCCACCACGGCGAAGCAGAAGTCGCTGGCCGTCAGGTTCTGCTCCTTCGTCTCGAAGAGCAAGTCGAACTTGGCCGTCTCGCGGTCGAAGAGCACGAGGGGAACGTCCTTCTTCGCTGCGAAGTTGTCATAATTCTTGTATTCAGCAAGTCTGACGAGTGCAGGCATGCCGCCCTGGGGGTCAATCTCCACCGTCACTTTGCCGTTCTTAAGCACTACGGGAGCGGCCTTGGCCGTAGTCTTGTCCAGCGGCGTGCCGTTGGAGGCTATGCGGTTGGCGGCAAAGAGAGCCGTCGTGTCGGCGGCCACGGAGTCGGCCTTCTGCAGAGCGGCGATGCTGTCGCTTACAGCTTTTTTCTTGGCTTGAGCCTGCTCCACGAGAGCAATACTGTCCTGTCGTGCCTGTTCCTCTGCCTGCTCCGTGTAGTTGCTTTGGTTATAATACGAGAAGCCGAACAGCAGAACGGCAATGAGAATAAGACCTGTGATTGTATTTTTATCCATTGGTACGTTTCTGACGGCTATCGCGCCGTCCTGTTAAAGTGTTAATACATTTTTCCGCGCAAAATTACGAAATTAAGGCCGAAAATCAAAGGGAAAGGCCCCTTTTCTTCTCTTTTAAGGCCGTGAGAATGCAAAAAGTCTTACCCAAGGTGTGAAAATTAACCCACTTTTATGTATATTTGCAACCAAATTCCACACATTATATATTTATGAAGCCCACATCTTATTTCCTTCTCCTGACTCTTTTCTTCCTTTCTGCCACGTCTCTCACCTCAAGAGCCGACACGCAGACCTCTTCCACCCCTGTCCCTGCCCCCACTGCCGACCGCTATCTCGCGGCCCTCGACTCCCTGCGCAAGGCCTATCTCGACTGGAAGTACGAAGGCGGCGACACGCTCTCCAACCCTTATCTCTTCCAGCTCCTTTCGTCGCCCACCTACTACAAGGACGCTGCGCGCAAGACCCTCCTCCAGCCCGCCGACAGCCTCGGCGGTCCCGTCTCCCAGCAAGTGGAGGAGCGCACGCAGATGATAAATGCCCTCCTCTCCAACGTCTATGCCTCGCAGCCGTGGCTCGTGCAGCGCGTGACCGATGTGGCCGACACGCTCCTCGCTGGCCCGCCCCCCGTGCCTGAGCCTGCCGCCCCCGCCCCCGCCCCCGTGGAAGCCCCGGCTCCTGCCCCCGCGCAGGCAGAAACCTTCCTTGGCGACATGGATGCCTTCCACATCAAGGTGAAGCGCCCCAACTTCTGGACAGTCAAGGGCAACTTCAACGTGCAACTCCAGCAGACCTACATCTCCGACAACTGGTATCAGGGCGGCGACGACTCCTTCTCTGCCAACGGCCTTTTCACCCTGGAAGCCAACTACAACAACAAGCAACGCCTCACCTGGGACAACAAACTTGAGGCCCGCCTCGGCTTCCAGACGATGGAACGCTATTCCCTCAGCGGCCGCTTCAAACCCACCACCGACCTCCTGCGCCTCACTTCCAAAGTGGGCGTAAAAGCCTTCTCCCACTGGTATTATTCGCTCGCCCTCCAGTCGTGGACGCAGATGACCCAGGCCCGCGAGTACTACGACGATGGCGGAGTGCAGCGCTATCGCGTAGCCTCCGACTTTATGTCGCCCTTCGAGGCCGTTCTCTCCCTCGGTATGGAGTACAAACTTGAGAAAAAGCGCTTTACTTTAGGTGCCAACCTCGCTCCCGTTGCCGTAAACTACAAGCACGTGAGCCGCACGCTCTACAAGCCTAACCAAACCCTCTACCAGAAATTCGGCCTCGACAGTCACGACCGCTTTGACTTCGGTTCCACGCTCACGGTCAACGCTAAATGGGCCATTTGCAAGATGCTCACCTGGCAAGGGCGCCTCTATTTCTTTACCTCTTACCACCGCACCACCGCCGAGTTTGAAAACACCCTTTCACTCAAGGTCAACAAGTATCTTTCCACGAATCTCTTCCTCTATCCCCGCTTCGACGACGGCGTGAAGCGCGGCGAAAATCACGGTTACTTCCAGTTTAAGGAATATCTCTCCTTTGGCCTTGATGTAAGTTTCTAAATAGCAGGATATAAAACCGGTTTAATTGGATTAACCCTTAACCCATAACCCATGACCCTTGACCCGCCTCCTGTATGAGTTGTCTTCGCGTCCTTCTTTGTCTTTTGTTTCCGCCCCTTGCCGTGTGCGACAAAGGCTGCGGAGCCTTTACCATCACCTTTATCCTCACTCTTTGCGGTTGGGTGCCGGGTGTAATAGCCGCCATCATCTTTTGCAAAGAATAGAAGCAGGTATCCGTGCTTCAAAATACTCCTTTCTGCCCCCTTCCCCGCATCCACTTGCGATGCGGGAAGGGGGTAAGTCGGATTATACCCCTTTTACTTCAAACTAATCCCCTTTTAGTTCAAATTAATCCCCTTTTATTTCAAACTAATCCCCTTTTAGTTTCGCCGATGTCCCTTTTAATTTCGCCGATGTCCCTTTTAATTTTTCCGATGTCCCCTTTTAATTTTTCCGATGTCCCTTTTAGTCTGAATTAAAAGGGGGATAGAAACGCTTAAATCGGCTTTTAGAAGAGGGGATAGAAAATAAAAACGCAACACTTTCCGGTGTTGCGTTCACGTAAGGATGAGAGGGGGCGGCTTATCGGCAAGTAATGTGGAAGCAGGGTTGCTTACGTTCATACTTGACGTAGCAAGTACCTTTTTCTCGTAAGTCGCGGAGCACTTCTGCCAACACTTGTTTGAGCTGCAACCCATAAGGGCTGACGGCAGAGTCGGGTTGGCATGTCGCTCCCACGCGCGAGTAATAATTATAAGAGATGTCGAAGGTGGTGCCGTAGAGATGGCAACTGTTGCTCTTGGCATTGGTGTTGCCACGGCGGAGACGCTTTACGTCATTAAGGGTGCGGAGGGCACTGCTCACCTCGATCTTGTGCAGAGGAAGTCCTTTGCAGATGAGCGAATCTTGAAAATTTCGGGCTATGACGTTGAGCAGGCGGTCGGCACGGGGGATGAGATACGGCATAGAGCGCGTCATGGGACGCAAATCAAAGAAAGGCGAGGCACCTATATACACAAGTTCGTGGGCAAAGGCACTGACCTCTTCCTGAGACTGGATGGGACTCTTCAGACCGAGGCGTGTGGCCGTGGCAAACTGGATGTCATTCTCGTCGGGGAAGGCTCCTGAATAACTCGGTACGCTCAGGATGGGGTGCTTCACCGCGTGTCCTTGCGCATCGGTGGGAGGCGTAAAGCTGTGGGGGGTGCAAAAAAGGCTATCCACGCTAATGGCGTGGCGCAATACGGAGTCGGAGGGGAGAGTCAACGCAGAAAGCGCGGCCTGCGTGCGATAGCGCTTCCACGTTCGGACGGGACGCACTGCGCAGCATACCACGATGAGGGCAATGGTGAGAGGTACGAGACTCACGCGGCCCCAAAGAATCTTGCGCTTTCTTTTGTGGGTTGTACTCATACTGACTTCGTGTAAATCGTCGTGCAAAATTAATAAAAAAAAATGATATGGCGAAGCCGAGCGGCGAAATTTTTTTTTTAATGAGGGGATGGAGAAAACGATGTGGGATGAATATCAACATTAGAGTCTTTTGCGATATCTTTGTTTTTTTCGGGAGAAAAGCAAAAAAAAGGACTCTTGATTTTTTCTTGTCGTGCTTTTTTCGTAACTTTGTCGCGCAAAAATAAAATCATAGTAAATTCTGAATGATAGAGCGACATTTTGTCATAGAAGATGCCGACCCCGCCATACTCTATGGTGTGGGCAACCAGAACCTGCGCCTGTTGCGCGCCCTTTGCCCCAAACTGCGCATCATAGCCCGCGACAACGTGGTGAAAGTGATGGGGGCGGAGGAGGATATGGCCTTTTTTGAAGACGTGTTCCGGCAGATGGAACGCCACTGCGCCACCTATAACCAACTCACGGAGGAAAATATCGTGGGCTTCGTGAAGGGCCGCCAGCCCGTGGACGAGGAAGGCCAGCCGCAGGGGGTAATCGTCTATTCCACCTCGGGAAAGGCCATCACGCCCCGCTCCGAGAATCAGCGCCGCCTGGTGGAGGCTTTCAAGAAGGACGATATGGTGTTCGCCGTAGGGCCTGCGGGCAGCGGAAAGACTTATGTCGCCATCGCCCTCGCTGTGAAGGCGTTGAAGAATAAGGAGGTGAAGAAGATAATCCTCTCACGCCCCGCCGTGGAGGCTGGAGAGAAACTCGGTTTCCTGCCCGGCGATATGAAGGACAAGATAGACCCCTACCTGCAGCCCCTCTACGACGCCTTGCAGGAGATGATACCCGGCGCGAAGTTGCAGGAATATATGGAGCAGAACGTCATACAGATAGCGCCGCTGGCCTTCATGCGCGGACGGACGCTCAACGATGCCGTAGTCATCCTTGACGAGGCGCAGAACACGACGACGGCGCAACTCAAGATGTTCCTCACCCGTATGGGCTGGAATACGAAAATGATAATCACCGGCGACTGCACGCAGATAGACCTCCCGCGCCAGACGCAGAGCGGCCTTGTGCAAGCCCTCCACATCCTGCGCGACATTCCCGGCATCAGTTTCGTGGAACTCGGCAAGGAGGACATCGTAAGACATAAACTCGTCACCCGCATAGTGGAAGCATACGATAAAAATCAACAACATAAAAATGATGAAGAAACTACAGTTACTGGCGCTCCTACTGCTGAGTAGTGTGAGCGTGATGGCAGCAGGGCTGCCCCAAAGCAGCACGGCGGACAACCCCGTGTGGTATTTCGTGAAGTTTATGAACGGCAGTTGCGTGCTGCAAGCCGGCAATTCCGGAGCGCAGGTGGCTACGGCCAACCCTACAGGCGACGATGCGCAACTGTGGCGCGTGGAAGGCAGTTCCTCGGCAGGCTACAAGTTTATCAGCCGCAGCGGAATGACACTCTACACCAACTCGACGGCAGTGAACGGTATGTTCTATTCCTCCACCAAGCCGTCCAGCAACACCTTATTTACCATAAAGGCTGCCACCCTGGGCGGTTATACCGATGGTTTCACAATCTCGCCCAAAGCCAACGGCGGCGTGTATATGAACCAATGGGGTGGGGCAGGTGCCGGTAAGCAACTGGGCCTCTGGAATAGCGTGGATGCCAACTGCCCTCTGCAATTTCAGACCATAGAGGAATATCAAGCCGAACTCAAACTGGCATCCCTCCCGCTGATTCCTATGCCGAAGGAAGTAACTCTTGCCGATGGCAGTGCTCCTCTTGCCTCGTTTGCTACGATAGCCTATCCTGCTGCCGACTACGAACCGCTGGCGGCACAGTTTGCAGAACTTCTGGGCAAGGTGGGCGGTAAGACGCTTGCCGTGCAGCAAGGCACCGGCGTGGCCGCCGGCACCATCACGCTGGTCATCGACGAAACGATGAAGACCGATGAAGCATATCGCCTCAAAGTGAACGCTGATGCCTCAGCCGTAGTGACGGCGCGTGCTGCCCACGGCCTGTTCAATGGCCTCCAGACTTTGCGCCAGCTCTTCTATGACGCGAAGTACAATGCCCAGGGCACGGTGCAGCTGGCTGAAATTAACGACGAACCGCTCTTTGGCTATCGCGGCTTCATGCTCGACATTGCCCGCCATTACTTCGACAAGCAGGAGGTGAAGAAACTCCTTGACGTGATGGCGCTCTATAAAATCAATAAGTTCCACTGGCACCTGACCGACGACCAGGGCTGGCGTGTGGATATTCCCGAGTATCCCCTGCTCGTGGAGGTGGGTGCCATACGAGAGAAGAGCGAGACGAGCGCCGGCACCAGCCCGTGGTTCTATGATGATACGGAGTACGGCCGCGGGATGTACTACACGCTGGACGATTTGAAAGAAATCGTGGATTATGCTGCAAAGCTGCACATTGATATCATGCCGGAAGTTGACCTCCCTGGCCACATGGTAGCGGCCGTGACGAGTTATCCCAAGGAATTCTCGTGCGACCCCTCCAAGACTTATAAAGTGCGCGTGGACCAAGGTATCAGCACTGACGTGCTCAATGTGGCTAAGCCCGAAGTGATGGACTTCCTCAAGTGTGTGCTCGGCCATATTGCCGAAGTGTTCCCTTATCCCATTATCCATATCGGCGGTGACGAGTGCCCCACGACGGCGTGGAGCAGTTGCAAGGACATTCCCGCTTTCCTGAAGGCCAATGGCCTCGCCTCCGTGAACGACATTCAGCCGTGGCTCGTCAACGAACTGGGCAAGTGGCTGAAGAAGGAGTACGGAAAGGACGTGGTGTGCTGGAACGAACTGACGAACCACTGGAACAAGTCGTATGAAACGCAGCCCATCATTATGTGCTACTCCGACTATGGCCAGAATGCTATGAAGGCTGCCACCAATCTCGGTATGCGCACCATCTACACCGGTTGCTGGCCCTTCTATCTGGATATGTACCAGACTTATGGAAACTACCAGCAGGCTGCCGGCCATCAGTTTGATGAAATCTATCAGGGCGGCTACGGCAACAATACCCTGCAAGCCGTGTATAATGCTACGCCGCTCTCCAACATCGCCGGCAAGGAAGACCTCTGCCTGGGCGTGGGTGCCAACCTCTGGACGGAAACTTGCAGTAGCAATGCCTCCGCCGAGCACCAGTATTTCCCCCGTATGCTCGCCCTGGCCGAGGTGGGTTGGCTGCCTCAGCAGAAGAAGAGCTGGCCGTCGTTCAGAGGCAGGGTACAGACGCACTTCAATGTGCTGGAAGAGTTGGGCGTGAACTACGCCACATACGACAAGGACGAGGAAGTCCCCACGCTTGTCTTTATTAACGAGGAACTGGAAGCTATTCGCCTTCTGAAGGACGCCCAGCCCGACAAGGTGGGCTATCCCTCTGCCGGTACTTATGAGACTTTGCGTAAGGCCCTTGATGCCCTCCAGGCTGACAAGGAGCGCAGTGAGGATAAGGGATTGGCACTCCGCAGCGCCATCGCTTCTTTCAAGGCAGCCCCTGTGACGCAGCCCGACCCCAACAAGACCTACCGCATCATCTCCGCCTCCGTCTATTATACGCAGCACTACGACGGCTCGGCTCTCTATCTTACCGACGACGGCAAGAACTTCCGCTTCCACTACACCCAGCAGACGGAACCCGAAGAACTCTTCCAGTTCGTACCCTACAACAAGGATTTCCGCATTCAGAGCCGCTTCAACAGCCGCAAGCGCCTCAACCTGGGTACGCTCAACGCCAAGATAACCTCTTCCTCTCTCGGCACTACGATGCGTATGGACGCTCCTACCGTAGCCAGCACCAGTCCTGTTTATTACGATTATGTGCCCGGTATGGTTATCCTCTCAGCTGTCAACGGCTATACCACGGACGGTGCCAGCAGCAAGCGTGTCAACGCCCAGCCCGACGGCTATGTGTATGTGAAAAGCGACGCCACCGTAGGCCATACGGGTTGCTGGCGCATTGAAGAGGTGACGGACTATGCCGCCGAACTCCGCGCCCTCATCGCCAAGTGTGAGCGCCTTGGCATCCTGACCGACGAACTCGTGACGCCCGCCTCCGCCCTTGTGGCTGAGCGCGATGCTGCTGGCCAGACCATCAGCGCTGAAGAGTATGACGTCTATGCCGCCATCTATGCCGAATATTGCGGTGTGGAGTATATACCAACTGGCGTAGCCCAACTATCAACTCCCAACAGTCAACTTTCAACTACTTATGACTTGCAGGGCCGCCCTGCCACCGCTAACAGTGGCGTAGTGGTGGGCGCTAATCAGAAAAAACTTGTTAAATAAACAATATGAAAGCCTTAACAGCAACCTCCTTCAACTTCCCCGGTCAGACGGGTGTTTACCACGGAAAAGTCCGTGACGTGTATAACCTTGGCGATAAGCTCGTGATGGTGGCAACAGACCGCATCTCGGCATTCGACGTCATCCTGCCCGAAGGCATTCCCTACAAGGGGCAGATGCTCTCGCAGATTGCAGCCCGCTTCCTCGACGCCACCACAGACATCTGTCCTAACTGGAAACTCGCCACGCCCGACCCTATGGTCACCGTGGGTGTGTTCTGCGAGGGCTTCCCCATTGAGATGATTGTGCGTGGCTATCTCTGCGGCAGCGCATGGCGAGCTTACAAGAGCGGTGTGCGCGAAATCTGCGGTGTGAAACTGCCCGAAGGTATGCGCGAGAACGAGAAGTTCCCCACGCCCATTATCACCCCGACCACCAAGGCCGAAATCGGTGAGCACGATGCCGACATCAGCAAGGAGGAAATCCTGGCCCGCGGCCTCGCTACCCCCGAGGAGTACGCCCTGTTGGAGAAATATACCCTTGCCCTCTTCCAGCGCGGCACGGAGATTGCTGCCAAGCGCGGCCTCATCCTTGTAGATACGAAGTACGAGTTCGGTAAGCACAACGGCGAAATCTACCTGATGGACGAAATTCACACGCCCGACTCCTCCCGCTACTTCTACGCCGAGGGCTATGAGGAGCGCTTCGCCGCCGGCGAGCCCCAGAAGCAACTCTCCAAGGAGTTTGTGCGCGAATGGCTCATGGACAACGGCTTCCAGGGCAAGGAAGGCCAGCAGGTACCCGATATGACGCCCGAGATTGTGCGCGGTATCAGCGAGCGCTACATAGAGCTCTACGAACACCTCACGGGCGAGACCTTCCAGCGTGAAGAGGACACCGACCTCGCCGCTCGCATCGAAAATAACGTAATGGAGTATCTCAAATTTTAATCTCCAGCAAAATTGTGCGGAAGTGCGCAGTATTGGTTCTTTGTCGGCATTTAGTCGTCATGGCCACAGCTGTGACGAACACTTGGCCACAGCTGTGACGAACGTCGGTCACAGTTGTGACGAATACTTGCCCACAGCTGTGGCCAAGACGACGGCGTCGGCGATACAATTGACTGAGTGCTGAATAGAATAGACTTATTGCACTGAGAACCAGCCTTTATCAGGCCTCTGGCGCTTGCATAGGGCACGAAAGATTTATTAAACACCAATAAACTTAAATTCACAATGAAAAAACTTAATTGTTTTCTTACAAGTGTTATCATGACATTTGCTGTTGTTGCGATTGTCTCTTGTAGTAACGACGAGGAAATTACGCAAAACAAAGTAGCCAACACCTCTTGGCAATGGGAAGACCCTACCCATGCGTCTTTCTTACCGGGTTCTCTTTCACGCGAGGAGCGCAACTTGGTGCTCTATAGCAACGGCTACGCCCAGATGCGCGATGAAACCTGTGTCTGGATGGGTACCGACACCCTGATGCACTTAATGGACTACCACCATTACACTTACACCTTCGATGATGCCACGCAAAAGGGCGTCCTTTCCCTCTATGCTATGGAAACTTATCAGGGGGACATGCACCATATAGCATATATGACGAAGGACTACAACTTCCTCTACGACCCTACTAACAACAAACTGACTGTACAGGACAGCACCGTCCAGAGTGATGGCCACAAGGAATTGGTGGAGCGCGTCTTTGATAATGTAAGCTTCAAGCAAAGCGAGCAGCCCCAGTTGCCCGTGACACCGGCACTTACTTTCGTAGCGCCCGTTACGGATTGGACGGTAGGAGTGGCAGAAGTACGTAAGTATATGGCTGAGAATCTGCCTGAGTTTAAGGAGGAAGTGGATGAAACTATCGGACATTATTATTTTAGAAATAAAAAGGAAACCATCTCTTATGAGTATATTGTAAAGGATGGCAAGTTGGTGTCCTCGTCAGTCAGCTACTACGGCATGAACAATCAGTTTGACTATTTCAAGTCCCAGGTGTCCACCGTCTTTGATCTTTGGTCTTGGAAGGAGCAACCCGTCCAGCAGGGCGTTCATTGGTGGTCGGATACTTCCAAGAGCGCCGGCTTGAATGCCAGCATAGGTTGGAGTGACAACTACGGCGGTTATATGTATGCCGACTTTACGCCTCTTGCAAACTGATAAGCCCAAGTGTACAAGCAAGAACAGATAAAACCCTATTCCGATGAGGGCGAGAAGGCCGGTCAGGTGGAGCAGATGTTCGACAACATCGCGCCCACCTACGACCTCCTCAACCATCTCCTGTCCCTCGGCATCGACCGCCGTTGGCGTCGCACAGCCCTTGATACGCTCAAGCCCTATAAGCCCCAGAAGATGCTTGACGTGGCCACGGGAACGGGTGACTTCGCTTTGCTCGCCGTCAAAAGGCTGTCACCGCAGTCGCTCCTCGGCGTGGATCTCAGCGAGGGCATGATGGGCGTGGCGCGCCGCAAGGTGGAGGAGGCGGGACTTTCCTCCGTCATCAGTTTCCAGAAGGAGGACTGCCTAAACCTCTCCCTTTCCGACAACGCCTTTGATGCCATCACCGTGGCCTATGGCGTGCGCAACTTCCAGGACTTAGAGCGTGGCCTCGGCGAGATGCTCCGCGTGCTGCGTCCCGGTGGCCGTCTCGTCATCATAGAACTTACCGCCCCGCGCCGCTTCCCGATGAAACAACTCTTTTGGTGTTACAGCCATGTGGTGATGCCCCTCATCGGCCGCCTTGTCAGTCGCGACAGCAAGGCTTACACCTATCTGCCCCACACCATGGAGGTCTTCCCGCAAGGCGAAGAGATGCAGAAAATCCTTGAAAAGGTAGGCTATACTGACGTGCAGTTCAAGAGGTTTACATTTGGTCTCTCTACATTATATACCGCCGCAAAATGAAGTGCTTTGGTCTCATCGGCCACCTCCTTGGCCACTCTTTTTCCGCCGGCTACTTCGCAGAGAAGTTTGCGGCAGAGGGTATTGAGGCCCGCTACGACAATTTCGACCTTGACGATATCGGTGAGGTGGAGACCCTCCGCTCCCTGACGGGTTTCAATGTCACCATCCCCTACAAGCAAGCCATCATCTCTTATCTTGATGGAATGAGCGACGAGGCCC
The DNA here is from genome assembly GCA_045600685.1 of Alloprevotella sp. Classification (GTDB taxonomy): domain Bacteria; phylum Bacteroidota; class Bacteroidia; order Bacteroidales; family Bacteroidaceae; genus Alloprevotella. Next base: position 33,089 of record JAZRYH010000051.1, on the reverse strand, counting down.
GCGCCATAGGAGCCGTCAATACCGTCCGTGTGGAGAACGGCCGCTTCTACGGCTACAACACCGATGTCATAGGCTTCCGCGAGTCCCTCCGCGACTGGCTGGCCAATGATAATGCCTTCGTCAGCAAGGCTCTCGTCCTCGGTACGGGCGGCGCCTCTAAGGCCGTATGCTACGCCCTCACACAGCTCGGCATAGCCTGGCAGCTCGTAAGCCGCACGTCCAAAGAGAACGCCCTGACCTATGCCGACCTCCGTGCTGACGCCGCGCCATTCTTCGGCATAGGGCTCATTGTCAACTGCACCCCTCTTGGCACCTTTCCCAACGTGGACGTCTGTCCCGACATTCCCTACGACTTGCTCACCCCTGCAGTCCGTTTCTATGATCTTGTTTACAATCCCGAGGAGACGCTATTCCTCCGCCGTGGCCGTGAGCAGGGCTGCCCCGTAAAGAACGGACTTGAAATGCTCCACCGACAGGCTGAGGCAGCGTGGAAGATTTGGAGCCTCACCCCGACGCGGGCACTCTGTGCCGCGCCACCCCTCCCCTATTAGGGAGGGGGATATACTCCTAAAAGACAGCCGTCTTTCCCTCAAGATAATATTACCTGTTATATGGATGAACTTCAATCCAAAGCCTCCAATCTCCTTTCATCTTTAGAGGTATCTTCCCCCTCCCTAATAGGGGAGGGGTGGCAGGGTGGCGCAGCCAGCCCTGACGGGGTGAGGCTATATACCGACATCTTCCTCGACTTCGATGACACCCTCTACAACACGCGTGGCAACGCGGAAATAGCCCTCTCCGAACTCTACGACGAACTCGGCCTCTCCCGCTATTTTCCTGCCCTTGAAGCCTTCACCGTTCCCTATTGGCAAGCCAACATAGAGCTCTGGGAGCAGTACAGCGCAGGTAAGATAACGCGCGACTATCTTATCGTCGAGCGTTTCCGCCGTCCGCTCTCGCAAGGCAAAGGGCTGGAGGTCACACGCGACCTCTGCCTCCGTGCCAGTGACATCTTCCTCGGTCTCTGTGCCCACAAACCCGGTCTCGTGGAAGGTGCCCGCGAACTCCTCGACTACCTGCATCCTCGCTATCGCCTCCACCTGTGCAGCAACGGCTTCCACGAGGTGCAGTACCATAAGTTGAAGGCCTCCGACACCCTCCGCTACTTCACCACTGTCATCCTCTCCGAGGACGCCGGCTACAACAAGCCCTCCCCCGAATACTTCGACTACGCCTTCCGCGTCTCGGGAGCCCGTCCCGCAACGACCCTCATGATAGGCGATAACCCCGTGACCGATATCCAGGGTGCCGCCCAAGCCGGCCTCGACACCATCCTCTTCGAGCGCTGGGGACTCTCGCCCGAAACACCGGCAACTTTCCGTGTAGCCAAGCTCAAAGACATTATTAATATATTATAGGTATGCTCCAACTCCTCCGTTCTGACCGCTGGCTGCGCCCCTTTGCCTCCGCCATTGAGGGCCGCCACGAATGGTACCTTCATAAAAAGGCCGAACTCACCGCTAACGGCCGTAAGACCCTCTCCGACGTGGCCACCGGCCATCTTTACTACGGCCTCCATCGCACGCCCCGTCAATGGGTGTTCCGCGAGTGGGCACCAAACGCCACCGCCATCTATCTCATCGGCGATTTCAACGGCTGGCAGGAGACCGAAGACTTCCGCCTCAAGCCCCTCGGCGACAGCGGCAACTGGGAACTGAAACTCCCCGCCCGCGCCCTCTCCCACGGGCAACTCTACAAGATGAGCGTCCACTGGGACGGCGGACAGGGTGAGCGCATTCCCGCCTGGTGCCGGCGCGTGGTGCAGGACGACCATACCAAACTTTTCTCCGCCCAGGTGTGGGACCCCGTCCCCTACCAGTGGCAGGTCAAGAAGTTCCGCCCCAAGCGCGACCCGCTTCTCATCTACGAGTGCCACGTCGGCATGGCGCAGGACGCCGAGAAAGTAGGCACCTACAACGAGTTCCGTGAGCTCGTCCTCCCGCGCATCGTCCGCGCCGGCTACAACTGCATACAGATAATGGCCATACAGGAGCACCCTTACTACGGTTCCTTCGGCTATCACGTCTCCTCCTTCTTCGCTCCCTCTAGCCGCTGCGGCACCCCCGAGGAACTCAAGGCCCTCATCGATGCCGCCCACGCCCAGGGCGTCAGCGTCATAATGGACATGGTGCAGAGCCACGCTGTGAAGAACGAGAACGAAGGCCTCGGCAATCTCTGTGGCGATTCCTGTCAGTATTTCTATCAGGGCGGCAAGCGCGAGCACAGCCAGTGGGACAGCCTCTGCTTCGACTACGGCAAGAACCAGGTCATCCACTTCCTCCTCTCCAACTGCAAGTACTGGCTCGAAGAGTTCCGCTTCGACGGTTTCCGCTTCGACGGCGTCACCTCCATGCTCTATCACAGCCACGGCCTCGGAGAATCCTTCTCCGGCTATGCCGACTACTACAACGGCGGGCAGGACGACAACGCCATCTGCTACCTCACCCTCGCCAACGACCTCATCCACGAGGTCAATCCCCGCGCCATCACCATAGCCGAGGAGGTGAGCGGTATGCCCGGCCTCGCCGCCCCCATCCGCCACGGCGGCTACGGCTTCGACTACCGCATGGCTATGAACATCCCCGACTACTGGATAAAAATCATCAAGGAGCGCAAGGACGAAGACTGGCATCCCTCCGGCATCTTCTGGGAACTCACCAATCGTCGCCGCGGCGAGGCCACCGTCTCCTATGCCGAGAGCCACGACCAGGCCCTCGTGGGCGACAAGACCATCATCTTCCGCCTCATCGATGCCGACATGTACTGGCACTTCCGCAAGGGCGACGAGAATGACGTCGCCCATCGTGGCATCGCTCTCCACAAGATGATACGCCTCGTCACGGCCTCCACCATCTGTGGCGGCTACCTCAACTTCATGGGCAACGAGTTCGGGCATCCCGAGTGGATAGACTTCCCCCGCGAGGGCAACGGCTGGAGCCACAAGTATGCCCGCCGCCAGTGGAACCTCGTGGACAACAAAGACCTCTGCTACCATCTCCTCGGCGACTTCGACGCCGCCATGCTCCATCTCATCGGCTCCGTCCCCAAGTTCCAGCGCACCCTCGTGCAGGAGATATGGCACAACGACGGCGACCAAATCCTCGCCTTTACCCGCGGCGACCTCATCTTTGTCTTCAACTGGAGTCCTACGCGCTCCTATACCGACTACGGTTTCATGGTTCCCGAGGGCAGTTATGAGGTGGTTCTCAACACCGACGCCCCCGCCTTCGGAGGCTTCGGCTCAACGGACGACACCCTCACCCATTTTACAACGTCCGACCCGCTCCTCGCCCCTCAGCACAAAGGCTGGCTCAAACTCTACATCCCCGCCCGCTCCGCCGTGGTGCTGCGGAAGAGGGACTGAGGCCCCGATACATAAACGAAGCAAGCGGGCCTGTCGTCAAGATGGGTCCGCTTGCTATATATATAATAATGTGTGCCTATTTGTTTCCTTTCGCCCTGTTGTGCGTCTTGCAGAGCATCTGGCAGTTGTCAATGGTCGTGCTTCCGCCGTGGCTCCAGGCCGTCACGTGGTCGGCGTCCATCTCATTTAATAGCCAAATTCGTTTTTTGTAATTATTATCGCTCATAGCACAATAGGGACAGTTACTATGTCCTTTCAATTTAGCCTTTTCTGTTTGTTGTGCATATTTAGCTTTCTTCGTGCGTTCGTCAAATATACGGATATTTAATAGCGACTTATCTTGTTCATTGCCGAGAATATATTCAAAGATGCCTTTCTTGCTTCTTACAAACTCATCAGCAAGTAGTGCCTCAATTCGCTGACGAACATCCTGCGCGTTGTAGGGATTGTTATGGTATGTCTCGTATAATTTACCCCAAGGCTGCCCTCTCATTTCGGCGTATGGCGACCCGAAAACTCCTTTTGCCCAATCAATGACGGTATCGAAGTAGCTCTGCAGCTCGGCGATGGATGTGTCGTGGCGATGGAGGCTCATATAGCCATCGACATTCTTCTCGCCTCGCGCCACCCATGTGAGGGCGGTGCGGAGGATATCCTGGCGCTTGGGCTCGCCTTTGATGTAGGAACTCCATTTTTGCATCTGCGGATTGTTGCTGTTGCTATATACCTCTTTTGCCTTTGTGACAAAAGGACCTGAGTAGATGGCATTGAGTAGTTCCTGGTCGTTGAGAGGTTCACCTGCTATGTTGATGGTCTCAAACCATTTCTTAATCTCCCACTCCTCGCCCTCACAGATATAGATGGTGAGTGGATAATTGAGTATTTGTTCTTGCTTTGACTGGTCAAGCCCGCTGAATACCTGTTCCATGCCATTCTCATCCTTAATAGCGAACTTGCCTGTAACGAAGCGCCCGAGCGAGGTGATGCGCTGCTGCCCGTCCAATACCTCATACTTATCCTCGCCCACCTTCACAAAGTAAAGCAAACCGAGCGGATAGTTGTTGAGCACACTATCTATCACGGGACCTTCCTTGTTCAATTCGGAATATATGAAGTGTCTTTGATACTCTGGTTGTATGACGAGCTTTCCTGCCCAGCCAAACAAGCCCTTGCCTTCAAGGGTACTATATACAAAACCATCGCAGATGTCGCGAACAGTAAGGTCTGTTAGTAGTGTCGTTTTCATTGTTGTGTACGTTTGCGGATTAGGATGCGAGCGTAAACCTGAGTGTATATTCTATTGTCAACTTTATAAAATGTTATACCTCTTGGCTCTTCGTTCAGTTCTATGGCAGCACCATCGTTAAGTTTAGTGACCATACTCTCATTACCATTCTTATCAACTTGAACTTGTTCACCATAGGTTTTAGACGCAAATCCATACCAAGTTTTAGTTATTCCTTCAATGGAGAATTGCTCTGGGCAGTACTTGTCAAGAAAAGTTATTGGGACACCCATCAAACCCTTATAATCGATAGGAATAGCATCAGAGAAGGGCACCTCAATAGCATCGCAATTATCGTAGTGCTCATATCCATTACCCTTAATCTCTTTATGTTTTGAGAACATAATATTGTCCTCCATCGTCATAAGGTCAAGTGGCTGATGACGGCGACCATGATCGATATTCCCCATCCAAATTGCCGGGATGTTCTTGAAAGGCCGACCTTCTATATATTTATCTATATCATTATGGTTGGTGGTCTCAAACCACATACCTCCTGCCCAAGGAGTAACCCCCGACCATAGCAGATTGTCCTTTATAAGAGGAAACACCTCTTTATAGGTTATACAATTCTTATTGCAAATGAATGCAAATAGTTTTCCGCTCTCCATAATCCACGCTATAAACTCACGGAATAGCGAGAAGGGGGGATTTGTGATAATAATATCAGCTTCGTCGCGCAGGGCACAAACCTCGGATGAACGGAAATCTCCATCGCCTTCAAGATATTCCCATTCCAAATCCTCTATATCTATCTTTCCATTGCCGTTTGTGTCCTTGTCAAGTACAAATATCTTGCCGTTTGTTTTGCTCTTGTCTGCATCATAATGAGGGTTCTCAGTTTCAAACAAAGTAGGCTGCCAAGTTTTTATTTTTTTTGATTCAGGAGCATAAGATGTAGATATTAGTTTCTTAATACCATATTGTTCAAAGTTCTGGGCAAAGAACTTTGTAAAATTACTCCATTCTGGATCATCGCAGGGCAAGAGTATTATTTTATCGCGGAACACATCGGGATTGTACTCAATGTAGGCATTCATCTCCTGCTGAATGTCAGCATACTGAGTATAGAATTCATCGTTCTTTACTTTTTTTGCGTCACCAAGTTTTTTGTTAGCCATAAAGATGATAGATTTCGCATCGATCTATCACCTGGCATTCGTCTGCGCGAAAGACATAAGAAAAGGGTGTGAACACTTCTTATGGTCTTCCGAGGCAAGCGTAGGATACTGAACCCCCATCCGATATAAGAATGTCCACACCCAAAGGGTGAAGACATTGACCTTATAATATCGGATGGATAGTTCCTACGCCTCAACGAAGAAACCAACCATTATTGGTGTGGTGCATTATTCAGATTGAAAGTTTCCTACGCTTTTTCTGGAAGACCACAATAATAGTCAATGCTGTATGTAATATAATGTTTGTTTCTCTAAACTTTCTGTTTTGTCGTGTCTTAAAGGTTTTATTCGCTGCAAAGATACGAATAAGCGAGAGAACAGCCAAATTTATTTGAGTTTTTCCGAGCGTAAGTATCTTGGGGCGCAGCCCAAAGTGCGAATAAGTGAGCGAAATACCAAATTTATTTGAGTTTTTCTGCACGAAGGTATTTGGGGACGAAGTACAGAAAAGCGAAAAAGTGAGCGAAGATGACAACGGACAGTTAAAGTAATACTTCATATAAACAGGCGTAACTGAAATTTTTTGTCAAGATATTTTACCTTTTTCGTGCGTTTTTTTAGCGATTTTCGGCCGTGGAGGCGAGCGCGCGGAGGCTCAGGCGAAAAAAAACGCGATTTTTAAGACACCGTTACGCGGCTCATTTACAAATGCTTAACTCTACGGAGATTTTTGCGGCGACTTCTTCGGACGCGCTACACCCGCCTTTAAGTGCAAAAAATGGCCGTCGGCCGACGACTTTTTTGCGATTTTTTTCGGAAAACGACGGGCGAGAGCGAAAACTATCCCCCTTTTAGCAAAAATTATCCCCCTTTTAGCAAAACGGATAGCCCTTTCAGTTCGTCCGATAGTCATTTCAGTTTGTCCGATGTCCCTTTTGATTTTTCCGATGTCCCTTTTAGTTTCGCGTAAAAGGGCTATCGGAAAAAAAATAAGGAGAGACGGAGGAAAATGATGGCGGGTTGTCGCGCGTTTTTCGCCTAAAAGCCGGTTTAGGTCGCATGGCGCCGCGATTTCTCCTTTTTTCGCTTTGTCAAGATTTTTTTAACTTTCAAAAAAACGTTATGAAGCGAATTATTGTTCTTTCGATTGGTTTTATCGTGACAGAAATAGTCCGTTTTTCTCTTCGTTCATTATTTTGTATCGTGCCCTATATATTTGTCGGAAGAACCGGATAAAAGCCTCGGGAATGCAACCATTTGCCTTAAATTGTATATAATTGCCCATATCCTTGGTATATTGCGGATTTATTTGTAACTTTGCAGCGCGATAATATATATATTAAAGGTGTGCCCCCTCATATAAACACGTGCGCGACGTAGGGAGGGTGGTACCTGTCAACTATTAATTGTCAACTGTTAACTGTAACCTGAACACCATGGGACGACGAATAAAAAAAATCAAGAAGATACGCCTGCATCATGAGGGCAACCACACGCTGCTGTTGGCCTTCGTTCTGTTCGCATTATTGTTTGCCGCATGCCGCGTGTGGCTTTATCCCGTGAGCATCGCGGCGTTCTACATCATTATCGGCGTAGCCGCAGTGGTGATGGGCGTGCTCATCAACTTCTTCCGCTGTCCCATCCGCACCTTCGAGGCGGAGACGGAAGGCATCGTGGTGGCTCCCGCCGACGGCCGGGTGGTCGTGATAGAGGAAGTGGAGGAGAACGAATACTTCCACGACCGTCGCCTGATGGTCAGCATCTTCATGAGCCTGACGAACGTCCATGCCAACTGGTTCCCCGTGGACGGCGTCGTGAAGAAGGTGGAGCATCAGGACGGTAACTTCCACAAGGCATGGCTCCCCAAGGCCTCGATAGAAAACGAGCGCAGCACGGTGGTCATCGAGACCCCCGACGGCCAGGAAATCCTCGTGCGCCAAGTGGCCGGCGCCATGGCCCGCCGCATAGTGACCTATGCCGAGGAGGGCGACCATTGCTTCATCGACGAGCACATGGGTTTCATTAAGTTCGGCTCGCGTGTAGATACCTTCCTGCCCCTCGGCACGGAACTCTGCGTAAACTTCGGCGACAAGACCACGGGCAACGAAACAGTCTTGGCAAGGCTGAAATAGCGTACCCGTCGCTGACGAAACAAACTGTTCATTTGCTTATTTGCTCATTTGCTCATTTGCTCATTTGCTCATTTTTTCATGAAAAAACATATCCCCAACGCCATCACGTGCTGCAATCTCCTTTGCGGCTGTATGGCCACCTATTTCGCCTTCCAAGGCGCAATCAACCCCGGTCCCTATTTCTTGATAGTGGCTTTTTGCTTTATCATCGGCGGTGCCGTGTTCGACTTTTTCGACGGTTTCACGGCGCGCCTCTTGGGCGTCAGTAGCCCCATCGGTAAAGAACTCGACTCGCTGGCCGACGTCATCACCTTCGGTCTTTCGCCTGCCGCCATCGTCTTTGCCGTGCTCTGTTGGATAGTCCCTAATGATTATTTCCAGGTGTCCTATGTGGCCTTCCTCATTGCGGCTTTCTCGGCTCTGCGCCTGGCCAAATTCAACCTCGACACCCGCCAGACGATGGGCTTCATCGGACTCCCCACGCCTGCCAACGCCCTTTTCTGGGGCGGACTGGCTCTCACGTTGCTGCAGCACCGCACATGGTGCGAGGATAACGCCGTGCCCGTGAGCATATTGCTCGTAGTGGGAGTGCTCTTGAGTTGCTGGTTGCTGGTGTGCGAGGTGCCCATGTTTGCACTGAAGTTCCACGACTTCACGTGGAAGAACAACCGCCTGCGCTACAGCTTCATCCTTGCCAGCGTCGCCATCATCGTCCTGACGAGATGGACGGGACTGGCCATCGTTGTGGTGCTCTACATCGTGTTGAGCATCCTGCAATCGCTGCTACCTCAAAAAGTGAAAAGTGAAGAGTGAAAAGTGAAAAATAAGAGAGTGATAAATCATAATTCCTAATTCAAAATTCATAATTCTTAATTCACAATTTTTAAATGGAACGTCTAATTAAAAAACTCCTGTTCGTTCTTGCCGTGCTTTGCCCCGCGCTGGCCTTTGCCGACGTGACAAGCCTGCCCGCCGACATCATCGTCATCCCGGCCAAGAACGACGCCACCAAGCCCTTCTCGGCTACGTCCACCTCGGACAGCCGCACCACCAACACATGGCTACAGACTTTCCATACCACACGCACCATCTCCGGCCAGAGCTATGAATGCCTGCGCTACGAGAGTCCCAAGTTCAATCTCACGAGCGGCGTGAAGAAACTCGTGATAACCGTCACCCACACCCCGCTCGACCGTACGCCCAACGCCAAGACCGACGGCCCGTACTTCAACATCAGCGAGCTCTTCATCTACGATGGCGATGGCAAGGAGGTGAAAATCCCCGCCAGCAGCATCAAGTCCAACGCCCCTGACGCCGAAGGAGGCGTGGTGGCCAACCTCGTGGACAGAGATATCAGCACCCACTTCCACTCCTCATGGAAAGATGCAAAGGCCCCCGCGGAATACTATCACAACATCGTGGTGACGCTTCCCGAGAGCCTCAACGCGTTCAGTTTCGCTATTGAGCATGATTGGATCAACACCCGTCTGTACAACATGCCGACGGAAGTTATCGTGTCGGAGTACAGTGAGCACACCGACAACCTCGACGCCCTGATAGCCCAGGCCGAGAATATCAATGTAGAGGGCGGCGACGACCCTGGCTTTGCCACCGGCGACTACAGCGCATTCTACAAAGCCCTTGACGACGCCCACAAGGTGGCCTCCGACGTTTCCGCCACGGCAGAGCAGCGACAGGCTGCCGCCGAAGCCCTCAAGGCTGCCCTCGAACAGGCCAGCAAGGCGGAGATGCGCTGGCCCGAGGAAGACAAGGAGTACAACCTCGTCTGCGGCTTCGACAAGTTCTTCTACTATCAGAACACCCCCAAGGCCCTCTCCTCGATGGAGGACGACGTGCTGTGGTGGGAGAATGCCGACGGCTATTCCCACAATCAGCTCTTCACCTTCAAGCGTCAGGGCGGCAACGCCACCGACGGCTACACCTATTACATCCAACACACAGCCACGGGCAAGTATGTCGGCAGAATATGCGAAAAGACCGGTGCCGACGGCCTCGTGTGGGGCCAGCCCTCTCACATACACCTCGTCACGGAGCCTGAACTCGTGCGCCTCCATCCCCTGGGCGGCGGCCAGTTCAACATTGAGGTGAAGGGCAGTTCCGGCCAGTGGTCGCGCTTGTACCTTCACACCGGCTATCACAATAGTGGCTTGCCCCTCGGCGTACACCCCACCGATGGCGGCGGCATAAGCAACAGCCGGTCCGAAGGCCTCGCCGTATATGGCGTGCAGGGTCCCGTCGTCCCCTACGGCGGCGGTCTCGGATCGCAGTCGGCCTGGTACATCCGCGAGCTCCGCGGACTGCCCACCACCCTCACGCTTGAGAAGTCTGCGCTGGGCGGAGATGTTTACACCGCTCCCACCGTCCACCTCAACCGTGGCGTGATAAATTTCAAGATTAAGGGCAACGTCGGTTGCGCCTTCACCGACTTGGAACTCCGCGACCTGCAGGGCGAAGTCATCCCCTGCACGCTGAAGCCCACCGACGACGGCACACTTGTCCTTCTCGATAATTATGTGGAGAGTTTCAAGTTGACCTTCACCAACACCGAAGGCGTCCGTCGTGTGACCCTCTCTGCCCCCAAGAGTGTGTACAAGGAACAAATCCGCGTGATGACTTTCAATGTGCCCAAGACCAATATCCCCTCCGAGGGCGTAAATCTCTGGAGCAACCGCGTTGCTGCAATTCAGAAATACTGGAAAACCGTGCGCCCTGATGTCATCGGTATGCAGGAGCCCAAGAAGTCAGACCTTCAGGATTACCTCTCCGGCCTGCCCGAATACGCTATGGTGGGCGTGGGCCGCGACGACGGCAAGGAAAAGGGTGAGTACAACCCCTTGCTCTACAACACCCGCAGCATCCGCGTGGAGGACCACGGCTACTTCTGGCTCTCCACCACGCCCGACACGCCTTCCAAGTCTTACGGCAGCCAGTTCAACCGTATGTGCACTTGGGCTTTGATGCGCGACAAGCGCACGCAGGCTCTCTTCCTGATGTGCAACCTCCACCTCGACCACACCACCGACGCCTGCCGTGAGAGTCAGGTGAAGGTGGCCAAGGCACAGATAAAGATTGTGCAGGAAAAACTGATGAAGAAGCTGCCTGCCGGCGCTCTCGGCATCAACGGCGAACTGCCCACCATCCTCACTGGCGATTTCAATACCCTCGCTAGCCAGCCTGGCTACGATTATGCTCGCGGCGAGGCCTTCCCGATGTTTGATGCCTGGAGCATGTCGCCCGACCGCAACGGCACGGGCTACAGCATGGTGGCCTCAAAGCGCAAGCTCGACTATATCTTCACCACAGCCTCCGTCTATTCCGTGGCCGGCTACCTTGAATTGAGCCTGCAACCCTCTGGCTTGCAGTACTCCGACCACAACCCGCAGTATGCCGACGTAGCCTGGGAACTCAATCCCGTGCCCGAGGCCGAGCAACTCCTTCAGAAAGCACAGGCTGAACTCGACGGCACGCTGAAATACAACGTCGGCACCACCGGCCTCATCACCAACGCCACCGACGGCACGGCCGGCTGCCAGTTGAGCGCCGATGCCGTGGAGACCTCCGAGGGTCAGTACTTCAAGTACCTCATTGACGGCAAGACCAGCACCTATCTGCACTCCCTCTATTCTACGCTGCCTTCCAACAATCCCCGTTGGCTGCAGGTGAAGTTCAATAAGGAAGAGGAGCGCTTCGTGATGAGCTACACCCGCCGCGACGCTACCACCGGCCTCTCCGACCGCTGGGACGATATCTTCATCCAGGCTTCAAACGACGGCAAGAACTGGGACGACATCACGCAGATTCACGCCTTCGGCGGTGAGGCTCTCAAAGCCTACAAGTCCGACGTCATAGAACTTCACAAGCCCTACGGCTATGTGCGCTTCAACATTATCCGCACGGCCGGTATGCGTCTCTGCCACGGCAATCCGATGTACACCGCCTCCGAGTTCCAGCTCTATGGTGCCGAGGTGAGTGAAGAGTCGCCCCGCCTCGCCGATGCCGACATCAAGGCGCAGTGTGAAGCCCTCGAGCAACTGATGGCCGAAGTGAAGAACGCTGTGGACGACGGCACCGCCACCTATGCCCTTAACGCTGAGCTGCGTGAAGCCACCGAGGCCCTGCATAAGGCTCTTGAAGAGAAGGGGTACGTGGAAGGCATCGCCTCTCCCGTCGCTACCGGTACGGTTTCCCCCGTCGTCGCCACCGCTTACTATCATCTCGACGGCACTCCTGCCACGGCCTTCAGCTCTGGCGTCGTGCTCGTTCACACCACCCACGCCGACGGCACCGTCCGCGTACAAAAGCGTCTGAATGGTCAAGGCGTGAAGTAGGTCTCTCTATATCTTAATAAACTCTCTCTATGCGTTTCCTCGGTTGTCTGGGCTCTTTGTTGTTGTTCTTCTTCCTCATAGGCGTAGTAGCCTTGGGAAGTTTCTTGTACTCCGTCCACCGCCTTTTCGGCAATGTGCGTGGTGCACAGCAACAAGGAGCCCAGCAACCACAGGGCGGCACCCAACAGCCGCAAGGCACCGACACTCAGCAGCCCGACGAGGGCGATTACCACTTCCAGCCCGGCGACGGTGAGTATATAGATTTTGAGGAAGTGAAAAGCGAAAGACAAGGTGATGAGTGAATCTCTCAAACAGACCACAGCCCGCGGCTTCGTGTGGGCCGCCCTCGGCGGTGGTGCCCAGCAGTTGGTGATGCTCGTCATCGGCATACTGTTGGCGCGCACCCTGGATGTTTCCGACTACGGTCTGGTGGGGATGCTCACCGTCTTCTCGCTTTTGGCTGGCAATTTGCAGGAGAGCGGCTTCACTGCAACTCTCGCCGTGCGCCGCGACGCCACCCGTGAGGACTACAACGCCGTGTTCTGGTTCTCCACGGGCATGGGCCTGCTCCTCTACACATTATTATATATATGCGCGCCCGCGATAGCGGCGTATAATCACACACCGCAGCTCACCCTTCTAGCTCGCGTGATATTCCTCGGCTTCGTAGCCTCGGCCATCGGCACGGCTCCCGCGGCTTATCTTTTCCGCGAACTGAAGGTGAAGGAGCGCACCACGTCGCAGGTCTCGGCTTCTTTCTTCAGCGGCGTAGTAGGCCTGACTATGGCCTACGCAGACTGCGGTTGCTGGTCGCTGGTCGGTATGGACCTTTGTTATAAAGTGACCTATGCCGTCCTTGTGTGGCACTTCGCCCGTTGGCGTCCTGTATGGATGAGCGCTTCTGCCGTGTGGGCTCGCATCAAACCCCTTTTCTCGCAGAGTCTCTCCATTCTTGCCACCAACGTTCTCAACACTCTCTCCACCCAACTCGTGCAGTCGCTCCTCGGTGGTCGTTACTCGTCCCATCAGGTGGGGCTCTACGCACAGGCTCTTAAGTGGCAGACCCTCGGCCAGCAGTTGTTGAGTGGCACGGTGGGCGCCGTGGCACAGCCGGTCCTCGGTCGCGTGGCCGATGACAGTGAGCGCCAGCAGCGCGTGCTCCTCACCATGCTACGCTTCACGGCCTTTATGAGTTTTCCCGCCCTGATAGGTTTCGCCTACGTCTCGCCCGAACTCATCCCCCTCCTTATCAAAGACAAATGGACCGACTGCGTGCCGCTTCTCCAGATGCTCTGTCTGGCCGGCAGCACCGTGCCCCTCACGCAGACCCTCGCCAATCTCATCATTGCCCGCCAGCGTGCCGGACTGTTCCTCACCGTCAACGGCCTCTTGCTCCTCATGCAGATAGCCGCCTTCTTCTTCATCGGCAGCGGTAACTTGCAGTTCCTCGTGCTCGTCATCTCCACCATTATGCTGGCCGGCTTCCCCGTGTGGGCCATAATCTGCCGCGTAGTGTGCGGTATCCGTTTGCGGGGCATACTCTGGGCCACCTTGCCCTACGTGCTCGCTACCTTCGCTGCCATCTTCATCTGCCGCTTCGCCGGCGTGAATCATTTCTGGTTCCAAATACCTCTTGTGGCCGTTCTTTACATCGTGCTACTCGCCGTTTTTCGCAACCGCACTTTGCACGAGGCCGCACAATACGTCTTCCATAAAGGAAAAAGCGCACAAAAGTAAATTCCAACCTACTCTTGTGCGCATTTTTTTCGTAAATTTGTAATCTCACAACTTCATAACCATAACCTTGCCCCTAACACAAAGCCCCCTTTAAGGGGGTTGGGGGGTCTTCAATATCACTATGGGCGGCTTTTTCGGCACTATCTCCAATTATCCCGTAGCCACTGACCTCTTCTATGGCACGGACTACAACAGCCATCTCGGCACCCGTCGCGGCGGTATGGCTACCTATTGTCCCGAGCGCGGTTTCTTCCGCAGCATCCACAATCTCGAAAACACTTACTTCCGCACGCGCTTTGAGGACGAGCTCCCCAAGTTCCTCGGCAATGCCGGTATCGGAATCATAAGCGACACCGATGCCCAGCCGTTGCTGATGAACTCCCATCTCGGCCGTTTCGCCATCGTCACGGTGGCCAAGATAGGCAACATGGAGCACCTTGCCGAAGAACTTCTCACCGACGGTATGCACCTCAGCGAGTTCTCCTCCGGCCGCATCAACCCCACCGAACTCGTGGCTCTGCTCATCATTCGCGGCAAGAACTTCGTGGAGGGCATAGAGAACGTCTGGCGTCACATCAAGGGGTCGTGCTCCCTCCTTCTTCTGACCGAGCACGGCATAATCGCCGCCCGCGACAGTTGGGGACGCACCCCCATCGTCCTGGGCCACCGCCCCGCCAACGATGACCCCTCACAGCCGCAGGAAGCCTACGCCGTGACGAGCGAAAGCACGGCCTTCCCCAACCTCTCCTTCCGTACGCAGACTTATCTCGGCCCGGGCGAAATCATACGCCTCACCGCCGATGGCGTGGAGCAGCTCCGCCGCCCCAACAAGGGCATGCAGATTTGCTCCTTCCTCTGGGTGTACTACGGTTTCCCCACCTCCTGCTACGAAGGCAAGAACGTGGAGGAAATGCGCTACGAATGCGGTCGCGTGATGGGCGAGGAGGATGACGTCGAGGTAGATTGCGCCTGCGGCATCCCCGACAGTGGTATCGGCATGGCCACCGGTTATGCCGCCGGCCACCATGTGCCCTACACCCGCGCTATCAATAAGTACACCCCCACCTGGCCCCGCTCCTTCACTCCCTCCAATCAGGAGATGCGCCGCCTCGTGGCCAAAATGAAACTCATCGCCAACCGCGACCTCCTCGAGGGCCGTCGTGTCCTCTTCTGCGACGACAGCATCGTGCGCGGCACCCAGCTCCGCGACAACACCAAGGTGCTCACCGAACTCGGTGCCAAGGAAGTACACATGCGCATTGCCTGTCCGCCGCTCATGTTCAGTTGTCCCTTTGTCAACTTCTCCGCATCGAAGAACGACCTCGAACTCCTCACGCGCCGCGTCATCATGGACCTTGAGGGCGGCAAGATAGACCATCTCGACCGTTACTGCGAGACCGACTCCCCCGAATACAAGCGCATGGTCGATGAGATAGCCCGTCGCCTCTCTCTCACCTCTCTCCGTTTCTCCAAACTCGAAACCATCGTCAAGGCCATCGGCCTGCCGAAGTGCCAGATTTGCACACATTGCTTCGACGGCAGTTCAGCGCATACTTTAGAAGAAGAAAACAAATGAAAAAGATTCGCGCAGCCGTAGTAGGTTACGGCAACATCGGCCGCTTCACCGTAGAAGCCCTTGAAGTAGCCCCCGATTTTGAGATTGCAGGCATCGTGCGCCGTCAGGGTGCTCAAGATTGCCCCCAGGAACTTGCCGCATACCCCGTGGTAAGCGATATTCGCGAACTCGCCGACGTTGATGTGGCCATTCTCGCCACCCCCAGCCGTCTTTGCGAGGAATATGCCGCACAGATTGCCGCCCTGGGCATACATACCGTGGACAGCTTCGACATCCACACCGACATTTCCGGCTACCGTGAACGCCAAACGGCCCTCTGCCGCGAGCATGGCACGGTCAGCATCATCTCCGCCGGCTGGGATCCAGGCTCCGATAGCATCGTTAGAGTGTTAATGGAGAGCCTTGCCCCCAAAGGCTTAAGTTACACTAACTTCGGCCCCGGCATGTCAATGGGCCACAGCGTCTGCGTGCGCTCCAAGGCCGGCGTGAAGGACGCGCTCTCCATGACCATTCCCAAGGGTGAGGGTCTGCATCGCCGCATGGTATATGTAGAACTTGAGCCGGGCGCTGACCTTGCGGAGGTCACCGCTCTCATCAAGGCCGACCCCTACTTCGCCAGCGACGAGACCCACGTCTTCGCCGTGGAAAGCGTGGACGACGTGCGCGATATGGGCCACGGCGTGAATATGGTGCGCAAGGGCGTGAGCGGCAAGACGCAGAACCAGCGTCTGGAGTTCAATATGAGCATCAACAATCCCGCCCTCACCGCTCAGGTGCTCGTCAATGTGGCCCGCGCCGCCATGCGCCAGCAGCCCGGCTGCTACACGATGGTGGAAATTCCCGTCATCGACCTTCTGGCCGGCGACCGCGATAAACTCATCGCCCACCTCGTATAGCCTCTCGCCATTCCCCAATAGCGAACGGTAATCAGTAATAACGATAATCTCACCTGTGACAGAAATGCTGCGCAGGCGAGATTGTTTTTTGTTGGTGCCGGTAAAAGTTGAAATCTCTCAGCATTGGGCTGAAGGCCCTTAATTGTATAGCCTAAGGCAGAGAGACCGAAGGGAACGCCGCCCTAGGGTACATGGTTGCCGCACTTGCGGCGCCGCAACGCGGCATAATTGTTTCGGGGCAGCGCCCCAATGCACTGGCCTGTAGGATAGAGCCCCCTCCGTCGCTTCGCGCCACCTCCCCCTCGGGGGAGGGATACTTACCCAGCGTTTTCTTTATAAACCTAGGGCGGCGTTCCCTTCGGTCACTCTGCCCTAGGCTGGACAATTCTAGGCTTTCAGCCCGTTTCATAAAGGGTAAGCCCTACTTATTGACGACCTTTCAAATCTCCATTATTTATAAGGAATACGCAAGATTACATTCTTTTTTACTCATCAGAAAGAAAACCGTGGAACACCGTTCGCTCCTTATTGCACGCCGGCTGCAAAATTTTGCACCCCCTTGGCAATTTTTTGCAAGCCGACTGCATTTTTTTGCCATCCCTTGGCATTTTTTTGCCAATAGGGTGGCAAAAAAATGCCAATAGGGGTGCAAAATATTTTTACGGGGAAAAAGGAGCCGGGCGTCGGGCTTTTGACAAAATAAAGGCCCGCCGGAAAACAGCGGGCCTGGAGGAGTATCGTCCGTGCGTCATATCCTATGGCGTGGAATGCCGTGGAGAGACGATGGCGCATGGCATGGAATAGGCGGAAACGGGTATAAAGGGACAGGGAAGGGGCCTTGCTCTTACTCGCCGGTGAAGAACTTGGTGAGGTGTCGCTCCAAATCTTCGGGTGTGAGGCGCAGGTCGAAAGCACCTTGGCGTGCCACGCTGATGGCACCCGTTTCTTCGCTGACGATTACGGCGAGACAGTCGGCCTTCTGGGTGATGCCGAGTGCGGCACGATGGCGCAGGCCGAGGTTCTTGGGAATGTCGGCATCGTGGGAGACGGGGAGGATGCAGCCGGCAGACTTGAGGCGTTTGCCGGAGACGATGAGTGCGCCGTCGTGGAGGGGTGAATTTTTGAAAAAGATGTTCTCGATGAGGCGCTGCCCGATTTGGGCGTCAATGGTCTCGCCCGAGGCCATCTCCTCGGAAAGGCGGACGCGGCCCTCGAAGACGATGAGTGCGCCCACCTTCTGACGGCCCATGTTGACGCACGCCATGACGACGGCCATGATTTCATCGTGCATCGTCTCGGCTGCTGGTATGTTGCTGCGACCTGCCAAGCGCTGGAAAAAGTTGCGCAGACGTCCTGCGTGGGGCTGCGAACCGATGGTGCTGAAGAAATGGCGCAAGTCGTCCTGGAAAAGCACGACGAGGGCCAGGGCACCGACGTTGACGGCGCGGTCGAGGATGCCGCCGAGCAGGCGCATCTCGAAGATGTAGCTGACGAGAATCCACACCACGATGAAGACGATGAGGCCGTTGAAGAGGTTGGCGGAGCGCGAACGGCGCATAAGGGTGTAGATGTAGTAGAGCAACGTGCCTACAAGGAGGATGTCGATGATATCTTTTATGCCGAGATGTATCATTGCTGGTTGTCTGTTAGCTGTTGGGATATTGTGATGACGTCGGCCGCGGCTTTTACGTCGTGTGCGCGGAGAATGTTGGCGCCGTGGAGGATGGCCTGGAGGTGGAGGGCTGAGGTGGCGGGAAGTACGGCGTCGGGCGTTGCGTCGAGCGGCTTGTAAATCATGCTCTTGCGACTGATGCCCACGAGGAGGGAGCAGGCGAGTTCGCGCAGCTGGTCGAGATGGCGGAGGAGGGCGTAGTTGTCGGCGAGGGACTTGCCGAAGCCGAAGCCTGGGTCGATGATTATGTCGGCAAGCCCCATCTCGCGCAAGCGTTGCGCCTGGCGGCTGAGGGCGAGGAGCACGTCGTGCGTGACGTGGTTATAATGCGGCGTCTCCTGCCAGTGCGTGAGAACGTAGGGCACGCGAAGGCGGGCGAGGGTGGGGAGCATCTGGCGGTCGAGCTGTCCGCCGCTGATGTCGTTGATGATATGTGCGCCGCCTTCCTCAACGGCGAAGCGCGCTACGTCGGCACGGAATGTGTCCACGCTGAGGGGTAGGACAGGGGCCTCTTCGCGGCACACGGCGAGGGCAAGGGCGAGGCGCCGCATCTCCTCTTCGGCCAGGGGCAGGGTGGAACCCGGACGGGTGGAGCACGCCCCAACGTCTATGATGTCGGCACCTTCGCTTGCCATCTGCCGCACGCGGAGGCGGAGGGCTTGGCGGAAATCCTCTTCGTCGGCATCGGGCGAGAGGGTGCGGGAGGCGGCGTAGAAGGAGTCCGGTGTGGCGTTGAGAATACCCATCACTTTGGGGCGGTCGAGGGGAAAAAGCCGGCCGCCGAGGTTCAAAGTGGGGAAAAATTGCTGTTTCACGCTGCAAATTTACAAAAAAGCAGCGAGACAAAGCGCTTGTATGCAAAGATTTTTGTAAATTTGCATGCGGAATATAAACTATTAACAAATATAATCCATGAAAATTCTTGTAGTGAACTGCGGAAGCAGCAGTATTAAGTACAAACTTTACGAAATGGACGACCAGAGCGTGCTGGCCGCCGGCGGTATTGAAAAGGTAGGCCTCGAGGGCGCATTCCTCAAGACCACCATCAAGGGCGAAAAGAAGATAATCTACTTTGATTGCCCCACCCACACCGAGGGAATCAAGATGATGTTCGACACACTGACGCACCCCGAATACGGCGCCGTGAAGAATATCAATGAGATAAGCGCAGCAGGCCACCGCATCGTGGCCGGCGGCACGTTCACCGAGAGTAAGCTCGTCACCCCCGAGATGCTGGAAGAGTGGAAGGGCTTCATGGACCTCGCCCCGCTCCACAACCCCGCACACCTCAAGGGCTACGAGGCCGTGAAGACGCTGCTGCCCGAACTGCCGCAGGTATTCGTCTTCGACACCAGCTTCCACCAGACCATGCCCGCCAAGGCGTATATGTATGCCGTGCCTTACAAGTATTATGAGGAGAACCGCATTCGCCGCTGGGGCGCCCACGGCACGAGCCACCGCTTCGTGACGGCTCGCGTGGCCGAAGTGCTCGGCGTAAAGAGCGAAGACCAGAAGATAGTCTCCTGCCACATCGGCAATGGTGCCAGCGTAAGCGCCGTGGACCATGGCAAGTGCGTAGATACCAGCATGGGTCTCACCCCTCTGGAGGGCCTGATGATGGGCAGTCGCAGTGGCGACGTGGATCCCAGCGCCGTGATAGCCATAATGAAGGCCGAAGGCTTCACGCCCGACGAGATGGCGGGCCTGCTCAACAAGAAGAGCGGCCTGCTGGGCATCAGCGGCGTGAGCAGCGATATGCGCGAAGTGGAAGCCGCCGTAGAGGCTGGCAACGAGCGCGCAAGGCTGGCCGTGGATATGTACAGTTATCGCATCCGTAAGTATATCGGCGCCTATGCCGCCGCCATGGGTGGCGTGGATACCATCATCTTCACCGCCGGAGTGGGCGAGCACCAGTGGGACGTGCGCCAGGCTGCCACGAAGGGTCTGGAGTTCCTCGGCGTAAAGCTCGACGAGGCCAAAAACCGCGCCAACAACGGCGAGGAGGAAGTCATCTCCACACCCGACAGTCGCGTGAAGGTGGTGGTCGTGCCTACCGACGAAGAACTCCTCATCGCCAGCGACACGCTTGCCCTTGTGAAATAAATCCCGAGAGTTTAGGACATCCCGGACTCATAAACCTATCCGATGAAAAGACTACTTACCTTGCTCCTGCTGGCGGTGCTTATGCTTCCCGCCAGTGCCGTGCTGAAAGAAAAAGACTTGGCGCGCACGCTTGGTGTGCTCAACTCTGAGCTTGAGAATAGTTATAAGCAGCAGAAAGCCAGTATGGCCCGCATGCAGGCCATGACTACGGCGCAACACGAGAAACTCGTGGATTATATGCAGCGCTCGGAGCAGATAGCCCTGATGCTTTATTCGCAGAATCAGGACTTCACCTTCGACGTGGCCTACGCCTGCCAGCAGGCCACCGACCTCTATCGCGAACTGTCGTTCAACAATGTGCCATACGAGCGCATTGCCGACCGCATACGCAGTGAGGTGGAGCGCTACGACGGACTGGTGAACGCCCTCTCCGAGTTGCCGCCAGCCGTTGGCAAGGCAGCCAATACGCAGGCCGACAGCCTGCTCACCGTCATAGCCGATAGCATAGCGTCTGATAGTGTGGCAGGTAAAGCGACCTCCACCTATCTGCTCTCCGAACAGCAACAGGCCGACCGCGACCGCTGTCTGGTCTATGCCAAGGCCCTGCGCGAGAATATGAAGCGCATCCTCTTGGCTATCAATGAGGATAAGGAGTACTACGACGTGGTGAATGAGCGCGTGAAGAAACTCAACGAGTATGCTCAGGAGCGCTACCGCAGCGTGCAGGACAATATCTTCCGCAACGGCGGCGACAACTATCTCGCCGTGCTGGCCAAGTTGCCAGCCCTCCTAACGCGCGTGAAAAGCGAGACTGCCGACAAGTATGGCCGCCTCAGCAATCACGGCGCCACCTACTCCCAATGGCGAGGCCCCGTGATAATGTTTATCTGCGACATCATCATTATATATATTATAATAGGTATCGCCCTGGCCAACTTGCTCGTGTTGCTCACACGCTTCATCCTCAAACGCCGCGGAAAAGACAGAAAGGACGTTATGGGCGGTATATTCTCCGGCAACAAGAAGCGTGTGCTGCTCGTCACCCTTTCAATGCTCATCTTCGCTATCAGCGTGATGGTGGTGCATAACCTTGTGCACAGCAACTTCGTGCTGATGGCCACTTCACTCATGGCCAACATCGCTTGGTTGGCGCTCGTAATCTATGCCAGCCTGCTTATTCGTGTGAAGGATAAGAATATACCTCTCGTAGAGAAACTCTACGCACCATTCATCTGCATGGCGTTCATCGTTATCTTCTTCCGCATAATACTTATTCCCAATAACCTCGTCAATATCATCTACCCGCCCATCCTTATAGCCTTTACAATATGGCAGTGGCGCATGATAAAGGCTGCCAACCGCCCCGTCGCTGCCGTCATCGCAGAGAACGTGGCCGTGGAGGCCGTTATCGAGGCCGATGGGGAGGCTACTTTAGATGCCACTACTACAAATAAACCGAAGCAGAAACTTTCCTCTGCCGACTTCATCTACAGTTTCATTTCGCTGGCTGCCATGGTGGTGGCCTCGTGCGTCGCCTTGTATGGCTACACGCTGTTGGCTGTGGAAATAATGCTGTGGTGGATATTCCAACTTGCCGCGATTCAGACAATAACCTGCGTGTACGACCTCTTGAACAGGTATGAGAACCGGCATCTCGTGGAGAAAATCTGCAAGACTATCAACACCGATGTCGTAGCCGTGAACGACGAGATAATACGCGAGAAGATGCGGACAGGACAGTTCATACATCTCACGTGGTTCTATGACCTCGTCAACCGAGCCGTCGTACCTATTTGTGCCGTTGGCTCTGTGCTGCTCAGTATTTATTGGGCCGCCGACGTGTTCGATATGACGGCAGTGTGCGTCAACGCCTTCCACTACAATTTTATTAATGAAGAAGGCCTCATTCAGGTGTCGCTCCAAAAACTTTGCATCGCCGCCGCCTGCTTCTTCGTGTTCCGCTATATCAACTACCTGCTGCGCAGCCTGTACCAGTACTACAAGCTCCACCACAGCAAGGATGAAAACCACAACTTCACCCTCGCCAGCAACGTCATCGGCATTCTCGTGTGGGGCACCTACTTCATCTATCTGCTCGTCCTGCTGCGCGTGCCGAAGAGCGGCATCAGCATTGTCACGGCCGGCCTCGCCACAGGTATGGGCTTCGCCATGAAGGACCTCTTGGAAAACTTCTTCTACGGCATTTCCCTTATGGCTGGCCGTGTCCGCGTCGGCGACTACATAGAGTGCGACGGCATAACCGGGCAGGTGGACACTATCACCTATCAGTCCACACAGATTATCACAGCCGATGGCTCCGTCATAGCCTTCCTCAACAGCGCCCTCTTCAACAAGAACTTTAAGAACCTTACGCGCGGCAACCTCTACATTATGCTGAAGGTGCCCGTCGGTGTGGCATACGGCAGCAACGTGCAGGAAGTGCGCCAGATGCTCGTCGATGCTATAACGAATCAGCGCTACCAAACCCCCGAAGGACTTCCCGTGATGGATCCCGACAAGCCCGTGAGCGTGGCTTTCTCGGGCTTCGGCGACAATTCCGTGGACCTCAACGTTATCACCTGGGTGCTCGTCAGCGAGAAAGCCGCCATCAACGCCCGCATACAGGAAACAATCTACGACACCCTCAACGCCAACAAGATTGAGATACCCTTCCCCCAGCGTGACGTGCATATCATTCCTGGCGATTAGTACCCCGAGTAACACCTGCGATGCACAATGTGCAGAGTAAAATATATAAAATCAAAGCGTAAGAGATAAAAAGACACGGCGCAAGCCCTGTAATTCAAAAATTTTTATTAACTTCGCAGCGCAAACCCATAAAAATAACCATTTATAATGATTAAATCACAAGACATCAAGAAGGGAACCTGCATCCGCATGGACGGCAAGCTCTGGTTCTGCATCGATTTCCTGCACGTAAAGCCCGGCAAGGGTAACACCATTATGCGCACCACCCTCAAGGACGTGGTCAGCGGTAATGTCCTCGAGAAGCGCTTCAACATCGGTGAAGCCCTTGAAGATGTGCGCGTAGAACGCCGCCCCTTCCAGTTCAGCTATGCCGAAGGCAACGACCTCCACTTCCTCAACCAGGAGACCTGGGACGACGTCATCATTCCCCGCGATATGATCACCGGCGTTGACTATATGAAGGAGAGCGACATCATCGAAGTAGTCAGCGATGCCGACACCGACACCATCCTCTACGGCGAAATGCCCGTCAAGACCCACCTCCGTATCGTCTATACCGAGCCCGGTCTCAAGGGCGACACCGCCACCAACACCCTCAAGCCCGCCAAGTTGGAGACCGGCGTGGAAGTGCGCGTGCCCCTCTTCATCAACGAAGGCGAACTTATCGAAGTGGACACCCGCGATGGTTCTTACCTCAACCGCGTGAAGGAATAAACCAAGACAAGCGAGCCAATGAGAAAATCAGCAAATTAGTGAAAGCATCCGAGCACGACCTAATTTGCTGATTTTTATTTTATACGCTCTTTCTTCCCGACACATTTTCACATTTCCAAATTCTCAAATTATCCAATCGTGAACGACAATTTTCTCATCTTCTCCGGCCGTGCCTCCCGTTACTTGGCCGAGAAAATCTGCCAGGAACTCGATTGCCCCATTGGCAACCTGTGCCTCACCCAGTTCGCCGACGGCGAGTTTGAAGTAGCCTACGAAGAAAGCATCCGCGGCAAGGACGTATTCCTCGTGCAGAGCACTTTTCCCAATGCCGACAATCTCATGGAGCTCCTCCTCATGATTGACGCCGCCCGCCGCGCCTCTGCCCACAGCATTGTGGCCGTCATTCCTTATTTTGGATGGGCGCGTCAGGACCGTAAGTCAAAGCCCCGCGTAAGCATCGCCGCCAAGCTCGTGGCCAACATGCTCTCCGTCGCCGGCATCGACCGCGTCATGACCATGGACCTCCATGCCGACCAGGAACAGGGCTTCTTCGAGGTGCCCGTTGACCACCTCTTCGCCAGCAGCGTAGTGGCTCCCTACATCAAGAGCCTCAACCTCGAAAACCTCTGCATCGCCTCCCCCGACGTGGGCGGCTCCAAGCGCGCCTCTGCCTATGCCAAGTTCTTCGACTGCCCCATGGTGATGTGCAACAAGACGCGTCTGCGCGCCAACGAAGTAGCCCGCATGGACGTCATCGGCGATGTCAGGGACATGGACGTCGTGCTTCTCGACGACATCGTCGATACTGCCGGCACCATCACGAAGGCCGCCGACCTTATCATGGCACAGGGTGCCCGCAGCGTGCGCGCCATTGCCTCCCACTGCATCATGAGCGGCCCCGCCGACCAGCGCGTGCAGGACTGCGCCCTCACCGAGATGGTCTTCACCGACAGCATCCCCTATCGCGGCACCTGCACCAAGGTGAAGCAGCTCAGCGTAGCCCCCGTCTTCGCCGAATGCATCCGTCGCGAAATCAGCCAGAGCAGCCTCTCCGGCCTCTTTGTCATCAAGTAGCCGGTCCGCCCGACGTAACATACCGTCCCGTCCCCGAAGGTGTCCTCACTTTCGGGGACGGAGTTTTTTGTGCCAACCCCTTCAAGAATTCCATATTCTCCCGCGCCCCGTCACTCCTTGTAATAATATATGATTGTACTCATTTCTTACCTATGAGGAGGCTGGAAGCCTCTACTTTGAGTATCCCGGGACGAAGTCTCGGGTTGTTAAGACCTCTCTTTGTCTGGCTGTAGGCCAGCACCTTCTACCTCTCGTGTAAGGTGCTGGATTCCAGCCAGGTCGCATGTGCGACTACCGCGTTCCCGAGACGTCGTCCCGGGTTACTCACCGCTCACTCTGTTCGCTGTATTGGCTTCCAGCCAATATCTATTCCTTAAAGGATGACTTCCCCAAAATGATTCAACCAAATCGTATATCATTACCTCTTATATTATATACGCACGCGCGTAGCACATTTTCTGCTGCACATGCTACACCTCTTACACCCGCCGTGCTCCAATATCCTCCTCTTTTTCCCCGATTTTGTTCAAAATTTACGCTGTATTGAATAAAAAACATACTTTTTTGTTCAGTACAGACATTTTATTGAATAAAAAGCCCATCTATCACAAATGCGCCGCCAAGGATTTTCTTCGCATGAATCAATTAGAAAGTCGTATGAAAAGAGTTCCAACGGAGAATAGGAGATAAAAGCCGATTATTAGCATTTATCTCCTACTGTCGCTTAATCTATCAAAGTAGATAATTACATTTTCCTATTTATCTCCTTTAATGTTATAGACATATTGGCAAAAACTTTTAGTGTAGCCCACTGTAATAGGTTCATAACCATGATTAACAAAGAGGATATTAACCCCTCAATATTACGGAGGCACAATAAGACGACAACTGATGCTACAATGCCGCACCAAAGAATTATCGATGCAATCAGTGTTAAAGTGTTTTCAGCGCGGTAGTCGGTTGAATTTTCTTTTTTTAGCTCTTCAGGCCATGAAATCTGGGCGCCACAATGAGGACAGTTACTTTCCCCATACTTAATTTTTTCTTCACACTCTGGACATACGTATCCCATAGTATTTTTTTTGCCTCACAATCCCCCGACTCGGCCCTTTTCTCAATGGTTAACGGATACAAGAAAAGCGTAGGGACTTGTCCTTACTCATCTACCAGCTGGTATCGCCAAACACCATTATCAAAATGAATAAGAATATAGCAACCCCACGCCGATATGCAATTGCTATGCGGCGCGGAGTGCCGTATGCAAGATACATACAGGTGGGCGTCACATACCCTTTATCCCTTGATTAAGTGAAACTGGCGATTTCGTTGGTAAGGATAAAGCGTGGAACGCCTTCTTGACAGACATTTTCTCTTGTCTGCGATGCAAAAATACAAACTATTTGCGAAATAACCAAATAAAAGATAAGAAATGTTGAAAAGAGCGAAGTGCAACAAGGCATTCGCGTGTCACGCGACCCGAAAAAAGGTTTTGCACCCCCCTTGGCAATTTTTTGCACCCCCTTGGCAAAAAATTGCTGTCGGCTGGCAAAAAATTGCTGTCGGCTGGCAAAAAATTGCCAAGGGGGTGCAAAAAAATGTCAAGGGGATGCAAAAAATTGCCAAGGGGGTGCAAAAAAATGCCAAGGGGGTGCCTTTTTTATGTCTTTTTCTTCCTCTGGCGCAGGCACATCGCCAGCACGTAGAGGCAGAAGATGAGGCAGACGCCGTTGCTCAGCCACATAGGGATGTTGCTGATGAGCAGGCCGGTGACAAACCAGAAGGTGATGCCGGCGGTAAGAACGCACTGCATAAGAAGAGAGATGCCGCGCGTGTCTTTCGTCTTATATACGAGCCAGGCCTGCGGTATCTGGCAGATGGCCATGCAGATGCCCGCCAGTGAGGCGGTGAGGGTGGCGATATCCATTATCGTAAATGGGTGGGGCTTAGAGGCCTTGCTCGCGCAGGACTTTTTGGATGTCTTCCTGGGAGAAGGTGTATATCCGGTTGAAGACGCCGACGGAGACTACTTTGTCCTCCTGTTCCCAGTGTATCTTGCCGAGGCTGAAGACGACGTAGTTGTCCACGTGGAGTTTGGTATCTACTGCAGACTCTATTAACTTGCCAGCGAGCATTGAGCCGATGGAGGCGAGGCCGGCGCTGATGATGTTGCTGTCGCCGCTGCTGAGTTCTTCGGAGATTTTGTCGTCCACGGTGTCGGACATGACGTTGACTATGGCGTTTTTGTGGGCTTCGGCGTCGGGGCAGGTGATGGCGGCCAGAAGAACGATGCCGATGAGGATGATGAGGGCGATGATTTTTTTCATAAAGACCCCCTCTTATCCCCCTTATAGGGGGAAGACCTGAGGGGAAGGTGTTGAAGGGTTAAAGACCCCCTCTTATCCCCCTTAAAGGGGGAAGACCTGAGGGGAAGGTGTTGAAGGGTTAAAGACCCCCTCTTATCCCCCTTAAAGGGGGAAGGCGGTCGCTGTTAGAGATATTCGCTGAAGTCGGTGAGGCGCATGTCGCCCTTGCGGAGGAAGGTGTCGTGGAAGGCGAGGGCGGCGCGCATGTGCTGGGGCTCGTGGCCCATGGGGGCGAGGCGGAGATAGTCGCGCAGGAGGGGACGGTAGTCGGGGTGGGCGCAGTTGTTGATGACCTCCTCGGCACGGCGGAGGGGACCCTTGCCGCGGAGGTCGGCGATGCCTTGCTCGGTGACGATGAGATCAACGTCGTGCTCGGTGCTATCGACATGGCAGCACATGGGCACGATGGCGGAAATCTTGCCGCCCTTCGCCACGGAGGGTGTGTAGAAGATGGAGATGGAGCCGTTGCGCTCGTAGTCGCATGAGCCGCCGATGCCGTTCATCAGTGAGGAACCGCACACGTGGCTGGAGTTCTCATGGCCGTAGAGGTCGCATTCCAGCGCGGTGTTCATGGCGATGACGCCGAAGCGGCGGATGAGTTCGGGGGCGTTGGCAAGTTCGCTGGGGCGCAGCGTGAGGTGGTGGCGGTAGAAGTCCATGTTGGCATACACGTCCTGTATGCACTCGTTGGTGCAGGTCATGGCGGCGCATGAGGCCTGGCTTATCTTGCCCTTGGCGATGAGTTCCACCACGGCGTCCTGCACTACTTCGGAATACACCTCCAGCGGCGGCAACTGCCCTTCGCACTGGCCGATGGCCTTCATCACGGCATTTCCCGTGGTGCCCACGCCGCTCTGGATGGGGAACATACAGGAGGGGATGTGGCCGGCCTTCATGTCGCTGATGAAGAAATCCACGACGTTCTGACCGATGGTGCAGAGGGCCTCGTCGGGATCCTTGAAGCCGCGGGCCTCTTCGGGCGTGTTGGTCTCCACCACGGCGACAATCTTCCTGGCGTCGATGCATACGTGGTCTTTGCCGATGCGGCCGCCTACGGAGAGTAGGGGGATGGGCTTGCGGCGCGGGTATTCTTCGCACTCATACACGTCGTGGAGCAAGCGCGACTTGGGCGAGTGGAAAGCGTTGAGTTCAATGAAGATGCGCTTGGCGAGGCGCACGATGGTGGGCACGATGCCGCCGGCAGTGGTGAGCACGGCCTTGCAGACGTCGGCGCCTTCCTCTATCTCGCTGCACTCGATGATGGCCCAGTCTATCTCGCCGTAGTAGCCGCGACGCAGACGCTCGGCCACGTGGCCGAGGTGCATGTCCTCGTAGTCAATCTCGCCGAGGTTGGTGTGGATGCGGAAGTCCTTGTTTGTGGAGAACGGGCCGCGGAACTTGATGGCTTGCGCCACGGCCATGTCGCCCTCCAGGCTCTGGCAGCCGGAGGCACCGGTGATGATGCCTATCTTATATGGCTCACCGGCGGCGTGGAGTATTTCAGCGCGTTTGCGCACCTCGCGGATAATGTCCTTGGGTATGCCGTTGGGCGTGAAGCCGCTGAAAGCCACGTTGGCATCGTTGTCAATCATTTGGGCTGCTTGCGCAGCGGTAAGGCGTGTGTACATAAGGAGAAAGCCTCACCCCGTCAGAGCCACCTTCGGTGCTCTGCCACCCCTCCCCCATAGGGAGGGGAAGATAACTCTATAGGTTGCAGCCTCACCCCGTCAGAGCCACCTTCGGTGCTCTGCCACCCCTCCCCCATAGGGAGGGGGAAGATAGCTCTATAGGTTGCAGCCTCGCCCCGTCAGGGCTACCTTCGGTACCCTGCCACCCCTCCCCCATAGGGAGGGGAAGATAGCTCTATAGGTTACTGCCTCACCCCGTCAGAGCCACCTTCGGTGCTCTGCCACCCCTCCCCCATAGGGAGGGGAAGATAGCTCTATAGGTCGTGTCCTGAGGTTATGAGGTTATAGGTTTATGAGGTTATAGGGTTTATGAGGTTATGGGTTTATGAGGTTATAGGGTTTATGGTTATGAATCTTTAGGCATTATTCCTTCCCCTATGGGGGGAAGGTGGCGCGGCACGGAGTGGCCGCGTCGGATAGGGGCTTTTTACTTCACCTCCCAGATATCATTTGTTTCCAATAATTCCTGGAAGTTGTGGTAGGGCTTCATGGCCTTCACTTCCTCAATCTGCTCGGTCACGGCGTCGTCGTAGGTGGGGGCGTCCACGTCGCGAATAACGCCGAGGGCCACGGGGAAGCCGTCGCCGTTGCCCATGAGGGCGAGTTTCAGTTGCAGCGTGCCGTCAAAGCACTTGGCGTCGTGTACGAGCACGTCGTCGAGCGTGAAACCGTTCTTGCCGATTTCCACCACGCGCAGGCCGAAGCCCTGCTGCACGAGACCGTACTCGTTGTTGGGGCCGAAGACGAGTTTTTCGCCGTGGCGCACATAGATGGCGTTCTTCTCGCGGCCTTCCTTGTCATAGACGGAGGCGTGGGTGCCGTTGTTGAAGATGACGCAGTTCTGCAGCACCTCCGTCACGCTGGCGCCCTTATGGGCCTGTGCGGCCTTGAGCACCTCGATGGTGTGGGGCAGGTCGGTGGCCACGGTGCGGGCGAAGAAGTGGCCGCGGGCACCGAGACAGAGTTCGGCGGGGCGGAAGGGTTCCTCAACGGTGCCGTAGGGGGAGGACTTCGACACGAAGCCGCGGGGCGACGTGGGGCTGTACTGGCCCTTCGTCAGACCGTAGATGCGGTTGTTGAGGATAATCATATTGAGGTTCACGTTGCGGCGGTTCACGTGGATGAAGTGGTTGCCGCCGATGGCGAGGCCGTCGCCGTCGCCGCTGATTTGCCATACGGTGAGGTTGGGATTTGCCACCTTCACGCCGGTGGCGATGGCAGCGGCGCGTCCGTGGATGGTGTTCATGCCGTATGTGGCCATATAGTGGGGCAGACGGCTGGAGCAGCCGATGCCGCTGATTACGGCAATGTCGTGGGGTGCTATGCCCATCTCGGCCATCGCTCTGTGGAGGGCGCCGAGGAAGAAGTGGTCGCCGCAGCCCGGACACCAGCGCGGCTGACCTTTTTTATAATCGTTCAACGTGTATTCCATGGTGGTATCTTTCTACTTGTTAATGAGAGTGGTGAAATGGGAAACTAGTTCTGCCACCTTGAAGGGCTGGCCCTTCACCTCATTGTACTGTGCGGGACAGAAGCCGTCCACCTTCATGCGGAGCCATGCGGCCAGTTGGCCGGTGTTCTGCTCGGCTACTACCACCTTGGGGTAGCGGCGCAGCACTTCGGCGGTATTCTTGGGCAAGGGGTTGATGTTGCGGAAGTGGGCGAGGGCTACCTTGTGGCCGGACTCGCGCATGCGGTCCATCGTCTCGTGCAGATGGCCGTAGGTGCCGCCGAAGCCAACGATGAGGAGCTCTGCATCGTCCTTGTCACCTGCCACTTCGAGGTCGGCCACGGGGATGTTGGCCACCTTCCTGGCGCGCAGTTCGGTCATCAGTTGGTGATTCTCGGGGTCGGTGGAGATAACGCCGGTGGTGCTGTCCTTTTCCAAGCCGCCGAGGATGTGGGTGAAGCCTTCGCGGCCGGGCACGGCCCAGTAGCGGCTGCCGTTTTCGGCGCGCATATAGGGTGTCCACTTTCCGCGCAGTTCTTCGGGGACGTACGGCGGGACGATTGCGGGATACTTGTCCAGCTCGGGCAGGCGGAAAGCTCCGGAGCCGTTGGCCACGTATCCGTCGGTGAGCAGGATGACGGGCGTCATGTGTTCCAGGGCCATCTTGCAGGCCTCATAGGCGGCGTCGAAGCAATCCGTGGGGCTCATGGCGGCAATCACGGGCAGGGGGCTCTCGCCGTTGCGGCCGAAAAGGGCCTGCAGGAGGTCGGTCTGTTCGCTCTTGGTGGGCAGGCCGGTGGCGGGACCGCCGCGCTGCACGTCGAGCACCACGAGCGGAAGTTCCATAATCACGGCCAGGTTGATGGCCTCGCTCTTCAGGCACAGGCCGGGGCCGGAGGTGGAGGTCACGCCCAGGGCACCGGCGAAACTGGCACCGATGGCACTGGCGCAACCGGCTATTTCATCCTCACACTGCACCGTCGTCACGCCCAGACTCTTATGCTTGGCCAGTTCGTGCAGCACGTCGGTGGCGGGGGTGATAGGATAGGAGCCGAGGTAGAGTTTCAGGCCCGCCTTCTCAGCTGCGGCGATGAAACCATAGGCCGTGGCCTTGTTGCCCGTGATGTCCATATAGTGGCCGGGTACCTTGTGGCGGCTCTCGATGCGGTGCACGATGCCGGCCTTGGAGTGTGTGTTGTGGCCGAAGTCATAGCCGGCCTGTATCACGCGGATGTTGGCCTCGGCAATGGCGGGTTTCTTGGCGAACTTCTCGCGCAGGAAGTTGAAGGCAATGTCAATGTCGCGGTCGAAGAGCCAGCACACGAGGCCGAGGGCGAACATGTTGCGGCACTTCAGCATAGACTTATTGTCCATGCCGCTGTCGGCCAGGCAGTCCTTCACCATCGTGGTGAGGGGGCAGGCTATTACGCGGTCGGGGTCGATGCCCATCTCGCCGAGGTAGTCTTCGGTCTTAAAATCCGCCTTTTTCAGGTCGGCGGGCCCGAAGGAGTCCGTGTCAATGATGATGGCGGAACCGGGCTTGGCGAAGCGGTACTGCGTCTTCAGGGCCGCGGCGTTCATACAAACGAGTACGTCGCACTGGTCGCCGGGCGTAAAGACCTCGTCGGCACCAATGTGCACCTGGAAGCCGCTCACCCCCGTCAGGGAGCCTTGCGGAGCGCGAATGTCAGCGGGATAATCGGGGAAAGTACTGATGCTGTTACCAACGGTAGCAGACACGGTGGAGAAAATGTTTCCGGCAAGTTGCATGCCGTCACCAGAGTCGCCAGAGAATCGCACCACGACGGTGTCGATTTCCGTGGCTTCTAATGCTTCTGCCATTTTTGTAAGAGGTATAGTTAGGGTTAATGTTTCTTTCAAACTGCAAAGTAAATAAAAAGTTCCCACACGGGCAAATTTTTTCCGCATAAACTGCCCTTTAGCGTTCAAAACTGCAACTGCCCCGCTCCTTTACACCATATTTATATATATACGCGCGTGCGTGAAGAGGCTTCGCGAGGCGAAGTCAAGAGGGAGGAAGCGTGCCGTAAGTGTGGCAAACGTGTACCAGGGGCGCTGCCCCTGGCTGGGTTGTTTAACCCCTTCGGGGTATCGCCGAAACATTTCGCAGGATACTATTATTATTCTCTCCCGAGGTTTGTTCCCGATAAAGGTAAGCGCCCAAAATCCTTGTCCTGCCTGCGTTTGCGCGCAATTATCGGCGACTTGGAAATATGAGCACATATGTGAACATATATGAGCACATATGTGCTCATATATAAGCACAATTGTGCTCGTATATAAGCACAACTGTGCTCATATTCTTTAGTCGGCGATTGTGTGTATCGTTAGGGGTGAGAGAGAGAGGGAAATATAAAAAAACTATTGCTGTCCGGGGAAAAAGAATGTAATCTGTCGTATCCCTAATAAATGCAAGAGGTTTGGAAGATTTCTGTGCAAGGGGGCTTACGTATGCCCCGAAGGGGGTACGCAACCCAGACAGGGGCAACGCCCCTGTTGGTAGGAGTAGTTCCATCTCCGCCCCAGCGGGGCATAACATCCACCGGCTCTTGCTGTTGTGCCCCGCTGGGGCGGCCGTAAGTACGGCAACCATGTACCAGGGGCGCTGCCCCTGGCTGGGTTGTTTAACCCCTTCGGGTAGGGTGCTCAAAATTTGAGTCAAGAAATTGTTCTAGAAATCACGTTCTAAAGCATGATGCAATGGGCTTTTTTTAACACTTTTTCGAGCAAAATAGTTCTTTAAAAAATTGCATATCTCGCAGATTTTTAGTAACT
>JAZRYH010000050.1:0-47918 GCA_045600685.1 Alloprevotella sp. | reverse complement strand
AGTTTTTCGTTTCCCCAAAACAGGCCGTGCAAAGCAGTTTTGGGGGATTTTTTTGTTTCTTATGCAAAGATACAAAAATCTTATAATATTGGCAATTAAATCGTTAGATTTATTTCGCTTAATTTGCGACAATCCCTAAATTATATTATTATGATCAGTATCAAAATGCAAGAGGCCATCAACGCCCAGATCAACGCCGAAATGTGGTCGGCTTATCTCTACCTCGCCATGTCGATGGACGCAGAGGACAAGCTCCTCAAGGGTATGGCCCACTGGTTCCACAAACAGTATGAAGAGGAAATGGAGCACGCCTTCAAGTTCATAGGCTATCTCCACGCCCAGCAGGCCAAGGTCATCCTCCACCCCATCGCCGAGGTGCCCGCCACCTGGAACTCAGCCCTCGCTATGTACGAACAGACGCTGGAGCACGAGAAAAAGGTGACGCATCTCATCCACGCCCTATGCACCCTCGCCATCAACGAGAAGGACTACGCCACGCAAAGCCTCCTCCAGTGGTATGTCGACGAGCAGGTGGAAGAGGAAAACACAGCCGCCGACATCGTAGAGATGCTGCGCCGCATCGGCGACGACCAGTACCACCTCTATGAGTACGACCGCTGCCTGGGCAAGCGATAGAAAATCAACAGATAAAAGTTAACAATTTAATTTTATCAGAATTATGGAAAAGTACATCTGCACCATCTGCGGCTGGGAATACGACCCCGAGGCCGGCTGTCCCGAGGCCGGCATTGCCCCCGGCACTCCCTTTGAAGACATCCCCGAAGATTTCACCTGTCCCCTCTGCGGCGTAGGCAAGGCGGAGTTTTCCGTCCAATAAGTTCACGCCATTCGCACAAAACACATGGGTGTAGCGCGCGGTTTTCTTCATGAAACGCAGCGCGCTGCACTTTTCCCTTCTACATTTTGCCCATTACGGAATAATTTATTACTTTTGCGGCGTAAAACGCCACTATCTCCACAATCACACAGTGCTTTACACAAGTTAAACCCTCTAAAACTCATTACTATGTTTACTTTCAATTTCATTGCTACGGCTCTCTACGCCGTTCTGGCCACCTGCCTTGTTCTCGCCCTTGAGAATTACAACGGCTATCGTCAGGGTCCCAAATGGTTCCTCTGCATCTCCTTTGTCGTTGCCGCCGTTTGCGGAATCGGCATGTTCATCCTGATGTTCACAGGCGGTGTCTGGTGGCATCCCATCGTAGCCTTCGCCGCCGGTTTCCTCATCGGCTCCTGCCTGGCCCGCATACCCTTTGCCGCCCTCGTGGCCGGCATCCTCACCTGGCTCCTTCTCGCCTACCAACTCTTCGGAACTCCCGACCTCATCCATCATCTGCCGTTCTAAACGCGGAATACACACGAGGGCCGCACCCCACTCACGGGATGCGGCCCTCGCTCTATTCATACGGAGGTTTTATTGCGACCGTTTCTTCTTGCGGCCCGCCTTCTTCAAGGCCTCGGCAATAATCCATTGCAGTTGGCCGTTGGTGCTGCGGAACTCATCCGCAGCCCACGCCTCCACGGCCGCCATCGTCTCGGCATCTACGCGCAGGACGAAGGTCTTCGTCGCGGAGCGTGAGGTCTTATCGGGGTCTTTTGTCTCGGCCATTGCTTTCTATTTTACACTGAAAAACTTTATTTTGAGCCACGACCAATCACGGACGTTCTTCCAGCTCTGATTATACCTGTATTGAAGCAATGTAGCCTCGCGTTCCTTTCTCTCGTTCTTCAAGGTCCAGCGCCCTTTCCGTAAGCGACGGCAGGCCTTTATGAGATGATATATCTCCACGATGAACAGGATATTCACAAAGGTTATCCAGCGGAGAGGTTCGTCCATCCAGCCCGTGGCTGCAAGCACCATTGAGCATAGAGCGAACAACACAGTTACTTCCAGCGATATGCACAGTTGAAAGGCCACTTCGTAAAGTTTCTCCGAAAGCAAGGGCAGTCCTTGTATCTTTAGGACACGCCGGCTCTCCACGCTCAACTTCTCGCCATTCTCGCGGGCCAGCCGTTCTTCCTCGCGGGCTTTCTCCAACGCTTCGGCGTATTCGTCGCGCAGGTCGTTGTCGTGGGCAAAGGTGAGCTCCGTGGGGTGATACCACAGGCGAGGGGTATGTTCCACCAAGGCTGTCAAGCCGAAACATATCCAGGCAAAGGCATAGCACACCCACGTCCAGAAGCGCGGTACGAGCACCCATGGTAAATCTCCCGGATTTTTGCCCAACAGCGGCACGAGTTCTGGTGTGGAAGGCCAGTGTATAGCCGCCAGCACACCTACAACAAGAAGGGCAATGGCGTACATGATATTGCCAAGAGATACTATCTCGGCACGGGGCAATGTTTCGCTTATCTCTTTACGCATAGATTATTTCAGCATCATCGTCACGCACAGCACGGCTGTGCCGATTATCACGACAATCATAGTCTCTTAATGATTCAGCGTACCGCTGTTGATAACGGGTTGTGCGGGCTCGTCGGCACAGAGCACCACGAGCAGATTGCTCACCATAGCAGCCTTCTTCTCATCGTCGAGGTCCACGACGCCTTCCTGTTCCAGTTTGTTCA
Organism: Alloprevotella sp.; assembly: GCA_045600685.1. Taxonomy (GTDB): domain Bacteria; phylum Bacteroidota; class Bacteroidia; order Bacteroidales; family Bacteroidaceae; genus Alloprevotella. The sequence goes on along the minus strand of JAZRYH010000050.1, from coordinate 45,329 downwards.
GGGCCATCTTCACCATCGACACGGCACCGTCCACGATTTTCTCCCTGGCGGTGATAATGGCGGCGGCCTGCTGGCGGCGCAGCATCACGGCGGCTATCTCGGGAGCGTAGGCCAGATAGTTGATGCGGGCCTCCACCACTTCCAGTCCGGCCATCTCCAGACGCTCGTTGAGTTTCTCCGTCAGCACGGCGTTCACTTCTTCACTACCGCTGCGCAGCGTCACACCTTCGCCCTTGCCGTCCTCGTCGTCATAGGCGTAGAGTCCGGCCACCTGGCGCAGGGCGGCATCGCTCTGCACGGCCACATAGCGCTCGAAACGGTTCATGCGGGCCGTGGCCATGTTGCCGGCCTGCGCGGCATTCACCTCGGTGTCAATATCAAAGATGGCTTTGTACGTGTCCTTCAGTCTCCACACGAGCACGAGACCGATGAGCACGGGGTTACCCGTCTTGTCGTTCACCTTGATGGGCTCGGCGTTGAGGTTGCGGGCACGAAGGCTCACGTTTTTGGTGCTCATCAGCGGGTTAATCCAGTAGAAACCGTTCTTGCGGAAGGTGCCGCAGTACTTACCGAAGAAGGTCAGCACCTTGGCCTCGTTGGGCTCCAGCATCGTGTAGCCCTTGCAGCCGAAAATGAAGCAGATGAAGAGCAGAGTGGCGCCAACGAAGTGCCAACCGCAACTCCTGCCTTCCTCGGCATTTATTATACCCGTCACAAACAGCCACAGGCATGCAGCAAAGATACCAATGACGATACCGATCATAAGGAAGCCGTTCAATGAACCTCCAGAAAAATCTCTTTCTTTCGTTTCCATAATTCTTAGGTTTTAAGTTGATTGTTTTTATTTTGATTTTCTGTCGTTTACATCGCTCCTAAAGGCTTTTTCCGTCCTTCCGAAAAGCGCTTCATTGTAATATCATTTTAATATCACGCCGCAAAAGTACGCTTTTCCCGCTTTCCCTCCAAATTTTTCGGCATTTTTTTGCATTTTTCCGGCAAAAAAAGCCTGTTTTCCGGCGTCAGAAGTGCACTTTACCCCCTTTTAGCGCGAAGAAAAAATCATAAAAATCATATTTTATCATATAAATCTTTATCGCGCCGCAGGCTTAAGGCGCTGCGCGGCTATGATGATTTGTATGATGTCTTATGATTTTTATGATTACTCCCTTTTATTTTTCCCGACACCCCTACTATTTTTCCCGATAGCCCTTTCGCAAAAAACTAAAAGGGACATCGGAAAAACTAAAAGGGACATCGGACGAACTAAAAGGGACATCGGCGAAATTAAAAGGGACATCGGCGCGACTAAAAGGGACTTAATTTCTCCTAAGTCGGCGTTAGTTTTCCGCCAAAGCGCAAAAAAAGGAGCATCCCGCGGGTACGGGATACTCATTATATATAATAGCGCGCACGCGAAGGGCTATACGTATCCGCCGAAGGGCGGCCGCAAACCCGACGTCGGCATTTAGCGCTTCACAATCTTCACGGCTTTCTTGCCTGCCGTCTGCAGCACGTAGTTGCCGGCGGGAAGGATTTCGGTGTTCAACTCGCCTTCCTGCACAACGCGGCCCTGCATGTCGATGATGCGGCTCACGCCGGTGTAGGTGATGGAACCGATGGTGCGGATGCCGTCGGGGTCAATCTCGGCGAACGTGAAATTCTTCACCTCGACACGCTCTATGGTGTAGGTGGTCGTTTCGCTGACGATGGTGAGGTCTGTGGTGCCGAAAGTCATCTTGGGATTTTCCTTGAGGAGGAAAGTCTGCGTGCTGTTGTCGCTGAGGGTGACCACGAGCTGCGTAGCCTTCTCGGCCATAGCGGCAAAGGGGCACATGAGGAGTACAACGAAAGTGATAATGAGCGAATTTTTCATAACGAATGAGATGTTTTTTATTTTTGTGGTTGCAAATTTACAAAAAAGTTTGTAACTTTGCGCCAAAGTTTATATTTTTTTTGCAAAAGCGTCGGTAGCGTCCTGCAAAATGACGGAAAAGCAGGCCGCAGCGGCTCATTTTAACAAATAGGACATGGATAAGAAACTTCTCTCCCCCCTGAAATTTACCCCCGTGCTGAAATCGCCCCTGTGGGCCGGACGCGGCATCGTGGCTCTCAAGCAACTCTCCGGCGTCGATGCCGTGGGCGAGAGTTGGGAAGTGAGCGGTGTGCCCGGCGATGAGACCGCCGTGAGCGAAGGGCCGCTCAAAGGTTACACCCTGCGCAGGCTCACCGAAGAATTTGGCGCCGACTTCATCGGCCAGGCCAATCTGGAGCGCTACGGCCTCGACTTCCCGCTGCTCATTAAGTTTATCAGCGCCGACGGCGACCTCTCCATACAAGTACATCCCGACGACGCCATGGCCCGTCGCTACGGCAAACCCTTCGGTAAGACCGAAATGTGGTACATCATAGGTGCCGAAGAGGGCGCGTCCCTTTGCAGCGGATTCAAGCACGACCTCACGCCGGAAGAATACGACGCCATTATGGCAGAAGGCACGCTCTGCGACCATCTGGCCGCACACGAGACACACGTGGGCGACTGCTTCTTCATCCCCGCCGGACAAATCCACTCCATAGGCCGCGGCAATCTGCTCATCGAGGTGCAGCAGAGCAGCGACCTCACCTATCGCGTCTTCGACTTCAACCGCCGCGACGCCCAGGGCAACCTCCGCCAGCTCCACACGGCAGAGGCCCGCGAGGCTCTCAACTTCAAGGCCCGCGAGGAGTACCGCACACAGTACGAAGACCGCGACGATGCCCACATCGTGCTGGAGCGCCACCCCGAGTTCACCACCAGCGTGATGCACCTCACGGAAGCATTCAATCGCGACTTGACGGACGTGGACTCCTTCGTCATCCTCATCGCCTACGAAGGCGCTGCCACTCTCCGCACCGACGCGGGCCACACCGCCACCCTCAAGGCCGGGGAGAGCATCCTCCTTCCCGCCCTCACACAGCACGTCACCATCACCCCCGAAGGCGGGCGCTTCAGCCTCGTCGAGACCTACGTATAGCCTTTACGCCCTGCCTGCCGCATGAACCGCCTCTTCACTTTCCTTCTCGCCCTTCTCTTCTCCACCAACCTCCCCCTCACAGCACAGGAGCCCGAGAGCGGCGTTCTAAAGTCCGATTCTTGCATCGTACTCCCCGAAAGCGGCGTTCCAACGCCCGATTCCTTATACTTACCCTACGACAACCACCGCTCCTGTCACTTCCACGCCAAGCAACTCATCGCTCCAGCCGTCATACTAGCCGTCGGCGCCTCCGGCCTTATCCACAATTCACCCGTAGATAAACTCTCCGACTCCACACACGACGGAGTGGCCAAACTCAACTTCCAGACGAAAGCCGACAATTTCATCCAATACGTCCCAAGCGTCATCCACCTCGGCCTAGGCCTCACGGGCGTGAAAGCCAAGCACAAATGCTTCGACCGCTGCATGGCCGCCGCTACGGCCTATGTCTGTATGATTGCCGTAGGTAACGGACTGAAATACGCCATCAGCGAGAAACGTCCCAACGGAGAGGACAACCATTCCTTTCCATCGGGCCACACGGCCACGGTCTTTACCGGAGCGGAACTCACTCGCATAGAATACGGCAACGCCATCGGCGCAGCAGCATACGGAGTGGCCACCGCCGTCGGCGTACTGCGCGTAATGAACGACCGCCACTACATCCACGATGTCCTGGCCGGCGCCGGCATCGGCATACTCAGCGCAAAGGTGGGCTACTGGATGCTACCCGTGTGGCAAAAGGTGTTTAAGCACAAGACTATCCTCCCTGCCCTCAGCATAGTGCCGACTGCCGACCCCATAAACCGGCAGTACGCGCTGAGCGCCGCCATTGTGCTGTGAAGATTTGAGAGTTAAGAGTTGATAGTACTCAGACAGATGACAAGCGAAGAGATACACGAGGCCGTGCGCCTCATCAAACAGGAACTGCGCGGGATGATGAACGGCGTAGTCAGCCAGTCCATGCGCGAGAAGGGGCTTGCCTACAAGGTAAACTTCGGCGTGGAACTCCCCCGTCTGCAAGCCTATGCCGCCGAACGCCTTCAACACACAGCAAACGACGAGAACGAGCGCTACAGTCTCGCCCTGCGCCTCTGGAACGAGAACATCCGCGAGTGCCGCCTCCTGGCCGGCATGCTGATGCCGCCCGCCGAGATGGACGAGCAGACCGCCGAACTCTGGGTGGAGCAGATGCGTTTCCCCGAGGAGGCCGAATGCACCGTCCTCCACCTTTTCCAGCACCTAAGCCTCGCCGCCGACCTCGCCTTCCGCTGGATAGCACGCGAGGAGCCGATGTTCCAGTTCTGCGGCTGGCTCCTGATGGCCCGCCTCTTCATGCAGGGCCGCGAACCTTCCCAGCGCGATGCCGACGAGCTCCTTGATCAGGCCGCCACCGTGCTCCGCGATTTCGCCCTTCAGCCTGCCCCGCAAGCATCCCTGCAAGCCACATCACTGTCCCCGCGAGCCACCGTTCCGGGCGGTTTTTCCGCCCGGCCCCTCCCCCTTGCCGCTGCCGCCCACAAGGCCCTCCTGAAATACATGGCCACCAGCCCCACCGCCGAAGCCCGCGGCGAAGAACTTCTCTCCGCCCTCAACCTATAAAATCCCCTCTATATTTATGAAGAAGCTCACCAATTTCCTCCACCGCTACCTCGGCCTTACCGCAGGCCTCGCCACTTTCGTTTTAGGTCTGACAGGCTTTCTCCTTGTCCTCATCAAGCCCCTCGCCAAGCAGAGCGGCGACGAATCACTCCGTTCCTTCGTGGGCTTTCTCAAGACTGGCCACATGCGTCTCTGGCTCTCCTCCGACGCAAGCGGCCTCATCGTGGGCATACTGATGATTGGCTTCCTTCTGCTCCTCATCACGGGCTTCTTCATGTGGCACCGCACGAAAATATGGCTGCCCCGCGGCAAACGCACCAAGCGCAGCAAACTCTTCTACCTCCACACGCTGCTCGGCCTTTACCTTTTGCCGCTCCTTCTTTACTTCTCCGTCACCGCCATCCTCTGCACCTTCCATTGGCATCCCGGCGGCGACGAAGCCTTCCGCACTTTCTTCTCCATACATAGCGGCCACATCTGGGGCTCTGCCGGAAAATGGATAGCAGGCCTGGGCGGAGCGGCCGTAACGCTCCTCTCGTTCACCGGCCTCCTTATCTGGTGGAACAAAAAGAAGATATAAAAACAACCAAACCAGCCCCTGCTCTCACGCTCCGAGAGACAGGGCTCATAAATGGGTGCTCGCCACTTCGGCGGGCTGAGAACAAACCATCAAAACCTGATCCGGGTAATGCCGGCGTAGGAATTTATGAAACACTTTCTTATTTTAGCGGCCGCCCTCGCGGTGTCGCTCTCCGTGCAGGCCGAAGAGCCTGACAGTACCTCCCATTTTTTTTCCTCCCAGGCCGCAGAGCCTGATTCCTTGGCCCTACGTCATCTCGACGAGGCCGTTGTAATGAGTGTCAAGGCCCCTTCCGACGCGCCTTACGCCACCACCAACATCCGCCGCACCGACCTGGAGGCGTTTTCCTCCACGGCCAGCGAACTCCCCCACCTTTTTGCCCGCACCCCGGGGGTGATTTCCTGGAGCGAGAACGGCCTCGGCTCCGGCACTTCCGGTATGCGCATTCGCGGAGCCGGCGACAGCCGCATCAATGTCACCCTTGACGGTGTGCCCCTCAACTCTCCCGAGGACCAATGCGTATTCTGGGCCAACACGAGCTCGTATGCCGCCCTCCTTCAGGGCGTGCAGATTCAGCGCGGAGTGGGCACCAGCACGGCGGGTGACGGTGCCTTCGGCGGCAACATAGCCTTGCAGAGCCGCACACCTCCTCTCGTGCCCAGCCTCTCCCTTTCGGGCAGTTACGGGTCCTACAACACGTGGCAGGCAGGCGGTTCGGCATCCTCCGGTCTCGTCTTCCGCCACCTCATCATGGAGGCGGCTTACCACGAGACCCACACCGACGGCTACCTCCACGGCACACAGGGGCGCGCCGGGTCGTATTACGGTGCCCTGACCTACCTCTCCGCCTCGCGCCGCCTGAAGCTCTCCTACAAGAACCTCGGCAATTTCGAGCACACCGGCCAGGCGTGGAACGGTGTGGAGGACTACCCCGCCCTGCGCCGCTTCGACCTCGGCCGTTTCAACTCTCTCTACGAAGCCTTCGTCAATCCCGCCGACCCCTCGCAGGGTACGCAGCGCTTCCTCTTCAACGACGGCAACCTCTGGCCCGGCGCCTCCGACGTTTTCCGCCAGAACCACTCTCTCCTCAACCTTTCCGCCACACTTTCGCCCCTCTGGACGCTCTCCGCCACGGCCCACTACACCCACGGCCAGGGTTACTACGACGAATTCAAGCCCGCCTGTTCGCCCGCCAAGTTCGGCATCAGCGCCCCCGACCCTTCCGACTTCGTACGCCAGAAGGGTCTCCGTCAGGACGTAGGCGGCATCGTGGCTCACGCGGCCTACCGCCGCGCGAAATGGGATGTCCTCATCGGAGGGGCCGCTCAATTCTACGGTAGCCGCCATTTCGGCCACCTCACCTACGTTTCCTCGCCCGCCCTCGCCGCCCTCCTCGCCACTGACCCCTATACCTACTACACCTCCACGGCTCATAAATCCGACGCCTCCCTCTATGCCAAGGCCGTCTGGCACGCTACTTCCCGCCTCGACGCCTACCTCGACCTGCAGTACCGCCACGTGCGCTACCGCCTCGCGGGACAGAACGACAAATTCCTCTCTCTCTCCGATGGCACTCTCTACCCGCAGCCGCTCGACATTCTTCGCCGCTACGGATTCTTCAATCCCAAGGCCGGCCTCACCTATCACACCGACACGCACACCCTCTACATCTCCTCTGCCGTGAGCCACCGCGAGCCCGAGCGCAACAACTTCACCGACAACGGCTCCTACCCTGCCCCACAGCCCGAAGCGCTCTACGACACCGAGGCCGGCTACACCTTCCGCCACTCCCGCATCCACCTAAGCCTCAATGCCTACTGGATGCACTACCGCAACCAGTTCGTGCAGACGGGCCTGCTCTCCGACATCGGCGAGCGACTCACCACCAACATTCCTTCGTCACACCGCCTCGGCCTTGAACTCGCCACCACCGTCAATGCCACGCCGTGGCTCTCCCTTGAAGTCAACGCAACCGTCAGCCGCAACCGTCTCAAAGCCTTCACCGAGCACATTGAGGACTGGGACGCGCCCTCTGGCTTCACCACCCAGTACTACCGGCGCTCCACCCTGCCCTTCTCTCCCGCCGTCACGGCCAACGCCTTTGCCGACGTCCACCACAAGCGCTGGTCTGCCACGTGGCACACCGCCGCCGTGTCGCGCCAATACCTGGACAACACGGCCTGCCGCGCACGTTCCCTCGCCCCATACTCCTTCTCCGACCTTCGCCTCGGCTATACGCTCCCCTTTACCACAACTTTCAAGCGCCCCAAAGGAGAGGCCATCATCTCCCTCACCCTCTCCAACATATTCAACGCCCATTATTCTCCCACGGCCTGGGTCTATTCCGCCGTCAGCGCCTCCTCCGGCTACACCCCCGACCACCGCTTCACCCAAATCGGCTATTTCCCCACCGCAGGCTTCACCTTCATCGCCTCCCTTACCCTCAACTTTAATTAATCTCCCAACCACCTCCCTCAACCCTCAGAAGTATTCTCCCCCTCCCTAATAGGGGAGGGGTGGCAAAGTTCCGAAGGAAGCTTTGACGGGGAGAGGCTTTTATTATGACTACCATCCTCGACTTCACAGCCCTCATCGTAGGCCTCATCTACATCTTCCTCGAATACCGCGCCCACATCCTCGTGTGGCTCGCCGGTATCATCATGCCCGCCATCGACCTCTGGCTCTACTGGGACCGCGGTCTCTACGGCGACTTCGGCCTCGCCCTCTACTATCTCCTGGCCGGCCTTTACGGTTTCCTGGCCTGGCGCTACTGGCGCGGACGCAACGGCACTGCCGCCCCGCGTCCCATCACCCGTTTCCCCCTCACGTTCGCGTCCGTTGCCCATTGCCTGCTGGCCTTCCTCACCATCTGGGCCGCCGTGTGGGCCTTCCTCAACTACTGGACCGACAGCACCGTGCCCATCACCGACAGCCTTACAAACGCCTTGAGCATAATCGGCCTGTGGATGCTCTCCCGCAAATACGTGGAGCAGTGGTTGGTATGGATTGTGGCCGATGCCATTTACGTGTGGCTCTACGCTTACAAAGGCCTCCCCTTCAAGGCCACCCTCTACTCCTTATATATAATAATAGCCTTCTTCGGCATCCGCAAATGGCTGCGCCTGATGCGCGAGCAATCGCATTGATTTCCCGCTGGCCTCGCTTCGTTTTCCGTCATGTCGAGCAGCGTAACTGACGCTGCAGATTCTTTGAAAAGTGTAAAATATCTTGACAAAACGAAAAAAGGAGAAAACGCGGCGCCATGCGACCTAAACCGGCCTTTAGCCGAAAAACGCGCGACGGCCCGTCATCCTTTTCTTCGCCACCCCCCTTCATTTTGTCCGATAGCCCTTTTACGCAAAACTAAAAGGGACATCGGAAAAATTTAATGGGACATCGGACGAACTGAAAGGGAGATAATTTCAACTGAAAGGGGGATAATTTCAACTAAAAGGGCTTTAGTTTTTGCTAAAAGGGACAAATTTCCGAAAAAAATCGCAAAAAAATCATCGCGCGACGGCCTTTTTTCGCACTTAAAGGCGGGTGTAGCGCGCCCAAAGGAATCTCCGCCGAAATCCTTGCGGACATAAGCGTTTATAAATGAGCCGTTTAACGGCGTCTTAAAACTGGCGTTTTTTTCGTCCGAACCTTCGCGCGCTGTCCTCCACGCCCAAATTTCGCCAAGAAGACGCACGAAAAATGTAAAAAATCTTGACAAAAAAATTTTAAGTTACGTCCGTTTATGTGAAGTGTTTGTTAAACGGAAGGAATACGAAGTTGTTGTCTTTGCAATCGTAAAGGCAACACTTTTTTATGCCGTTTGAAACAGAAATAGCCACACGCCACATATCAAAACAAGGGCTCACACCGACGCCGCCGCACCTTTTAAGCCTTACAATTTGGCTAACTTAATAATTCTTTGTACTTTTGTCCCGCACAATATGTATTTATATAAAAATAAATAATGTCTCAATTTCCCTTACTCGCACAAATCAACACACCGGAGGACCTTCGCCGACTGGACGTGCGGCAACTGCCACAGGTGTGTGACGAACTGCGAGGATTTATCATAGAACAGTTGGCCGAACATCCGGGACACCTGGCCTCATCACTCGGCACGGTGGAACTCACCGTGGCCCTGCACTACGTGTTCAACACGCCGGAGGACCGCCTCGTGTGGGACGTGGGACACCAAGCCTACGGACATAAAATTCTCACCGGACGCCGCGACCGCTTCCATACCAACCGTCAGCTCGGAGGCCTGCGGCCCTTCCCCTTCCCCACGGAAAGCCCCTACGACACCTTTGCCTGTGGCCACGCCTCCAACAGTATCAGCGCCGCCCTGGGCATGGCGACGGCCGTAGGCAGCGAGCGCAAGGTGGTGGCCATCATCGGCGACGGCGCAATGAGCGGCGGACTGGCCTATGAGGGACTCAACAATGCCAGCGAGACACCCAACAATCTCCTCATCATCCTCAACGACAACGAAATGAGCATCGACCCCGCCGTGGGAGGCTTCCGCCATTACCTGCACCATCTCCACACGTCGTCGTTCTACAACCGTCTGCGCTACCGCACGTCGAAATTCCTCTCAAACATAGGCGTACTCAACGATGCCCGCCGCACGCGCATCCTCCGCTTCAATAATTCCGTGAAGTCCTTCCTCCACGGCCGCCAGAACATCTTCGAGGGCATGAACATCCGCTACTTCGGGCCCAATGACGGCCACGACGTGGTGGAACTCGTGCGCACCCTGCGCTGCATCAAGGAGATGACAGGCCCGAAACTCCTCCACATCAACACCGTGAAGGGCAAGGGCTACGACGAAGCCGAGAAAGACCCCACAGTGTGGCACGCGCCCGGCAAGTTCGACGCAGCCACGGGCGAACGTGCCGTGCCGCAAACCGAAGAGAAGGCTCCGGTGGCCAAGGCAGTGAAGTTTCAGGACGTATTCGGCGAGACTATCATCGAACTGGCCCGCCAGAATCCCGCAATAGTAGGTATCACCCCCGCCATGCCTACGGGTTGCAGCCTCTGCATGATGATGCAGGAGATGCCCGACCGCTGCTACGACGTAGGCATTGCCGAGGGCCACAGCGTAACCTTCGCCGCCGGACTGGCACGCGAGGGTAAGTTGCCCTTCTGCAACATTTACTCGTCATTCGCCCAGCGTGCCTACGACAACATTATCCACGACACGGCGCTGCAACAACTGCCCGTGGTCATCTGCCTCGACCGCGCCGGACTGGTGGGCGAGGACGGCGCCACGCACCACGGAGCGTTCGACCTGGCCGCCCTGCGCCCCATACCCCATCTCACCATCGCCGCACCGATGGACGAGGCAGAACTGCGCGACCTCATGTACACGGCACAACTGCCCGACAAGGGCACATTCGTCATCCGCTACCCCCGCGGAGGCGTCCCCACCGACCGCCGCGCCCCCCTCGCCGACTGGCACACACCGATGAAGGCCCTCCCCGTCGGCCGCGGTCGCCTGTTGCGTCCTGCCCAGGACGGCTGCAAGGTGGCCGTGCTCTCACTGGGCGTCATAGGCTGGAACGTACCCGACGGCCCGTGGGCACACTATGACATGCGCTTCCTCAAGCCTCTCGACGAGGCGCTCCTCAAAGAGATTGCCGAGGGCTTTGATACCCTCGTCACCCTCGAGGACGGTGCTTTGCAAGGCGGTTTCGGCAGTGCCGTGCTGGAAGGACTGGCCGACAACGGCTACAGCCGCCGCGTGGTGCGCCTCGGTCTGCCTGACGAGTTCGTAGAGCACGGCAGCATACGCCAACTTCAGACTATCATCGGGCTTGATCCCGAAAACATTGAACAAGTCCTCAAGGGCTTGACAAACTGACACGGATATGAATATCGTAATCGCAGGGGCCGGCGCCGTAGGCACACATCTGGCCAAGTTACTCGTGCGTGAGAAACACAACATCACGCTTATCGACCCCACACCCCACCGTCTGGACCCTCTGGCCAGCAACTTCGACATCCTCACGCTGACAGCCTCCCCGCTAAGCGTCACGGCGTTGCGCGAGGCCGAGGTGCAGCACGCCGACCTCTACATCGCCGTGCTCCCCGACGAGGCCCACAACATGACAAGCTGCATGCTGGCCAAGCAACTCGGCGCCAAGCGCACCGTGGCCCGCGTGGACAACTTTGAATATACCCTGCCCGACCAGCGCGAAGTCTTCACCAAGGCCGGCATCGACTCCGTCATCTACCCCGAACTGCTCGCCGGCCGCGAAATCGCCCACAATGTGCGACACTCTTGGGTAAGACAGTGGTGGGAGTTCCAGGACGGCAAACTACTCCTCCTCGGCATCAAAGTACGCAAGGGAGCCAGCATGCTCAATAAGCCCCTGCGCGAAATATGCCCGCCAGAGTCGCCCTTCCTCATCGTAGCCCTCAAACACAACGGTGAAACGCTCATCCCACACGGCAACGACCTCGTGCAGGAGGGCGACCTCGTGTTCTTTATGACCACACCGCAACACGCAGAGCACATCCGCAGCATCACAGGCAAGGAAGGCTACCCCGACGTTCACAACGTGTTCGTAATGGGCGGGAGCGACACGGCAGAGCATGCCGTGCGCCTCATGCCGCCCGACATGCACGCCAAAATCTTCGAAATGGACTACGAACGGGCTCAGCACCTCACCGAACGCATCGGCCGCCGCGCCATGGTAGTCAACGGAGACGGCCGCGACCTCGAACTCCTGCAGGACGAAAACATCTCTTCGGCGCAAGCCTTCCTCGCCCTGACCGGAAACTCTGAGAGCAACATCCTCGCATGCCTCGCCGCAAAACGTCTGGGAGTGAGAAAAACCGTAGCAATGATAGAGAACTCCGACTATATCGGCATGGCCGAGAGCCTCGACATCGGCTGCATCATCAACAAGAAGACCTTCGCCGCCTCACATATCTACCAGATGATGCTGAAGGCCGACATCACGTCAATAAAGACCCTCACAATCGCCGCTGCCGACGTTGTAGAAATAAAGGTGGCCGAAGGCACCCGCGTAACCCGCCACCCCATCAAGGACCTCGGCCTCCCCGCCACCGTAAACCTCGGCGGCATCGTCCGCGACGGCAAGGCCATGCTCGTAAACGGCAACACGCAAATCCTAGCCGGCGACACCGTCGTAGCCTTCTGCCTGCAAGGCGAAATTAAAAAGCTCGACCGCTTCTTCAAGCCCGCCGCAGGGTTGTTCAGTTGACAGTTACCAGTTGATAGTGGACAGTTAGCAGTTAATAGTGGACAGTTAGCAGTTAATAGTGGATAGTTAGCAGTTAACAGTTGGAGTCCCCCGTGGACAATTCCAACTTTTAACTTTTAATTTTTAACTTTTAACTTCACATGATAAACCATCGCATAGTACTTCGCGCCCTTGGGGCACTGCTCTATATCGAGAGCCTCCTGCTGGCCCTCAGTATGCTCGTCGGAGCCGTGTATCAGGAGAGGGATTTCCTGGCTTTCGGCCTCCCCACGCTCTTTAGCGCCACGCTGGGCTTTGGCTTGACGCGTCTGGGCCGCAATGCCGAAAACCGGCTCTCCCGCCGCGACGGCTATCTCGTCGTGTCGCTCACCTGGATCGTCTTTTCCGTCGTGGGGATGCTGCCGTTCCTGCTCAGCGGCGTGACGAGCCGGCCGGCCGTGGCCTTTTTCGAGGCGATGAGTGGCTTTACCACGACGGGCTCCACGGCCTTTGCCGACGTGGATGCCCTGCCCCACTCCATTCTTTTCTGGCGTAGCATCAGCCACTGGCTGGGCGGCATGGGCATTGTCTTCTTTACCCTCGCCATACTCCCCGGCATGAGCAACGGCGACCAGAAGCTTTTCGCCGCAGAGGCCACAGGGCTCAAACTGGGCAAGCTTCATCCCCGCATTGGCACCACGGCCCGCTGGCTGTGGGGCTTCTACATGATGCTCACGGGCCTCTGCATCGGTGCTCTCTACCTCGCCGGCATGGGAGTCTTTGACGCTGTGAACCATGCCCTCTCCGCCGTGGCCACGGGCGGTTTCTCCACCCACACAGACTCCATCGGGTGGTTTCACTCGTCCACCATTGAGCTCACCACGGCGCTCTTTATGTTCCTCTCCTCCATCAACTTCACGCTGCTCTACCTTATTCTCTTCCGCGGCAAGTTCCGCGTGTTCAACAGGGACAGCGAGCTGCGCGGCTTCGTAATTATGCTCGTCCTGGCCATCCTTACGATGACCGTTATCATAACCCCTTCCAACTGGCTCACCTGTGCCGACGGCCCCGTCGCCACCCTCCTCAACAGTCTGCGGCGTGCCGTCTTCAACTGCGTCAGCGTGATGTCCACCACGGGCTTCACCACCGAGGACTACATGTTCTGGCACCCCAACGGCTGGATTATCATCTCGCTCATCGGCATCTGCGGCGCCTGTGCCGGCAGCACGAGCGGCGGCGTGAAGGTTATCCGCGTCATCATCGGTGCCAAAGCGCTCTTTTCCGAGTTCATCCGCGCCCTTCATCCCCGTGCCGTCATCCCCGTCCGCATCAACGGCAACATAGTCCCCGGCCACGTCATCCGCACCGTGTTTGCCTTCTTCACGGCCTACGTCGTCATCCTCGTCATCGCCATTATGATTACCTGCGGCTACGGCTACGGCCTCATGGACAGCTTCGGCATGACCATATCCTCGCTTTCCAACATCGGCCCCACCATAGGCCGCGAACTGGGCCCGCTCGACGCCTGGGGAATCCTCCCCGACGGCCTCCTGTGGCTTAATTCCTTCCTCATGCTCTGCGGACGTCTGGAAATATTCTCCCTCCTCCTCCCCTTCATCCCCGCCTTCTGGCAAGAAAACTAATGTCCTCCACAGCCCTCCTCCTCTCCGGCGGCGTAGATAGCGCCGTGGCCCTCCACCTCCTTATGGAACAAGGCGTGGAGCCCGACCTCTATTATATTAAAATAGGCATGGACGGCGACGACGAACTCACCTGCACCGCCGAGGAAGACCTCGAAATGTGCCGCGCCCTCGCCCATCGCTACGGCCGTCCCCTGGAAGTCGTGGACCTCCAGCGGGAGTACTGGGACCGCGTCGTTACCTACACCATTGACCACGTGCGCCGCGGCCTTACCCCCAACACCGACGTGATGTGCAACCGTCTCATCAAGTTCGGAGCCTTCGAGGAGAAGGTGGGCCACCGCTACGACCGCATCGCCACGGGACATTATGCACAGGTGCTCCGCCTGCCGTTGTCCCGGGAGGGCGACGGGGAAGGAGTATTCCTCGCCACGGCCCCCGACCCAGTCAAGGACCAGACAGATTTCCTCGCCCAGCTCGACGACTGGCAGGTGCAGAAAGTCGTTCTCCCCATCGGCCACCTCCTGAAGGCCGACGTGCGCCGCATAGCCGAGGAACAGCACCTCGCCCCCGCCCACCGCAAGGACTCCCAGGGCATCTGTTTCCTCGGAAAGATAAACTACAGCGACTTCGTGCGCCGCTTCCTCGGCGAGAAGCCCGGCCCCGTCATCGAGATAGAGACCGGCCGCAAAGTGGGCGAGCACCGCGGCTACTGGTTCCACACCATAGGCCAGCGCAAAGGCCTGTTCCTCGGCGGCGGCCCCTGGTTCGTCATCAAGAAAGACATAGAGCAAAACATTCTCTACGTTTCCCACGGCTGCGACACCCACCTACAGTACGGCCAGGACTTCTCCCTCGCCGGCTACCACATCCTCACGTCCGACCCCTTCCAGACGCTCCCCCAGTACGCCGCCCTCGTAGAGACACTCCCCGACGGCTCACGCCGCATGCCCGTCACCTTCAAAGTGCGCCACACCGACCGCTGGCGCCCCGGCACCCTCACCCTCACCGACGGCACGCCCCGCATCCACGGCAACGAGCGCATACAAGGCATAGCCCCCGGTCAGTTCGGCGTAATCTACACCCCCGACGGCCGCATCTGCATCGGAAGCGGCGAGATAGCCGTCAGCGCCGACAACTTCTGCTCATAGCGAGCCGCAAGCCCATATACTGACAACTGCTCCGCGCAAAACGCAGCGCAAAACACTAAAAAAATCCTAAAAACCGCAAAAAAACGCGCTGATACTTGCATGAATGCCAAAAACACCGTACTTTTGCACTGCGTTTGAATAAAACGCATGTGTTTTTCATAGTATTAGATTTAAGGTTAACAAGGAAATTGGGACGCAGTGATGCGTCCCAATTTTTTTTTGCACCTTTCAGGGCCTCCCCACTACAATAGCCTTTCGCCATTTTCCGATGCCGTGAAACAGTGAAAATATTTTGACAACTGAAAAAAACGGGAAAACGGTCGCGAGCCGTCAACTTTGTCAGGCGAACATTGCAAAAACCTCGCCGATTTCCGACCTGATTTTTCCGAAATTCGGCCCATTTTTCACGAAAGCCCTTTTAGCAGCCCCGAAAGCCCTTTTAATTCAAACTAAAGCCCTTTTAGTTGAAACTATCCCCCTTTCAGTTCGTCCGATGCCCCTTTTAATTTTTCCGATGTCCCTTTTAGTCGCGCGTAAAAGGGCTATCGGAAAAATTTTTGGAGGGCGTAGAAACGCGCAATTTTTCGTATCGCGCGAGCGGAAATCACGCTTTTTCGCGCGTAAAAGGGGGCTTAGGCGGCGCGAATGGGAAGGCATACGAAGCGCGAGAGGGCTAACATGTAGTGAACCAATGATTTACCAGCCATCTCCAGAATCGCGTGTAGCCAATCGAAGTCGAGGTCGGTGACTTTCACGGCCGCCACGCGCCGTGAAACATCGAAAAAAAGGCAAAATATCTTGACAAAAAGCGAAGGGTAAGCAACAAGGCGACCAGCCTCGTAAACGTCCTTTTAGCGGACGCGGAAATTTTCAAGAGTCACGCGCCCGTCGCCATGAGGCGGCGGCAAGGCGTCCGGCAGGAAGTGCGGCGATATAAAAAAAGAAGTCAGCGCGTCGGTGCGACGCGCTGACTTTGTGTTGGGGTACCCGGACTCGAACCAGGAAAGGCAGGACCAGAATCTGCAGTGTTGCCAATTACACCATACCCCAATCTCGGAGTGCAAGGAGGAACGCTTTCCCCTCGTTTGCAGGTGCAAAAGTACACACTTCTGGCGAAACTGCCAAACTTTTTTCGGAAAAAATGCGGTTTCGGGGTGCTTTTAGTCGTTTTTTCGCGGTTGATTGAAAAGAGCAGACGGCAATAAGAGTTGTTAGCCGCTAATGGAGAAAAAGGAGGGAAGGCTTGGCTGAATGGATATTTTCTTGTAACTTTGCATCGCAAACTTAAAGAACAAAAAAAAATGAGACAATTTTTGCATTATGGCACAAAAGTGCTGGCGGCGCTGGTCATTGCCGCCGTATGCCTTACGGGCTGCCAAGAGAAGACCCTCTCGGACTACACTTATGAAATGAAGGACGGCCGGATTCTGGCCTTCGACGGCAGCACGCCCTACGATGGCAGCATCTGGACCGACGACGGCACCGCCGCTTGCCTGACTTTCAGCGACGGGGAGCTGCAGAGCATCGACTACTACACGGCCGAGATGAAATGCTACTGCAAGATGAACGTGACGGACGTGCAGAAGACGTTCTTCAACGGTGCGGGCGGCGAACTGCAGGAAGGCACGTTCCGCCATCTCTACCGCGACCAGTACATTAAATGGAAAGAAACGGAGCAGGCTATATGGGAGGTGTTTACGGCAAATCCCGCGACGCCATAGCCCGACTCTCAGGGGTAACAAAAAGGGGGACGCAGAGTGCTGCGTCCCCCTTTTTCCTTTTGGAAAGGACTATTCAAAATAGAAGGAGAGGACTACCATGCCTACGGAGGCGCGGTCGATGCTCTCGGTGTAGATGGTCTGCGTAGGGTCGGTGATGTCTGTGCGTTTCTTGTCGAGGATATTGCCGAGGCCGAGGCAGAATTTCAGTTCGGGGATGAACTTGAAGAAAGGCATGTAGAGGTCGCAGCCTCCGCCCACTTCAAGAAAGACGTTCATAGGCTTGGCGCGGAGCATGGTGTGCTTGCCGGTGGTGACGTCATACATGGGTGAGACGCCAGCGATGAGATAGGGGCGATAGTTGTTGAAGCGCGGGGCGCTGACCTTGAGGTCGATGGGCACGCCGACGTAGGTGGAGCGCATCTCCTGCGACTGGTGGAGCCCGTCCTTCTGGTTTTCGAAGAGAATCTGCTTGGAGCCGAAATGCAAGGTAGGGTTGAAGCGCAGGCCGAGATAGCGGTTAAGTTTGAGTTCTCCCAGCACGCCTACGGTGAAGCCTACGCCTATCTGGTCGTTTTTGGCCGTCCATTGGTCGCCGGTGACGGGGTCGATATAGCCGTTGCCCTGCATTGTCAGCCACTGGTCATGAACGCCCACGTTGAAGCCATAATGCCAGCGGCGCTCGTCGATATAGGGCTTGTTCTGCACCTTGCGTTGCTGAGCAAAAAGAGGCAGGCAAACGACAAGAAGCAAACAAAAAGCCTCACCCCGTCGCGGATGCTGCGCACCGCGCCACCCCTCCCCGAAAAGGGAGGGGAAGATACCCTTAAAGGTTAAAATGCTTGAGCCGAGGAGAGACATATTTTGCTGCTATCTTATAATACCTATTCTTCAGGGGGCTACCTTTAGAACATTATTCCCCTCCCTATTCGGGGAGGGGTGGCAGAGTGACGAAGTCAGCTCTGACGGGGTGAGGCTTTATATCCCCACTTGTCAATAGCCTTCATCCAGTGGCTTTCTACGAGTTCTATGGTGCGAGGATCGTAGTCGTACTTACGCTTTTTGTGGCTTTTCTTCTCGCCTACGTACTGGGCGATGGCCTCGCGGGACTCCTCCCAGCCCTTCAGGCCGAGCTGCTGATAGATATGCTCGGTCATGCCTATGGGGTCGGCCTCGAAGTCCTCAAACTTCACCTCAATGAGATTACCTTCGGGGACAAGGGCCTTTTCCTTCTCATAGCGGTCGAAGAGAAGGTTGTAGGTGCGCAATACTTGCTGCTCCACCTCCTCCTGTGAGTAATGATGGAGCATGAGAGGTATGAGGGTGTTTGTGTAGAAGTTGCGGGTGGACTCGAAAACGGTGTAGGGGTTGCGCACGAGGTAGATGAACTTCGCGTTGGGATAGAGTTTGAGAATCTCGCTTATGCGGCCCGTGTGGGGAGGATTCTTGGAAAGGAACTGCGTGCCGTGGGTATTCCAGAGGCCTATATTGACAAGTTTGGTGAATTCCTCCTCCCACTGTTTGCGCTCCTCGTCGGTCATTTCGTCCATGAGCAGGAAACGGCGGGCATACTCCTCCTCGTTCTTGGGGAAGAACCACCAGTTGTAGTAGGCCAGCGGCATCATGTTGGAGAGGGCGAATTCTTCCTCCTGAGGCAGGTCGGGGGCGAGGTCGAGGCCGTCGGTGGGGCGTTTGTCGGGCATTATCCAGTCCATCACCTTCTTGAAGAACGGCTGGCCGAACATCATGAGATGCGGGAATACGGTCTGGTAGGTCGTGCAGTAGCCGAAATGCTTGTCGCAGGCGAAGACATTGTGCACGAAAGTGGTGCCGCTGCGCCAGTGGCCCAGGATGAAGAGAGGGTCTTCATGGTTTACGCCCTTCTCCATAAGGCGGCGATAGCGGCGGTTCTGGATATTAGAGAAGGGGGACAGGATGCGACAGATGCACTGAGTGAGGATGAATTTCGTGCGCCACTTCTTATCGACCTGGCGTCCGGCTGTAATGGTTTTAAAGGTGCTCCAATTTGCACCGACAAGGGTGTTGACGGGAAGTTTATAGAAGTTAAGTAAACCCATAGTGTGAGTATTTCCTTTTCCCTCTCGGGCAAGGATGATTTCTTTTGTTTTCAACGCCGCAACAGCGGCTTGACGTTAATAATAAGGGAATGAAAATCTGCTGAAAGAAGCCGACAAGTCAATCCGGACAGGGATTCGCGGCTATGCTGTCGCCCTTGGACAGGAGGGGCGGGAATCAGTGTCTTTCGCGGCGCACACTCATCTTGCCGCCAGTCGTAGCGGCGCTCTTACTCTTGGCCGGCTTGGCCTTTGACGAGCGGGAAGAGGACGAGGAGCGGGACGAAGAGCGCACGGTGGCTTTCTTATCCTTGCTGCGCTGGGATGCCGCTGCGCGGGTGGTACGGGGCTGTGCCTCGGCCTCGGGCTCTGCTATTTCCTTATTGGCAAGCGTGTCGGCGGGGATGCTGTCATGGCCCCACACGTGCTGACGGAAGGAGGTGAGTTCCTTCTCTATGCGTTTCTGCTCGTTGAGGAGCGTGCTGTCGTCGGGACAATAGTTGGAGAGGATGCGATCCTGGAGGTTAGTAACCTTATAGATTTCGCCTTCATAGCGGTTAAGGGCGAAGAAGTCGTCGGCACTGATGCTGGCAGCGTTGTTCAGGTTGGAGCCCATCAGTTCCAGTTTGCTGAGATAGGGGGCCAGTTCCTCATAGTTCACCCAGAACATAGGGTTGCGGAGCTCTGAGCCGCCGAAGTCGCTGTCGCCGCGCTGTAGGACAGGACAGAGGGCCGTCACCTTCGTGCGGAAGGAGGCCGTATGCTGGTCGTAGTAGCTGCTTTCCTTGATGAAGTAGAACTTTACTGCATCAGACGGCAGGTCGGCATTATTGAGACGAATGGCTGTCTTGCCGTCCTTATCCACTTTTTCATAATAGATTTCAAAGTCGTCCATGAGTTTGGTGGCCTTCACCTGGTGCTTGGCATCGAAGTGCTCGTTGCCGTCGAGGGAGTACTCATAGGCTTTCACGTCGCCATTGAGAACGAGACGGAAGAGATAGGTGAAGAGGTTCATGCGGCCGTCTTGCGGAGTGACGGGATAGTAGAGCGTGGCGTTGGCATCCTTGTTAAGGTCGAGGGTGCGGTAGATATCGCGGCGCCAGGCAGCATCGGTAGGCATATCTTGGGCTGTGGGAAATTCACGGCCGGTTACTGACTGCACGGAAGTGGTTTTCTGCGTTGCAGTCTTCTGAGTGCGGCGTGCTGCAGGCTGAGCTACGAGGCTGAGACTTGATGTGGCCACGATGAGGCCCAGGACGGCCATTCGGAGAATTCTGTTTGTCTTCATTATCGTTAGGAATGCGATTGCGTGTTATACTTTTTATTTCACTATGATTTCCATTGCCGACGTGAGTGTGCGTTCTATTCCGTCGGGGCCTACGGCCTGCACTTCCGTAATGTAGAAGCGACTGCCGGGACGCAGTTCGCGGACGGTGCTGCGCATGTCTTCGGTAAAGTTGGCGCCGGCAGAGGATTTGGGCACGGCATTACCCATGCGGTCGAAGAACACGGCTTTGAAGGACCTCACGTTGAAGGGAATGTTGAGCAAGCCGTCGTCAATGGCCGCGCCTATGTTCTTGACACCGAGTATGCTGGCCTTTGCCAGGCGTCCGCCGCGGAAGTGGTCGTCGCCCACTACGATGTAAGGCGTGGGGTCGGGCAATTTGCGGACCTTAAATGTAAAGTTGCCCATGCTCTGGCTCTTGCCGTTCACTACGCCATTGATGGTGAAGGTGACGTCCTTACCTACGGCTGCGGGGCGGGCTATGTAGTGGCCGTCGCCTTTTGACGCGAGAGAGCCTCCCGTCATGCTTACGCTTATCTTGTCGCTGGAGATGCCGCTGGCACTTACGCTGATGGGGTTGTCATAGCCGGCGTAGAGCACGTTCATAAGGTCTGCAGCAACGGTGGCACCGCTGGGCGGAGCAATGACGTTATACTTCTGAGTGAACTCACGGCGCATTACCTCTCCGGCAGCGTTGGGCATAAGGATGTAGCCCGAGAAACTGTACTCACCGGGGGAGCCCACGCGGAAGTTGTAGCTGCCGTCAGGGCTTATGCGGTGACCGTTCACATAGATTTCGGGGCGCTGGGTGGTATCCACGGCGGCCATGAAGATATGGCTGCGGAACTCGTCGCCAGGGAAGAGTGTTGTCATCTCTGGCAGGCAGTAGGCTCCGAGTTCATTGACGCGGATATCCTTCAAGTCGATGTTGCTGACGAGCGTGTGGAGCACCTCGTTCTCAGCCTTGCGCACGTCGCTCTGCAGTTTGGAGAGCATCGTGACGGCAGCGATGGCGGGCATGGACTCGAACATGTATTCGGGCCAGCTCTTGCCGATGTTGTCACCCTTTTGCGGTACCTCGGTACTCAGGTTAGAGGCGATGATGGCACGCTGACGAGGGTCTGCCACGTAGGCTGTGATGAAGTCACGATAGGTGTTGATATCCTTGAAGAGCTTACCACCCTTGCCTTTGGAGGGAGCCAGCATAATATGGCCGGCAGCCTCAAGGTCTTCCTTGTTCTCAAGATTGCTGGGGTCGCCATCCTTGCCGTCGGCATGACGGGCGATGGCCCACTTCAGGGAGTCGGCGAAGTTGTAGAGCGCATCGGAAGCTTTCTTCACGGCCATAGCGCGGTCATACCAGGACTTTACCTTGGCAGGGTTCTTCTTCAATTGCGCCTTGAAATCGTCATATATAGCGGAATTCTCCTTCTCGGCGTTTTCCGTGGTGCGGAGCAGAGAATCGCCCACGAGGGTGAAGCCCTTGAGCACGTCATTGGAAACATTGAGCGCCAACAGAGCCATCAACACCACATACATGAGGTTGATCATCTTCTGACGAGGAGATATGGGTCTTTTCTTAACGGGCACGGTGTTGGAATAATTAAGAATTAGGAACTAATAATTAAGAATCAAATTGGAGAGGAGTCGGGCCACTCCTTATTAATTATTAATTGTTGGCACTCGCATTGGCATTAGGGGAGGCCACGGCTGCGCCGGGGTTTGCCATAATGTTGAGCTGCTGCATCATGCGGGCATATATTCGGTTCACTTCGTCAATCTTCGTGGCGAGTTCACGCGTCTGGTCGTTGATTTGCTCGATGGTGGTCACCTGCTTACTGATAGAAGCAAAGTGCAGCTCGTAAATTTTGTTGATACCGATGAGCGTGCGGTTGAGGTTCTCCATTTCCTGAGAGTCGCGGGTGAGGCGCTCGCTCTGCTCGTCCACCTTCTGCAATGTCTCGGTGAGCGTGCGGAGCTTGGCGATATAATCCTGTGAGGCGGCTTCCATATCGGGGGAGAGCACAGCCTGTGCACGATGGAGGAGCTCATCGTTGGCCATGCGGATAATCTTAGCCAGGCGATCGGCCTCCTCGCCACCTTCAGGCATGGCGGCACTAATGGCATCGGAAATTATCTTGTCGGTCTCAGACATACCAGTACCTTCTGCTACGGCAGCAGGAGCAGCCGTGCCACCACCAACGACGATGGTGCCACCGCCACCGCCTACGACCACAGTGCCGCCAGCTACGGGAGCGCCGCCAGCTACGGCTGCGGCCTCGCCTTCGGGGAGAACAGAACCGCTTCCGGTGACACCGCCGCCGATAATCGGTGAGCCGCCCACGATGGTGCCGCCGACGCCAACCGTCTCAGCCATCTCGTCGTTTTCATCGGGCACATAGTCGTCGGCCACGGTGGCTTCGCCCGTCTTGTCAAAGGGACGGTCGAAGGCGGAGATGAAGAACACGAACACCTCGGTGCCCATGCCGATGCAGAGCATGAGGTTGGCACCGGCCCAGTGGGTAAGCTTGAAGAGCGTGCCGAGAATTACGATGGCGGCGCCCCAGTTGTAGGCATAGTTAAGGAATGTCTGTCCGGGCACGCTGTCCATCCAGCGCTGCATGCGGGCAATTAGGTTGAGTATGAAGTTCTTTTTAGCCATTGTCGTGTTTTATTTCTTTTTTGAGTTGCTGGTGGCAGATGTGCTGCTGGCCTTGGAGCGCACGCAGCGGAAGCCAATGAATGAGCGGGGTTGGTTCTGGTACTCGCAAGAGCGCCAAGCTGAGCGGATGAGGCTGAGAGGGTCTTTCCACGAGCCGCCACGCACGCTCTTGCGCTTCAAGATGTAAGGGTCTTCCTTGGCAGCGTCATAACGGAGCTCGGGGTTGAGGTCTGCCATAGCGTTCACGCCGCCTGAGGTATATACAGTGCTGGTCCATTCGGCCACATTGCCGGCCATATCGAAGAGACCGTTGCTGTTGGCGCCGTAGATGCCGACCTTTGAGGTGATAAGGTTGCCATCTTCGGTGTAGTTACCCTCATCGGGCTTGAAGTTGGCATAGAAGCAGCCCTTGTCGTTCTGTACCTTTTCCGATTCCCAGGGATAGGGATTGCCTTCCTTGCCTCGTGCGGCATATTCCCATTCCAGTTCCGTCGGCAGACGATAGCGCTGCACATAGCGGGCCTGTGGGCCAAGGCCGCGCAGGAGGAATTCCGTACGCCAGGCGCAGAAGGCCTGAGCCTGTTCCCACGTCACGCCCACGACGGGATAGTCGGCATATGCCGGCGAGGCCCAATAGTTACGCATGTAGGTCTCGTTGTTGGCATTGGCGAAGTCGTTTACCCAGCACGTGGTGTCGGGGTACACATTTATTATATATGTATTAAGGAAGTCGTACATGGATGACAGCGGGCGCGTGATGGTCTGACGCACGATGCGGCCGTCGTCGTCAATGTAGGCAGTATCCTTACTGATTATTACCTCTGCGTTGGGGTCAACGGCATGGTCGGTGTTGAGGTCGCGCTCCTCTGGATTGAGGCGGTACTTGCGCATGGCGGCCTTCTCATAATCGAACACTTCGTAGCGATAATTCATCTGCGCAGCGTCAAGCATTTTAGTGCCGTCAATCTCGTGTGTACGGTAAACGCTCTCCAGGGCGCGTTCCTGGTCTTCGTTGGGTTTGCGCCAGGGGATGGGTTTGCTCCAGTTGAGATGAGGTTTCACGGGGTCGCCGTTGCGATCCACCTCTATCTTGAAGGTTTCGTCGCCGCCGTAAGAAGGATCGGCCAGACGCTCACGTACGATGCTGTCGCGCACCCACTCCACGAACTGGCGGTACATTGAGTTCGTCACTTCAGTCTGGTCCATCCAGAAACCGTCCACGCTGATGTCGCGGGTCTGGGCTCCGGTTCCCCAAAGCGAGTCTGCTTCGGAGAGGCCCACCTTCAGGTAGCCACGTTTCACTTCCACCATGCCGTAGGGCGAGGGTTCCATGATTGCAGTGCCGCGGGAGCCTGTCACTTCTCCGCCATTCTGCATGGCATTACTGCCTGAGCTCATACAAGAGATGAGCGCGGCTGTTGCCGCGTACGCGGCGAATATTACTAAGAGTTTCTTCATATTCTGTAATGTTGTTTTTATTTCCTGTTTGTTGTCATGAGGTCGCGGCTTCGGCTACAGCCATCTCACGGTCTTGTGCATGTTGCGGCCCTTCTTGCCGAGGTTGAGGTCGAGTTTGTAGCCCAGCGTCACTTCGTGCTGGCCTGCGCCGATGCCCATTCCCTCGGTGTTGGCTTCATAGGAGTAGCAGATGTTTATGCCGTGGAACACGCAGCCGATAAACACGGCAAAGCTGTGCATTGGCGCGTAATCGGCACCGAAGTTGAAGTTTTTCTTGTCGCGTTCGAAGGCAAAGCGCGCCGTCACATCGGCCCGCCACTCGGTGAGGTCCGTACGGAAGGCTGCAGAGGGTATGACCGTGAAGTACGGGTTGCGGGTCTTTATCCTGTAGGCCGTATTGAAATTGTATAGGCGCTTGACATTATAAATATTTGTCTCGCCAAGTTCCACCTCGGGGGCTGTGACATGGAGCATTGAGAGGCCCATGTCAAGGTTCTTCCACTGGTAGTACAGTCCCACGGAGGCGTCTATCCTCGAGCCGTCCATCTGGCTGGAGCCAAAGGCAGGGTCGTTGCCCTCTTCGGTGTCGGCCTTCGAGCCGTCGGCACTCTCGGCCAGCATGTCGGCCTCTGCGCCGATACTCAGGCGGTGGGCCTTGCCCTTTCCCATTTTCAGCTGATAGGCATACTGCACGCTGAACTTTTTATGGCTGAATATGCCGATATTGTCGGCCTGAAATGAGCCGCCGATGCCGTGGCGCGACTTGCCTATCTGAAAGGCGGCGTCCACTCCGGCAAAGATTGTCGAGCCGGCGTCGTCAAATCCCATGGCATGGGTCTGCAGGGCCGCCGTAATGTTGAGTTGGTCTTGTTTTCCCACCGCTGCGGGATTGTATTGCGTCTCCACCATCCAGTACTGCAGGAACAACGGATCCTGCTGCGCTCTGGCCACCGTGGCCAGGCACAACATGACCGTCCCTATCAGGACGCGACGGAAGTGAATACTGCATGCCATATCACGGAATTAACGCAAAAAACTCTTTTTTATTATATCCACTTGCCACTTTTTTTCAAAAATTACACTTTTCTGCACTTTTTTCTTCTTTCCTTTTCATTTTTTTTACATTTTTCGGTAATTTTGCAGCAACCTGATAAGAAAAAAGCCCCCGATAACAGCATACTATTAAATATCACCCCACACTCCTATGAAATTTCTTACTAACGACAAACTCGTCATCGTTGGTGCCGGCGGCATGATCGGCTCCAACATGGTACAGACGGCCCTCATGCTCGGCCTCACCCCCAACATCTGTCTCTACGACATCTTCGAACCCGGCGTGCACGGCGTGGCCGACGAAATGGCCCACTGCGCCTTCCCCGGCGCCAACATCACCTGGACCGTAGATCCCGCCGAAGCCTTCACCGGTGCCAAGTACATCATCTCCTCCGGCGGTGCCCCCCGCAAGGAAGGCATGACGCGCGAAGACCTCCTCAAGGGCAACTGCCAGATTGCCGCACAGTTCGGCGACTACATCAAGGAGTACTGCCCTGACGTGAACCACGTCGTCGTTATCTTCAACCCCGCCGACGTTACGGCCCTCACGGCCCTCATCCACTCCGGTCTGAAGCCCCATCAGCTCACTTCCCTCGCCGCTCTCGACTCCACCCGTCTGCAGCAGCAGCTGGCTCTTGAGTTCGGCGTGCAGCAGGACAAGGTCACCGGCGCCCACACCTATGGTGGCCACGGCGAGCAGATGGCCGTGTTCGCCAGTCAGGTCAAGATTGACGGCAAGCCTCTCAGCGAGTTCAACCTCAGCGCCGAGCGCTGGGCTGAAATCAAGCAGGCCACCATCCAGGGCGGCAGCGCTATCATCAAGCTTCGCGGCCGCAGCTCCTTCCAGAGCCCTGCCTACCAGGCCGTGAAGATGATTGAAGGCGCCATGGGCGGCGAACCCTTCACCCTGCCTGCCGGTTGCTACGTCAACTGCGACAAGTGCGGCATCAAGAACGTAATGATGGCCATGCCCACCACCATCGACGCCACCGGCGTACACTTCACCGCCCCCCAGGGCACCGAAGAAGAGATGGCCGCCCTGCAGGCCAGCTACGAGCACCTCGTCAAGATGCGCGACGAACTCGTCACGCTCGACATTGTGCCCCCCGTTGCCGAGTGGAACGAGCTCAACCCCAACCTTTAGGGTTTATCACAGACTTGCGAAACATCCCCCCCCCAATCCTCTAAAAACACTTACTATGAAAAAAACATTAATCCTCCTTGCCTGCCTGATGGGGGCACTCACAGTCTCTGCACAAAAGGAGTCTGCTGTCGTCAAAACAGACAAAATGCTCTTCAACCACTGGTCCATCGGCCTTGACGTCGGCACGCCCGGCATCGGTGCTGACATCGCCACGACCTGCACCGACTATCTGCAAATTCGCGCCGGTTTCGCCATCTTCCCCAAGGTGACCTACGACAAGGTTCTCAAGTTGAAGGACAGCAACGGCAACCTCCCGCCCGCCATTCTCAACCTGCCCTCCGAAGTCAACACCCAGGGCAAGGCCAATCTATCCCACGGCGACGTGCTTCTCAGCGTCTATCCCTTCCGCAGCACCCGTGTGCCCGTGGCCATCACCCTCGGTGCCTATTTCGGCACATCGGACATCATCAATCTGAAGAACACCGATGTCTTCACGCCTGAGCAGATGGAGATTATCGACAACGGCAACTGGGGCCTCGGCCTCGACAACTACCGTCTGCCCTTCAAGGACGGCCAGTCCACCCTCACGATGAGAGTCAACAAGTTCCGCCCCTATGCAGGCCTCAGCTTCGGTCGTGCAGTGCCCAAGCACAAGCGCGTAGGCTTCATGGTGGACCTCGGAGTGATGATGTGGAACACGCCAGAGGTGAAAGACAGCAACGACAAGTCCCTCACTAAGAACGACGTGGGCGAAGAAGCCGGAAAGGTCATTGACATCGTAAGGAAATTCAGCGTTTACCCCGTACTGAACTTCCGCATCAACGGCCGCATCTTCTAAAGGCTGAAAGTTCACGGCGTTACGCATCGCGCAAGATGCCGATAAATTAAGAAAAGCCCTGCTTCTGCGGGGCTTTTTTTGCACCTGTTCAGTTAAAGTTTTACTTTAACAAAACGCATATTGCGATTTTTTGAAAGTGTAAAAAATCTTGACAAAACGAAAAAAGGAGAAAACGCGCCGCCCAGCGGCCTAAATGCACCTTCTGGTGAAAAACACGCGCCGCCCCGTCATTCTTTTCTCCCTCACCCCCCTTCATTTTTCCCGATACCCAATTTTAGCAAAAACTAAAAGGGACATCGGAAAAATTAAAAGGGACATCGGTCAAACTGAAAGTGCTATCGGTTCAACTAAAAGGGACATCGGCGCGACTAAAAGGGCTTTAGTTTTTGCTAAAAGGGACAAAATTCCGAAAAAATCGCAAAAAACGCCATCGTGCGACGGCCTTTTTTTGCACTTAAAAGCAGGTGTAGCGCGCCTAAAGGGAATGCCGCAAAAATTCACCCAGAGTTAAGCGCTTGTAAATGAGCCGCGTAACGGCATCCTAAAAATAGCGTTTTTTCCGTCCGAACCTCCGCGCGCTCGCCTCCACGCTCTGATTTTTGCAAAAAAACGCACGAAAAAGGTAAAAAATCATTACATTCCCGCTTCAGTTACGAAGGAAAATGTAAGACAAAACGTGACGCTCAACAGAGGGCCGTCAGACAGCGCCGCCGGAGCGTTAAGGAAATGCGAACGGGACGAATTGGCAACCCCAGTTGCACTTTCGCGCGCGCATATACATAAAATATATTAATGTGGGGGAGATTGGCGTGAGGGTATGGGAGTTTTTTTGTAATTTTGCGCACGGAATAAACCGCACCCCTTACAACAACACTAAAAAATCAATGGATAAAATAAGTTATGCCTTGGGCATGGTGATTGCCCATAACCTCCGCCAGATGGGCATCGACGCCTTGCAGACGGAAGATTTCACAGCGGCCGTAAAGGCCGTGATTGGCGGTGAGAAGACAGAACTCACCGACCACGAAGCACAGATTGCCGTGCAGCAGCATCTGCAGAAGAAAGAAGAAGAACAGAGCCGCGCCCTGCGCGCCGAGGGCGAGAAATACCTCGCCGAGAACGCCAAGAAAGAGGGCGTGAAGGTGACGGAGAGCGGTCTGCAGTATGAAATACTCACTGCCGCCCTGGGTCAGAAGCCCAAGGCCACCGACACCGTGACATGCCACTATGAGGGCCGCCTCACCGACGGCACCGTGTTCGACTCCTCCTATCGCCGCGGCGAACCCGCCTCATTCCCCCTCCAAGGCGTCATCGCCGGATGGACTGAGGGCCTGCAGCTGATGGCAGTAGGCAGCAAGTTCCGCTTCACGATTCCTTATCAGCTGGGCTACGGAGCCCGCGGAGCCGGCGGCAGCATTCCGCCCTATGCCACGCTCGTCTTCGACGTGGAACTGCTCGGTATCCAATAATCAAGAACTCAAATACAAAACCATAAAACACAATGAAAAAAATTCTTTTATTCGCAGTGGCAGCCCTCACGCTGGCCAGCTGTCAGGAAGGCCGCATGAAGCCCAGCCTCAAGACCGAAATCGACACCGTCAGTTATGAAATCGGCATGGTCAACAGTGCTTACATAGAAAGTGTGCTCCAGCAAAACGGAGTGGACAGCATCTATATTAAGGAATTCATCGCCGGTGTGAAGGAAGGCATCATGGGCGCCTCCGACAAGAAGAAGGCGGCCCGCTATGCAGGCATCATGTTCGGCATGCAGAGCGACACGCAACTTCAAGGAATGGAACAGCAGATTTTCGGCAACGACTCCACCCAGACCTTCAACCGCAAGAATTATCTGGCCGGTATCGTCAACGGTATCAACAAACGCAGCAACCTGAAAATAAACGGCCAGCCCATCAACCCCGAAACGGCTGGCGAAGATGCCAACAGCCACCTCCAGAAGCTGCGCGCCAAGCAGTTTGAAGAGAACAAGAAGGCCGGCATGAAGTTCCTGGCTGAAAACGCCAAGAAGCCCGGCGTGAAGACGCTGCCCAACGGCGTGCAGTACAAGGTACTCACGGAAGGCACCGGAGAGAAGCCCAAGGCCGACAGCCAGGTGAAGATATTCTACGAAGGCAAGCTCATTGACGGAACCGTATTTGACAGCAACTACACTCAGGACGAGCCCATGGCCTGCGTACCTGCCCAGATGATTCCCGGCTTCGGTTCTGCTCTACAGCAGATGCCCGTGGGCAGCGAATGGGAAATCTATATTCCTTACCAGCTGGCCTATGGCGAACAAGGCACCGGCCCCATCCAGCCTTGCAGCGCACTTATCTTCAAGGTGAAGGTAGTCAGCGTAGAAAAGGCCGCACAGCCCCAGATGATGGGCCAGCCCCAGGTGGTAGAGATGCCGAACTAAGTAAAAAATAAAAATAAAAAGCAAGAAATGAAAAAGATTCTTCTCATCGCGCTCTCCCTCCTCATCTGCAGCGGAGCCAGCGCACGCACCAAGAAAAAGACCCTTGAACTCAAGAAGGAAGTGCCCGCCGTGCAGGCCGCTCCCTCCGAGCAGTTCAGCTACGCCATCGGCGTAGTGCAGGCCCCCAGTCTGAAACAGTACCTCGCCCAGCAGGAAGGCGTGCAGGAGGCTAACTACGACCAGTTCGCCAAAGGCCTCACCGCCCAAATCTCCCAGGAAGAGGAAGACCGCCTCGTAGCCTACGTGGCCGGCCTCAAGATTGCCAAGATGAACCGTGAGCGCGTCATCCAGAGCCTCACCGAACAGTTCGCCGGCAATGACTCCACCTATTTCAACAAGGAACTCTACGTGCAGGGCCTCTCCGAAGCCGTGCTCGGCAAGGCTCACCTCACCGACAGCGTGGCCGAGAGCATCGTGGAGCAGCAGAGCAACTACCGCAAGGAAGTGCTGCGCTGCGAAGGCCTCAACTGGCTCGCCGAGAACGGTCAGAAGCCCGGCATCAAGACCCTCCCCAGCGGCCTACAGTACGAAGTTGTCACCATGGGCAACGGTGCCATCCCCGCCGACACCTGTCAGGTTGAGGTGAACTACGAAGGCAAGCTCATCGACGGCACCGTCTTCGACTCCTCCTACCAGCGCGGCAAGCCCGCCACCTTCGGTGTGAACCAGGACATCAAGGGCTGGGCCGAAGCTCTCTGCATGATGCCCGTAGGCTCCACCTGGAACCTCTACATCCCCTACGACCTCGCATATGGCGAGCAGGGCAGCCGCGGCGGCATTCCTCCCTACGCCACCCTCGTCTTCAAGGTGGAACTCCTCAGCATCAAGGATAAGAAATAACTTTTATACTAAACAACTTTTCAACTAAATAACTAAATAACTTTAATAATGGCAACATTAGATCTTACCAAGTACGGCATCACCGGTGCTACCGTGATTGCCCACAACCCCAGTTACGAAACCCTCTTCGCCGAAGAGACCAAGGCCGGCCTCGAAGGCTTCGACAAGGGTCAGGAGACAGAACTCGGCGCCGTCAATGTAATGACCGGCATCTACACGGGCCGTTCTCCCAAGGACAAGTACATCGTGATGGACGAGAACTCCAAGAACACCGTATGGTGGACCACCGAGGAGTACAAGAATGACAACCACCCCATGTCCGAAGAGGTTTGGGCCAAGGTTAAGGAAATCGCCGTCAAGGAACTCTGCAACAAGAACCTCTATGTAGTGGACGCTTTCTGCGGCGCCAACAAGGACACCCGCATGGCCGTGCGCTTCATCGTTGAGGTAGCCTGGCAGGCTCACTTCATCAAGAATATGTTCATCCAGCCCACCGAGGAAGAACTCGCAGCCTTCGAGCCCAACTTCGTTATCTACAACGCCTCCAAGGCTAAGGTAGAAAACTACGAGGAACTCGGCCTCCGCTCCGACACCTGCGTGGCCTTCAACACCACCAGCCGCGAGCAGGTTATCATCAACACCTGGTACGGTGGCGAGATGAAGAAGGGTATGTTCTCCATGATGAACTACTACCTCCCCCTCCAGGGCATCGCCTCCATGCACTGCTCCGCCAACTGCGATATGAACGGCGAGAACACCGCCATCTTCTTCGGTCTCTCCGGCACTGGCAAGACCACCCTCTCCACCGACCCCAAGCGTCGCCTCATCGGTGACGACGAGCACGGCTGGGACGACCAGGGTATCTTCAACTTCGAAGGCGGTTGCTACGCCAAGGTTATCAACCTCGACAAGGAAAGCGAGCCCGACATCTACAACGCTATCCGTCGCGATGCCCTCCTCGAGAACGTCACCGTTGACGAGAACGGCAAGATTGATTTCGCCGACAAGAGCGTGACCGAGAACACCCGCGTCTCCTACCCCATCAACCACATCCAGAACATCCAGCCCGGTTCCAGCGCTCCCGCTGCCAAGCAGGTCATCTTCCTCAGCGCCGACGCCTTTGGCGTACTGCCTCCCGTAAGCATCCTGACTCCCGAGCAGACACAGTACTACTTCCTCTCTGGCTTCACCGCCAAGCTCGCCGGTACCGAGCGCGGCATTACCGAGCCCACTCCCACCTTCTCCGCTTGCTTCGGCCAGGCTTTCCTCGAACTGCACCCCACCAAGTACGCCGAGGAACTCGTCAAGAAGATGCAGAAGAGCGGTGCCAAGGCTTACCTCGTAAACACCGGTTGGAACGGCACGGGCAAGCGCATCTCCATCAAGGATACCCGCGGCATCATCGACGCCATCCTCTCTGGCGCCATCAACGAAGCTCCCACCAAGAAGATTCCTCTCTTCGACTTTGAGGTTCCCACCGCTCTCCCCGGTGTTGATCCCGCCATCCTCGACCCCCGCGACACTTACGACTGCGCTTGCAAGTGGGAAGAGAAGGCTAAGGACCTCGCCGCCCGCTTCATCAAGAACTTCGGCAAGTACACCACTAACGAAGCCGGTAAGGCTCTCGTTGCTGCTGGTCCTAAGCTCTAAGTCGCAAGTGCGACGACCAAGTATCCACACGGATGCAAGGTTGACCGCCTAACATACAAAACTCCCTCGGAGCATTGCTTCGAGGGAGTTTTATTTGTCTGCAAGGCTGCGGCGGCATCACATTCCTGCGGCCAGTTCCACTTCCAGCGTCAGGCCGCCGCCAGGCGTGGGAGTTGCCGTAGCGGAACCTCCGTATTGCAGGGCGATGTTCTTCACGATAGCAAGGCCGAGGCCCGTGCCGCCCAGACGGCGGGAGCGACCTTTGTCTATGCGGTAAAAGCGCTCAAAGAGATGAGGGAGGTGAGCGCCGGGAACGCCGGGGCCATTATCAGCGAAAGTAAAGGAGTAACGTCCGCCCGCCACCCTGGCCTCCACTTTGAAATACGTAGCCCCCGTAGCGTGAGAGAGGACATTGCTGAAGATGTTGCGGAAAAGGGAATAGATGAGCGAGGCATCGCCCTTCATAGGCATCGCTTCGGGTACATGCCACTGCAATTCCACGTCCTGTTCCCGGAACTGCTCCACCGTCTCCTCCTGCACCTGACGTAGGACTGCCATTGCGTCAATGACAGTCTCTGGACGGACGATACGGGCCTCGTCCAGACGGGTGAGGGTACTCATATCTGCCAGCAGACTACTCATCCGGAGGCTCTGTGCATGGCATTTCCCGAGAAACGTCATGCGTTTCTCTTCCTCCATATGGGGATTCCCCACAAGCGTTTCCAGATAGCCCTCAATGGTGGCCGCAGGCGTTTTCAGTTCATGCGCGGCATTCTCCGTGAGTTGCCGTTTGATGCGCAGTTTCTCCCGCTCACTGTGTTCGTAGCGGTGGCGGAAATACAGAACGACGGCCAAGAGTCCCAGAATGCCCGCCGTATAATAAAAAAAGGTATAGTCGCGCTCCAGCGAGGACGTCAATTCCGCAGAATATGGCACGGAGGAGCTCACGACCCTGTCGCCGAAACGCGTGGCAGAGTAGAAATACTTCTCACCGTTTGTTTCCGAGGCGCGTTTAATGGCATAGCCGCTCCCGCTGTGCAGGGCTTCCTGTATTTCTTCGCGCTGCAGGTGGTTGCCCATGCGGCTCACATCCTTCTTCTCGGTATCGGAGAGCACGTTGCCCAAAGTATCGGTTACTGTTACGCGTATGCCCCGGTCGCCCGTCTGCTCCAGGAACCGGTAATTGTTGAGTTGCAGTTGCGAATGCAGGATATCCACGCGGAAAGCGTGCTCCCGCCTGTATTCGTAAACACCGAAGAACAATGTGAACACACTGGCAAGTACCGTCGCAGCCACAAATATTTTACTGGTAAGCCGAGTCTGCATCATCTGCCGAACATATAACCGTATCCAAACTTATTGCGCAGGCATTCGCCGTATATTCCTATTTTCTTGCGGATGCGGGTAACGTTCACGTCCACTGTCCTGTCCAGCACGAGGGCATCACTCGGCCATACTGCGTGCAGTATCTTTTCCCGAGAAAACACCTGCCCCGGTTTGGAAAGGAGAAGCGCCAGGAGTTCAAACTCCAGTTTTGTGAACGCGACCTCCCTGCCGTCCACCCTGCACTCCTTGCGGTCAAGATCCAATACAAGCCCTTCGTAGGCCAGCATGTTTCCGGCCGGGAGACCCGCTTTTCCATTCTTCTCGCCCTGCGTCCTCCGCAGCACAGCCCTCACCCTGGCCTTCACTTCGCTGATGCGGAATGGCTTACATATATAATCGTCGCTACCCAGGGCAAAACCCGTGAGCAGGTCGCTCTCC
Organism: Alloprevotella sp.; assembly: GCA_045600685.1. Lineage (GTDB taxonomy): Bacteria > Bacteroidota > Bacteroidia > Bacteroidales > Bacteroidaceae > Alloprevotella. The sequence goes on along the minus strand of JAZRYH010000050.1, from coordinate 11,174 downwards.
ATCGTTTTGGCAGTGCAGAATATAATAGGAAGACGGGCGGTACGCGCGTCGCCTTTCAGTTCACGCGCCCACTCAAACCCCGACTTCGGCGTCATCATCACGTCAAGCAGGATGAGGTCCACGGGATGGCTGTTTACCAAAGCCTGAGCCTCCTCAGCGCTTTCGGCCGTCAGCACGTCATACCCCTCCAGCTCCAGGTTGAAACGGAGTATCTCGCATATATCCGGCTCATCATCAACTATGAGTAGCAGCATGGCATTTTCAATTTGCGGGTAAAATTACACAAAATCCGCCAACCGACAAAATAAAATCCCTACAAACTGCCTTTTCTACTCTTCCTTCATCACGCGTGTCTGCCTTGCCTTGCTCTGCACCACGTTCAGAACGTAGTCGCCCAGTTTCTCAAGGCCGTTGATGAAGTCTATGTAGAAAGCGCCCAACTTGTAGTCATACTGACCCTCGGCTATGTTCTGCAGGTTGCCATTACGCAGTTCCGTGCGCAGGGCATTGATTTTCATCTCCAGCCTGTAACTCTGCGTGATGTCATGCCCCTCGCCCTCGGGCTGCCGCAATGTCTCCGTCATACGGGAAAGGGCTTCGGCCACGAGGCCTTCCATGCGATGTATCTGCTCCAGCTGTTCGGGCGTGAAGTGCTCCGCACTCATCTCTCGCTTACGGTTGAGCGTGCGAGCCAGGGAGAAGCAACTATCACCTATGCTCTCAAGGTCATCTACCTCACGCAGCATGCGCTGCACCTGCCGTTTCGCTTCGTCAGACAGGCGACCCTCGCCCACCTTCTGCAGGTAGTGGGCTATCTCATACTCCATGTTGTCGGTTATGGCCTCGTATTTCTCCACCTTGTCGTATATCTGGCGGAAGGCTTCGTCCTTTGTGATGCCGTGCATGTCCTGCACGAGGCCGAACGCCTGCTGGCAGCGCTCGCCGAAGAAGGCTATTTCCTTGCGGGCCTGCAGCAATGAGATTTCTGCCGTGGAGAACAGACCGCCCGAAATGTACTTCAGGCTCTTCTCCTCCTCCTCCTTGAGCGGAAGCAGACGGCAGATGAAGCGTTCTATCTGATGCACGAAGCCTATCAGCAACAAGGTGTTGAAAACGTTGAAGGCCGTGTGGAATGTGGAAAGTTTATACAAGTCGTTGTCAGCTGCATGCATCACGTTCTCTACTATCCAGTTCACGGCATTGCAGAACGGATAGAACATCAGCAGCACGATGAGCACGCCGAACACATTGAAGAACACATGCGCCAGAGCCGCGCGCTTGGCTTGCATATTGGCCGTCAAGGAAGCGATAAAGGCCGTCACCGTCGTACCGATATTCTGGCCCATAGCCAGGGCTGCCGCCTGCGCCAGACCGAAGCCGGGAATCTTCATGTCGAAAAGCATGAGCGTAATGGCCATGGCTGCCGAAGAAGACTGAACGAGTACAGTTATCAGCGCTCCCACTACCACAAACAGCAATATCGTCAGAAAACCGCCGTCAGCCACGCTCGCGAGCAGATGCGCCACCATATTGCCCACGTCCAGGCTCTGGGCAGACTGCTGCAAGAGGTTCAGACCCATAAAGAGGAAGGCAAAGCCATAGACAAACTCTCCCACCGACTTACGCTGCGACCTCCCGCTGAACACCAGCGGTATGGCCACAGCCAGAAGCGGTAGCGACAAAGCCGCAATATCTACCTTGAAGCCTACAAAGGATATTATCCAAGCCGTCACGGTAGTGCCGATATTGGCGCCCATAATCACGCCTATCGCCTGAACCAGCGACATAAGCCCGGCATTCACAAACGACACCACCATCACCGTGGTGGCGGACGACGACTGTATGAGCGCCGTCACCGTAATGCCGGTCAGCACGCCCATAAAGCGATTTTTCGTCATGGCGGCCAGAATGCTGCGCAGGCGGTCGCCGGCAAACTTCTCCAGACCCTCGCTCATCGTCTTCATTCCGAAGAGAAACAGTCCGAGGGAGCCCAGAAGGGAAAGGATATTCAGAAAAGTGTCCATGATATAGGATTAGTTAATATATATCCAAGATTTGATGCAAAAATAGCAATAAGTTGTTTCATTCCTGTTACAAACGCGCGACAAAGCCCCTCCGCCGCCCCATGAGACCGAATTGAAACAATTTTGCAAACACTCTGTAACAAACTTTCCTCATCTTTGCCGCATAATCCCCCCAACACGTCCGCTTATGCAAGAAGAAAGAGCCCGAAAGATACAACGGCGCAGCGACTACTTCCGCCTCGCCGTCATTCTCCTGCTTATTAGCCTGCTGATTTACCTCGCCCGGTAAATCCACTTCGGCAACCACACATTATTTATAATACGCGCGCCCGCACGAAGGGGAACATAACCTCTCCTCCCCGCCCCTCATCGCAAAGAGGACGGCGCTTTGTCCCTGTCATCCCCCACTTACCCATACCCCCCCACCCTTCCCTCTTACGCCAACCCGTATTAATGCAGCCTATCCCGCTTTGCATCCCATTTCCACATATGTGGAAATTGTTTTTCACATATGTGCAAATTGTTTTTCACATATGTGGAAAAATGTTTTCACAATTGTGAAAATTGTTTTATGTCGGGGCAAAAGAAAATGCCTCCGCTTCAATTAAGGAACGGAGGCATTTGCTTTTTATCGGAATGCGCCGGCGAAACGGCGCGGGGCGCATTGCGGACTTTTCTATCCTTTTTATTTTCTCTTATTTCGCTTTTCCCGCGCGGATGTCCTCAAGGGCGGACTGGAGGTTGGCCACGATGTCGGGGTGGCGGGCAGCCTCGTTCTCGCGCTCGGTGACCTTGCGCATGTCGTAGAGTTGGGGCTCGGGGAGGTAGCCGGTCTCTATCTTGGGACCCCAGGTTATCATCGGGCCTCCGTTGGAGGGAGAGATATACTTCCAGTCGCGGGTGCGGATGGAGAGGGTGTGGTCGCAGGCTTGCTCCACTACGTAGGGGCGGTCGGCACGGTCGCGGCCGAGGAGGGTGGAGAGGGCGTTGCGGCTGTCGGCAGCGGCACCGCGGGGGAGACGTGCGCCAACGAGGGTGCCGAGAGAGGCGAAGAGGTCGATGTGGGAAACGAGGGCTTGGCTCTCCTGTGCGGCCTTCACCTGCGCGGGCCACGAGACGATGAGGGGAACGGCGGTGCCGCCCTCAAAGGCGCTGTACTTCCCACCGCGCCACGGACCGGCGGGCTTGTGGTCGCCGAGGAGTTCTTCGGCGCGGTCGGCATAGCCGTCGTCCACTACGGGGCCGTTGTCGGAGGTGAGGATGATGAGGGTGTTGTCGGCGATGCCGAGGCGCTGGAGTTCGCCGAGGAGTTGGCCCACCGTCCAGTCGAACTGGTCGATGGCGTCGCCGCGGTAGCCCATAGGATTCTTGCCGCGGAAACGCTCATGGGGGAAACGCGGCACATGCACGTCGTTGGTGCAGAAGTACATGAAGAAGGGCTCATCCTTGTGGCGGCGGATGAACTGTATGGCGTGGGAGGCGATGGAGTCGGCAATGTTCTCGTCCTTCCAGAGAGCCTTGCCGCCGCCTTTCATATAGCCGATGCGGGATATGCCGTTGACGATGGACATATCGTGGCCGTGGGAGGGACGGAGGTTGTAGAGCATCTCGGGATGGTCGGCGCCGGTGGGCTCGCCGGGGAAGTTGCTGCGGTAACTCACCTCTATGGGGGCGGAGGGGTCGTAGTCGGCCACCTGCGCCTGCTCAATGAAGACGCAGGGCACGCGGTCGGCGGTGGCGGCCATGATGTAATGGTAGTCGAAACCGAGGTCGCCGAGGCTTACGGGCAGCGGAGCGTTCCAGTCCTGCTCGCCGGCCTTGTCGCCGAGGCCGAGGTGCCACTTGCCGATGGCGGCGGTGGCATAGCCGGCGCTGTGGAACATATCGGCCATGGTGAACTGCTCGGGACGTATGATGGCGGCGGCATTGCCGGCGGCGATGTCGGTGTCGGGGCGGCGCCAGGCGTACTCGCCAGTGAGGAGGGAGTAGCGCGAGGGCGTGGAGGTGGCGGCCACGGCATGGGCATTGGTGAAGCGCACACCGGAGGCGGCGAGGCGGCTGACATTGGGCGTAGTCACCTGACGGGCACCATAGCATCCGAGGTCGCCGTAGCCGAGGTCGTCGGCCAGGATGACGATGACGTTGGGACGGGAAGACCCTCCGTCTGCCCCAAGGGGGAGTGCCGTGCGCGTCTGCGCCATTACGGGGGCAGCGCCGAGAAGGACGGCACCGAGGCTTATGTATTGCTTATTCATAAATTCAAGATTTCGGAAAAACAAATCATTTACGGAAGGATTACCTTCCTTTGGGGCGAGAGGACGAGGCCGTGAAGGCCATACTGCGCCCCCTCAGAGAGAAAAGGGCGGCCGGAGAGGTCGTAGGCGGTCTCGGCAGAGCCCCCTTTAAGGGGGTTGGGGGTCTCAATACCCGTCAGCACGGACTTGTTCTGGGCGGGCGTCTGGTAGATACGCACGAAGTCGAAGCGCGTCTCGTATTCGTGGCCTTCCACGGGCCAATCGGCCCACGTGCCCATACCTACGCTCTGGTTGAGGATGAGGTAGAACTTCTTGTCAAAGGGCCAGTAGCCCTGGGCCAGTTGGTCGGTGGAGAGGGAACTCTTGAGGTAGGTGCTGTAAGGATCCTTGCCGTCGATGCTCCACTTCATCCACTCGTCCGTCCACTCCAGGGTATATACGTGGTAGAGGCCGTCGTAGTTGCAGGATGTGAAGCGCGAGTGCTGCGACTCTTTGGCAGCGTGGACGGTGCCGTAGGCGAGGTTGGAGGTGTTTATCATCTCCCAGAGGTCTATCTCGCCGCAGTAGGGCCAGCCGGCGGAGCCGTCGATGGGCATAAACCAGATGGCGGGGAAACTGCCCTTGAAGGGGTTGGTGAGGGCGCGCACGTCAATGCGGCCATAGCGGAAGTTGTATTTGCCGCGGGTGTTGACGGCGCCGCTCATCCAGTCGCGGTAGGCATTGTTGAGCGGGCTGCGGTTGGCCTCGCGGTCCTCGGGAGCACAGGGGATGCAACGCGCCACGAGGTCGCCGTCGCGGACGTAGAGAACTTTCTCGGAGGTGGAGACATAGCGGTTCCAGGCGGAGGAGTTCTCCTGATTGGCGCGGTTCCAGCGACGCACGGCGGGCTTCCCGTCCTCGGAAAATTCGTCGGAGAAAGCGAGGACGTAGTCGTCGGAGCCGTAGGAGGCGGGCGGCGTGAGGGTGGCACTGATGAGGACGTCGCCGCCCTTCATGTCGTCGGCGGGGATAGTGACGAGACCCGTTTTGCTTACGCTGTAAGTATGCTCGGCAACGGTCTGGCCTTCGGCGTCGGTCACGGTGAGGGTGGCCTCGGCCGGGAGCGTGTAGCAATCGTCGGGAGCGATGAGACGCAGGCGGAGCGTCGTCGTGGGCACGGCATCAGGAAGGCCGGTCTCCGTGCCGTAATGTACGAAGAAGCCGTAGTTGGTGGCGAAGCGAAGAGACCCACCCCCCTGCCCCTCCCTCAGGGGAGGGGAGTAAGCGCCCTTTGCGGGTACGAAGGAGGTGAGGACGCAAAGGATTCCTGTTATATATATAATAGTGTGTCGCATATTATTGTGAGTATTTATTCCCCGCCCTTTAAGGGAGGGGTTAGGGGAGGGTCTTTAATACCACTGCACGTTCGAGCTGTACGACGAACGTTTGTCCCACTTGAGGGCGTCGGCCAGTTCGGAGGCACGGGCACGGAAGGTGAAGTGATAGGAGGTATAAGGCGCCAGCACGACGGAGGCTGACATCTCGAAGCAATGGAGGTCGCGGGAGAGGGAGGCGGTGGTGGTGGAGAGTTTCTTATAGTTGAAGTCGTAGCCGCTGCTCCACGTGATGTTCCAGCCCTCGGCAATGGTGACATAGCCGGAGAAGTTGAGCGTATGGGTGAGTCTGTAGGGATAGCGCATACGTTTCTCCTTGATGGGCGCCTGGCGGTTCTCGGAGAGGTTGACACCGTAGCTGAAGGAGATGCTCCAGGGGATGGAGAAAGCGAGGTAGCCGTCCTCATCGACTTTCGCCTTCTGCGCCTTCTTGCCGCCGCCCTTCTGCGACTCGCGAATGTCGGGGTCAACGTTGGATTCCTCCTCTTCGTCGAGATCGTCCTCCTCGGCGGTTTTCTTCGGAGAGGACTTCTCGCGCCACGGCCGCTGGCCAGTGATTTTCTCCCACAGTTCGGAGAGTTTCTTGTTGTTGAGCGTCAGCGAGTGGTTGTAGGACATGCCTTGGAAACGGCCGAAGCGGCCGTGGGAATACTCCGTGGTGTTGCCCACAATCACGCGGCCGTCCTTGTCAAACTCGTAGGCATAGGTGGCGAACTGCCAGTTCTGCGAGATAGTGATGGAGGGCGTTATCTTCAGGCGGAAGCGCAGCGAGAGGTCGCTCCAAGGCTTTTCCTTCGCCGCCATATTGTAGGACATATTGGCGGAGAGCTCGTCGATGAGGGAAATCTTCCGCACGCCGGTGGAGTCGCGGTCGGAGCGCACCTTCATCTCAAGATTATTGGAGAGCGACATAGAGATAAGTCCCTGCTTGCCGCCGGAGGGATAGCCGTAGAGCATGCCCTGATAAGGGGAATAGGTGACGGTGCTTACCGACCCGTCGGGCGCTGTCTTTACATACGAGGACGTGTAGCCGTAACTTTCCTTCGTGAAGTCGGGGGCGTAGCTCACGCTGACCGAAGGCTTGAGCACGTGGCGCACCATCACGATTTTCTTTTGCAGGAACTTCACCACGGGACGATAGAAGCCGTAGAGCGTCGTGTTGATGCTGACGCCGGCGTTCCAGTCGTAGAGGTTATGGAAGCCGTAGGTGGTGTCGCACACCTCGCGCTGCGCCTTTTCGTCCCACGAGCGGTTCACCTTCTCCTTATACATAATGTCACGGAAGGAGAAGTTGGGCGTAATGTTTATATACTTAAAGAGTTGGAAGGTGGCGTCAATGGGTATCCTGTGCTGCATACCGTTCTTCCAGTCCTTAAGGAGGCTGGACTTGAGGAGCTGGTCTTCCTTTCCTGTGAAGGAGTTGGAGAGCTGGCCGGTGTAGGAGAAGGATATCTTCTCATACCAGCGTTCCTTGCCGGCGGCACGTTTGCGTTTGAAGGGGTAAACGCGCGAAAGGTTGATGGAGAGGTCGGGCAGCGTGGCGGTGAGCGAGGAGTCGCGCATGTTCTGCGTGAGGTTGCCGGAGGCGGAGATGGAGAGGCCTATCTTCTGGAACGTCTTGCTCCAACTGACGGAGGAGGCGCGCGTGGACTGCGAGTACGACAGCGGGTTGTACTGCGACTCCAGGTTCTTCCTCTCAAAGTTCTGGCTGGCGAAGTTCACGCGGGCCGAGAATGTGGACGAGCTCTGCGTAGTGCCCTCCTTGCGGTGCGTCCACTGCACCTTGATGCTCTTGGCTACGGAGTAGTCTGGCATGTTTTTCTCGCCCTCCACGGTGCGGAGGTAGTTCACGTAGATGTTGCCGGAGAACTTGTAGCGCTTCTTATAGTTCATTTCCCCGTTCACGCCCCACGAGCCCTTCGTATATATTTCGCCGAGGAGCTTGAAGTCCATGTAGTCGTTGATAGCGAAGTAATAGCCGCCGTCGCGCAGATAAAAGCCGCGCGACATTTCATCGCCGTAACTCGGCATTACGATGCCCGACGAGTATTTCTTGCTGAACGGGAAGAAGCCGTAGGGCACGGCGAGGGGCAGCGGCACGTCCTCCACGACGAGATAGGCGGGCCCGAAGACGGCCTCCTTGCCCGGCCGCACCTTGCCGCGCGTCATCTTCAGGTAGAAGTGGGGATGCTCGGCATCGCAGGTGGTGTAGGTGCCTTTCTCCATGTAGATGGTGCCGTCGTCGTCGCGGCGGGCGCGGTCCGACACCATATAGCCGTTACCTTGCTGCGTGGCCACGTTCTTGATGAAGCCGCGCTTGGTCTTGAAGTTGAACGACATGTCGTCGCTCTCATACTGGTCGCTGCCCTGTTTGTACACGGGACGGCCCTCGCGCTTGCCGAGGGAGTCGGGCGCGGCGGAGTGGGCATAGACGAGCGACGAGTCCATATTCATCGTCATCGACGCGGCGGTCAGTTCCATGTTCTGGTACGTCACGTCGGCCTTGCCGTAGAGATAGGCCAGGCGCGTCTTGGCCACATATACCACGCTGTCGGTCGCCGTGAAGTGTATCGGCGCGTCGATGCCGGCCTTCTTCACCTTGAGGCTGTCGTTCTCCACGGAAAGCGTATCCACTGTCTGCTCCGCACTGACGGCGGCAGGCCCCACGGCCAACGTGTCCACCTCCTGTGCGAAACTCTTCACACAGGCGGCCACGATGACAAGGAGCAGTAACAGGCGACGACGCATTTCCCTCATTTGCTAATTCCCTAATTTGCTAATTCCCTAATTCCCGTCCCGACTGCACGCGGAGGTTGTCCATCTTTCGGCGGGCCAGGTCGTGGGCATAGATTTTCCCTTCTATTTCGCGCAGTTCCGTCTGGAACTTCTCCAGGCGCTGTTCGGCCTCATGGCGTTTTTGCAGGAGAAGCACGGGGGTGTCTTCTTCGCTCGGCTTGTTTATGCCGGCCGCGCGCTGTATCTCGTTCATCTCGCGCTCAGAGCCTTCCAGCCTTACGTTGCAACCCTCACGCCTCAAGTCCAGCTCGGCCAACTGCTGCCTCAGGCGCTTCCAGTCATACTGGCTTGCAAACACCTCTTCCATCACGGGGCGCTGCAGCATGCTCTTCCCGTCTTCATTACTGTTGTGCAGCCACAGGTCGAGGCGTGCTCCCTCGTTGCGCAGTGTCTCCTGCAGTTTGTCCTGCAAGTCCTTAAGCGTCTCCATGCGGCTCTTGCTGGTGCGATAGTCCTTCTGTACGGCGTCGAGTTTCTTTTCTGCTTCCTCATACAGGGCCGTGGTCTGATGGAAATCCTCGTTGAGGGTCTTTTCCGTCTCTCCCGGTGTCTTCTCGCCAAAGATGGCGCGCAGTTTCTCGCGTTGGTCTTCCAGCTGTCGGCGCAGGCCGTCGCGCATGTTCCTCTGCTGTATTTCCTGCTGCCGGGCCTCGGCCAGGCTCTGCTCAGCGGCAGAGAGGGAAGAGCGCAGTTGTGCCATATTGCGGGAACTCTCGGCATAGCGTGTGCGGGAGTTTTGCCATTCGTGGTAAAGGTTTGAGATGCGCGAGCGGAGGGCGTCGGGATTGTGCTGCCACTCGGTGAACCATCCCGAGAGGGTGATAATCTTGTCCAGGTCGGCATAGAGCGATCCCACTTCCGTGTCGCTCTCCCTCATAGCCTGTTCCAAGGCCAGGCGGTGGCTGTCGGCCACGGCGGCCTCGGTGGCGAGTTTTTCCAGTTGCTCGCGCTTGGCCTGCCGTTGCATGTCGGCTATTTGCAGTTGTTCCTCCAGACGACGTATCTTTGTGCGCATATCAAAGAAACTGTCCAGATGCCGGCGCGTTTCCTCTTCATCGCGAATAATAGGCGCACGCACCACGTCAAGCACGGTGTCACACGTCTGGTTGAGTATCAGCAGCTGCGAACGGCAATGGTCATATTCCCTCTGCAGCATGGCCAGTTCGCCTTCATGCTGACGCAGCGACATCTGCATCATCTCTTTCTGGCGCTGTGCCTCGGCCTGCTGCATGTGGAGTTTCTCGTTCAGCTGCCGTTCCTTACCCATGGCGCTGAGCTTGTCCTTCACCAGGTCGTGGAGACCGAGCATCACGCTGTGGGCCGCAAGGCCCTGTACCCGAGTATTGGCCTCCTCCGTCTGCTTGATGGCCGTAGTCTCCTGCATACGGATTTCCTGCAGTTTGCCTTCTTTCTCGTTCAAGGCCAGCTGCAACTGCTGCAGCGCGCTTTCGCTCTGCTTGAGTTGCTTGTCGAGGGCACTTATCACGCCCTCAATGTGGTAGCCCACGTTAAAATCTTTCACGCGCGCCCCCAGCGCCGCCTTACTGTCGGCCAGTCTCTGCCGGGCTACGTCCGCGGCACTGCGGGCGGCATCGCGCTCCGTCTTCATGCGCTGCATCTCGGCATCGCCGGCATTATAAAGTTCTCTCAGGCGCGTCAGCACATCCTGAAGCGTCTGTATTCTCTCGTATAGCGGGCGCACGGGCTGCAGGCGGTCCCATAACTCCAGGTTGGCCCGCTCCGCGCCCGCCGAGGCCCAGGCGCGGCTGGCGTTTTGCGCCTCCTGCTGGTACCTCAGGAGCATCGTATTCAAGGCATCAAAGCGTAGCGTCCACTCACGCCGCCTGTCAATATCGCCGATGCGGCCCCGCTCGTCCTCTATACTCTGCCGAAGCAGAATGCGCCGTTCACGGGCCTCGCGCAAATCAGCTTCTTCCATTGTCAGCAGGCCCAAACTTTTCAGTTCGGCCTGCAATATTTCCGGTGTTTCCATTATAATTGCGTATTTGGGCGCAAATTTACTAAAAAAAGCCCATACACGCGCTTAAAAATCCCTAAAACTTACCCTTTCCCCTCATTATTTGCCTTCTTACGCCGAATGTTGCCATTTTAAGCCCTCACGGCTTGCCTGTCTCGCAAATATTTCGTATTTTTGCACTCGCTTTCCGAGAAATTCTCCTGAATTTCACCAACGGCCCCGTAGCTTAGCTGAATAGAGCGTCAGATTCCGGTTCTGAAGGTCCAGGGTTTGAATCCCTGCGGGGTCACTCGCACGCTGCGAAAAAGGACTCGCTAATGCGGAAACACACAAGGCTTCACATTCGTGGAGCCTTTTTTCATGCCGCCGCCCCCTTATTTTGAAAAAAGCACCCCACCCGTTTTGCTAATCTCCCTTTTAATTTCATTTTCACACGTGTGCAAATCAATTTCTACACGTGTGCAAATCAATTTTCACACGTGTGCAAATGCATTTCCACACGTGTGAAAAACTAACGCCTTCGGAACTTGTTCATTTTCAAATATTAGTGTCCGCTAAAAAGTTTAGCCTGTACCCCGAAGGGGTTATACAACCCAGCCAGGGGCATCGCCCCTGGTATATTGCCAACGTACTTTGGCCGCCCCAACGGGGCACAACAACAAGAGACAATGGACGTTATGCCCCGTTGGGGCGTGCATGGCTGTTGTTCTTGCGACCAGGGGCGTTGCCCCTGGCTGGGTTGTGTAAC
>JAZRYH010000049.1:0-6698 GCA_045600685.1 Alloprevotella sp. | reverse complement strand
TGCTCCGCCACCCCTCCCCCTGCAGGGAGGGGGAATTACCCCTAAAGGAAGTAAGCGAGCCTTCAACCGCAGGAGTATTCTCCCCCTCCCTGCAGGGGGAGGGGTGGCAGGGTGCCGCAGGCAGCCCTGACGGGGAGAGGCTGGAACCGTACGGTGTGTGGGCCGTGCAGTTCCATCCCGAGGTGTATCATTCCCTCCAGGGCACGCTCCTGCTTAAGAACTTCGTCTGCGGCATCTGCGGCAGCCGCTGCGAGTGGACCGCCGCCTCCTTCGTGGATAGCACAGTGGAGGAAATCCGCCAACAAGTCGGCACCGACCGCGTCATCCTCGGCCTCTCCGGAGGCGTGGACAGCAGCGTGACGGCCGTCCTACTCCATCGCGCCATAGGCCATCAGCTCACATGTATCTTCGTGGACCACGGCATGCTGCGCAAGAACGAGTTCCAAGACGTGATGCACCTCTATGAAGGCCTCGGCCTCAACGTCATCGGCGTGGATGCCAGCGAGAAGTTCCTCACCGACCTTGCCGGCGTGCGAGAACCTGAGCAGAAACGCAAGATCATCGGCCGCGACTTCGTAGAAGTATTCAACGCCGAGGCCGCCAAGATAACCGATGCCCGCTGGCTGGCCCAGGGCACTATCTACCCCGACCGCATCGAGAGCCTCAACATCACCGGCAAAGTCATCAAGAGCCACCACAACGTGGGCGGTCTGCCCCCCGAGATGAAACTCCAACTCTGCGAGCCCCTTCGCTGGCTCTTTAAGGACGAAGTGCGCCGCGTGGGTCGCCAGCTCGGCATGCCCGAATCTCTTATCAGCCGCCACCCCTTCCCTGGCCCCGGCCTCGCCGTGCGCATCCTCGGCGACATCACCCGCGAGAAGATTCACGTCCTGCAGGAGGCCGACCATATCTACATCAGCGCCCTGCATGAGTGGGGGCTCTACGACAAAGTGTGGCAGGCCGGTGCCATCCTCCTCTCCGAGGTGCGCAGCGTAGGCGTGATGGGCGACGAACGCACCTATGAGAACCCCGTAGCCCTCCGTGCCGTCACCAGCAGCGACGCCATGACAGCCGACTGGGCCCACCTGCCCTACGAATTTCTCGCCCGCGTCTCCACCGACATTATCAACAAGGTGAAGGGCGTCAACCGCGTCTGCTACGACATATCCTCCAAGCCGCCCTCGACGATAGAGTGGGAATAGGCAGTGAACCATGCGCTACGCCTATCTGCGTAGCAAAGCACGACTGAACAGTCTGATGAGGCAGGCTCTATCCCTAAAGAAAAGCGGGCAGCACTGCCCCTGCACTTTTCGTTAAGAAGAGCAGAGAAATTCCCCATGGGAGTCTCTCTGCTCTTTTTTATGTCAACATGACGTAAAGCATGCTGCGAGGCAACCCTATGAGGATCGCCTCGCGCGTATTATATATAGGTAGGTTCTATAAATTAGCTCGTGACGGTTTTTCGGCTCTTCCGCAGTAGATTCCTTTCTTTCATAAAGGAGCGTAGCGGGCTACGTGACTGAATGAAAGAAAGGAAGATACAAGAGAAGAGACCAAAAGCGGCCGAGCATAGAAAACTATCCGAAATGAAAGAGAAAACTAATTTATAGAACCTACCTATAATAATGTGTAGGGAACGGGAATAAACGTATAGATAGCGGAGAGCCTAGCGCCGCATTAGCGGGAAGCGATTTCCTCTAGCATCTGCCACACGTTGAAGAGGCCGCGGGGCACGTGGAAACAGCCCTTCCACTTGCCGCCCTTGAGGGTGAGGAGCACTTCGCCCTGACGGTTGAGGTAGCCGTACCACTCGGGATAGTCGGGGTCGGTGAAGTGGGTCCAGACGTAGTCATGAACGCGCTCAAACCAGGCGAGGCACTCTTCGTTGCCCGTGAGCTGGTAGCCCTTGAGCATCGTGATGAGCGTCTCGATGTGCACCCACCAGAGTTTCTGGTCCCACTCCAGTTGCTGCAGGGGATGGCCCTTGCGGTCCATGAAGTAGAAGATGCCGCCGTACTTCTCGTCCCAGCCGTACTTGGCTTCCTGGAGGGCTATCTGGCAGGCTTTCTCGATGAGTTCGGGGCGCTGGAGGCGCTTGCCGAGGTCCATGATGAACCACATGGCCTCGATGGCGTGGCCAGGGTTGAGCAGGCGGCCGTCCATGCAATCCACAAGCTGGTTGTCGGTGCCGAGGTGCTCCACGATGAGGCCGAGTTCGGGGCGATAGAACACGTCCATCACTTCGTGCACGCAGGTTTCGATGGTCTGCTGCAGGAAGTCGGGCTCGAGGAGAGGCTCAATCTCTAGGGCCACGTTGCAGAGTATCATGGGGAGGGCAAAACTCTTCAGGGCGCGGGCTCCCTGTGCGGCCTTGTTCCAGCGGCCTTTGGGGTTGTCCACCTTGGAGAGGACAATGTCGAATGTCTTGCGAGAAATCTCCTTGTATTCTTCGTTGCCGGTGGCGAGATAGAGCTGACCGAAGGCTATGACGGCGAAGGTGTAGGAGAATATATTGTAAGGCTCCACGAGGGGATGGCCTTCGCGGTCGAGGGAGAAGTACCAGCCCAGTTGGCCGTCGTGGCCGTACTTGCGGAGGAACTCGGCGCCATGGATGGCAGCTTCAAGCCATTCGGGGCGCTTCTCCACCTTGTTATACAGCGTGGCGAGCATCCATACCTCGCGGCCCTGCAGCCAAATGAACTTGTCGGTGTCGAACACGGAGCCGTCGCGCTCCAGACAGGTGAAATAACCGCCACACTCGCGGTCAAGACTGTTGTTGAGCCAGAAAGGCATCACTTTGTCGAGCAGTTCGGACTTGTACTGCGCGGCGAGTTGCTTGAAGTCAATCATTGTGCTTAAGGGGATTGATTGTTGGTGGTTGACAGTTAATAGTTATCAGTTTCAGGCGCAAAGTTAGTAAAAAAAGAGGAGTTAGTCCTCGTCTTTGACTTTTTTTTCGTACTTTTGTGGCGGATTTATAAAAACAAGCCCATGCTTTACCTGGAAATAGAGCCGAATGCCTTACATTTTATCCTGATCGAAGGCGAAGAGATACAGCATAGCGTATATGAAATGCAGCACACGCTGACCTTCGAAAGCAACCTCCGCAATGCCATCTCGGGCATACCGCAAACCAACGGCGGCAACGAGTTGCTCCGCGTGCTGATGTGTAGCCCCGGCACGGCGATGTCGCTGGGCGACTTCAGTGAAGAGGTGGCGCCCGACGTATTCCACTACTGCCTGCCGGGCCGCGCGAAGGAGGAAGTCATGTACGACATGATTCCCGAGGCTAACGCCGTGTGGCTCTTCGGTATTCCTAAGGACCAGATGCAAACGCTGGAAAACCTTTTCGGCACAGTATTCTACGCCAGCACGATGGCCCCGCTGGCCCGCTACACGATGAGCCAGACCCGCGCCGGCGAAAGAAAGATAATGGTGAACTGCCGCCACGGCTGGATTGACGTAGTGGCCGTGAAGGGCCGCTATCTGGAACTGGCCAACACATTCCAAGTGAACAGCCCCACAGACACGGCCTTCTACGTCATGTCAATCGTGAAGCGCATCGGCTTCAACCAGACCAAAGACGAATGTTTCCTCACCGGCGAGGACAGCCTCCGCAACGCCGTCCACACCGAACTCACGCGCTTCATCTCCCATCTGGAACACAGAGTGGACATCACCCGCGAACTCCTTTCATATCTGCATTAGACACATTAAGCGCAGCGTTCACATTACCCACATTAAGCGCAGCGTCCACATTATTCACATTTAAATAATGCGCATCATCACAGGCAAATACCGCGGGCGCCACTTCGACGTGCCACGCACCTTCAAGGCCCGCCCCACCACCGATTTTGCCAAAGAGAATATCTTCAATGTCCTGCGCGGCTACCTCGACTTTGAGGACTGCCGCGCCCTCGACCTCTTCGGCGGCACGGGCAGCATCTCCCTGGAGCTTCTGAGCCGCGGCTGTCCCCGCGTGGTCACCGTGGAGATGGACCGCCAGCACTTCCAGTTCATCCAGCGCTGTGCCCGCACGCTGGCCGACGAGGCGTGGCTGCCCCTCTGCGGCGACGTATTGAAGTTCGTGCCGCGCTGCCGCGAGCAGTTTGAACTCGTCTTTGCCGACCCGCCCTACGCATTGGAGCAGTTGGCCGCCCTGCCCGATATGGTGCTGGGCAGCACGTGCCTGGCGCCCGGCGGCCTCTTCGTGCTGGAGCACGGCAAGGAGCACTCCTTCGCCGACCACCCCTTCTTCGTTGACCACCGCCAGTATGGCAGCGTAAACTTCTCCCTTTTCAAGCGTCCCGATGGTCAGTGAACAGATAGCCGACCTCATCGGCTCCCACCTTCCCTTCACCCTCACGCCCGAGCAGCGGGAGGCCGCCCTGCGCCTCGGAGCCTTCATTGCCGACCCGCGCAGTGAGCGGTGTTTCGCCCTGCGCGGCTATGCCGGCACGGGCAAGACGAGCCTTATCGGCGCGCTGGTGAAGGTGCTGAAGGAGGCGGAGATTCCCGTCGTGCTGCTGGCCCCCACGGGACGCGCCGCCAAGGTTTTCTCGCTCCACGCCGGTGCCCCCGCCCACACCATACACCGCATCATCTACCGCCAGGAGACCTTCCGCGGACAAGACACACCCTTTCAACTGGCCTTCAACAAGCATAAGCACACCGTCTATATCGTCGATGAGGCCTCAATGATAGCCTCCGGCACCGGCACGATGGGCGACAGTCTCTTCGGCAGCGGCGAACTCCTCGACGACCTCATCCGCTACGTCTATGAAGGCGCCGGCAACCGCCTCCTCCTCGTGGGCGACACGGCGCAGTTGCCGCCCGTCGGCGAAGATGAGAGCCCCGCCCTCCAGCGCGACGTGCTCCTCGGCTACGGCCTCCTCGTGAGCGGCATGCAACTCACGCAGGTGGTGCGTCAGGAGGAGCAGAGCGTTGTATTGGAAAACGCCACCGCCCTGCGCACGGCCATCGCTGCCGTGCAGGCAGAGGCCGCCACCCTCCACACTTCCGCCGCCGGCATTCCCGTAGCCCTTCCCCCCGTTACTTTCGGCGGCGAAGTGGAGCGCATGCCCGGAGGCGAGCTCATCGAGGCCCTATATGACGCTTACGGCGAGTTTGGCACGCAGGGCACCATCGTTGTGACGCGCTCCAACAAACAGGCCAATATATATAATAATGGTATCCGCGCCCGCATCTTCGACCGCGAAGAACCCCTCACCCGCGGCGACCTCGTAATGGCCGTGAAGAATAATTATTATTGGCTGAAGCCCAGCCTCTCCCCGTCAGGGCTGGCTACGCCACCCTGCCCCCCCTCCCCTGTTAGGGAGGGGGAAGATACTCTCGCCATAGAGGAAAGACATCGCTCCAATGTAATATCCCCCTCCCTAACAGCGGAGGGGTGGCAGAGCACCGAAGGTGGCTCTGACGGGAAGAGGCTTGGGGGCGCTGAGAAGCCGTCAGGCTTCATCGCCAACGGCGACGTGGCCGAAGTCGTCCACTTCCGCAACGAGCACGAGCAGTATGGTTTCCGCTTTGCCGACGCCACGCTCTATTTCCCCGACTACGACGAAGAGGTGGAGTGCCGCGTGATGCTCTCCACGCTCCAGAGCGAGAGCCCCTCCCTCACCCACGAGGAGCAGAGCCGCCTCTACGAGGCCGTCCTCGCCGACTACGCCCACCTGCCCTCCAAGCGCGAGCGCCTCAAAGCCGTGCGCGAGGACCCCTACTACAACGCCCTGCAAATAAAATACGCCTACGCCGTTACCTGCCACAAGGCCCAGGGCGGCCAGTGGCCCCGCGTCTTCGTTGATCAGGGCTACATCGCTCCCGAGGCGCAGGACATCTCCCACCTCCGCTGGCTCTACACGGCCTTCACCCGCACCTCCGACAAACTTTTCCTTATAAATTGGAAAGAAGGTAAATGAAGATTCTCCTTATCGGCGACTACAGCAACGTCCACGCCACCCTCGCAGAAGGGCTCCGCGCCCTCGGCCACGAAGTCACCGTCGTCAGCGACGGCGACGGCTGGAAGGACTATCCGCGCGACATCGACATACGGCGCCCCAGCCTCGGACGCTGGCAGTCGCTGCGCTACTATCTCCGTCTCCGCCGTCTCTGGCGCTCACTGCGCGGCTACGACATCGTGCAACTCATCAACCCCGTCTTCCTTCCCCTGCGCGCCGAGCGTATCTGGCCGTTCTATGAAAGCCTGCGCCGCCACAACGGCAAGGTATTCATGGGCGCCTTCGGTATGGACCACTACTGGGTGAAAGCCGGCACCGACTGCCATACTTTCCGCTATTCCGATTTCAATCTCGGCGCCACCCCCCGAACCGATCTCCCCGAGAATGCTCTTTTCATTCAGGACTGGCTCTACGGCCCCAAAGGCGACCTCAACCGGCGCATCGCCGCCGACTGCGACGGCATCATCGCCGGCCTCTACGAGTACTACGCCAGTTACGAAGCCTATTGTCCGCAGAAGGATAAGTTGACGTTTATACCGTTTCCCATTAACAACCCCAACACGAGCCCTTGCCCCACCCACGGCCTCTCCCCGTCAGGGCTGCCTGCGGCACCCTGCCACCCCTCCCCCTGCAGGGAGGGGGAGAATACTCCTGCGGTTGAAGGCTCGCTTACTTCCTTTAGGGGTAATTCCCCCTCCCTGCAGGGGGAGGGGTGGCGGAGCA
>JAZRYH010000048.1:0-19995 GCA_045600685.1 Alloprevotella sp. | reverse complement strand
TATATAACATTGCCAACCACTACTCCATTCTGTTCTCTTCGACGACACATAGTCGCCCTTATAGGTGCCGTTACCGTACCAGCAAGGAAAATACAAGGTCGCCGTTTCCGTGACTTTCCATTCTACGCAATGATAAGGCTTGTTTAGGGTAAGATTGCCTTTCAGGGCATCAATTTCTTTCTTCGACGGCACATACCACCCGTCGGCAAGTCCGTTCTTGTCGGCATCGTTGGCGTCTGCAGGAGTGAAGTGAGTGCCATAGTCTTTAAGGGCTTCTCCCTGTTCTGCACCCACGTTCTTCGTGGCAATAGCCACCTTGCCGATGGTGCCGCCGAGGTCAACAACCATAGCCTCCCTGCCGTTGAGGGTGCCTACGGTACCTACTTCTGATTCCAGATAAAGTCCCTGCGCCATCGCCGTGCTGCAAACGGTCAGCATCAGGGCGAAAAATAAGAATAGCTTTTTCATTATTTTCAGTTTTGTTACTATCGTCTGCAAAATTACGGATTTATAACGGAATATGCAAGTGTTTCTTGGGATTTTCCCTCTTCTGACGGAAAAAAAAGGCCTCGCCGCCTCTCACATATTCCCCTCAATGCCGTTTTGACGGGTGCTACTCTTTTCCCGTTTACACGTTCTCTGCGTAGAAAGCGCAGGATGTATGTTGTTCTCAATGGTATAGATGAATGGGGGCGCGGACTGATTTATGGAACTCCTCTTAAAAGTGAAACCAAAACTTACGGGAAATAGATTTTCGCGGCTCTTGATAATCCCAACAGCCGACTTAATTCTCTCGGCACACGTGAGCCGAACTCTCGGCACACGTGTGCCAAAGCCTCGGGACACGTGTGCCGAGAGTTCGGGACACGTGTGCCGACGAAACTACTGCGGGAGATACTGCCGATTACAAGCGCGCTAATTGATTTTACAGGCGCAAATGGACGGCGCCTTTCGTAGCGTGGCGAGGTAAAAAGTGAGGATTTTTTGCGCCGAGTGTTGTGCAGATGGAGAAAAATGCGTAATTTTGCGAGCGAAACAACAAAACACCATATTATGAAACGCTTATTTATGATTACCGAAGTGCAGTCCAAGGCAGATGCTGGCGACGCCGAGGCCCAGTATGAATTGGGCAAACGATATGCCGACGGCATCGGCTTGACGCAGAATTACACCGAAGCCGCAAAGTGGTATCGCAAGGCGGCTGAGCAGGGGCATGCAGATGCGCAATTTAATTTAGGCGCGTCCTATATTAATGGCGATGGCGTGCCGCAGGACTATACGGAAGCCGCGAAGTGGTATCGCAAGGCGGCTGAACAGGGGGATGCAGAGGCGCAATTTAATTTGGGCGCGTGCTATGAATATGGCATTGGCGTGACACAGTCTTATACTGCGGCCGTGAAGTGGTATCGTAAGGCGGCTAAGCAGGGGAATACTGATGCGCAACGTAGTTTGGGCTGGTGCTATGAATCTGGCAACGGCGTGTCGCAGGACTACACCGAGGCCGTGAAGTGGTTCCGCAAGGCGGCTGAGCAGGGGCATGCAGATGCGCAATGTAGTTTGGGCTGGTGCTATGAATCTGGCAACGGCGTGCCGCAGGACTACACCGAGGCCTTGAAGTGGTATCGCAAGGCGGCTGAGCAGGGGCATGCAGATGCGCAATTAAGTTTAGGCTCGTGCTATTATTATGGCGATGGCGTGCCGCAGGACTATACGGAGGCTGCTAAGTGGTTCAGCAAGGCGGCTGAGCAGGGAAATGCAAATGCGCAATTTGTTTTGGGCTCGTGCTATTATTATGGCGATGGCGTGCCGCAGGACTATACGGAGGCTGCAAAGTGGACCAGCAAGGCGGCTGAGCAGGGAAATGCAAATGCGCAATTTGTTTTGGGCGTGTGCTATGATAATGGCAACGGCGTGCCGCAGGACTCTACCGAGGCCTTGAAGTGGTTCAGCAAGGCGGCTGAGCAGGGGCATGAGGATGCTAAGGAGATATTGGATGGCTTAGGATTGGATTATTGATTCTCCTCCCCATTGAGAAGATAGGAAAGGCCCCGCTGATTGGCGGGGCCTTTTTCGTGAGTATGGGGAGGGAGTGTGACGCAATCGATGCAATCGACGCAAAAAATGTCGTAGGCATGAGGGAGGTGGGGAGGGAGGCGCGGGAAAGAATGCCGTTAGGCATGAGATAGGGTAGCCAGCCATAAGTGAGGCGGAAGCCGAGCGCAATGGCTGGTAACAAGCGCACGGGGATGCCTGCCGTTAGGTAGGCGATAGATATGCTTTTTATCGCACTCCTATGTGGAGGGGCCTTACTTCTTTTTTTTATTGGTGTCCGATAAAAAAGAAAGTAATCTTTCATATCCCTTGTAAATGCAGGAGATTTGAAAGATTCCTATGCGAGTGGGCTTACGCATACCCCGAAGGGGTTACACAACCCAGCCAGGGGCATCGCCCCTGGTGGTTTAGGGTGTGGCATGCACGCCCCAGCGGGGCATAACATTCAAAGTTCTTGTTGTAGTGCCCCGCTGGGGCGGTCTATGTACGACAACCATTTTCCTGGGGCGGCGTTCCCTTCGGTCACTCTGCCCCAGGCTGGGATGTATAACCCCTTCGGGGTATGCTTTTGCGGCTATAAAAACCTGGGGCGGCGTTCCCTTGCGGTCATGCTGCCCCAGGCTATAAAATTCCGGGTTTTCAGCCCGTATTATAAAGGAGGTAGGAGGAGAGGCTACTCGCGAGTAGGACTTCCTATCTTTCCGAATTTCCTAATCTCCTAATTTGCTAATTTCCTAATTTCCTAATTTCCTAATTTCCTAATTTCCTAATTTCCTAATTTCCTCAAAGCCTTGAATTTCACCTTCGGGGGCTTCTGGCCGTCGTAGGCGGGAAGGGGGAAGCGCGTGCCGTGCTTCACGTTCTGGTCGAAGAAGCCGCCCATCTGCAGGTAGAGGGCGCTGCCATCGGGGGTGAGCCCGCCGGCATAGTCGAGGCGCACGCCGGCACGGCCGGTGGCGTCGTGGGTGAAGCCGGCGCTTTCGGGGCGTACCCATTTGCCGCTGCGCGTGCGGACCCACTGGTTGGTGAAGCGCACGGAGCGGGTGAGGTAGCCCTGCGCGGGGATGAAGTTTTCAAGGAAGGAGTGGGCGTGGGTGTACCACGTGTCGGTGTGGGGGCGCAGGAACTCGGCCACGAGGCGCCACTTGCCCTCCTCGGGGGCCAGGAAGTAGGCGGTATAGATGGTGTTGCCCTTGCCGTCGGGGCACACGTGCATGAGGAAGGAATAGGTATTGCCGGCCTTCCAGGGATAGCGCAGATAGCTCTGGCCGCCAGCGCCTTCGTTGCCGAATTCGCCGACGTGTACGTCGGGGCCGTGGCGCAGGAGGCGTATGCGCTTGTCCTCGGGGATGTCGCGCGGGTTCTGCGTGTTGAAGGGGCTCCACACGGAGAAGAGCACGCGGCGCTCGGTGGGGGAGTTGTACTGCATGCCGAAGTATCCCTCGCCGAAGCCGGCGGCCATGTAATAGCTGCCCAGGGTCTCGCCCTCGCGGGGCACGGTGACTTCGTTGTAGAACCATTCGTAGTCCTCGCCCTCGGGGAGGCGGTAGTTCATGTGTACGGAGGGCCCGCGGCGGCCCCAGTAGTTTTCAAAGTCCTTGACGCATACGATGCTGCCGCCGGTGAGCGTCACCACGATATCGGAGATGTCGGCAAAGCGGTCGGCGGTGCGCTCCACGCCCTGGAGGTCAACGCGCACGTGGCCGGCCTTCTGTATTTTCACCATGAGGGAGCCGACCTGCGCGGTCTCGTCGGAGTTGAAGGTTACCGTCTGCTTCTCGCCGCCACACGACATGAGCATGGTGGCGTGGCCGCTGCCACGGAGCGAGAGGGTGACGGTCTGGGGTTGGCTGACGTGGAAGAATACGCTCACTACGGTCTCGGGCGATGTCCAGCCGCGTATGCCGCTGTCGGTGACGTGCGCCCTGTCGGCGGGAAGGGTGACGTAGGCATTGCCGCCGAGGGGGACGTCATACTGAACAGGCGACTGCGCCGAGGCTTGCAGGAGAATGAGCCAATTAGCTAATGTGAGAATTAGCAAATGTGAGAAAGACTTTGTCATAATTTAGGCAATTATATACTTGGGAGCACAAAAAAATCATAATAATCATAGAGTATCATAATAATCATCATAGCCAGCGCAGCGGCCTACGGCGTTATGAAGATTTATACGATGAATATGATTCTTCCCGACCGCGACCTCGCAGGAGTATATCCCCCTTCCCAGCCCCTTTCTGGCTGCCGCCATCTTCCCCTGCCCCCTTCTGGCTGCCGCCATCTTCCCCCTATTGGGGGCAGAGTTTGCTCTGCGAGCAGGGGCAGAGTCCGCTGGCGCGGGGGCAAGAGTCCGCCCTTGAGCGGGGGAGGGGTGGCGCGGTGCGAAGCAGCCGCGGCGGGGTGAGGCTGTGATTTACTTTCCGTTGTATTGATTCATGGCGCGCTGTATGCCTTGGAGGGCATAGGCGCGGACGGCGTCGGCAGCCAAGGCTACGCGCTCGTCCATAAGGGCCTTCTCCTCGGCGGTGAAGCCTCCGAGGACGAAATCCACCTGTCCGCCGCGGGCGAAGTCGTTGCCTATGCCGAAGCGTAGGCGGGCGTACTGCTGCGTGCCGAGGACGGAGGCGATATGGCGCAGACCGTTGTGGCCGCCCTCGCTGCCGCCAGGCTTCATACGCAGCGTGCCGAAGGGCAGGGCGAGGTCGTCGGAGACGACGAGGAGCTGGCTCGTGGGGATTTTCTTCTCGTTCAGCCAGTAGCGCACGGCGTTGCCGCTGAGGTTCATAAAGGTGGAGGGCTTGAGGAGGAGGAGCTGCTGGTTCTTCACGCGAATGGTGGTGACGAAGCCATAGCGGCGGTCCTCCCATGTGGCACCGGCATCGGCAGCCAGCTTATCGACTACGCGAAAGCCTATGTTGTGGCGCGTATCGGCGTATTCGGCGCCTATGTTTCCCAGTCCAGCTATTAAAAACATATCAGAGGGAGCCTCATTCTTGCGGCTCTTTAGTATCTTCAATAATAAATTCCACATCGTTGGGGTCTATTTTTACTTGCGACGTGCCGAGAGGGGTGCTCTTCAGGGAGAGGTGGCACCGGTTGCCCTCCGTCTGCAAGAGATCCTCATAATTCACGACGAGGATAAAGTCCTCGGCCGTCACCTCGCGGTAGCGCTTCATTCCTACCTGGAACGTGATGCTCACCTGGGCGGGGAAGGTCTGCAGTTTCTTGCCAGCGGGGAAGTTGACGCCCTGCACGGGCACCTCCACGCTCTTCTCCACTATGCGGTCGGTGAAGAACGTAACCTTGACGGAGCTCGGCGAGAAGCGTGCACCGCGCACCTTCTGGATGGAGCACGTGAGCGTGGTGGTGTCGGCCACACCCGCCACCGTCGTCGGCTGAAGCCAGGCCGCCGTGATGGTGTCAAGCACTTCGCGGGAAGCATACACCATGACACTGTCGCTGGAGAGGGCTATATCCCCAACGGAATAGCCGTCCTGCGGCTGGATGTCGCCTTGCCAACGCACGGGGACCCGCTTGCTCTCGCCATAATTGTAATAGAATTCCAACGTGTCGGGACTCACGCCGAGGAATGTGAAATTGCGCGCAGCAATAACGGGCTCTACGATTTCCGACGTGAGGATGCGCACGTGGCCATTGGTGTGGCGATATTCGTTAAAGTCAACGACGAGCTTGGGCAGCGACTGCCGGCCATACACGTAAGGAAACAGCGCGATGCCCTTGTTCTTCACCTTGACCCTTACGCTCGACGGCAACTCACTCGTGATAACAACGTTGCTGGGCACGTTGGCTATCTCGAGCGGCACCTCCAGCTCCTGCTCGTATATCTCGTTGGCCGCCTGGAACACCCAGAATACGGCAGCGAGAAGGACGAAGAGCAAATAATGAATGATTTCGCGCCGACGACGCTTCATGACAAGGGACTTTTATCGTAAAACAAACAAGGATAAGTCGCGCATACTTCTTCTCAAAGCAAGCGCAACCTTCCTGTATTCTCTATTTCCGGTTCTCTTTATTTGCCGGCCGTGGGCAGGGGCATGATAGCCGTCTTGTCGAAGACGATTTCCACGCCGGTGGCTACCTTGAGGGTGACGGTGCCGTCGCCGATGGCTTTCACGGTGCCGTGCACGCCGCCGGTGGTAACGACGTCCTGACCTACGGCGAGGGCCTGACGGAAAGCGTTAATCTTTTTCTGCTGCTTGCTCTGCGGGCGAATCATAAAGAAATAGATGATGGCAAACATCAGGACAATCATAATGATGCCTGAGTAGTTGCCGGCACCTTGGGCTTGAAGGAGTGTGAGTGTCATAATAATTATAAATAATGTATGTGATTGAATGTTTTATTTCAGAAGTTTGCCCTCCTCCCTCAGTGCGGCCACCACGGCATCAAGCACGCCGTTGACGTACAGGCCGCTCTTGGGTGTGGAATACGCTTTGGCTAGACTGATATATTCGTTGAGGGATACGTTGAGGGGAACGTCGGGGAACGTAAGTATTTCCGCCAGTGCCAACTGCATGATGAGCACGTCCATCAGGGCTACGCGCTCATAGTCCCAGCCCTTCACGTGCTGGCTGATGAGTTCGCGCAGCTCGTCTTCCCGCTTGATGGCGGCGGTGAGGAGTTTCTCGCCGAACTCGGGGCCTTCGCCCTCCTCGTACTGCGGCAGCAGGGGCTTGTCGGGCTGGCTCTTGGCGCTGAAGCGGCGCAATGTCTTCAGCACGAAGGAGTCCACCACCTGGCGGTCGTCGTTCCAGAAGATACTGTTCTCCTCCAGCATCTCTTCCACGTCGGAATTTTCCACGAGCAGCCGCTTGTAGAGTTCGCGGATGAGCTCTGCATCGCGCTCAAAGGACCGTGCGGGTTCCTGAAGGTAAGACTGGAAAAGTTCGCTCTGCACAAAGAGGTCGGCCAGGCGCTTCATCAGCGTGTCGCCCACCTTCCAGAGCTCGCGCCGCTTCTCTCGGAACGCTTGCAGGGCCTCGTTCTCCTTCAATTTGAGCAGCAGGGCGTTGTCGGCCAGCCGGCGGTCGGGCAACTGCTCCTCCAACTTTTCGTGAAGGCGTTGGGCTCGCATCTCCTGACTCTCTGCGCGCCGCCCGGCGAAGTCGCGGATATCCACGAGCAGGGCCAGCATGTGCAAATAGAGTTCATAGCCCTGGTCAAGGCTGACTTGCAACATTTTGAGGCTGCTGCCGAGGCGGCGACCCTCCTCCCGGGAGTGGGAATACAATACCTGAAGTGTTTTCTGACGTGTAAGAGCGCGGTTTATCATTGCTAAAGAATAATAAAAGAGTGAACGATGAGAGTGGAAACGGCCCTTTAGGCCCATTTACGCTGCAAATTTACACTTTTCTTTGCAAAATTGTATGCCGAAAAGCAAAAAAAACGCTCTTTTCCCCTTTATTACTTGGAAGATTGAAAGGTTTTGTGTACTTTTGCGCCCGAATTCAACCAGTGTGATGGTGAATTAAGCACAATTTAAGTTTAATTTTAGAGTAACACATTCCAAAAATGAAAGAAATCTCTATCAATGGCACCAGCCGCGAGCTCGTCGGCAAGAAGGCCAGCAAGATTGCCCGTGCAGAGGGTCTCGTTCCCTGCGTAATGTACGGCGAAAAGCGCGGTGAGAACGGTCTCCCCGAAGCTATCCACTTCAACGTAAGCGAGAAGGAAATCAACAAGCTCGTTTACACCCCCAACATCTACCTCGTAAACCTCACCATCGACGGCGTAGCCCATCAGGCTGTTGCCCGCGAGATTCAGTTCCACGCCGTTAAGGACGTTGTGCTGCACGTTGACTTCTACGAAGTAACTCCCACCAAGCCCGTCGTAATGGCTGTGCCCGTTGCACCCACCGGCCTTGCTGAAGGCGTACGTGCCGGCGGTAAGCTCATCGGCATGATTCGCAAGATTAAGGTGCGCGCCACCGTTGACAAGATTCCTGAGAAGCTCGTCATCGATGTTACCAACCTCGCTCTCGGCAAGAGCATCAAGGTGGCCGAGCTCCAGTTTGAAGGCCTCGAACTTGTCACTCCCAAGGATGTTGTCGTGTACACCGTGAAGATGACCCGTGCTGCCAGAGGTGCTGCCGCTGCCGCTGCCGCCGCAGAGTAGTCACGCGTTTTTTACACAAGAGTATAACCGAGCCGAGTCTCTCCTGAGGCTCGGCTCTTTTCCTTTCATTCCCTCGCCACAATGCTCCGCATTGCTATCACCGGCGGCATGGGCAGCGGGAAGAGCACCCTCTGCCACATGCTTGAAGAGGAAGGCACGCCCGTGTTTTCCTGCGATGCCGAGGCGCGCCGCCTCATGGCCACCGACGCCGCCCTGCGGCAGGACATCCTGAAGCTCGTCGGCAGCCTCGAGCGCGACGACCTCCGCCGTTTCCTCGGCACCGGTCCCGAGCAGGCCGAGCGTCTCGACCGCCTCGTGTGGCCCCGTGTGGCCCAAGAGTGGCAGGCCTTCTGCCGGCATCACGCAGCCCTGGGCACTGAGGCCGTAGTGATGGAGTGCGCCCTCCTCTTTGAGAGTGGTTTCCAGGATCAGGCCGACGTCAGCATACTCGTCACCGCCCCCGCCGACCTCCGCCTCCAGCGCGTCACGGCCCGCGACGGCATCACCCCGGCCCGCGCCCGCAGCATCATGGCCCTCCAGATGCCCGAAGAAGAAAAGATGCGCCTGGCCGACCACATATTATATAATATACGCACGCGCGAGGACCTTCTTCAAGCCTTCCACGCCCTCCCCCTTTGACCGCCAACTCTCAACTCTCAACTCCCCCCTCCCTCCCATGGAAGCCCGCATCGACAAATGGCTCTGGGCCGCCCGCATCTACAAGACCCGCACGCTGGCCATCGAAGCCTGCAAGATGGGCCGCATCGCCATCGGCGGCGCGCAGGCCAAGCCCTCCCGCACGGTGAAGGCCGGCGACGAGGTGAGCGTAAAAAAACCGCCCATCACCTACACCTTCCGCGTGAAGCAGCCCATCGAGCGCCGCGTGGGAGCCAAACTCATCCCCGACGTCCTTGAGAACATCACGGCCCCCGAGCAGTACGAACTCCTTGAGATGAGCCGCATCTCCGGCTTCGTCAACCGTGCCCGCGGCACCGGACGCCCCACCAAGAAGGAGCGCCGCGCTATGGACGACTTCACCGGCGAGGCCGCCCTCACCGACGTCACCGCCCTCGCCGACTTCGACTTCGACTTCGACCTCGACGAGGAATAGCTGTTTAGAAAATTCGGAAATTAGCAAAATGGGCAAATGAGCCTATCTTTGTTATTTTTTACTTTTTATTTTTTACTTATCATGGCAGCATACTGGCAACGCAAGGACGACGAGTCCGAAGAACTCCGCACCATAAAGCCCTGGGAAGAAGCCATTGCCCACGGCGACAAACCCCACATCAGGCGCCGCCGCATCTATGTGGCCTCCTCCTGGCGCAACACCTATTACCCCGAGGTGGTGAGCCGGCTGCGCGAGGCCGGCTTCGACGTCTATGACTTCCGCAACCCGCCCTCCGGCGACCCGGGTTTCCACTGGACCGACGTCGCCCTCGACTGTATGGAGTGGACACCCGCCGAGTATCAGGCCCACCTCGTCCACCCGCTCGCCGAGCGGCAGTTCCAGAACGACATTGCGGCTATGACTTCCTGCGATGCCTGCGTGCTCGTCCTCCCTTGCGGCCGCTCCGCCCACACCGAGGCGGGATGGTTCGCCGGGCGCGGAAAAACGGTGGTGGCCTACATCCCCGAGCGCATAGAGCCCGAACTCATGTACCGCCTTTTCTCCTCCGTCGCCACCACGCTGGACGACGTCATCGCCCAGCTCCTGGCCTGACAACCCGCATAGTCCGCAATCTCAAGCCCTAATTAACGCCCCCTCCCTTATGTCTTCGCCCACCTCCCCCTCCCAGCAACAAGAGCGCATCGTCTGGCTCGACTGGATGCGCGTGCTGGCCTGCTTCATGGTTATGGTTGTCCACAGCTCCGAGCCCTTCTATCTCGGCGGCAACGGCTCCCTCATCCTTTCCTGCTCCGACGCCTGGTGGACCGCCTTCTTCGATTCCGCCGTGCGCTGCTGCGTGCCCCTTTTCGTCATAGCCTCCAGCTATCTGCTCTTCCCCCTGAAGCAGACGGCCGGCCAGTTTGCCCGCCGCCGTGCAGCGCGCATCCTCGTGCCCTTCATCCTGTGGTCGGTATTCTACGCCTGCTATTGGGGCGACCCCGCCAGCAATCTCCGCGCCCTGCTCTTCAATTTCAACTACTTCGCCGGCCACCTCTGGTTCATCTATATGCTCCTGGGCCTCTACCTCCTCATGCCGCTCCTCTCCCCGTGGGCCGAGCGCGTAGGGAAAAAGGAACTCACGGTCTATATCGCCCTCTGGCTCTTCACCACCCTGATACCCCTCATCCGCGACTGGCTCGCCACAGCCCCCCTCGCCATCACCTACGGCCCCACCGGCATACCCCGCCAGGCCCTCTATCCCCTGTGGGGCGAAGCCTGCTGGAACGGCTACGGCACATTCTATTATTTCTCCGGCTTCATCGGCTATCTCCTCCTCGGCCTGTGGCTCAGGAGGTACGGCGCAGAAATCTCCCGCGCCAAGTCCTGGCTCTACGGCCTGCCCTCCTTCCTCGCCGGATTCGCCATCGTGATGGGCGGATTCCTGCGCCGCGTCTTCGCAATGTCAGGAGGAAAATTCCCCACGGGCCAGCGCGTGAGCGATGCCGTGTGGTGGGAGACCACCTGGTGCAACGACACCCTGGGCGTAGCCCTCATGACCATCGGCCTCGTCCTCATCATGAAGAACATCACCGCCGCCGGTCCCTTCTATCGCCGCATCCTCCTCCCCGTCTCCAAGGCCAGTTACGGCATATACCTCGCCCACATGGCGTTCCTCGCCGCATTCTCCGCCTTCTATCACGAACGGCTCACCTCCACTCCCCTCATCATCCTGGCCACGGCCGTGAGCACCTTCATCACGGTGGCCCTCATCGCCGTCCTTGTGCAGCGCATCCCCCGCATCGGCAAGTACATCATGGGTTAGCCCCCACCCCGCCCCTTCCGGCGGACGCGAATTTCGCCCCTCCGCCATCACATTGCCGGCCGTAACTGATATTTTTCTGTCAAAATATTTTACACTTTTCGTGCGTTTTTCTGGCGATTTTCAGCCGTAGAGACGAGCGCGCGAAGCATCGGACGGGAAAAACGCGAAAAACGAGAACGCTGTTACATGGCTCATATACAAGCGCTTACATTCACAAAGATTTTTGCGGCAAATTCTTCGGGCGCGCTATACCCGCCTTTAAGTGCGAAAAAGAGGCATCGCGCGATGGTTTTTTCAGCGATTTTTCCGGAAAACGGCCGGCTTTAGCGAAAATTATGTCCCTTTTAGTCGCGCCGATAGCCCTTTCAGTCGCGCCGATGTCCCTTTTAATTGCGCCGATCTTCCATTAAATTTTTCCGATATCCCTTTTAATTTTTCCGATGTCCCTTTTAATTTCGCGTAAAAGGGACATCGGAAAAACTTAATGGTGGCGACGGAGAAAAAAAAGGCGGCGAGCACCACGTTTTTCACCGGAAAGAAGGTTTAAGTCCCGTGGCGCCGCGATTTCTCCTTTTTTCGTTTTGTCAAAATATTTTACACCTTCGAAAAAACGCAAAATGCGTTTTGTTAAAGTAAAACTTCAACTTATCTTATGGAAAATCTCTTCTCAAAGCCTCCTGAATGACAAATGTTAGCCAAAAATCAATAAAAATGTTGTTATTGTTGCTGATTTCTGTCTTCTTACGCCGATTTTTTAGTATTTTTGCACAAGATTTGGTATATTGCACCCACTACAGTGGAGGGGTATCATCGGAAACATGCCACGGGTGAGTTGCATAGACAATATCCCAAATATAGCAAAAACATCTGTATTGACAGATTCTTAGAATGAACAAGATTCAATTAGCGATAACTGATCCGGAGTATCAGCAATGGATTGGCAACATAGAAAAGCGATTTCGCCAGCAGCAGATAAAGGCTGCTGTGCAGGTCAACTCCAGTAAGATTGAGTTCTACTGGAGCCTTGGTCGCGACATCTGCGAGATGCACGTTGAAGAGCGCTGGGGCGAATCTGTTATCAAGAAGTTGAGCGAAGATCTACGTCTTGCATTAGACGAAGCGAAGGGATTTACGCCTGGCAATCTGTACTATTGCAAGAGATTCTATCTGCTTTACAGTCATCTATTTGAAAAAGTTCCACAAGTTGGGGAAATAATTCATCATAAATTGGTCTCTGAGGCTCAAAAAGGCGATTTGCAAATTGTTCCCCAAGCTGGGGAAATATTTAATCTGTTGCATACGAGGGCCTCCAGATTCTCCCCGAGAACTTCAACGACACGTTGCCAAGCATCGAGGAGTTGGAAGCAGAGATTGACAGATAGGTAATGGTGAAATAATAAGTTCAGAAGATTTGGATAGGGACAGCCAAAGCTGACGAATGCACTTAGTTACGAACTTTAGGAAGTTATTTTTTACCATTACTAGAGCAACAGCAAGAACATGGCAGAGGACAACAAAGGACAAATAGTTCTCTTTCAGACAGAGGATGGACAGACAAAGCTTGAGGTGCAACTTCAGGACGAAACGGTGTGGCTCAACATCGACCAAATGGCAGAGTTGTTCCAACGTAATCGTTCTACCATCAGCCGCCATATCAAAGCTATATATTCAGATGGAGAACTTAGCAAAGATACGACGTGTGCAAAATTTGCATGTGTCGTAAACAGAGGTATTCGGGGCATGATTGAGGATGAAATAGACTTCTACAACCTCGATATGATTATTTCCGTTGGCTATCGCGTCCATTCGCATCGTGGGGTGCAGTTCCGCATCTGGGCAACTGCCGTATTGAAGGAGTATCTGAAAAAAGGGTTTGCGCTAAATGATGAATTGCTCAAACATGCAGGAGGGGGCAACTATTTTGATGAACTTCTTGAGCGTATCCGCGACATCCGCAGCAGCGAGAAGATTTTCTATCGCAAAGTGCTCGCAATCTATGCTACTAGCATCGATTACGATCCACGTGTGGAAACCACCCAATTGTTCTTCAAGACGGTTCAGAACAAAATGCACTTTTCCGCCCATGGTCACACGGCAGCAGAAATTATCTACGAACGTGCCGATGCCAAGAAGGACTTCATGGGGCTTACATCCTGGACAGGAGCCATGCCACACCGAACCGATGCTGAAATTGCAAAAAACTATCTCAAAGATGAGGAACTTGATCTCCTAAACCGCATCGTCAACCTATACCTTGAATTTGCAGAACTCCAGGCAAAGGCTCATGTTCCGATGTATATGAAAGATTGGGTTCAAAAACTTGATGAATTTCTCCGCATCAGCAATCGTGAACTTCTCACTCATGCCGGCAAGATTTCGGCTGAAATTGCCAAGCAGAAGGCTGATACTGAATATGAAAAGTTTAGGGAACGTACACGCCATGAACTCTCTCCTGTCGAAATTCACTTTATCGATCAGTTTGAGGCCGAGCAAAAACGCCTCAAAAAACAACTAGAGAAAGAAAAGCCATAACCCCAACAGAAAGCCCCCTTTAAGGGGGTTGGGGGTCTCCTACGCCCAAGGCTCATCATGGCGTTAAAAGGTTGGAGCAAAACCTGAGTACAAGCGAGTGCTCGTAAAATCCTGTCTTCGTAGCGAAGTTCAGGTGCTACATACATAAAAGGCGTCATCAACGCTTTGTCACTTGATAATTCCGAACGTAGGAAATTCAGAATTACTTGTCAAGGACATTGCAGAGAGGATGCCACGGGTGAGTTGTTTAGACAATTCCCGTAGTGTGTCTGAGGGATAAGCTCCCCTCGCCTCTTGGAGAGGGGTTGGGGGTGAGGCCACCCTCACGGCACACTTTACGGGTGTCTCCATATATCAACTCAGGCGTGGGTATCTGTATCTGCTCGTCAACAAGTAAGGCATTTCCTACGGCCTGGAATTATGGACGAGCAAAGATGCAATACCCGCGCTTTTTTTTGTTTGTACCGCACGAGAAACCTACAACCCTTGTCCGTGTGTTGGGTATTGACGGACGAAATTGTTGAGAATACCCATAAACATCACAAATTAGATGGAACAGGTAGCTATCCCTACAGATAGCATATTCGGCAGAGTGTAAGACATCATTCTCTACTGCGCAGATCTGGACAATCCGAAAGAATTCTTAGAGAAGTTTGATGCATCGCTGTCCCGTTGTGAAAGGAATTACTAATCACAGCGTGGATGGCTATTGCATAAACTCTAAGAAGGCTTGTCCAGAGCCGCGCAGTTTTTGTGTTTTAGCCTCCACGCTTTATTTAAACGATAAAGCGAAGTGAAAGAAAAAATCAGAGAATTTCACCTTTTTGCCGGCATTGGAGGCGGTATTTATGGAGGCAAACTGCTCGGGCATACATGTTGTGCAGGAGTAGAAATAGATGAGTATTGTCAACAGGTTCTAAGACAAAGACAGAAAGATGGTTGGATGGATGAATTCCCAATTTATGGCGATTTGACAAAGTTACATGGAGAGCCGCATAGGGACACGTTTGATGTACTCTGCGGTGGCTTCCCTTGTCAGGCATTTAGTCATGCTGCTCACGGGAAGAATATTGCGGAAAAAAATTTGTGGGGCGAGATGTATCGCTTTGTACAAGAAGCCAATGCTCCAATCGTGTTTGGCGAGAATGTGACGTTAAAGGCACTCACAAAGGCAAAGGAAGATCTTGTTGCTGTTGGCTATAAGGTTGAGTTGTGCAAACTCTCATGTGGCGAATTAGGCGCGGACCATAGAAGGGACCGATTCTGGTTGTTGGCAGTGAAAGATGATGAGGTTTTCAATAAACTGGCCGACCATATTACGAAACTTCCCAAACTTTCTGGAGATTGTTGGACAAAAGCACCTAACGAGATAGGTAAATCCGTATCCGTAACGAATAGGCGTGCTCAACTCAAAGCAGTTGGCAATGCACAATCTCCCTTTGTGGCAGCATGCGTCTTCCGTATTTTAGTAAACAGACACCTGAATCATAAGTTCTCAGGTTCAGTAGCGGCTTCCTCCGAAATTGATGCTGTGTTTGATCGTAAGAAGACGTGGATTAAGAAGACATATGGAGAAGAATTCGGCTTAGTTCACACTCCGACAACGATGGCAAACTATTCTGCACCATCTATGATGAAGCATCAAGGATGCCGTAACTTC
Organism: Alloprevotella sp.; assembly: GCA_045600685.1. Taxonomy (GTDB): domain Bacteria; phylum Bacteroidota; class Bacteroidia; order Bacteroidales; family Bacteroidaceae; genus Alloprevotella. The sequence continues at coordinate 4,686 of JAZRYH010000048.1, read as the reverse complement.
AAGGAAGTTTTTGGAAAACCTACGCCAGACAATGCAGAATACTTAATGGGATTCCCTCTTGGAGCTTCTTCCCTCAATTCTATGGGTACAAACAATATAGAGCAATGGATGGATTGACTTTTATGCGCCTCATGAAGAGGTGTGATTTTGAGAAAATAAGCTCTCAAACTGTACCTGGTACGTTCAGCGAAATATCACATGATAGCCTTTTGGCTGAGCAGGTAAACGATCGTTCGTCTGCTCAATGGAAGAAAGCAGAAATTATCTTTTGCTCTGGACGTTGGAAAGGATCTTTATCGCCTTGTATTTATGGATGGGAAACGCTGGCCGAACAGACATGTGATCAGTATCTAGTCATTCAAGATGAAATAGGTTTGTACAAGGTTTACAATTGGCACGGACAGGAATGTAGCAAATCACTTGAAGATATTGTTGCCAACTTTTAATAATGTAAATAATCATGACATTACAAAATATTCAAAACGAGTTAAGAAGCAGAGGGTATAATACAAATGCCGCAGTTACGCAGAGAACGCTCTATAGCGAAATCAAACGTGAGCAATTATTTTCCAACACGAACCGTTTGAATGCAGGATGGGGAAGAGGAACGTTTGTCATAGCTAAATATGATTCAAATATGCGTCCTATATCCGACTATCTTGACAGTTGGGTTAATTTGGTAAAGAAATACGGAGACCAGTATCTCTGCCTAGAGGAGAATCCAAATGATTGGCATTTCTACGACTGGCAAGCTAACGAACTGTCGTATAATGACTTGTTTCCTACAAAGAAACAGATATCTCCTGACAGTTCCACTTATCTTCTCCCCTACCTCACCGCTATCCGCACCAAGCCCTTCCTTCTCCTTGCCGGTATCTCGGGTACAGGCAAGAGCCGTATAGTGCGCAAGCTGGCTCAGGCAACCAATGATATTGACTTTGCAGCTGACTACGATGGAGATGACCGCTGGAAGAAGCATAATCCTACGAACTTCTGCCTGATTCAGGTGAAGCCTAACTGGCATAACTCAATGGATGTGGTCGGCTTCAAGTCGAACATCGGGGGTGCTCATTATGAGTTTACGCCTTTCATCGAGTTTATTGCAAAAGCTTGGCACTATCCCGATACGCCCTTCTTCCTTTGCCTTGACGAGATGAACCTGGCACCTGTGGAAGAATACTTTGCAGAGTTCCTGAGTGCAATAGAAAGCCGTTCGTACAATAAGGACGGCGAATACGAAACCGACCCTATCATCAATCCTTTCGACAGCTTTGAGCCTGAGGTGTGCGGGCAGATGATTGCACATCTTGTAGATCTAGAGCTTGATACTGGCCGCAAACTTGAAAACCAGTTCCGCGCCAAAGGTTTGACCTTGCCAAAGAACCTGATAGTGATGGGTACGGTCAATATGGACGAAACGACATTCTCTTTCTCTCGCAAAGTGCTCGACCGTGCGATGAGCATTGAGATGAACGAAGTGAACTATGATGCCTTCCTCACGGGAGAGACGGAAGAGGATGTGCCATTGCTCACCGACTGCAACATGTTGCTGGTGGAGCGTCCGATAAATGCTCAGATTGTGAAGCACGACATTGGGGCTGACAAGATTATCGAATATCTGAAAGAGGTGAATGCCTTGCTTGAAGGCACGCCGTTCAAGTTGGGTTATCGTGCTGCCAACGAAGCCTTCCTCTATGTGAGTGCAGCAAAGATGTTTGGCAGCAATGACCTCGGTGCTGCCCTTGACAAGTTTACCGTGATGAAGATACTCTCCCGCATAGAGGGCGATGACTCCAAGCTCAAGACAAAGTCGGGCGAGGAGTTACTTCCGGCTCTCCTCGAACTGTTGACCAATCAGTTTGGTGATAACAACAATTCAATCTCGATACAGAAACTCACAGAGATGAACGATATCCTTGTGAGGGATCACTTCGTCTCGTTCTGGGGATAACTACTAAAAAACACAACCTCATAACCTTAAAACCTCATAACCTCACAGCCCTAACAGAAAGCCCCCTTTAAGGGGGTTGGGGGTCTCCTTATTATGGCATCTGAGCAATACAGCACCTTTGAAGTCAGGAACAGCGATGTGTCTCTTCGCTTCTCCTGCAAGAACTATGGCAAGCACCTGCGCGAAGCCATAGCCAATCTGCGTGCACGTCAGGATGCTGAGGCGTGGGCAAGGGTGGAATCGCACTTTGCCACAAGTGACGAGGATGTGAGGTTCTATTTTGATGGAGAAGAACAAGAGGGAACCGACATCAAGCGTCTTGCTGTATTCTTTGAGAATACGGAATACCCGCTGCGTGTGAAAGCCTTGCGCGAAGGGGTGAAGATTGAAGGACTCTACATCGCTGGTCATGGGTCGGATGCAGCATCGGAAGAGGATGATGAGGAACCGCTTATCTATGGTACGTTAAACTTCCACAACCAGGTGGGGCGAACGGACATGAGCGTGAACTATTCGGTGGATGGCGTGCAGAAGAAGATGTCGTTCCGCACCGAGGTGTTGAGCTACAAGATGGATTACCGCACCGACCTGAAGAGCATCATTGCCGACATCGAGCAAGAATACTCCATGCTCAGCTATTCCTTTCTGAAGCAGACGTACCTCAGTTACAAGGAGAAGAGCGGCGAGAGCACCGACCTCATCTGGTGGCAGATATTCCAGCAGTGCTACCAGAGCATTGTGGATGCGATAAAGATAATCATCAACTCACCCAAGAGACGATTGAAATCGGTTGTCAAGAACGAACGAGCAGAGAGGCTTCGCATTGTCGGTTCGGCTCTCGAACAGGAATACGCAGAGTTTCAGAACGCCCCACACCATCTATATCGGACGGAGGACATGATTCTCTCGAAAGACACCGTTGAGAACCGCTTCCTGAAGTATGCCATAAAGGAGATACACCGCCGATTTGGCGTGGTGCGCGAACACATAAAGAACGCGCTGAAGGTGAATGATGCGACCATAGCCGACAACCTCGGCGTGATGGATGAGGAGTTGGCCAGACTCACCCGTCATCCCTTCTTCCGGCAGATAGGTCAGTTCAAAGGCTTCAGCCAGGATTGCCTTGTGATGAAGCGTGCCCGTGGCTATAGCGACATCTACAAAAACTGGCTGTTGCTGCAATGTGGCTACGAGCTGGAGGACGGCATCAGACGCCTGGAAGTGAAGGATGTGAGTGAACTGTATGAGATATGGTGCTTCATCAAGGTGAAGAACATGGTTCAGGGCATCCTAGGCGAAGGGGTGGCAGCCAAGACCTCCGGCAAACAGTTGACAACAGGCTTCATCAAGCAGCTGGTGTATGGTCAGCAGTCGGATGTGAAGTTTGAGCGTGACGGAGTGGAACTGGCAACGGTTTCGTACAACGCAGAGGTGGAGGAAGAGGATTCCAATATGGTGTCGGCCATCGAAGATACAACGACATTCACCACCGTTCAGCGACCTGACATTGTGCTTCGTCTGTCGAAGAACAGCAATGATGACATTGTCTATACCTATCTGTTTGATGCCAAGTATCGATTGGCAGACAAGCGCGTCAGAAACCATGACGTACCGCCTGTGGATGCCATCAACCAGATGCACAGGTATCGTGATGCCATCTACTACAACTCCATCGACAATGGCATCAAGCGAGAAATAGTGGGTGGCTACGTGCTTTACCCTGGCAATCTTACAGCCGATCAGGTCAAGAACTCGTACTATCATGACAGCCATGAACGTATAGGTATTGGTGCATTCCCATTGAAGCCAGGAGGCACGATTGTCAATGAAAACGGAGAACTTGTACTCAATCCGATGAGTAGTGAGAAGGTGCTGTATGACCAGATAGCCGCTTGGCTAAATGATGAGACGAGAAAAGAGGATCTCCTTGAGAAATCTATTCCGCAGAAGGGATTGGCTTATTCAGATGATAAGCATAGCGGCATTTCCGTTTCAGATGAGCCTGCGCTTATGATTGTACTTGAACAGATGGTTCATCAGATACCAAGAATAGTGATGTCAGGCAAATATGGCATAGGACTTGACGACTCTCCTGAAGCAGACACCTTTGCAGAAGGAGCCAAGAAATGCAAGTATGCTATTATGCATAACTGGAACTCATCGCAAGTTTACAGAATCAAGTCAATGGTCATTGTTGATAGGACAATGATAGATGAGGATATGACCAAGCGAAAGTACTTGGGATATGACCGCTATCTAACTCTTACCATAGATCCGCATTCTGTAGAAACAGAACCTCTGAACGTAAAGCAGTTTAGTAAAGGAGGAGAGGCAGGACGTTATGACCCACAATTGGTAAAGATTGGCGTTGGAATAAAAAAATAGGCATCATCACCATCCTTGTCCTTAAGCCCGAGCTTTTTAAGGTATTCCACGAAAGAATGGACGTAGTCCTTTCCCTTTTTTTCGTCAAGATCTAACTGTGTGATAAGATTGTGAAACCACTCTTCATTAGATAGCAGATAATCTTCAAGACAATCAATCAAAATATGTCCACCCTCTTGGGTGTGAGATTTATTGTTTTTATCTTTATCTATCATTAGTGTCCCGTTAAAATCGGGACGAAGTTAAATTTAATCAAATAGTCCCTCAAAGAGGGGATAATCGAGTTCTTTGACATCGTTGAAATTAGTCTTTTCGAATAGATCTCTCAGTGGACCCTTATCCGTAAGTGA
>JAZRYH010000047.1:0-83695 GCA_045600685.1 Alloprevotella sp. | reverse complement strand
AACTAAAAGGGCATTAGTTGCGACTAAAAGGGCTTTAGGGGGGACCCCCTCCCCGCTCCCCCGAGGGGGGAGTGCTGCAAATTGGGACAAAATCGTGTATGGATTTTCGCCTATAAGGGGGTGTAGGGAGGGTTTTAGGGGAGCGTTTTTATTTACCCTTGCGTTAAGCGCAAGAGAATCAGCAATATAGCAACTTCTCTCAGAATCGCACAGAATTAAACGGGAATTTTTTTTTTGAAAATACGGCTTTTTGGGGGATGAAAAAAGGCGTAAAAACGACAAAAAAAAGAGAATTTCGTTTTCATGGTATTGAAAGAGGGGCTGAAACAAAAGGCAGTTCTAAATGAAGGCATTTTTGCTGATGAAAAAGAGGAGAAGGCGGTCGCCATTTCGAGGCACCGAAACGCCAAGGTTTACGGCCTTTGGCCCAGTCCGCTTTTGCCCTCCGTTTTGCTGCATAAATATATAAGGAACAAGCGCGCACGTGTACGCAAGAAAAGTTACGGTGGAAGTCAATATGCTAAAAAATGGTCTGCATCCGCCATAATCCAACCTTTTGGCACGCCCGAGATAAAAATAGGAGGAAAAAGGAAAAAAAAGTGTAAAAAAAAGATGATTTTTATGAGGAGAATCAAAAAAAAGTAGTATTTTTGCATTCAGAAATTGAAGGGGAAATAGGCCCAAGACTGTCCCCGACGAAAGAAAAGAGTTAAAGTAAAAGATGCACACACTCGCAAAACATATTGAAACGCTGCTCGTTAAGCACAACTGCGTAGTTGTGCCGGGCCTCGGTGGCTTCGTCACCCAGGTTCAGCCTGCGCATTACGACGAGCAGGACGGCTGTTTTGTGCCCCCTAAGCGGAGTGTGACATTCAACTCGATTCTCTCCAACAACGACGGTCTTCTCGTGGAGCGCTACCAGCAATATGAGCGCATGACCTACTACACGGCGACACAGCATATCGCCGAGCAGGTGGCAGAGCTCAAGAAGCGCGTACAGGAAGACGGACAGGTGGAGCTCATAGGTATCGGCACCCTCTCTGCCAACGGAACCTACGGCATGAAGTTCACTCCGAAGGAGAGCGGCCTGATGACGCCCGACCTCTATGCCCTTGAGCCTGTCTTTGCAGAGCCCGTGGGCACGCGGAAAGAGGCCATCGCCCCCGCAACCCCCGCAACGGCCCTCGCGAACGAGGAGGAAAGCGAAAAATACTATGTGCTGCGCCTCAACAAGAAGATAGTAAACTCGCTGGCTGCCGCCGTGGTGTGCATCATGTTCTACTTCCTCGTCATCCCCACGGGCAATATCACCGACGCAGGCCCCCACATGGCCAGCATGTTCCCCACTCAGGTAACGCACAACACGAAGGTGGAGAAGAAAGTGGTGATTCGCAAGAGGAAAATCATCAATAGCCGCGAGAGCTTGCAAGCCAAGGAGGCCGAAAGCAACGCGCAAGGCGCGCAGGTCGTGGAGAAAAGCGACGCTCCCGTGGAAAAAGCCGCCCCGACGGTTAATGAGGCAGACAAGAAGGAGTTTGTCATCGTGATGGCCTCAGCCGTTACCGAGCACTTCGGCAATGCCTTCGTGGACAAGCTGAAAGCCGAGGGCCTTCCCACGCCCCGCCTCATAAAGACGGACGGAATGACGCGCGTAGTGGTAGGGCATTTCGCCTCAACCGCAGAAGCCTACGAACTCATGCACAAAATCACTGAGAACAAGGATTATGCAGGTTCCTGGGTGAAAGAAATTCCTTGCGAGTAAATAAGAAAGAAAGACATAAAGTCTTGTCTGCGACGGAATCCCAGCAGGCAAGACTTTTTTATTCCACAAGTCCTCCCCCTGAAAGATGAAACGCATACGCTGCCCTAAGTGTGACGAGCCCATAATCTTCGATGAAACGCAATACGCCCCGGGAAGCGCCCTGGTGTTCGAGTGTCCCAGTTGCAGGAAGCAGTTCCGCCTGCGCATAAAACCGACTGCAGAGCCCACGATGCCCGTAGCCGATTCCGCCGACGAGGAGGAAGAGGAGCGCGAAGCCGTGGGCAGCATGCTCGTGGTGGAGAACGCCTTCCACCTTAAGCAGGAAATTCCGCTCTATGAGGGCGAGAACGTGATAGGCCGCCACGTGCCGGGCACGAAGGCCAACGCCGCGTTCAAGACAGTGGATCCCAGTGTGGACACTACCCACTGCATCGTGAGCGTAAACTGCAGCAAGGGAGAGCCCATCTTCACCCTGCGCGACGCTCCCAGCAACACGGGCACCTTCATCGGCGACCACCTGCTGCGACTAAAGGAACGCGTCTGCCTGGAGGACGGCGACGTCGTCACCATCGGCGCCACGACGCTCATCTTCAGAAATGGCGACGAAGAAGAGGAGAGATGAGGACACGGATGCCTGAAAAGTTGAAAATGATATAAACGTGCGGGGAACCGAAAGGAGCGTCCCGCAAAGATAAAGGATATGAAACACGGATTTGTACGGGTGGCTGCGGCCACACCCCGCCTGTCGGTGGCCGACTGCCACTACAACGCCGAACAGATACAGGAAATGATGGTACTGGCCAACGCCAAGGGCGTGGAGGTGGTGTGTTTCCCCGAGCTGAGCCTCACGGGCTACACCTGCCAGGACCTCTTCCGCCAAACACTGCTGCTGGAGGAGGCCGAAAGCGCACTGTGGCACATCGTAGAACTCAGCCGCTCGCTGCCCATCGTCACCATCGTGGGCCTGCCCGTCGTGATGGACGGCCTGACGCTGGACTGCGCCGCCGTAGTGCATGGCGGAAAAGTGGCAGGCCTCGTGCCCAAGAGCTTCCCGCAGGGCCTCTACGGCAACGATGAGAGCCGCTGGTTCGCCCCTGCCGACATGCTGCCTACGGATAAGAAGGTGCAACTCTGCGGGCAGGAGGTCAGCGTGAGCAGAAACCTGATTTTCCGCGCCGGCACCTACAGTTTCGGCATAGAAGTGGGTGACGACCTCGAGGCTGTCTATTCGCCTTGCAACCACCTCGTCCTGCGCGGCGCCGACATCATCTTCTGCCCCGGCGCCGTTTGCGAGAGAGCCGGCAAGAGCGACTATCTGCGCGAGGAAGTGGCCAGCCAGAGCGGACGCTGCGTGTGTGGCTACGTCTTTGCTGGCTGCGGCTTCGGCGAGAGCACCACAAACGCCGTGTATGCCGGCCGCACGCTCATCGCAGAGAACGGCGAATTGCTGGCAGAGGGCAAGCGCTTCAGCCTTGACGCCCAGATGCTCATCAGCGAGATTGACGTGGAGCGCCTGCACCACGACCGCAACGCCAACAAGGCGTTTGCCGCCGCCGCAATGAAGAAGTGCGCCTTCGGCAAAGACATGTGTGTGGTGAACATCCCCTACTCTGCGGCTGAGGATGAGCATTTCACCCTCACGCGCCCCCTCAGCGCCCACCCATTCATCCCCGAAGGTGACCTGCTGGGCGAGCGCTGCGAAGAGATTCTCTTCATCCAGAGCCAGGGCCTCGCCAAGCGCATTCTCCACACCCACGCCGAGACAGTGGTGGTGGGCGTGAGCGGCGGACTGGACAGCACACTGGCCCTCCTCGTATGCGCTCATGCCTTCGACCGCTTGGAACGCGACCGCAAAGGTATAGTAGGCATCACCATGCCGGGCTTCGGCACCACCGACCGCACATACAAAAATGCCGTGCGCCTGATGAAAGACCTCGGCATCACTATCCGCGAAATAAGCATCGCCGATGCCTGCAGCGCCCATCTGAAAGACCTCGGCCACGACGGCAGCACGCACGACACCACCTATGAAAATGCCCAAGCCCGTGAGCGCACGCAGATTCTCATGGACGCTGCCAACCAGATGAACGGCTTTGTCGTGGGCACCGGCGACCTTTCCGAGCTCGCCCTCGGCTGGGCCACGTACAACGGCGACCACATGTCGATGTACGGCGTGAATGCCGGCGTGCCCAAGACGCTTATCCGCCATCTGGTGAAGTGGATAGCCGAGAATATCATGGACACATACACCCGTGAAGTGCTGCTTGATATCATCGATACCCCCATCAGCCCCGAACTCATCCCCGCAGCCGCCGACGGCACCATACAGCAAAAGACAGAGGACTTGGTGGGCCCCTACGAGCTCCACGACTTCTTCCTCTACCATCTGCTGCGCCACGGCGCACGGCCCCAGAAAATCTTCTGGCTCGCCCAGCAGGCGTTTGGCGATACCTATAGCCACGACACGCTTAAGAAGTGGTTGCGCACCTTCTGCCGCCGCTTCATACAGCAACAGTACAAACGCTCCTGTATGCCCGACGGCCCCAAGGTAGGCTCCTGTTCCCTCTCGCCCCGCGGCGACTGGCTAATGCCCAGCGACGCCGCAGCCGAAATGTGGCTTAAGGAGTGCGATGAACTGTAGGAATACCATCCCCTGAACATAACTGCCCCCGAGCGAGGGGGACGACATATTTATATTACGTTCTGTGTTATCGAATCACCTTGGAACCTGAGAACTTCTAACCGATTCAACCTAACACTATACAGAATGACAAGAACGTCTGCGCAACAGCGTGGGCGGCTTATCTGTATAGTGTGGGCTTTCTCAGGGCCTCAAGGTGGAGATAAGAATCGTCCCACGCTTTCTTTATCTCCATGCCTGAGGCCTTACTGCGTTAGCCCACATAGATAAGACAGCGCGTCCAAACGCTATTGTTATGGCTAACGCTAACCTTTCAAAGGCGAAGACGGCCAAGCAGGATGAGTTCTACACGCAGTATGCCGACATTGAGAAGGAGGTGAACGCCTATCTGGAGTACCGCCCCGACACCTTCCGCGACAAGGTAGTGCTACTGCCCTGCGACGACCCCGAGTGGAGCAACTTCACCCGTTACTTCGCCCTGCACTTTGAAGACCTCGGCCTCCGGCGCCTCGTCAGCACGAGTTACGCCCCCGAGAGCAAGAAACTCAAAATGCCCCTGCAACTCTCCCTCTTCGAGACGGAGAGCCCGCAGTTCGACCCCGCCAAGACGCAGACGCACGGCAAGATATTCGTGCTCGACCGCGACGTGGACGGCAACGGACGCACTGACATCGACGACCTCCAGTGGCATTACCTTGAAAGCGACGGAGACTTCCGCAGCAAGGAAATCACCGCCCTGCGCGATGACGCCGACATCATTGTCACCAACCCTCCCTTCTCGCTCTTCCGCGAGTTCTTCGGATGGATTATGGAGGGAGAAAAAGATTTTCTTATTATCGGGAATATGAATGCCGTTACTTACAAAGAGGTATTCCCGTGCTTCAAGGACAACCTCGTATGGTATGGCTGCACTATCAACAGCGGCGACAGAGAGTTTGGCGTACCTGACGCTTACCCGCTGGACGCTTCAGGTTGGCGTATAGACGAAGAAGGCAAGAAGTTCATACGTGTAAAAGGCGTGCGTTGGTTTACCAACCTTGACCACGGCCGCCGCCATCAGCCCTTGTCTTTGATGACAATGGCCGACAACTTGAAGTTTTCAAAGCACAAGGAATTGAAAGGAAAAGACAGCTATGACCATTACGACAACTACAATGCCATAGAAGTTCCTTTCACAGATGCAATCCCCTCCGACTACGATGGCGCAATGGGCGTGCCTATCACTTTTCTTGACAAGTATTGCCCAGAACAATTTGATATAATAGACATAGCCAAGCGAGGGCCTGGTAAATGGGAAACAAGGTCAAAGATATATACAGCAGAGGACTATCCTAATTATAACGACCTCAACGCCACGCCTGTAATTATTGAGGACGGCGTACCCCGCAATACTTATCCACGTATCCTCATTCGCAAAAAGCAATAATCTATGAAAACGACATTACAGCAAATCACTATCAAAGAAATCTGCGAGGGCTTTGTCTATAACGAATACGAGGGCAAGGGGCTCTTCGGCCTCGGCGGACGCCTCACCATTCAGCCGGAATACCAGCGCAGCTACATTTACGCCGACGGGAAAAAGGACGCGGCCGTGATAGACAGCGTGATAAAAGGCTATCCCCTCGGCCTCATCTACTTCAACAAGGTGGGCGATGACCGCTACGAGGTGCTCGACGGCCAGCAGCGCATCACTTCGCTCGGCCGCTTTATGACCAACAAACTCGACATCATCGACGCCGACGGACGCAACCAGAACATCGGCAGCCTTGCCGCCAACCTGCGCCAGCGCATTGAGCAGACGGAACTTCTCGTGTATATCTGCGAAGGCACGGAGGAGGAGATTCGCGAGTGGTTCCACACCATCAACATCGCCGGCATACCCCTCAACGAGCAGGAGATGCTCAACGCCACCTACTACGGCCCCTTCGTGACGAAGGCCAAGAGCGTGTACTCCAACTCCAACAACCCGCTGATGCAGAAGTGGGGCGCCTACGTCAGCGGCACGCCCAACCGCCAGGACATCCTCCACACCGCCCTCCAATGGGTGGGGCGCGGCGACATCGACGGCTATATGAGCCGCCACCGCCACGACGAAGACATACAGGAGTTGCAAGCCTATTTCAACAGTGTCATTGACTGGGTGAGTGCCACCTTCAGGGACGTTCACCCGGAAATGCGCGGCCGCGACTGGGGACGCCTCTACGAAGCCTACCACACAAAGGCCTTCACCCCCGAAGCCGTGGCACGGCGCGTGGAGGAGTTGCGCGCCGACTTTTGCGTGACGGACAAGAAAGGCATCTACGAGTACATCCTCGGCGGAGAAACCGACGCCAGTCTCCTCAACGTCCGCGTGTTTGACAAGCCCACTATCCACTCACTCTACACGCGCCAGACGGCCACAGCCCGTGCCGCCGGCCACAGCAACTGCCCCTTCTGCGCCCTGGAAGGCAAAGCCAACGCCGACCGCATCTACAAAGAGACGGAGATGGATGCCGACCACGTGACCGCATGGAGCCGCGGAGGAACCACTACCCCCGACAACTGCCAGATGCTCTGCAAGACGCACAACAGGATGAAGGGGAACAAATAAGGGGTACAGGTAAGGGGAAGACCCAACCCACCGTCCCGAAACGACAGACTCTTATTTTTTTCGCCGACAGCAATATCGCACAACCTAGGTTGCGTGATTAAACAACCTAGGTCGTGCAATCAAACAACCTAGGTCGTGCAACTAAACAACCTAGGTCGTGCAATTAAACAACCTAGGTCGTGCAATCAAACAACCAAGGTCGTGCGACAACGGAAAGCGATGTGAAAACCGGAGATGCGGGTACAGGAACTATCCATGCAGGATTTACGGCATTCCTTGGGGACAAGGCTTTCACAACCATGCACGATATTTAAAAGACTTATCCCCTACTGATGTTTATGAATACAAGCGGTAAGCACAATGCCACACCGACTGTACAATGCAGGCAGCAAGGCGGGAAACAAGCCGACAGAATGTGAAAATTACTGAATTTCTGCAAGGAATAATTTGGCTAAATGAGAAATAATGTTTAATTTTGCAGCGAAAACGGAAATGCGGCAGTAGCTCAGTTGGCAGAGCATGAGCTTCCCAAGCTCAGGGTCGCGGGTTCGAGCCCCGTTTGCCGCTCAAAACACCAAGAAAGACAAATGGCAAAGATAAGATGTATCGGCGTTCTGACCAGTGGCGGTGATGCCCCGGGGATGAATGCCGCTATTCGTTCAGTGACACGCTCCGCCATCAGCAACGGCTTCAAGGTTAAGGCTATCTACCGCGGCTTTGAAGGCCTGATGAACGGCGAGGTAAAGTCTTTCACGACAGAGGACGTGAGCAACATCATCCAGACGGGTGGCACCATCCTCCGCACGGCTCGCAGCGAAGCCTTTATGACCGCCGCGGGCCGTAAGCGTGCCTACGACACGCTGCAGAAAGAAGGCATCGACGCCCTCGTGGTGATAGGCGGCAACGGTTCGCTGACAGGAGCCATGACTTTGGCAGAGGAATATGACTTCCCCTGTATCGGCCTGCCAGGCACCATTGACAACGACCTCTACGGCACCGACACGACGATAGGCTACGACACGACGCTGAACACCATTATGAGTTGCGTGGACAAGATTCGCGACACGGCGCAGAGCCACGAACGCATCTTCTTCATCGAGGTGATGGGCCGCGATGCCGGTTTCCTGGCACAGAACAGCGCCATTGCCGCCGGTGCCGAGGCTGCCATCATTCCCGAAGACAGCACGGGTGCCGACCAGCTGGGCCAGTTTATGGAGCGCGGCATACGCAAGTCGAAGAAGAGCTGCATGGTCATCGTGAGCGAAAGCCCCAAGTGCGGTGCCATGTACTATGCCGAGCGCGTGAAGAAGGAATATCCGCAGTACGACGTGCGCGTGTCCATCCTCGGCCACCTTCAGCGCGGCGGCAGCCCTTCGGCACACGACCGCGTGTTTGCCAGCCGTGTGGGCGTAGGCGCCGTTGACGCACTGGTGAAAGGCCAGCGCAATGTGATGGTGGGCGTAAGGAACAACGAGATTGTATATGTGCCTTTCGTCGAGGCCGTGGCCAAGCGCAAGCCTATGGACCCGCAACTGATACAGGTGCTGGACGAGCTGAGTATATAAAAGAAAAGAAAGAAAGAAAACAATAATACAATAATATAAATAATGACTGGTAAAATCTCCCAAATCATCGGCCCTGTGATTGACGTCTATTTTGACACCAACGGCCAGGATCCCGAAAAGGTATTGCCTCGCATTCATGACGCCCTGAAAGTGAAGCGTCCCGACGGCTCTGACCTTATCATTGAAGTACAGCAGCACATCGGTGAGGACACCGTACGCACCGTGGCTATGGACAATACCGACGGCCTCCAGCGCGGCCTTGACGTAGAGCCCACAGGCTCTCCCATTGTCATGCCCAGCGGCGAACAGATTAAGGGCCGTATGCTCAACGTTATCGGTAAGCCTATCGACGGTATGTCAAGCCTCTCACAGGAGAACGCCTACCCCATCCACCGCGAAGCCCCGAAGTTCGAGGAACTCTCCACTACGAAGGAAATGCTGGCCACCGGTATCAAGGTAATCGACCTCCTGGAGCCCTACCTCAAGGGTGGTAAGATTGGTCTGTTCGGCGGCGCCGGCGTAGGCAAGACGGTGCTCATCATGGAGCTCATCAACAACATTGCCAAGGGCCACAACGGCTTCTCCGTGTTCGCCGGTGTAGGTGAGCGTACCCGTGAGGGCAACGACCTGATCCGCGAGATGATTGAGAGCGGCGTTATCAAATACGGCAAGAAATTCCAGGAAGCCATGGAAGAAGGCAAATGGGACCTCTCGCTCGTTGACCCCGAAGAACTGAAGAAGAGCCAGGCCACCCTTGTCTATGGTCAGATGATCGAGCCTCCCGGTGCCCGCGCCAGCGTGGCCCTCTCCGGTCTGACCGTTGCCGAAGAGTTCCGCGACCAGGGCGGTGACATCCTCTTCTTCATTGACAATATCTTCCGTTTCACCCAGGCCGGTTCCGAGGTGTCCGCTCTGCTGGGCCGTATGCCTTCCGCCGTGGGTTACCAGCCTACGCTGGCCTCTGAAATGGGTACGATGCAGGAGCGCATCACTTCCACCAAGACGGGCTCCATCACCTCCGTGCAGGCCGTATATGTGCCTGCCGATGACTTGACCGACCCCGCACCTGCCACCACCTTCACCCACCTCGACGCTACCACCGAACTCTCGCGTAATATCGCTCAGCTCGGTATCTATCCCGCCGTGGATCCTCTGGGCAGCACGAGCCGCATCCTCGACCCCCATGTGGTAGGTCAGGCCCACTACGACTGCGCCCAGCGCGTGAAGCAGATACTGCAGAAGTATCAGGAACTGCAGGACATCATCGCCATCCTCGGTATGGACGAGCTCTCCGACGAAGATAAACTCACCGTAAACCGTGCCCGCCGTGTGCAGCGCTTCCTCTCGCAACCCTTCACCGTGGCCGAACAGTTCACGGGCGTACCGGGTGTGATGGTAAGTATCGAAGACACTATCAAAGGCTTCAACATGATTCTCGACGGCGAGCTCGATGACCTGCCCGAACAGGCCTTCCTCAACGTCGGCACCATTGAGCAAGCCATTGAGAAGGGTAAGAAACTGATGGAGCAGGCTCAGGCATAATCTCAGTTTAGAGTAAACAGTTCACAGCAAACATTTAAGCCAATGGCATTACTGCTGAAAATAGTCTCCCCTGAAAAAGTCGCCTTTGAAGGCGAAGTGGAGAGCGTCGTCGTGCCCGGCACGGCTGGCCAGTTTGAAATTCTCGAACACCACGCCCCCATCATTTCTTCGCTGGAGAAAGGCGAAATAACCTATACTACCGCCAACGGCAAGGAAACCCTGAAGGTGCTCGGCGGCTTCGTACTGGTAAAGAAAAACGAAGTTAGCCTCTGCGTAGAAGTATAGCTGCACATCTTAAATAAATTGTCTGGCAGCCCATACGGACAGCTACACATTATATATAATATAAAGAACAGAAAAGCAGATATTCTCCAACGCTCTCGCAGATAATAAAAGAACAGAAGTCAAGAAATATGAATTCACCCGTCCGTTCCCATAGCAGGCGCTACGCCCTGCAGAGCCTTTTGCTGGCTACCGTGCTCAGCATGCTGACGTTCGGAGTGGCCTATTTCATAAAAGACGGCACAAACCTCGTGGCAGTACCAACGGCAGTAAGTTTCGGATTCGTTGTGCTGAGCAGCATTGTGATAGCCGCTCTCTGGCGCAAAGTATCCGAAGGCCACAAGGAAATGCTCACGACTTTCTATTCTGCGGTGCCGGGATTTCGCATGCTGGCAGCGTTGGCCACGCTCACTGTCTGCTTCTTTTGCGTCGGCAGAGACGCAATGGTGCCGTACGTCATCGTCTTCATGGCCTTCTACCTCGCCGCCCTCACCCATCACACCCTTTATTTCTCACGCATAACAAACAACAATTGATGAAACGCATAAAGTCCGTATTCCTTATTCTTGTCCTTGCGCTCCTCCCCGTGCAGATTTTTGCCGCCGATGAGGCCGGCAAGGAAGAAACCAAGGAAATCGACATTCCCGAAATCGTGCTCGAGCATCTCTCCGATGCCTACGAGTGGCACATAGCCGGCGACGTGGCCATACCCCTGCCCATCATCGTCAGGAGCCAGCAGACCGGCGAATGGTACTTCGGCACGGAAGGAAACCTGCCTGAGAACTTCTATTTCGCCGCCGAACACCACGGCAAGATATACGAGCGCCTGGCCGACGGCAGCGAAGTACGCCCCCTCGACCTCAGCATCACCAAGACGGTGGCCCAGATATGGATTGTGGTGTTCGTGCTCATTGCCATCTTCCTGAGTTGTGCACGCTGGTATAAGCGGCACGACGAAAAGAGCGACGCTCCCAAGGGCTTCGTAGGGATGATGGAGATGCTCGTGATGACCATCTACGACGACGTCATCAAGGGCTGCGTAGGCGAGCAGTACAAGCGCTTTGCGCCCTACCTCCTCACCGTATTCTTCTTCATCCTCACCACCAACCTCCTGGGCCTCATCCCCATCTTCCCCGGCGGTGCCAACGTGACGGGCAACATCAACATCACGTTCTTCTTCGCCCTCTGCACCATGCTCCTCGTCAACCTCTTCGGCAACAAGGAGTACTGGAAGGAAATCTTCTGGCCCGAAGTGCCGCTCTTCCTCAAGGCCTACCCCGCCCCGCTCATCCCCGTCATCGAGGTGGTAGGCATCATCACGAAGCCCTTTGCCCTGATGGTCCGTCTCTTCGCCAACATGATGGCCGGGCATGCCATCATCCTTTCCTTTACCTGCGTCATCTTCCTCGGCTGGACAATGGGCGTAGGCATGGGTACAGGCCTGAACATCTTCAGCGCCATCATGCTCCTCTTTATGAATCTCGTGGAAGTGCTGGTAGCCTTCGTCCAGGCCTACGTGTTCACGCTCCTCTCCGCCGTGTTCATCGGCCTGGCTCACCCCAAGCACCACGCAGAATAACTCTTGCCCCCTATCATCAGGTTAAACGACCTTTCACCTTTTTCAAATATATTCGGACTCCTATTTTATACAAAAGAAAACAATCTAAAAAATAACTAACAATATTAACAACTTAAAACTTTTTAAATTATGATTACATTATTAGCAGCAGAAGGTCTCGCACAGCTTGGTTGCGGTCTTGGCGCAGGTATTGCAACTATCGGCGCAGGTTTGGGTATTGGTAAAATCGGTGGCAGCGCCATGGACGCTATCGCACGTCAGCCCGAGGCTACCAGCAAGATTCAGACGAACATGATTCTTACCTCCGCCTTTGTGGAAGGTGTTGCCCTGTTTGCCGTAGTAGCTTGCGCATTCCTTATCAAGTAAAGAAAGTCCAGACTAATCCCTTCAATCAGCAATGGATTTAAATAGTTTGCCCGCCATACTCACTCCAGACCTGGGTCTCCTCTTCTGGATGTTGCTGGCATTCCTCGTTGTCTTCTTCATCCTGGCCAAATACGGCTTCCCCGCCATTGTAAACATGGTTGAGGGCCGCAAGGCCTACATTGATGAGAGCCTGCGCAAGGCTCACGAAGCCAATGAGAAGCTGGCCAACATTCAGGCCGAGAGCGAGCAACTGCTGCGCGAAGCCCGCGAACAGTCCGCACAGATAGTGAAGGACGCCGCCGCCGCCCGCGACAGCATGGTGTCTCAGGCCGAAGTGAAGGCTCGCGAAGAGAGTGCCCGCATCATTGCCGAGGCCAAAGCTCAGATTGAGAACGAGAAGCAAGCCGCCCTCAAGGAGATTCGCGGCGAGATGGCTCGTCTCAGTGTGAGCGTGGCTGAGAAGGTGCTGCGCAAGGAACTCTCCGCCGAAGCTGCACAAATGGAGTATGTGGACAGGTTGCTGGATGAAGTTTCTTCTAACGCAAAATAGATAGAGCATGGATTTAGGCGTTATTTCGGTTCGCTATGCCCGGGCCCTTCTGAAGAGTGCCGTGCAGACGAAGTGCGAGGAGCAGGTCTATGGTGACATGAACACCATCGTCCAGGCCTACGCCGAGTTGCCGCGCCTACGCCGCACCATCGACAACCCCATGCTGCCCTCCGAGTCGAAGAAAGCCGTGCTCAGCGCCGCTGCCGGAACAAATCCCAGCCCGCTGACACTCAACTTCATCGACCTCGTGCTGCAGCAAGGGCGCGAAGAAGTCATGCAACTCATCGCATCGTCCTACATCACTCTCTATCGCCAGCAGAAGAACATCACCCACGGCCGACTTGTCACTGCCGCCGCCGTAAGCCCCGCTACACAGCAGAAAATGCAGCAAGTAGTAGAAAAGCGCACAGGCGGTACGGTCGAGTTTCTCACCGAGGTAGATCCCGATATCATTGGGGGCTTCATCCTCGAATACGACACCTACAGAATGGACGCTTCCGTTAAGTCGCAGCTCAACACCATTCTCAAAGAATTAAAATAAACAATGGACAAGATTAAACCCAGCGAAGTATCAGATATCCTTCTCCAACAACTGCAAGGACTTGGCACCCAGCACGACTTTGATGAAGTGGGCACCGTGCTCACCATCAACGACGGTGTGGCCCGTATCTACGGCCTCAACAATGCTGAAGCCAACGAACTGCTCGAGTTTGAGAACGGCACGATGGCCATCGTGATGAACCTCGAAGAAAACAACGTAGGTTGTGTGCTCCTCGGCCCCACCAGCGGCATCAAGGAGGGCATGAAGGTGAAGCGCACCAAGCGCATCGCCTCCATCCGCGTGAACGACAATATGCTCGGCCGCGTCATCAACCCCATCGGTCAGGCCATTGACGGCCTCGGCGACATCGACCTCACCGAGTCCTTTGAAATGCCCCTCGACCGCAAGGCCCCCGGCGTAATCTACCGCCAGCCCGTTAAGCAGCCCCTGCAGACGGGTCTCAAGGCCGTGGACTCCATGATTCCTATCGGCCGCGGCCAGCGTGAGCTCATCATCGGCGACCGCCAGACGGGTAAGACCGCCATCGCCATCGACACCATCATCAACCAGAAGTCCTTCTACGAGCAGGGCAAACCCGTATATTGCATCTACGTCGCCATAGGCCAGAAGGCCAGCACCGTAGCCGCCCTCGTGCAGAACCTCAAGGAGCACGGCGCCATGCCCTACACCATCATCGTGGCCGCCACTGCCTCCGACCCTGCCGCCATGCAGTACTATGCACCCTTCGCAGGTGCCGCCATCGGCGAGTACTTCCGCGACCGTGGCGAGCACGCCCTCGTAGTTTACGATGACCTCTCCAAGCAGGCCGTAGCCTATCGTGAGGTATCCCTCATCCTGCGCCGCCCCTCCGGCCGCGAGGCTTATCCCGGCGACGTGTTCTATCTCCACTCACGCCTTCTCGAGCGTGCTGCCAAAATCAACGAGCAGCAGGAAGTGGCCGAGCAGATGAACGACCTCCCCGCCTGCCTCAAGGGTCACGTCAAGGGCGGCGGCTCCCTCACCGCGCTGCCTATCATCGAGACGCAGGCCGGCGACGTGAGCGCCTACATCCCCACCAACGTCATCTCCATCACCGACGGCCAGATTTACCTGGAGTCCGACCTCTTCAACCAGGGCTTCCGCCCCGCCATCAACGTCGGCATCTCCGTGAGCCGTGTAGGCGGCAGCGCACAGGTAAAGAGTATGAAGAAAGTGGCCGGCACCCTGAAGATTGACCAGGCCCAGTATCGCGAGCTTGAGAGCTTCTCCAAGTTCTCCTCCGATATGGACGCCGTGACGGCCATGACCCTCGACCGCGGCCGTAAGAACAACCAGCTCCTCATCCAGGCACAATACAGCCCGATGCCCGTAGGTGAGCAGGTGGCCATTCTCTACTGCGGCACCAACGGTCTCCTCGCCCCCGTGCCCATCGACAAGGTGCGCGAATGCCAGGACGCCTTTCTCAATGTGATGCGCTCCCAGCACGCCGACATCCTCGCCACCCTCGGCGACGGCAAGATTGATGACACAATCACCGCCACCATCCGCCAGGTCATGGAGAACGTTGCAGGGCAATACAAATAAGACCCTCCCCTATCCCCTCCCTTAAAGGGTGGGGAATAGATACTTCTTAAGGGTCTATATCATATTTATTTAACAACGAACTTAAAATCCGATTACCTCCCCCATTTCATCCCCCGCCCTTTAAGGGAGGGGTAAGGGGAGGGTCTTCTCCTTATGGGTTCTTTAAAAGAAATCAAAGGCCGCATAGCCAGCGTACAGAGCACGCGCAAAATCACCAGCGCCATGAAGATGGTGGCCAGCAGCAAACTGCACCACGCCCAGCTGATGATTGAGAACATGCTCCCCTACGAGGCCATGCTCGAAAAGATTCTCAAGACATTCCTCGCCAGCGAAGTTGACGCCCAAAGCGCCATCACGCAGGAGAGGGAGGTCCACCGCGCGGCTCTCCTTGTCTTTGCCAGCAACTCCTCGCTCTGCGGCGGCTTCAACGCCAACGTGCTGCGTCTTATGGAGAAACAGGTAAAAGCCTACAAGGAGAAAGGCATTGAAGTAGTCATCTACCCCATCGGCCGCAAGGTCGCCGAGAAGGTGGTACGCCTCGGACTCCCCGCTGCCGGCGACTTCCAGGAACTCGCCGACAAGCCCAACGCCGCCGACTGCGTACGCATCGGCCGCGAACTGGGACGCCAGTTTGTCCACGGCGAAGTGGATGAGGTCAAACTCATCTACCACCACTTCAAGAGCGCAGGTTCGCAGGTGCTGCAGAACAAGAAGCTCATGCCTATCGACATCGCCGAGGCTATGGACTACGACCACGAGCGCGACCTCCAGACCATCGCCACCTCGCAGCAGGCCATGGACTATCTGCGTGAGAACCAGCGCGAACGTCAGCGTGAGGAGACGCACGTTGCCGCCCTCAACGACAACTACCTCGTTGAGCCCGACATGCAAACCGTGCTTCACGCCCTCATTCCCCGCTACGTCAACCTGATGATTTACACCGCCCTGCTGGACAGCAACGCCTCCGAGCACGCCGCCCGCATGGTGGCCATGCAGACCGCCACTGACAACGCCGACGAACTCCTGCGCACGCTCAACCTGCAGTACAACAAGCAGCGCCAGTACGCCATTACCGCCGAACTCCTCGACATCGTGGGCGGCAGTATGCAGTAAGCACACATGCAGCCTCACCCCGTCACGACTGCCTACGGCATCGTGACACCCCTCCCCCATAGGGAGGGGAATAATGTCCTAAAGGCCGCAAACTTGTAACTATCCTTAATTAAGTCATCTCCTCCCCCATTCCGCTCCCCTCCATTAAGGGAGGGGTTGGGGGAGGGTCTTTTATTCTTATGCTCAACCTCATCAAGACCCGCCGCAGCGTACGCAAGTACCTCGACAAGCCCGTACCCGAAGACCTCCTCGCCAAAGTCTGCGAGGCCGGCACCTATGCTGCCACCGGCCACGGCCTCCAGTCGCCCCGTATCGTGGCCATCACGCGCCCCGAACTCGTAAAGCGTCTCTCACGCATGAATGCTGAAATCCTTATGGAACAGCATCCCCAGTTGCGCGAGAAGAACCCCGACCTCGACCCGTTCTACGGCGCCCCCGCCGTCATCCTCGTCCTGGCCGACCGCAACTGCCGCACCTACCTCTACGACGGCAGCCTCGTTATGGGCAACCTCATGCTCGCCGCTCATGCCCTCGGACTCGGCACTTGCTGGATACACCGCGCCAAGGAAGAATTCAACAGCGAGGAAGGCCGCGCCATTCTCCGCGACCTCGGCATCGAGGGCGACTACGAAGGCATAGGCCACTGCATCATCGGCTATCCCGCTGACACGCTGCTGCCCGCACCGCGTCCCCGCAAGGACAACTACGTCGTGTGGGTGAAATAAACACTCCCGCCAGCGTTCCCCGTTACCGTTACGCCGCTCCATGTCCACACACGAGTATTCCACCTACATTTTCGACCTTGACGGCACGCTCCTCAATACGCTCGGCGACCTCGCCGCCAGCGTAAACTATGCCCTGCGCCGTCAAGGCATGCCCCTGCGCACGCTTGATGAAGTGCAACGGTTTGTGGGCAACGGCGTTCACACCCTCGTCATGAGGGCCATTCCCGAAGGCACCGCGCCCGACGTGGCGGAAGAGACATTTTCCCTCTTCCGCGACCACTACGCCCTCCACGCGCTCGACACCACCGCCCCCTACCCCGGCATTCCCCAGCTCCTCGCCCGTCTTAAGGCCGCCGGAAAAAATATCGGCGTGGTGAGCAACAAACTCCACGACGCCACGTGCCAACTCTGCCGCACCTTCTTCCCCGACACCGTCCAGGTGGCCATCGGCGAAGGAAACGGCATCAGCCGCAAGCCGTCTCCCGACACCGTTGTTGAGGCTTTGCGCCAATTAGGAGTATCGCACGATCGCGCCGTGTACATCGGCGACAGCGAAGTCGATATTCTCACGGCGCGCAACAGCGGCCTCCCCTGTCTCTCCGTGCTCTGGGGCTTCCGCAGCCGCGACTTTCTCATCGCCCACGGCGCCACGCACCTCGTCAGCGCGCCGGAAGAGATTTTCTAACCTTTTGCCAGCGACGGCAAAGCGCCGCTCAAAGAGCGGCCTCTCCCCCTAAAGGGGGGAGGTGGAGGGGGGCCGTGCGACAGATTGGAGGATAGGGCGCGAGCCCTATCTTTTGTATTTGTTTTATTCACGGAGCGCTGTAAGTGCGACATAATTCAAGTAAAGTGGTAATTATGTCGCACTTACAGCGCTCCCATTGTGAAAAAAGCGACGAGTGAGGTAGGGCTTGCGCCCTACCCTCCGTTATGTAGTCCTTTCAGGACTTACAAGTTTACCGGACAGCAATAATTCTTTATGGGAGCCTTGCTCAAATAGCAGGAGTTCAAGTTTTACCAAACAACAGTATAATAAAATGGCGGAGCCGTGAGGGATTGGAAAGTAGAGTGCCTCTGCTTTTTCCTTTCCCTCATTTAGTTGTCTCCCGACTGCAGTCGCGAGAACGCGTGACAGTAGTCGCGAGACAACAGGAGGCCGACAAATAACGGCCAGGCCCCGTAAACACTGGTATTTAGAAGCATTCATCAGGAAACCCTCACGCTACCCGAAAATAGAAGGCAGCATGAGGGTTTCTTATAGGGATATTTGCGGGCCGGGACCTTAGCGGGAGGCTCCGCAGGCGGAGGTGTTACTGATAGAGGAAGCGCTTGATATTGTGCTTGGGCGTCTTCTCAAATTCTTCCTCGCGTATTTCTACGGCCGAGAGGCGCTCGTAGCGATTGAGACGCTCGTTGACGTTTCTGCAATTCTGCTCCATGATGTTTTCTATGGCGAGCTGCGTGAGGCCCTGCTGCTCAGCGGCTTTGTAGTCGGGATACACGAGCATGACGAACGTATTGTCGCGCTGCACCATGACGCATTCGCTGACGAGGGGCATCGTGCAGAACAGGCTCTCCACCTCTTCGGGATAGACGTTCTGGCCATTGGGGGTGAGAAGCATATTTTTGCTTCGGCCCTTGATGATCAGGTGATTCTCGGGGGCGAAAAGTCCGAGGTCGCCAGTGTGGTACCACCCTTGCTGGTCGATTACTGCTGCCGTGGCCTCTGGGTTATTATGGTAGCCGAGCATGAGGTTATCGCCGCGCACGAGAATCTCGCCCACCTCAAGATGAGGATTGGCGCTGTCGATGCGTATTTCCATGCGCGAGGCGGCGCGTCCGCACGTGCCGCGGCGGAAGGTCTTGGCATGCTCGAATGTGATGAGCGGGCCCGTCTCTGTGGTGCCGTAGCCGATGGTATAGGGGAAACCTGTCTCGGAGAGGAGTTTTTCAAGCTCGGGATTGAAGGCCGCTCCGCCCATTACGAGTTGGTGTATGCGCCCGCCGAATGCGGCAAGGAGCTGTTCCTTGATGCGGGCCATGATTCGTGCGCGCACAACGGGCATGTGGAGTCCGGCACGTATGGCGGGGCGCTGGAGCTTGGGCACAATGCCTTGCTGCAGTATCTTTTCTATGACGAGGGGCACGCAGATGGCAATGTGGGGCTTCACTTCGCCGAAGGCTTGGAAGATTATGCGCGGCGAAGGCACGCGGGTGAGGTAGTAGGTGTGCATGCCGACGAGGAAACCGGCGATTAGCTCGAACATGAGGCCGTACATGTGGGCCGAGGGCAGGATGGCCACGACGCAGTGGCCGGGCTTGAAGGTCTCGGGGGCGAGTTCCTGTGCCGTGAGGGCGTTGCTCCAGAGGGAGCGGTAGGGGAGCTCTACGCCCTTGGAGTATCCCGTTGTGCCGCTGGTGTAGTTGATGAGGGCGAGGGCCTCGCCGTCGGGCTGGGGACGGTAGTTGACGTCGGAGGGACCGAAGTCGCGGGGGAACTCTTTGCCATAGTATGCGTTAAGGTTCTCTCGTGCCTCGGTAAGAGCCTCGCTGCGACTGAGGAACAGGCTGTAGTCGGCGATATTGAAGAAGCCGACGACGTCGGGAACCTCCTCGGGGTTAAGCTCTGCCCAGGAGCGGTCGTCGCAGAAGAGGATGCGCGTCTGACTGTGGCGTATGATGTTCTGGGCCTGGCCTGCATGGAACTCATGAAGGATGGGCACGGCCACTCCTCCGTAGGTAACGGTGGCAATAAAGGCCATAGCCCATTGCGAAGAGTTGCGTCCGTAGAGGGCTATGCGGTCGCCGGGCTCAATGCCGGCCTGACGGAAGAGAATGTGGAGTTTGGCCACCTTGCGGGCCACGTCGCTGTAGCGATGAGACACGCCGCCGTAATCGGTAAGAGCGTAGCGGTTCCAGTTGTGGCGGATGCTTTTTTCTACCAGTGAGATAAAGTCGGTGTACATAGTCATTTCCCCTCTTTTCTCTCCTGCGGGGGAGAGAGCCTTGCGGGGTGCTGGACTGGGGTTGGGATGAAATGTGCTGTGAGGGCGGGAAGTGATTGTCCTTGGCCCTTCATGGGTGCAAAATTACACAATTCTGTGCTTTCTGCCTACACATTAAGCCAAAAATAATCTTAAAAAAACACATTTTAAGGGGCTTTAGATGAAAATTGTGAGAAGAAGAAGGCGAAAAGTACCCGTGCACGCTTGCGCGTATTATAAATAATGTGTAACTTTGCAGACGATAACCTGGGCCCGTCGGGAAGAAGACAAAAGAAGTGGCGATGAAAGAAAAGCCACAAGCGAAAAAGACCATTCCGAGACCAAGGAGAATAGAAAAGAATAAGAATTAAAACGCACATATTACGCTTAATGATTACACAAATGAAAAAACTGATTTTCATCCTTTTGTTTACTTTTACATGGAGCATTGCTCAAGCAGGAAAAATCGTGACGGACAGCGTGCAGAGCCGCATACTTGGCGTCGCAGTGAAGTACAATGTTTACCTACCCAGCCACTACGCAAAGGAGAAGCACTACCCCGTGGTGTATCTGCTGCACGGCCTGTCGGACGACTACCGGGCGTGGCGCGACAAGGGGCAGTTGCAAATCGTGGCCGACGAGTTGATAGAAGCGGGAGAGGCCTGCGAGATGGTGATAGTAATGCCCAATGCCGGCGGAGCCGACATTCATAACACGTGGAACGGCTACTTCAACATGCCCGGCTGGGCGTATGAAGACTTTTTCTTCAACGAGTTCATGTCCGCCGTAGAAAACAAATACAACGCCGGCGGCAGCAAGAGCCAACGCGCCATTATGGGCCTGTCGATGGGCGGCGGCGGCAGCACGGTGTATGCTCAGCGCAACCCCGACAAGTTTGCGTCGTGCTACGCGATGAGTGCGTGGCTGGAAGGCAACGTGAGGAATGAGAAGAACGACAACGACAAACTCTACTGGACAGAAAAGAGTGTGCGCGAGCATTCCGCGTTGGATTTCATAAGGAATGCCAGCAAGAGCACGCTGCAAGACCTGAGGAGCGTGAAGTGGTTCTTCGACTGCGGCGACGATGACTTCCTGCTAGACCTCACCACGGAACTCCATAGGCTGATGCGGCAACACCGCGTGAAGGATGAACTGCGCGTGAGGAACGGCACGCACAACTGGGAGTACTGGCACACGGCACTTCGCACGGCTCTGCCCTTCGCATCGCGGAATTTTAAGGAGTAGGCAGGGGAAAATAGTCCTTTTCGTTCGGAAAAGCAAAGAAAAGCGCGGCTTTCCTTTGCTATTCGCTCGTTTATTCGTAACTCTGGACTACGTCCCATGTTACTTTCACTCGGAAAAGCAAAGAAAAGCGCGGCTTTCCTTTGCTATTCGCTCGTTTATTCGTAACTTTGGACTACGTCCCATGTTACTTTCACTCGGAATAGCAAAGAAAAGCGCGGCTTTCCTTTGCTATTCGCTCGTTTATTCGTAACTTTGCCACACGCATTATATATATAGTTTATGACTGTTGCTGAACTTTACGAAATTTTCAAGAACCACCCCGTCATTACGACTGATACGAGGCAGTGCCCCACGGGCAGTATATTCTTCGCGCTGAAAGGCGAGCGCTTCAATGGAAACAACTTCGCTCTGCAAGCGTTGGAAAGCGGCTGTGCCTATGCCGTAGTGGACGAGGATATAAACCCAGAGGGCGATGCCCGAATCTTCCGCGTGGACGATGTGCTGCAGACGTTGCAAGCGTTGGCGCATTACCATCGCAAGCAATTCCATGGCCCCGTGCTGCAAATCACAGGTACCAACGGGAAAACCACGACAAAGGAACTCGTGGCTGCCGTGCTTGGCGAGAAATGGCAAGTGACGTTTACGCAGGGTAATTTCAACAATCACATCGGCGTGCCCCGCACACTGCTCACCCTACCCTTTGAGAGCGATAACGAAATCGCCGTGATAGAAACTGGGGCCAACCATCCGGGCGAGATAGCCTTCCTGAGCGATATCGTAGAGCCCGACTGCGGCCTCATCACCAACGTGGGCCGCGCCCATCTGGAAGGATTCGGCTCGTTTGAGGGCGTCGTCGCCACAAAGACGGAACTGTACGCTTATCTGCGCCGAAAAAAGGACGGCTTCATTTTCCTGCACGGCGACAATGAGCACCTCGTGCCGAAGGCCGATGGTCTGAAGAGCATCCGGTACGGCAGCACATGCCACGGCTACTGCGTGGAAGGAGAAGTGGTAGAGTGCAACCCCTTTGTGAAGATGCGCTGGCGCAGCAAGGACGAGGCTGACTGGCACGAGGTGCAGACGCAGCTCATCGGCGCGTACAACATCGACAATATGCTGGCCGCAGCCGCCGTGGGCCTTCACTTCGGTGTAACACCCAAGGAGGTGGACCACGCCTTAAGCCACTATGCACCGCACCTGGGACGTTCGGAACTGAAACGCACGGAGAAGAACACGCTCATCGTGGACGCCTATAACGCCAACCTTACCTCTATGACCGCCGCGCTGGACAATTTCCGCCAGATACCCGCCGCCCATAAGATGGCCGTCCTCGGCGAAATGCGCGAACTCGGCGCAGCCTCGGCAGAGGCACACCGACAGGTGATGGAGATGGCTCTCACACTGGGGCTGGAGAAACTGTGGCTGGTGGGAGAGGAAATGAGCAAATTAGCAAATGCGCAAATTAGCAAATTAACGAATGTAACAGAAGTGCGTTTCTTCCATAACGTCGAGGAGGTGAAAGCAGAATTGGCAGGCACGCCCCTTACCGACTTCCTCATACTTATCAAAGGCAGCAACGGCACCCACTTGTATGAGTTGCCGGAATATCTATAACAGAAGAATACATAATAAATGAAACGACTTGTACTTCTCTGCACCTTGCTACTGGCCCTGAGCGCCACGGCTGCCACACAGGACACGCTGCGCGTCAATACCGCACGGATGTGGAGCCCCGCCACGACTTTCCACGCCTACCAGACAGACTCGCTCAATATGAAGGGCGAGAAATTCTCCGCCTCCGAACTCCTCGGCAAGAACCCCCTTCTGCAAGGACAGCCCGACCGTACCATTGCATACGGCGACGCCATGCCCACAGGGGACGGCACGATGAGCCAGTATGCCTTCCGCGTGCGCTCTTCGCAATACGGCAAGGCCACCATCAAGGTGAAGGGCATCAATAACTACAAGCTCTACGGCGCCGACGACAAGGAACTGCCGGGTGGTAGCCTTACACTGAAAGGCGAGGAACAGACCGTCAGGCTCGTGGCCCTTTCGGAAAAAGAGAAGGCCGACACCTTCCGCGTGGAGGTGATAGGCAAGAATATCAGCCTCGACGACGCCACGCCGCATCCCCTGACCTGGACAGATATGATGACCGGGCCGCACTACCGCGGGGTAAGTGTGTCGCCGACAGGCCGCTACGCCATCGTGAACTACAACAACGTGAAGCGCGACGGCAAACAAGACCGCTGGGCCGTACTCTCCGACTTGCAGACAGGCCGCACCCTCTGGCGCTCGGAGAGCGAGAGCCGATACGGCTGGATGGAAGGTGAAGACATCCTCTACTTTACACGCACAAGAGACGGCAACCGCCAATTCGTCACGCTCGACCCTGCCACATTCCAGGAGAGCGTGCTGGCCGACAACCTCCCGGAAGGACGTTATACCCTCTCTCCCTGCCGCGACTACATCATCTGCACCACCAACGAGGACGGGCGCGCCTCCGGCGGAAACCTGCGCTACATTGAAGAGCCCGACGACCAGCAGGCCGGCTGGCGCTCCCGCCAACAGCTCTGGCGCGTGGATCTGAAGAACGGTCTGCGTCAGCGCCTCACCTTCGGTCACGAAGACGTACATCTCAACGACATCAGTGCCGACGGCAAGAAACTGCTACTCTCCGTAAATCGCTTTGACACTACCCGCAGGCCCTTCTCAAGCACCACGCTACTGGAAATGGATGCCTTTACCGGAAAGGTAGATACCATGCTGCTCAATGCAGACTTCCTCGGTGGCACGGCGCAGTATATGCCCGACGGCCACACGCTGATACTGGAAGGCTCCGCCAATGCCTTCGGCGGCGTGGGCTCGGAACTGAAAGACGGGCAGATAGGCAACATGTACCACTCGCTGGTGTTCCTCTACGACACCCTGACCCGCACCGCCTCCTGTCCCCTGCCCCACGGCTTCACGCCGAGCGTGGCCCGCATCAGCGTCTGCCCCGGTGACAATGCCGTGTACCTACTGACGGACGAGGGCTATGACCGCACGCTCTACCGCCTTGACGCCACCAGCAAGAAACTCACGCGAGTAGAGGTGCCCATGACCCTCATCGCCGGCTGCTCCGTGGCCTCCCATCAGAAGAATCCCCGCATCGTGGCTTTCGGTCAGGATGGCGGCACGATGCCCCGCCTCTGCTATCTGGGCGCGGCAAAGGGCAAGTTCGCGCCCTTCGGCGAGATTGACGCCGCCAGCATCCATAAGGACGCCTTCAAGGCCCCCTGCCACGAATGGAGCTTCCAGAGCAGCCGCGGCGACAGCATCAAGTGCTTCTACTACGAGCCTATAGGCGGCACGGCCGGACAGCACGACAGCCCGATGCTCGTGTATTACTACGGCGGCTGCACCGCTACGATGCGCACGGCGGAAAGCAACTACCCCTTCCAGGTGTGGGCCTCACAGGGCTACACTGTGCTGGTAGTTGAGCCGAGCGGCGCCAACGGCTTCGGCCAGGAATTTGCCGCCCGCCACGTGGGCACCTGGGGCGAAGGCACCGCCGAGGACATCATTGAGGCTACGCAGACATTCTGCCGCGAGCACCCGTGGGTGAACGAGAAGAAGGTGGGCTGCATCGGTGCCTCCTACGGCGGCTTCATGACGGAGTATCTACAGACGAAGACTGACATCTTCGCTGCCGCTATAGCCCACGCCGGCATCAGTAATATCACGTCCTACTGGGGCGGTGGCTACTGGGGCTACAGCTACGGCGAAGTGGCCGAGTACGGGCAGTTCCCGTGGAGCGACCGCTCCCTCTTCATAGAGCACTCGCCTCTCTTCAACGCCGACAAGATTCACACGCCACTCCTCTTGCTCCACGGCACGCAGGACACCAACGTGCCCACCACCGAGAGCCAGCAACTCTACACCGCCCTCCGCATCCTCGGCCGCGAGGTGGCCTACGTCACCGTCAACGGCGAGAACCACGTAGTATCCGACCCCGTCAAGCAAACCGACTGGGCCCACACCATCCTCGCCTGGTTTGCAAAATACCTGAAGGACCAGCCCGAATGGTGGGAGGAACTCTATCCCGCCGCAAAGAAGTAAAAGGCATCCGGCAAAAGCATGTGTACGATACAAAAATATCAAGAAAAAAGAGATTACCAAGATAACATTGCGCTTCATAACGTTTTTTCTAAATTGTAGAAAATTTTGACAAAACGAAAATTGAAGAAATCGCCGCGAAGTGACCACAAAATGCACCTGAAGGCGAACTAAGCGCACCAATTCCCTATCCACTTGCTCCGACACCCGTCCTTATTTTTCCCGATACCCTGTTTTACGCAAAACTAAAAGGGACATCGAAAAAAATGAAAGGGACTTCGGTCAAATTAAAAGGGACATAATTCGCACTAAAAGGGACATCGGCGCGACTAAAAGAGGATTAGTTTTCACTAAAACCCGCCGTTTTCCGAAAAAAATCGCAAAAAAAATCATTTCCCAGCGGCACTTTTTCCCGCCTAAAAGCGGGTATGGCGCACCTAAAGAATTCTCCGCAAAAGGACTCCCAGAAATAACTGTCTATAAATGAACCGTGTAACAGCGCCCTCAAAATTCGCGTATTTCCGTCCGAGTCACCGCGCGTCGCTCTTCACGGCCGAAAAACGCTAAAAAAACGCACGAAAATTGTAAAAAATCATGACAAAAAACTTCTGTTACGTCCGTTTATATGAAGCGTTACTATAACCAAAAATAATACTCATCTCCATAATCTTACCTCTAAACTTTCCTCCATGCAACCTATTCTTGTTAAGGACAAACGTTTTAAGGTCTCGATGCCGGCCTCAAAGATCCAGGCCCGCGTTCATGAAGTCGGGGCCCAAATCAGTCAGGACTACGAAGGCCGCACGCCTATGTTCATCAGCGTGCTGACCGGTGCCTTCATCTTTGCCGCCGACCTCGTAAGAAACGTGGCGACGCCCAGCGAAATTGCCTTCATCCGCGTGGCCTCCTACGAAGGCACCGACTCCACCGGCGAGGTGAAAGAGGTGCTCGGCCTCAAAGAAGACATTGCGGGCCGCGATGTCATCATCGTGGAAGATATCGTCGATACGGGCCTGACGATGAAGGAACTCGTAGGACTGCTGGAAAAGAAGAACCCGCGCAGCATCGCCATCTGCTCGCTGCTCGTGAAGCCCGACAAGCTGCAGGTACACGACCTCCCCATCAAGTACCGCTGCTTTGACATCCCCAACGACTTCATTCTGGGCTACGGCCTCGACTACGACGGACTGGGCCGCGAACTCCCCGACATTTACACGCTCGTCACGGAATAACTAATAAACTAACAAAATAAACAACTTATAACTTATGAAAAATATTGTCATTTTCGGCGCTCCCGGCTCCGGCAAGGGCACGCAGAGCGAACTGCTCATGCAGAAGTACGGTTTCAAGCACATCAGCACCGGCGACGTGCTGCGCGCCGAAATCAAGGCCGGCACCGACCTCGGCCACACCGCACAGGAATTCATCTCCCAAGGCCAACTCATCCCCGACGAACTGATGATTAAGATTCTGGCTTCCACCTACGACGCCCTCTGCCCCTGCGAAGGCCTCATCTTCGACGGTTTCCCCCGCACCATTCCCCAGGCCGAGGCCCTGAAGGTGATGCTCGCCGAGCGCGGCACCGCCGTGAGCGCCATGCTGGAACTTGACGTGCCCGACGACGAACTGATGGCCCGCCTCATCAACCGCGGCAAGACCTCCGGCCGTGCCGACGACAACGCCGAGACCATCGCCGCGCGCCTCAAGGTGTACCACACGCAGACGCAGCCCCTCGCCGACTGGTACGAGAAGGAAGGCCTGCGCCACGCCGTGAAGGGTATCGGCTCCCTTGAGGAAATCAACGCCGCCCTCTGCGCCGTCATCGACGCTCTCTAGACTCTTCAAGACACATTACTTATACCCCGCCTCAAATGACGGGGCACTTCCATTTATATATAGTTATTAGGAAAGAATGATAGTTGGAAAAGGTCCATTCCGCTTTCAACTTTTAATTTTTAATTTTTAACTTTTAACTCATCATACATGGCAGAAACAAACTTTGTTGATTACGTGAAAATCTACTGCCGCTCCGGTAAGGGCGGCCGTGGCTCCATGCACCTCCACCGCGCCAAATACCAGCCCAACGGCGGGCCCGACGGTGGCGACGGCGGTCGCGGCGGCCATATTTTCCTGCGCGGCAACCACAACTACTGGACGCTCCTCCACCTGCGCTACGACCGCCACGTCTTCGCCGGTCACGGCGGCAACGGCTCGAAATGCTGCTCCCACGGCAGCGACGGCGAGGACCGCTACATTGATGTGCCGCCCGGCACCGTGGCCTACGACGCCGAGACGGGCAAGTTCATCTGCGACGTGAGCGAGGACGGTCAGGTGGTGATGCTCCTCAAGGGCGGCCGCGGCGGACTGGGAAACTACCAGTTCCGCACCGCCACCAACCAGGCACCGCGCTACGCCCAGCCCGGCGAACCGATGCAGGAGATGATGGTCATCCTTGAGTTGAAGCTTCTGGCTGACGTGGGCCTCGTGGGCTTCCCCAATGCCGGCAAGAGTACACTGGTGAGTGCCGTCAGCCAGGCTCGTCCCAAGATTGCCAACTATCCGTTCACCACGCTGGAGCCATCCCTCGGCATCGTGCCCTACCGCGACGGACGTTCCTTCGTCATGGCCGACATTCCCGGCATCATAGAAGGCGCTGCCGAAGGTCGCGGACTGGGACTGCGTTTCCTCCGCCACATTGAGCGCAACTCGCTGTTGCTCTTTATGGTGCCCGGCGACACCGACGACATACGCCACGAGTACGAGGTGCTCCTCAACGAGTTGCAGCAGTTCAATCCCGGCCTGTTGGACAAGCACCGTATGCTGGCCGTGACGAAGTGCGACCTCCTCGATGAAGAACTCATAGAAATGCTCCGTCAGGACCTGCCCGACGACCTCCCAGTCGTGTTTATAAGCGCCGTGAGCGGCCAGGGCATCAGCGAACTGAAGGACCTCCTGTGGGAAGAGCTCAACTCCGAGAGCAACAAACTCTCCATGCAAACCGAGGGCGGCAGCATCGTCCATCGCGACCGCGACGTGCCGGCCTTCGACGCCGACTTCGCTGACTGGGAAGACGACAGCATCGAGGACATCGACGAGGACGACCTCGACCTTGAGGAATACGACATAGAAGAATTAGAAGAAGATAACTAAAAACCATGAAACGCCTATCACTCCTTATTTATATAATAGCCGCCACGCTCAGCCTTTCTGCCCAGAATACGATAGAGGTGGCCGTGATGTCCATCAACGACTTCCACGGCAGTTTCGTGCGCGATGACTTCAAGGGTATTCCCGGCGCCGCCTCCGTGGTGCAGACGCTGGACTCCCTCAAGCAAGTCTATCCCAGCAACATCGTCATCTCTTGCGGCGACAACTTCGGCGGTTCTTATTTCTATCAGGCCACCCGCAGCCGCACGCTCTTCCCCCAGTTCTTCAAGGACTGCGGCATCACGCTTTCCGGCATCGGCAACCACGAATTTGACGAAGGTCAGGCGCAACTGCTCGATGGCTGGAAGACAGGCGTCAGTCTGCGTCCCGCCGAGTGGGATATGGAATACATCAGCGCCAACATCCGTTGCGATGCCACGAGTGATATGCGTACGGCCGGCAGCTCGCAGCCGAAGTTCTGCAAGCCTTACGCCATTAGGGAACTCCACCTTGCCGACGGACGTACCGTCCGCATCGCCTTCATCGGCCTCACCACCAGCAGCACACCGCTTCAGGCCTCCGTCTCAAAACTGAAAGGCTTGAACTTCTGCGGCGATGTTTGTGCCGTGCTCGACTCTCTCTCCCGCACTGACGGTTACACTGCCGTGCGCCAGGCCAATGTCCGCTTTATTCTCACCCATCAGGGCTCCCGTATGAAGGAGGTGCAACGTGGTATGATGACACAGCTGATACCCACCTGGGACGATGCCGACTCCCTTAACCTCACGCGCCTCAATGACGCGCAGTTCCACGGCATATTCTCCAGCCACAGCCATCGTGCCGTCTGCGGCACCATCAACGACCTGCCCTACCCTATCCTTCAAGGCGCCAACTGCGGAAAGTACATCGGCGTGATGAAACTCACGCTCGACGCCGCCACGCTGGAAGTAGTCAATGTGGAGCCGTCGCTCGTCCCCGTCACTCCCAAGACTAAGTTCACACCCAAGGCCGCCCGCCTGCAGGCTCAGATTGACGAGCTCCTCGCCGACACCCATACCCGTGCCGGCACTCCCATAGGCGACTATCTCACCACCTGCCGCACCGACATTCCCTTCGACCGCGTCCTGATGCACCACGACCAGACGCGTATGGGCCAACTCGTCACCAACGCCTACGCCGCTGCCGCGCGTCAGCAGCAGGGTTTCACGTCCGACGACCTCATCGTGGGCGTCACCCATATCGGCAGTATGCGCTGCGGCCTGTCCGCCGGCCCCGTCCGCGTGCTTGACATCGGCGAGGTTTTGCCCTTTGACAATGCCATGCGCGTCTATAAGGTCAACGGCCGCCAACTGCGCGAACTCATTGACTTCGGTCTCCACAACGAGCGCTACGGCTACTTGCAGTTCTCACATCTTACGCCAGCAATGGACAAGAAGCGCCACGTGAAGTCACTCACCTACACCCACGACGACGGCCGCCAGGTCAAGATTACCGACAAGGCAACCTGCTACATTGTAGCCGACGAATTCCTCGCCGGTGGCGGTGACGGTTACGACCCGACCCTCTTCCCCGCCGCCCAGGAAATGCAAGGCCTCGCTATGCCTCACATCACCGATGCTTTCATCAACTATCTGAAAACGCAGCCGGAAATATAGCGTCGCGTTCTAACGTGAAAGTCGTGACTCTCCCACCCAAGACTCCTACTCCTCAATGAAGAATATCATCCCACCCCCAAAACCTGAGCCGCTCTGGAAAGGTTTCTTAAAGAAGTTTGCCGACCCGCTCATCATCGTGCTCCTCGTGGTCTTCGTCTTCTCGTCGGCCGTGAGCCTCTACGAGTATGCCCACGGTTCCGGCACCGAAGTTCTCTTCGAACCCATCGGCGTGCTCATCGCCCTGCTGCTCGCCACGGGCGTGGGCTTCATCCTTGAGGTAAAGGCCGAGCGGGAGTTCCGCATCCTCAACCAGACCAACGACGCCGCCCCCGTCAAGGTGCTGCGCGACGGCCAGTATGTCGAGATACCCAAGATGGACGTCGTTGTGGGCGACCTCGTGCGTCTTGAGAGCGGCGATGAAGTCCCTGCCGACGGCACTCTTGAACAAAGCCGGCAACTTCGCGTAGATGAGAGCGCCTTCACTGGAGAGCCCAGCGCCCGTAAGTCGCACCTCCCCGGCGACGCCGACCCTCACGCCACCTATGCCACCGACGTTCTCCTGCGCGGCTGCACCATCCTCGAAGGCTATGCTCTCCTACGCATCACCGCCATCGGCACCGACACAGAGGAGGGCCGCGGTGCTATGCAAGTGCGCGAAGGCCGCACGGTGGAAACGCCCCTCAACCGCCAGCTTTCCGGTCTCGGCAAACAGGTCAGCGGCGCAGCCTTCGTCATCGCCTTGCTCGTAATAGTGGGGCGCGTCCTCTGCTTCTTCCTTCTCGGCGAAGGAGCCTCAGGCGACTTTGCCACCATTGACTTCGTGCAGTACATCCTCGAAAGCCTCATGCTTGCCGTGGCTCTCATCGCCGTCGCCGTGCCCGAAGGCCTTCCTATGAGCATCACGATGAGTCTTGCTATGAGTATGCGCCGCATGCTCCGCGAGAACAACCTCGTCCGCAAACTCCACGCCTGCGAGACAATGGGCGCCGCCACCGTCATCTGCACCGACAAGACCGGTACGCTCACGCAGAACCGTATGCAAGTGGTGGAGCATCTTTCCCTTCGTGCTTCCCTTTCGGATATAATAGAGGAGATTGGTCCCCTGCAACTTTGCTGCGCCCTCAACTCCACCGCTGAACTCTCCATCGCCCCCGACGGCAGCGTCAAGGTGCTCGGCAACCCGACGGAAGGCGCACTCCTCCGGTGGCTCGCAGACCAAGGCACAGACTACCGCACCCTCCGCGCCGCCTACCCCATCATCGACCGCACGCCGTTCTCCTCCGAGCGCAAGTTTATGAGTACGACCATAGAGATCTGCGGCACACGCATAACATTCTTCAAGGGTGCCTCCGAGATTCTCCTCCCCCAGTGTCTGCCCGTCAGCACCGACATCATGGCTCAGCTCGCCCAGTGGCAAGCCAAGGCGATGCGTACCCTCGGCTTTGCCGTCGAGATTGACGGTGTGCGCCATTTCCTCGGCATCGTAGGCATCATGGACCCACTCCGCAGCGATGTGCGCGAAGCCATTGATACTTGCACCCAACGCGCCGGTGTCCGTGTCATTATCGTCACTGGCGACACAGTAGGCACCGCCACGGAAATCGGGCGTCAGATAAATATTCTCCCCGACGGAGCCGATGGCCATGTCCTCACCGGCCCTGACTTCGCCTCTCTCTCTGACGCAGAGGCCCTCGCCGTTCTCCCCTCACTCAGCATCATTGCCCGTGCCCGTCCCGACGACAAGGCCCGCCTCGTCACCCTCCTCCAACAGAGCGGCGAAGTGGTAGCCGTCACCGGCGACGGCACCAACGATGCCCCCGCCCTTGCCAAAGCACAGGTAGGTCTCTCTATGGGCAGCGGCACGGCTCATGCCAAGGAAGCCTCCGACATAACCATCATTGACGACTCCTTCGCATCAATCAACAAGGCCATCCTCTGGGGACGCTCCCTCTATCAGAACATCCGCCGCTTCCTTCTCTTCCAACTCACGGTGAATGTGGCGGCATGTCTCATCGTCTTCATCGGTGCCTTCACGGGTACGGAGTCGCCACTCACCGTCACGCAGATGCTCTGGGTGAATCTCATCATGGACACCTTCGCAGCCATGGCTCTTTCCTCCCTGCCTGCCGACCCTTCCGTCATGGACGAGAAGCCGCGCAACCAGAAGGCCCACATCATCGACCGCCCTATGCTCTCCCACATCACCGCCGTGGGGCTCACACAGTTCCTCCTCGCTGCCGTCGTATGGGAACTCCCACGTCTTTTCAACGTTGCGCTCCCCGATGTGCAGTTCTTCACCTTCTTCGTGATGCTCCAGTTCTGGAACCTCTTCAATGTGCGCTACTACCGCACGTCCCGCAGCCTCTTGCTCGACCTCACCGACATCATCCGCCGCCCCCGTTCCTTCCAGCAGCATTTCTCCACGGCCTTCATCGCTATTGCCTTGGCCATCTTCTTCGGCCAGTTGCTCATCATCGAACTCGCCCCGCAGTTCTTCCAGACGCAGCGCCTGACAGGCCTTCAAATCCTCATCATCACTGGCCTCACCGCCCCCTTCCTTATCATTCCCGATATCTACCGCACAATAAGAAGCCTCTCCCCGTCAGGGCTGCCTGCGGCACCCTGCCACCCCTCCCCTGTTAGGGAGGGGGAGAATACTCCTGCGGATGATGACACGCTTGCAAACCTTTGAGGAAGTTTCTCCATTCTCTGATAATTATTAAATAATACAAATATGTCCTACAAATCCATCTTCCGCACTTTACTCTCCCCCTTTAAGGGGGAGCTGGTGGGGGTCTTTTTCCTCCTTGCCCTCGGCGTCCACGCCCAAGTCACTATTTCCGACGTAGCCGCTGGCAAGTACTCTCCACAGTCAATCAGTGCCCTCACGCCTATGGCAGACGGCGAATCCTACTCCCAACTCATTGACAAGAAGCGCATCGTGCGCACCTCCTTCAAGACGGGCAAGGACGTGGCCACCCTCTTCGACGTGGCCACCGTGCGCGGCAAGGTGTCCGTCTCCTCCATCGACGGCTATATTCTCTCCCCCGACGAGAGCCGCATCCTCATCCAGACCAACACCAACTACGTCTATCGCCGCACCTTCACGGCCGACTACTACATCTTCGACGTAGCCAACAACCGCCTCGAACCGCTCTCCGACGGCGGCCCCCAGATGTCGCCCCTCTTCTCCCCCGACGGCAACGTCATTGCCTTTGCCCGCGAGGGTAACCTCTTCGTGGTCAAGCTTCTCTACGGCAACGCCGAGACGCAGGTGACCAAGGACGGCGAGCGCGGCAAGATCATCAACGGCATTCCCGACTGGGTCAACGAGGAGGAGTTCTCCACCGCCCGCTCGTTCTGTTTCTCCGCCGACAGCGAGATGCTCCTCTGGGTGCGCTACGACGAGAGCCAGGTGCCCGTCTATGATATGCCGATGTATTCCTCCGAGCGCCTGCCCTACCCGTATTCCTACAAATACCCCGTAGCCGGTGCCACCAACGCTACCGTGTCCGTCCTCTCCTACGACATCAAGAACCGCAACACGCGCCAGATAGACCTGCCCCTCGCTGCCGATGACTATATTCCCCGCATTGCCACCACCAGCGATGCCGACAAGGTGTGCATCGTCACCCTCAACCGCCATCAGGACCGTATGGACATCTATATGGCCAACCCCCGCAGCACCGTGGTCAAGCAGGTGCTCCGCGAGGAAATCCCCCACTACGTGAAGGAGCCCGCCTACACCGACCTCCAGTTCTATCCCGGCCACTTCGCCATCCTCTCCGAGCGCACCGGCCACCAGCATCTCTACTGGTACACCCTCCAGGGCAACCTTGAGCAGACCGTCACGCAGGGCGACTTCGAGGTCACCCGCTTCCACGGCTACGATGCCGCCACCGGCCGTTTCTTCTACACCTCCACCCAGGAGTCGCCCCTCCGCCGCGCCGTCTATGTCACCGACCGCAAAGGAAAGACCACAAAGATTTCCCAGCAGGCAGGCACCAACAGCGCCACGTTCAGCAAGGGTTTCCGCTACTTCGTCAATACATACAGTAGCATCACGCAGCCGCCCGTCACCACCCTCTGCGACGCCAGCGGCCGCACGCTCCACACCCTCATCACCAACGACGCCCTGAAGCAAACCGCCGACCAGCAATTCGGCCAGAAGGAACTCCTCACCCTCACCACCGCCGACGGCCTCACCCTCAACGCCTGGATGCTCCGTCCCCGCAATTTCGACCCCTCAAAGCGCTACCCCGTCATCATGTACCAGTACAGCGGCCCCGGCTCGCAGGAAGTCACCGACTCCTGGTCGTGCGGTTTCTATCCCGGCGGAGCCCTTGAGAGCGCCTTCGCCGAGGAAGGCTTCATTAGCGTCATAGTCGATGGCCGCGGCACGGGTTACCGCGGTGCAGAGTGGGAGAAATGCACCTACCTCCACCTCGGCCAACTCGAAGCCCACGACCAAGCTGCAGCCGCCCAAGCCCTCGCCCAACTTCCCTACGTTGACGGCAGCCGCATCGGCATCTGGGGATGGAGCTTCGGCGGTTTCAATGCGCTGATGAGTATGGGCGAACCCCACAGCCTCACCCCGTCGGAGCTTCCTTCGGAACTCCGCCACCCCTCCCCCTATAGGGAGGGGGAGAATGCCCCTGCGGTTAATGACGCGCCTGCGACCTTTAGGGGGACTTCCCACGAGGGTAAGACCCAAGCAGAGGCACTCCCCCAAAGGGGGAGCGGGGAGGGGGCTTTCCC
Source organism: Alloprevotella sp. (assembly GCA_045600685.1). Lineage (GTDB taxonomy): Bacteria > Bacteroidota > Bacteroidia > Bacteroidales > Bacteroidaceae > Alloprevotella. Next base: position 48,968 of record JAZRYH010000047.1, on the reverse strand, counting down.
TGACGGGGAGGGGCTTGAGCCTATTTTCAAGGCCGGCTGTGCCGTTGCCCCCGTCACCTCCTGGCGTTTCTACGACAGCGCCTACACCGAGCGCTTCATGCGCACCCCGCAGGAGAATCCCGACGGCTATGACGACTGCCCCATCGCCCGCGCCTCACGCATCAAGGGTTCCCTCCTTCTCATCCACGGCACCGCCGACGACAATGTCCACTTCCGCAACTTCACCGAGATGAGCGAAGCCCTCGTGCAGGCCGACGTGCCCTTTGACTGCCAGATTTACCGCAACCGCAACCACTCCATCTATGGCGGCAACACGCGCAAGCACCTCCTCACCCGCATCCTACGCCACTTCAAGGAGAACTTATAGCAATTATTTCTAAAAAACTATTTCCGGCGAAGCCGCCCTATTTATAGGCGCAGCCTCCTTGGCCCCCACCCCCCCCCCCCCCCCTTGGGAGGATATGAGGGGGCCTTTTTTTGCAGTCCCTTGGCAATTTTTTGCAAGCCGATGGCAATTTTTTGCCAGCCGATGGCAATTTTTTGCCAGCCGATGGCAATTTTTTGCCAGCCGACGGCAATTTTTTGCCAATAGGGTGGCAAAAAAGTGCCAAGGGGGGTGCAAAATACTTTTACTGGAAAACGGTACGTAGAAGGCTTTGAAAAAAGGGGGATTACGGCATGGTTTTCAGCAGTTAGCGTGCAAAAAGCGGCAAATAGGTCTTTTTTTAGACGATTTCTTTGCACGCTTGATGGGAAATGTGTACCTTTGCCGCGTAAAAGTAAATAATAAGATTGTAAACATATAACTACAAAAACAACTGCAACTATGAGAAAATTTCAGATTATCCTTACCTCCCTGCTGCTGATGCTTTGCGGCAGCAGCGTAGCCTCCGCTCAAGGTTTCCTCAAGGGTCTTGCCGACAAGGCCAAGGACAAAGTGAAGCAAAAGATTGAACAGAAAGTCGAGAATACGGTTGACGGCGCTGCCGACCGCCTCCTCAACGGTAAGAAAAGCACGAAAAACAATTCCGAAGCCTCAGAGACCCAGGAAGTGGAAGAAGCAGCTGCCCCCTCTGTGACCACCTCCAATGTCAAGAGCGACTTCGTGCCCGGCTCCGTAGTCGTGTTTGAAGACGCCGTCAGGGGCGAGCAGGTGGGCGAGTTCCCCAGCAAGTGGGACCTGGAACGCGGCAATGCCGAGATTGCCGTCGTTAACGGCGAGCAGGCCATCGAACTTACCAAGGAGGACTGCTGGATAAAGCCTCTCATCAGCAAGAATCCCAAGAACTACTTCGGCGATGAGTTCACCGTAGAGTTCGACATTATGTACACCGAAGGAAGCTTTGAAATAGACTTTATGCACCCTGATCAGGAACGAGATTCTGAAATATTCACATTGACTTGGGGTAATGATTGGGCCCTTAACCTTGGTTACGTGCGTCCAGACTGTGCAAACAATTATAGCAAGGAGGGTTCCAGCACTCAAGAGCAGAAAACAAAGCTCAACGACAACCGCTGGCATCACTATGCCATCTCGTTCAACAAGCGTGTAATTAAAGTGTATGTAGATAATGTTCGCTACATCAATGTACCCGGTGCCAAGGCTGGTGCCGGTTGGATGACCTTCTTCTTCCGCGGTGATAAACCTGCCTATCTGAAGAACGTACGCATCGCCCGCGGTGCCGGCGAACTCTATGGCCGCAACGCCACCGATGCCTCCGAGGGCGCCATTGCCAAGGCCATGGAAGAGACGGGCAAGTTCGTGACCAACAACATCAACTTCGAGACGGCCAAGGCCACGCTCCTTCCCGAGTCGATGACCGAAATCCAGAAGGTGGCCGACTACATGCTCAAGAACAAGAACGTGCGCTTCGAGGTGCAGGGCCATTGCGACAACCAGGGCTCCGACAAAGTGAACGACCCCTTGAGCCAGCAGCGTGCCGAAGCCGTAGTGGCCGCCCTCGTGAAACTCGGCGTGGATGAGTGGAACCTCCGCGCAGTGGGCAAAGGCAGCCACGAGCCCGTGGCAGACAACGCCACCGAAGAAGGCCGCGCCAAGAACCGCCGCGTAGAATTCATCAAGAAGTAGCACCACGGGCTACAACCGGCGAGAAAAGAAAGACCTGTCATGTGCGGCACGACAGGTCTTTCTTTTTTTATTAGAGTCATTTCGGAGAGGCAAGTCGGTACCTTTCCACTTTGTCAATCGCCAGACTGTAACCCAGAGCAGCGGATTTGATATACCATCGGGCGGCTTCCTGCATATCGTCCGGCACACCATAGCCACACTCATAGCATTCGCCCATAAGGTACATGGCCTCGGCATTTCCCTGTTCGGCTGCACGCCGATACCACATTATGGCCAAGGGGTCGGAGGGCGATACGCCATAACCTTGCATATAACTGAAGCCCAAGCGACACTGGGCAGGAGCATACCCTTGCTCGGCAGCCTTGCGATACCACTTTACGGCCTTGCGGTATGACTGACGCATGCCTCGTCCGTTGGCATAGCGCTCGGCCAAAACGTATTGCGCCCGGGAGTCCCCATGCCTTGCCTTCCGCGTTAAGGCTATGCGGGAGGTGTCCTCACAATCGGCCGAGTAAGGAACCGCCACAGTCTGAAGGGCGGCAAGAAGGAAAAGAAGGATAAGGAGGCGATACTTCATGTGGGAGAGACAGGCTTGCAAGAGGAAGATGGAACGATGGCGGAGTTATTTCTTATACGGTACTTTCGCCTTGAGCAATCGGGGACGCGCGGCATCGTAGCGTGGCGAGAGGGGATCGCGGGCAGGCTGATAGAAGGACGTGGGGAGGGCGGTGAGGCCGAAGATGAAGTGGCAGAGGTCGTCTGTCATGAAAGGACGCGCGGCGGCCTGCTGCAAATGCTGCCACTGCTCGGGATGCAGGCGGCGATAAGAAGGAGAGCCCCACACGATGAAGGGCACTTCATACTCGCTGCGCACGGTGGCGGAGTTGGGTGTTTGGGCGTGGTTGCGGCCGTAGAGTTTCTGACCGAAGTCATAGACTTCCTCGCCGTGGTCGGAGAGATAGATGATAAGAGCGTCCTGCGCAGAGAAGCGGCGCGTGAGGAGGGAGATGACGTGGTCGTTGTAGAGGGTGGCATTGTCGTAGTCGGCGAGGGTCTGTCGCTCTTTTTCGGAGAGGTCGGTGCGCGAGGCATAGTCGGCAGCCGTCCATTTACGCCACATGGCTGGCACGCGCAGACGGGCGTCCATGTGCTGGCCTATGAGGTGGAGGATAAGAAGAGAAGGCCTGCCTGCAAGCCCAGAGGGGGAGAGGCCGTCCAACTCGGCAAGTAAATCCTCGTCGTATTGATACTTTCGCACATTGCGATGGGAGAAGGCAAGGGAGTCGAGGGGCTGGCTGTTGAGGAAGAAGGAGCCGGAGAGGTCGATTTTGTTTTGACGGGGCGAGGGCGTGTATTGATTGGTAATGAAACTGACGTCCCAGCCGGCGCGGCGGAAGAGTGCAGGCCAGAGCACGCCGTCAGCCCATGAGCGGCCGGTGCCTGTACTCTCCGTGGAGAGCATCCATTTGAATACCTGCGAGGTGATGTTCCACGGCGTGACAACGTCGGTAAAGGGAATGAGACTGCCTTGCCGGAGCATCTTATCCATATTAGGCGTTGTGGGGCGGGAGTAACCGTATAGGTGAGCGTGGTGCTTGTTATAACTCTCGCCGATGACAAGGATTATGGAAGCCCCCTCCCCGCTCCCCCTTTGGGGGAGAGCCCCTTTAGGGTTCGCAACCTCGCAGGAAGTCCCCCCAAAGGGGGGATTTAGGGGGGCTTTCACCGTATTCTCCGCGAAAGTCTCCACCTCCTGTTGCATGAGGCCCCAGTATTTGAGGGAATACATGAGGCGAAGAGGCGAGGAATAATAAGGGCGCACACTGACGCGCTCCACCTGACCACTTTGGGACATAGCGAGATAGTCGAGCATCTTGCCGCGCCGCTGACACCAAGGGACTATCTGGGTGATGGTGAGGCCAAGAATACCTGCGACATAGAGCAACGCGGCGACATGGCGCACGAGACGCGGCCATTCACGCGGGCGCACGCGTTTATATAAATAATGTAAGGCAGGCACGACGGCCACAATGAGAAGATAGGGCCACAGCGTTTGCCAGAAGACGGGGCTGCGAAAGGTGAGGGAAAGAAACTCGGAGGATTCCTGGGCATTGGTCTCGGCAAGGAGGGAGAACATCGTGGGGTCGTAATCCATGCGAAACCGCTGATGGAGAAAGGCCTCCACGAAACTGATGAGGGCGAAAAGACCAACGGCGGCACCGCCCACCCAACGGCTTGCCCGGCGAGGAAGGAGGCGAAGAAATATCGTAAAAAGAAGAAGGGTGAAGAGGAAGTCCCAGAGGCTCTCGGCAAACAACTTCTGCATCGGCTGCCGCACGAAATGAATGGTAAGGAGCCAGAGGAGGAGAAGGCAAAGGGGGTAGAGAGGCCGCAGCCTCACACTGTGGGAAGTTTTTGAGCCTATTATTTTACACATGATGATAGGGTTCGCCTTTTAATATGGTCATGGCGCGGTATATCTGCTCCACGCAGAAGAGGCGCACCATCTGATGGGAGAAGGTCATCTGGGAGAGGCTCACCTTCTCGCGGGCAGCGGCATAGACGGCGGGGGAGAAGCCGTAGGGGCCGCCGATGACGAAGACGAGGCGACGCGCTCCCGTGGCCTGGCGCTTTTCCAGATACTGGCTGAAGGCTACGCTGGTGAACTCGCGGCCGCCCTCGTCGAAGAGGACGAGCCAGTCGCCGTCGGTGACGCGCTGGAGGATGAGTTCGCCCTCGCGCTCCTTCTGCTGCTGGGGCGTGAGGGACTTGGTCTGGCGGAGTTCGGGGATAATCTCGAGTTGGAAAGGTATGTAGTGGGCGAGGCGGCCGATGTAGTCGTCGATGAGCGACTGCAGGCGGGCGTCGGCGGTGCGACCCACGGCGATGAGTTGGATCTTCATAGGGAGAGGTTGAGGATTATGGGGAGGTGGTCGGAGAGACCGCCTTGGTAATACGTGCCGAGGAAGGTGCGCTTGGGGATGGAGTCCGTGTCGGTGGCGCGGAGGAGATGGGGCGCCTTATATACGGAGGCATCGGGAGCGAAACGGCGGATAAGCGTGTCGTTAGCTACGAAATGGTCTATCTGGCTCCATTCCTGCCGGAAATAGTAGGTACCGGGGAGGGAGGACGTAAGAGGCGTATAGGCCGAGAGGGAAGTGCGGAACACGGGGTCGGAGGCAGGGGCGTTGAAGTCACCCATCATCAAGACAAGAGGGACTGTGCGCTGGCGCTGAATACTGTCGGCGCAGGCAGCAAGGGCCTGAGTTACGGCCAGACGATAGCGGTCAGCCGCCTGTCCGCCGCGGCGCGAGGGAAGATGGACGACGAAGACGTCGAGTGTGTCGCCCGTGATAAGGCGGCCGGCGACGTGGAGGATGTCTCGCGTAGGTCGGGTCTCGGGAGTGAGAGGGGCCACGCGCAGAGTGTCGTGACAGACGGGCTGGAAGAGCAAAGGCTGATAGAGCAGGGCCACGTTGATGCCTCGCACGTCGAGGCCGTGGGAAAGGAACGCCTCATAACCGAGGCGGGCGAGGGATGTGCGGCGCGTGAGGTCGTAGATGACGCTGTCGTTCTCCACCTCCACGAGGCCGATGAGGGCACAAGGCTCGGCTCCGCCCATCCCGGAGAGCGTGCGGGAGAGGCGGCCGAGTTTGGACCAATAGCGACGGGCGTCCCAATGGTATGAGCCCGCAGGGGTGAAGTCGGCATCGCCACCATGCGGGGCGGGAATGGTGTCGAAAAGGTTCTCTACGTTCCAGCACGCCGCACGGAAAGGGCCGCGGGCATAAGCCGACGACAAGAATGGCGGCAGAAATGAAGCAAAGGCCATTCCTCCGAGGATGAACAGCGGAAGTACGGCCTTCGTGTGTAGGACTCTTATTATTTTGTGAGGGCTGACCATAACTTATCGTCAGGATAGGGAGCCTCAACGTAGATAGGCTTATGGCTGACGGGATGCTCGAAACTGATGCTGCGGGCATGAAGCGAGATACTGCCGTCGGGGAGCGAACGGGGTGCACCGTACTTCAGGTCGCCGCGGATGGGGAGGCCTATGTGGGCGAGTTGGCAACGTATCTGATGGTGGCGACCGGTGTGGAGATGCACCTCCAAGAGTTGGAAGCGGTCGCCGCGGGCAATGCTCTTCACGTCTAGGATGGCCTCCTTGGCATCGGGACGCGGGGCATCGTAGGCGTAGGCCTTGTTCTGTTGGGTATTGCGGGTGAGATAGTGGTGGAGGATAACAGCCCCCTCCCCGCTCCCCCTTTGGGGGAGAGCCCCTTTGGGGTTCGCTACCTCGCAGGAAGTCCCTCCAAGGGGGGGATTTAGGGGGGCTTTCACTATGGCGTGATACACCTTCTTTACCTCGTGATTGGCAAACATACGATTAAGACGCTCGAGAGCCTTGGAGGTGCGGGCGAAGACTACAACGCCGCTGACGGGGCGGTCTAGGCGATGCACTACGCCAAGAAACACCTCGCCGGGTTTGGCATAGCGTTCCTTGATGTAGGCCTTCGCAAGGTCGGAGAGCGGCGTGTCACCCGTCTTGTCACCCTGCACAATCTCGCCGGGGGCCTTATTAACGATGATGATGTGGTTGTCTTCGTAGAGAATCTCCATTGTTATTATATTAAAGTAATGACCTTAACCTTAACCTTAACCTTAACCTTGACTTTAACCTTAACTTTAACCTTAACTAATTTTGAAATAAAGGTAAAGCCTCACCCCCTGTTGGGGAAAGGGTTCGCTCTAAAGCGAGGGAGGGGTTAAGGTTAAGGTTAAGGTTAAGGTTATTTTCCTCCTACATATTCATTCCGCCGTCTATCTGCAGCACCTGACCCGTAACGTAACTGCTTAAGTCGGAAGCGAGGTAGAGGGCGGTGGAGGCTATGTCGTCCACGGTACCGCCACGGCGCAGGGGGATATGCTTTATCCATTCGGCACGCGTCTCTTCGGGGAGGGCAGCGGTCATGGCGGTCTCTATGAAACCGGGAGCGATGGCGTTGGCACGGATGCCGCGGCTGCCGAGTTCCTGGGCCACGCTCTTGGCCAGGGCAATGAGACCGGCCTTGGAGGCGGCGTAGTTGGCCTGTCCGGCATTGCCGTGTACGCCTACCACGCTGGCCATATTGATAATGCTGCCCTGACGCTGGCGTATCATAATGGGGGCACAGGCATGGATGAAGTTGAAGGCGGACTTGAGGTTGACGTTGATGACGGCGTCCCACTGGGCCTCGCTCATGCGGAGCAGCAGGCCGTCTTTGGTGATGCCGGCATTGTTGACGAGTATGTCGATATGGCCGAAGTCGGCAGCCACCTGCTTGACGAGGGTTTCGGTCTCGGCGAAGTCGGCGGCATTACCGGCATAAGCGCGGCAGGTGACGCCCACGGCCTCAATCTCCTGGCGCGTAGCCTCGAGGTTTGCAGCCATTTCGTCGTTAAGCACAAGGTCGGTAAAAGCAATGTCAGCTCCCTCGGCTGCAAAGCGGAGGGCAATGGCCTTGCCGATGCCACGGGCGGCACCGGTGATGAGTGCGGTTTTTCCTTGTAAAAGCATAACTTATATTAGAGTTAAAAGTTAAAAATTAAAAGTTAAGGTTGGTTGTTTACGCCCAGCGCACGGCGGAGGAGGGCACGCACGGCGACTTTTGCCTCTTCCTCCCCCACCCCTTCGCCCATACGGTCGAGGATGTAGGGGACTTCAATGCCCTTGATGGCGTAGTGGATGATGTCGGCGGTGAGGACAACGTTCTCCACGTGGAAACGTCCTTGCTGCACACCCTCGCTGATGATGCGGCGCAGGACGAAGATTTCCTCCATATCAAAGGCACGGCGGGCACGCTCCACGTCGGCGATATTGCCAAAGAACTCGGCCTTCAACGAGCCGTTGCGGGCCACGGTTTCCTTGGTCTGCTCCAGATGGGTGTAGATAAGGGAGAATATCTTCTCGTCGGGCGGGAGGTCGCTGCCGGCCACTTGGTCGAGATTCTCGGAGAGGCGCTCCAATTCGGAGGCGATGACGGCGGCATAGACTTCTTCCTTGCTGCGGAAATAGGTGTAGAGTGTGCGGCGGCCCTTCTGCGAGGCCACGGCTATGTCATTCATCGTGGTGGTCTCCAAGCCGCGGGTGGCAAAGAGTTCGCGGGCCACGTTGATAAGGTGCTGACGGGTTTTGCTTACGCTCATTTGAAGACCCTCCCCTACCCCCTCGGCATTTTGGCCGTCGCCAAAAGCAAAGGGCGGGGAATAGATTGGGAGAGGTGTTTATTGGTTGACGATATAGGTTATTATGAACAAGTGAAACATGAACTGGTTATTTTTCACTTTCCACTCTCTTGCACTTACAAGGGCAGCCATCACAAGTGTTGCAGGAGCACCTTGCGCCCTTGCGCCACAGATAACCGACCGCAGCCACGACGGCAGCGGCGATTACGAGGACTATTATTATAGATATTGCGTTCATAGGACGAGCAGGGCTATGCGATGGACAACGAAGGCGACGAGCCAGGCGATGACACATTGCTGCACGACGACGCGCCATGCATACCGCCGACCCAGTTCACGCTTCACGGCGGCAATGGCGGCCACGCAGGGCGTGTAGAGAAGGCAGAACACCACCATGGAGGCGGCGGCGGCCGTGGTCATCGTTCCGGCAAAGGCCGATGTGCTGCCATAGAGTATGCCGAGGGTGCTCACTACGCTCTCCTTTGCCATAAAACCGGCCACGAGGGCCGTGGTGTTCTCCCAGCCGGCAAAGCCGAGGGGCGCGAAGACGGGCGAGATGACGTTGGCCACGCCGGCAAGGATGGAGTCGTGGGCCTCGGAGACGAGTTGGAGGTGCCAGTTGAAACTCTGCAGGAACCAGATGACGATACTGGCCACGAAGATGACGGTGAAGGCTTGCTGGAGGAAGTCGCGGCTTTTCTCCCACATAAGGCGGCCCACACTTTTCAGCGACGGCGCACGGTAGTTGGGAAGTTCCATCACGAAAGGCACGGCTTCACCGCGATGGGCGAAGTATTTGCGTATCAAGGCGAAGGCGATACCCGTAGCGATCCCCAAGGCATAGAGCCCCACCATCACCCATGCAGCATTCTGCGGGAAGAAGGCGGCACAGAAGAAGGCATAGACGGGCATCTTGGCCGTGCAGGACATAAAGGGCGTGAGGAGTATCGTCAGGCGGCGGTCACGCTCGGAGGGGAGCGTGCGGCTGTGCATAATGCTCGGCACGGAACATCCGAAACCGATGAGCAACGGCACGATACTGCGGCCCGACAATCCTATCTTGCGCAAGAGTTTGTCCATGACGAAGGCTATACGCGCCATATATCCACTGTCCTCAAGCAGGGACAGGAAGAGGAACAACGTAACGATGATGGGCACGAAACTCACCACCGTGCCTACGCCGCTGTATATGCCGCCGATGATGAGACTGTGCACAGTGGCGTCCACCTCCCACCTCGTCAGGGCGTCGTCGCTCACGGCGGTGAACCATTCCACGCCTTGCGCCAACCATTCCTGCAACGTGCCGCCCACCACGTCAAAGGTGAGCCAGAAGACGAGCCCCATTATCACGGCGAACAGCGGCAGAGCCGTCCAGCGGCCCGTCAGCAGGCGGTCGGCCTGCACACTGCGATGGTGCTCCCGCGTCTCCTGCGGTTTCACCACGCATTCATCGGCCAGCTGGCGTATGAACGAGAAACGCATGGCGGCCATGGCGGCGGCGCGGTCCAGTCCGCGTTCTTCCTCCATCTGCAGGAGGAGATGCTCTATGGTTTCCTGTTCGTTGGTGCTCAGATGGAGGGCTTCTGCCACAAGCCTGTCGCCTTCTGCCAGTTTGCTGGCGGCGAAGCGCACGGGGAGGTCGGCCCTCTGGGCGTGGTCCTCGATGAGGTGCATGATGGCGTGGAGCGAACGGTGCACGGCGCCTTCCTCACCATCGGGATCGCAGAAGTCGGTGCGGGCGGGGCGCTCGTCGTAACGTGCCACGTGCAAGGCGTGCTCTATCAACTCATCAACGCCCTGATTCTTGGCGGCGCTGATGAGTACGACAGGTATGCCCAAAAGGCGCTCCATGCGGTTGACATCCACTGTTCCGCCATTGGCTTTCACCTCATCCATCATATTAAGGGCCAACACCATAGGCACACCCAGCTCCATCGTTTGTAGAGTAAGGTTGAGGTTGCGCTCTAAGGCGTTGGTATCTACAATATCTATGATGCAGCGCGGGTGGTTCTCCAACAGATATTTGCGGGCCACGGCCTCTTCCTGCGTATAGGGCGAGAGGGAATAGATTCCCGGCAAATCGGTCACTTCCACCCTACCGTGGCCACGCAGGAAACCGCTTTTCTTATCCACCGTCACGCCTGGGAAATTCCCCACGTGCTGATTGGCACCGGTGAGTTGATTGAAAAGCGTGGTCTTGCCCGTATTAGGATTGCCGGCAAGGGCAATGGTGATTCTTTCATCAGAAAGCGTGGGAGTGGTGGCGGCAGCGCCGTGGCCGTCATAGGAATGGCCCTGTTGCTGAGGCCCATAATCATGAGCCTCACCCAGACGGGGGTGATTCTCCTTGCCAGAAACGACGCGCGAACGGCGAAGGCTTTCACGCGCCGTCGGCTCTGAAGGTTCTTTCCGGCTGTCCTCCACCACAGTGACCTCTATCTCACTGGCCTCCGACTTACGGAGCGTGAGTTCGTAGCCCTGGACGGAGAACTGCATAGGGTCGCCCATCGGCGCATACTTCTGTAGCACCATCTCCGTGCCGGGGATGATGCCCATATCGAGGAAGTGCTGACGCAAGGCTCCCTCACCGCCTACCCGCAGGACGCGGGCCGTCTGTGAAATCTGTAGTTCTTTTAGTGTCATGGAAGTGTAACTCTGCATTTTCGGTGCAAAATTACGCTTTTGCTTATGATACGGCAATACCTATCTTTGGGTAATTCCTATCCTTGTGTGCTCTCGCCTCTTTTATCAGCGAATAATGGTGGCTTCGCGGTCGGGGCCTACGCTGATAATCTTGATGGGCGTGGCGAGTTCGCGCTCCAGATAGGCAATGTAGTCGGCAAAGGCCTTGGGGAACTGCTCTTCGCTACGCAATTCCGTGAGGGGCGTCTGCCAACCGGGCAGTTCGGTATAGACGGCCTGCCAGCCTTCGGTGTCGTAGGGCATCGTGGTGGTCTGCACGCCGTTCTTTTCATAGGCCGTGCACACGCGAATGACAGGGAACGTGTCGAGCACGTCGCTCTTCATCATCACGAGGTCGGTGACGCCGTTTATCATGATGGCATACTTGAGGGCCACGAGGTCTATCCAGCCGCAGCGGCGGTTGCGGCCCGTCACGGCGCCATACTCGTGGCCTATGCGGCGGAGTTCGTCGCCCGTCTCGTCAAAGAGTTCCACGGGGAAGGGACCGGAGCCCACGCGGGTGCTGTATGCCTTGAAGATTCCGAACACACGACCGATATTGCCGGGGCCTACGCCGAGACCCGTGCACACGCCGCCGCAGGTGGTGCTGCTGGAACTGACGAAGGGATACGTGCCGTGGTCGATGTCGAGGAGGCTGCCCTGGGCGCCCTCGGCCAGCACGCTCTTGCCCTGTGCGAGGTAGGCGTGGATTTCCGTCTCCGTGTCGGAGAGGCGGAATTTGCGCATATACTCCACGCCCTGCAGCCATTCCTGCTCTTCGGCCGTGATGTCGAAGTCGGTGAAGTGCATATCGGCGAGGATTTGCAGGTGGCGCTGCTTCAGACGCTCGTATTTAGCCATGAAGTCTGCCTCAATGTCGCCCACGCGAAGACCTATGCGGGCGGCTTTGTCGCTATACGTCGGGCCGATGCCTTTACCCGTTGTGCCTACGGCATTCTTGCCTTTCGCGGCCTCATAGGCGCGGTCGAGCACACGGTGGGTGGGCAGAATAAGATGGGCGCGGCGGCTGATGTGCAGACGCTCCGTCAGCACGTAGCCGGCGTCCTCAAGTTCGTGGGCCTCTTTCATAAAGAGGTCGGGGGCGATGACGCAGCCGTTGCCGATGATATTCACTTTGTTCTCATCAAAGATGCCGCTGGGAATACTGCGCAGCACGAATTTCTTACCTTCAAAGATGATGGTGTGGCCGGCATTGGGGCCGCCGGCAAAACGTGCCACTACGTCATACTGCGGGGTGAAGAAGTCCACTACTTTACCTTTGCCTTCGTCGCCGAAGACGATGCCGAGAAGGGCATCCACTTTTCCTTGTGTCATAATTTATATGTTTTTTGTTTTCTTTACTTCGTTATTGTCTGCCTTCAAACGGGCACTTGTGCTGCAAAGTTACACACTTCTGCGCACTTGTGCAAAAAAAAGCCCACAAACTTACGTTTGATTCCGCAAAAAAAGTCAAAACCGGCCTCTGAAAACAGAAAAGTCGGAGGACAAAATAGCAAAAGAAGGGCCTGAGGAACCATTTTTCCAGTTCGCGACACCCTGACATCGGCTCTTCCTCCCCTTTTATTCCTACCGCGTCTTGCCACATATCCTCTTTTCGCGAAAGTGTAGAAAATCTTGACAAATTTTTGTATAGATTTTTGACCGTTTTCGAGGCTCGCGACCATCTAAACCCGCTTTCGGCCCAAAAACGCCCGTTTCCGAAAAATTGAAATCAGTTCAATTTTTTCAAATATCCCTCTCATTTTTCCCGATACCCTATTTTAGCAAAAACTAAAAGGGACATCGGAAAAAATGAAAGGGCGATTGTTCAAATTAAAAGGGAGATAATTTCAACTAAAAGGGCTTTAGTTGCGATTAAAAGGGCTTTAGGACAGACCCCATCCCCGCTCCCCCGAGGGGGGAGTGCTGCAAATTGGGACAAAATTGCGCATGGATTTTCGCCTATAAGGGGGTGTAGAAGGCCTTTTAGGGGGGCGTATTTATTCGTCCTTGTGTTAAACACAAGAGAATCAGCCACATAGCAACTTCTCTCAGAATCGCACAGAAGTAAACGGAAAAATTTTTTTTGAAAATACGGCCCGTTTTTGAGGGGTAAAAATTAAAAATATCTTGACAAAACAAGCCTTTTTTCCCTGTCTGCGAGAAAGGGAAAAAATAATAGGGGGGATAGGACGATTTTCTACGAAAATTTTTCCGAAATTTTTTATGCAAAATTTTATGATTTGGAAAAAATCGGCAAGATTTCGCTAAAATATGCGCTTAATCGCTCATTTCGTTTGTTTGTCTCGCCATTATTTAGTATCTTTGCGGCGCAATGAAAAATAAGTCTATACTTTTTATACTTTTTACGTGCGCATGCATAAGCGCTAACGCCCAGCTGTCCACCTCATCCACCGTTATCAATATGGGAGAGGTGGCGTGGCATAGTCCGAAGACACAGGAAATCACCTTTCAGAACAAAACCCATCACGCCGTGACGCTGACTGACGTCAAGACCGACTGTGCCTGTACCTCAGCCTCCTGGCAGCGCGGACAGGTCATCGACGCCGGCGAGAAAGCCAGCATCCTTCTCACAATAGATGCCCAGACTTTGGGCCACTTCAAGAAGGCCGTGCGCGTATATACCGACTACAAGGGCAAGAGGCAGATGAGAGAGGTGTGGGTTGAGGGCCGCGTGATGGCAGAGCTCACCAACTTCGACGACTATCCCATTGACCTCGGCGAGGACATACACCTGTCGAGCAACGTCATAGAGTTTGAGAACGTGCAGAACGGCGACAGTCCGCAGCAGACCATCGGCATCGTCAACGGCTCGAAGAATATCTACACGCCAGCCCTCATGCACCTGCCGGCATGGCTCTCTGCGCAATACTCCCCCGCCACAATACACCCGGGAAGAGTGGGTACCGTCACCCTGACGGCCGACGCCTCGAAGGTGGGCCGCTACGGATTGGCCCAGACCTCCGTTTACGTAAGCCGCCACATGGGCGACAAGGTGGGCAAGGAGAACGAGGTGCAGGTAAGCCTCACCCTCGTGCCCAAAATCGGCGCCACGCCCTCGGCACTCGTCATTGCCCCGAAAGCCGTGGCCGACACCACCATCACCCTCGTGCCCGGTGCCGGACGTAAGGCGAATAAACTCTCCGGCACCATGACCATAGGCAACGCAGGCCGCTCCGACTTGGAAATAAGCCGCCTGCAAGTCTATAATCCCGGGCTGCAGGTAAGCCTTAGCAAGAGCGTCATAAAGACCGGCGAGGTGGCCACCATGAAGGTTAGCCTTCAGACCGACAAACTGCCGCAATACAAAGGACGCCTGCGCATCCTGCTCATCACCAACGACCCTCTGCGGCCCACCATCTACGTGGACGTAAAATAAATCCGCAACTGACATGAAACTGATAAGTTGGAACGTCAACGGCCTCCGCGCCTGCGCCCAGAAAGGCTTTGCCGAAGCCTTCGCCACGCTGGATGCCGACGTCTTCTGCCTGCAGGAGACGAAGATGCAGGCCGGACAGCTCGACCTGCAATTCCCTGGCTACGAAAGCTACTGGAACTACGCCGAAAAGAAAGGCTACAGCGGCACGGCCGTATATACCCGCGTCAAGCCCATAAACGTGACTTACGGACTGGGAATAGAGGAACACGACCACGAAGGCCGCGTCATCACGTTGGAATTTGAGGAATTTTTCCTCGTTTGCGACTATACGCCCAACTCGCAGGACGGCCTGCGCCGCCTGGACTACCGCATGACGTGGGAAGACGCCTTCCGCCAGCACCTCATGGCGCTTGACAAGAAGAAGCCCGTCATTGCCTGCGGCGACATGAACGTGGCCCACGAGGAGATTGACCTCAAGAATCCCAAGACAAACCACATGAGCGCCGGCTTCACCGACGAGGAGCGCGGGAAGTTCACGACACTGCTGGAGAGCGGTTTCATAGACTCCTTCCGCCATTTCTACCCCACCCTCGAGGGCGCCTATTCCTGGTGGAGCTACCGCATGAGAGCCCGCGAGCGGAACGTGGGCTGGCGCATAGACTATTTCATCTGCTCCGAGCGCCTCGCGCCAAAGTTGGAGGACGCCAACATCCACGACGAGGTCTTCGGCTCCGACCATTGCCCCGTGGAACTGAAGATTCACCCCTGACTGTCCCCGCCACCGTCCCCTACGTTTCTCCGTAGGGGCCAAAGTCCCCCTCAAAAAAGAAAAAACAAAAATTATGAAAGACATTCTCAAATACACCCTCGGTTGCTTCCTCGCCATGCTTATCATGGGAGCAATCATCTTCGTCAGTTTCCTCACCATGATTGCCGGCATGGCCGCAATGGACAGCACCACAAAACCCGTGGAAAAGGGCAGCGTGCTCCACATCAAGGTGGCCGGTATGCTTGATGAGCGCTCGCAGGAAAGCAACCCCTTCGCCGCGCTCATCGGCAACAGCAATGTTGAGAGCCAGGGCCTCGACCAACTCAAGACCGCCCTGCGCGTGGCTGCCGAGAACGACAAAATCGCAGGTCTCTACCTCGAAGGCGGCATTCCCAGCGCCGACTACGCCTGTCTGCAAGAACTCCATCAGGCGCTCCTACAGTTCAAGAAGAGCGGGAAGTTCATCGTGAGTTATGCCGACCAATACACGCAGGGCTCCTACTACCTCTGCTCCGTGGCCGACAAGGTGCTCATCAACCCCGAAGGTATGATAGACTGGCACGGTATAGCCTCCCAGCCCATCTTCTTCAAGGAACTGCTGGAGAAGATCGGCGTGAAGGTACAGGTCTTCAAAGTGGGCACCTACAAGAGCGCCGTGGAGCCTTATATCCTTACGGAAATGAGCGAGGCCAACCGCGAACAGGTGACCAGCTTCATCACCGACATCTGGCAGAACATCGTGGCCGATGTGGCAAAGAGCCGCAATCTCACCCCCGAGAAACTCAACGAATACGCCGACCAATACGCCACCTTCCAGGGTGCCGACTGGTATAAAGCCCAGCACCTCGTGGACGACGTGTGCTATATAGACGGCACGCGAGACATCCTCCGCAAACTTGCCAAGACCGACGAACTTCACCTCGTAAGCCCTGCCGACGTGGCCGCTCTTGACAAGAAGAACGACGAGAACGACAAGGTAGCCATCTACTTCGCCTCTGGCGACATCGTGGACGAGGTAGCCAAGACCGACCTCTTCTCGCAGCAGTCACAGATAGTGGGCCAGACCGTAGTGGAAGACCTCGACGAACTCGCCAACGACGACGACGTGAAGGCCGTAGTCCTTCGCATCAACTCGGGCGGTGGTTCGGCCTATGCCAGCGAACAGATGTGGCACGCCATCCAGTTGCTGAAGAAAAAGAAACCCGTCGTGGTGAGCATGAGCGGCATGGCCGCCAGCGGCGGTTACTACATGAGCTGCGGCGCCGACTACATCTTCGCCGACGCCACCACCCTCACCGGCTCCATCGGCATCTTCGGCATGGTGCCCGACGCCTCCGGCCTCCTCACCGGCAAGCTCGGTCTCCACTTCGATATGGTCAAGACCAACAAGAGCGCCGACTTCGGCACCCTGGCCCGCGGCTTCAATCCCGAAGAGGGCGCCGCTATGCAGGCCTATGTGGAACGCGGCTACAAACTCTTCCTCAGCCGCGTAGCCGCAGGGCGTAAGATGACCACAGCCCAGGTGGACTCCATCGGACAGGGCCGCGTATGGACGGGGCAGCAGGCCCTCGGCATCGGCCTCGTGGATAAGCTCGGTAACCTTGAGGACGCCGTGGCCTACGCCGCGAAAATCGCCAAGTTGAAGAAGTACAGCACCGCCGACTATCCTGCTCCCAAATCCTGGATGGACAGTATGAAGAGTGACCTCGAAGGCGACTCCTATCTTGAGCGTAAGGCCCGCCTCGCCCTCGGCGAATACTACGCTCCCCTCACCCTTCTCCCCCAGCTCCAGGCCGGCAACTACCTCCAGGCCCGCATCCCCTTCGCCCCCAACCTAAAGTAAGCAAAAAAGACCTTAACCTTAAAATTAACCTTAACCCCAACCCAAAGGCACGGCCTATAGAGGTATATACCCCCTCCCTCGCTCGCAGAGCGAACCCTTTCCCCAACAGGGGAGAGGTGGCGGAGCCGGAGAGAGGCCGGGAGGGGTGGCAAAGTGCCGAAGGCAGCTTTGACGGGGTGAGGCTTCAATTATGCTCCGCAACTTCCTCTTCGACCACGGCTTCCTTGAGCAACGCAAGGCCCCTTGCTCCGTCATCAGCGTGGGCAACCTCGCGTTGGGCGGCACGGGCAAGACGCCTATGGTGGAGCACCTTATTAATATAACGCGCGCGGCCGGCCTCTTCCCCGTCGTCATCAGCCGAGGTTACCGCCGCCGCACACGCGGCCCTCTGCCCGCCACGCCCTTCAGCACTGCCTCCGACATCGGCGACGAGCCGCTACAGATATATCACAAGTACCAAGGGCTCGTACCCGTCATCGTAAGCGAAGACCGTCGCAAGGCGCTCCCCCTGCTCCCCGAGGCTCCCGAAGGCCAGCAGATGGTCATTCTCCTCGACGACGCCTTCCAGCACCGCTACCTCCAGCGCGACTGCAACATCCTCCTCACGGCCTACCATCGTCTCTATACCCGCGACCACGTCCTTCCTTTCGGGCGCCTTCGCGAAAGCCGCAAGGGAGCCCGGCGCGCCGACATCATCATCGTGACGAAGTGTCCCGCCGACCTCTCCACAGAAGAAGCCGAAGCCATCCGCAAGGAACTCGCCCCCCTGCCCTCCCAGCACCTCTTCTTCTCCGCCATCGAATATGCCGAACTGCCCCCAAAAGTAAAGACGGCAGGCCACACGAGCCTCATCACCGGCATCGCCCATCCCGAGCCGTTGCTGGAGTATCTCGCCGCGCAGGGCATCAAGGTCATCAAGCACCTCCGCTATCCTGACCACCACCGCTTCTCCGCCGCCGACCTCGCCACAATCCGCAAACTCCAGCTGCCCGCCCTCACCACAGAGAAGGACGCAGCACGCTTGCCCGACATTCCCGAAATCTACGCCCTCCCCATACAAACGCACATTCTTTTCAACGAGTCTGAAAACCTAAACAATATTATTCTTAACCTTATAAACTCACACCCCACCCTGTCCTCCCCCCCCCGGGGGAGTTAGAGGGGGGGCTCTTCTAATATGTTAGCTAAAATACGCGAAACCGCCGCGTGGCTTCAGGCCCGCACTGCCCTCCGCCCCGAAATAGCCATCGTGCTCGGCAGCGGCCTCGGCAACCTTGCCAAACAAATCAGCGTCGTTGACGCCTTTGAGTATAAGGACATCCCCCACTTCCCCGTCAGCACCGTTGAGGGCCATCACGGCCGTCTCCTCTTCGGCCACCTTGCCGGACGCCCCGTCATGGCCATGGAGGGACGTTTCCACTACTATGAAGGCTACGACATGAAGGAGGTAACCTTCCCCGAGCGTGTCATGCACGAACTCGGCATCACCACCTTCATCGTCAGCAATGCCGCCGGCGGTATGAACCCCAACTTCCACGTGGGCGACATCATGCTCATCGCCGACCACATCAACCTCTTCCCCGAGCATCCACTTCGCGGCCAGAACCTCCCCACGGGTCCCCGCTTCCCCGATATGCACGAGGCCTACGACCACTCCCTCCTCCAGCTCGCCCGCGACATCGCTGCCGAGCAGGGCACACCCGTTCAGGAGGGCGTCTATCTCGGCGTGTCCGGCCCCACCTTTGAAACGCCTGCCGAATATCGCGCCTACTGGCGTCTCGGTGCCGATGCCGTAGGTATGAGCACCGTGCCCGAAGTCATTGTGGCCCGCCACAGCGGCATGCGTTGCTTCGGTATCAGCATCATCACCGACCTCGGCGGCGAGAACATCCACACGGAAGTCTCCCACGAAGAAGTCCAGCAGGCCGCCCAGAGCGTAGAGGCACCCCTCGCACGCCTCATCACCGAGTTCGTGGCACGATTGAAATAATGTGGACGCTGCGCTTAATGTGAGTAATATGGATGCAGAGCATATCGTAAACCAAACGGACCCTGAGCCCTCCCCCTTAGGGGCGAGTTGGAGGGGGGGCGCTGTCCTCTCCTTCCTTGAGAGCCACGCCATCCCCTTCACCCACTACACCCATCCCGAGGGCAAGACCATAGAGGAGGCCAAGCGTTGGTGGCATGATGACGGCTCCGTGCATTGCAAGAACCTCTTTTTCCGCAATCACAAGGGCAACAAGCACTATCTCGTCTGCCTCCATTGCGACTACGACCTCCCCATCCACGACCTTGAGCAGCGCCTCAAGACCCAGCTCACCTCCCAAGGGCTCCCCTCCTGCGGAAAACTGTCCTTCGCCTCCCCCGAGCGTATGATGAAGTACCTCGGCCTCGAGCCCGGCAGCGTCTCCCCCTTCGGCCTTATCAACGACACGGAGCACCACGTCCACCTCTTCCTCGACGCCCGCCTCCTCTCTGCCGACACCCTCTCCTTCCACCCCAACGACTGCCGCGGCACCGTGGTCATCACCCGCCCCGATTTCGAGCGCTACCTCGCCCTTGTCGGCAACACCTATCAGTACATCGAACTGGGCTGACACTCCGCCCCCCTGCCCTCTTTCTTAGAGCGAGCTCTTAGAAAATAAACATCCGCGAAGACCGCTCTGCGAGCCTCGCTGTGCCGCCCTCCTCGTTCAGAGCGATAGCCTCACCTCCTTCTGTAGCGCCTGTGCCGATGCCCTCCCGCGCATAAGCCCAGCGCACGCCGTCCACTGGACATCTATCTACTACCTTGCTGGCCAGTAGCGCCGTGCCCCCCACACACAACATGGCCGACTTCCCCGTCTGGCCCGACTATGTGCGCCCCTTCACAGAAGAACAACTCCGCGCAGGCTCTTCCGTTCACGTAGAAGGCAAATACGTTGCCTCCCATCTCCTCAGCCCTGATGTACGTGAGTGGTAGGACAGGATTTCTGAAAAATACAAAGGTCTCGCAATAGAATAACACCTTCAACTTTGCCCTGATAACAACATAGCATCACCACCGAAGAAAGTATGCCTTTCCCTTATAGAAAAGCATACTTTCTTTTCTTATCGGACAACTATAAATTAGAGTGAAGCATAAACAAACCGCGCCTGCACTTTCTGTTTCTGTTCTGCCTCCTCTGCCTTGCAATCTACCGCCCGCATGGCATTGATTTTCACGTCTTAACAATTATTAACACATAGGGGGGGGTAAAACAGAAATTTTAGGTAATTTTGCAACGGTTTGCGGAGGTTATCCACCCCCATACGCTTAAAAACTAAATCATACATTCCTTTTCACAATGAACAAACCTTATCAAAAGCCTCTCTCCCGCTTTGTGCTCTTATCGTCCGAGCCTATATTGGCGGTCAGTAAATTCGGTGCCAACACAGAGGGTTTCGACGAAAATCAGTATGGCGACAGCCCAAGTTATCGCAAAGGCCTCGGCGAGAGTATCTGGGGTGGAGGCGGTGCGTCGAGCGAAGGCTTCACAGAGAAGAACCTCGGCGAATAGTCCTTGCCGTTTCCCTTGCCTTTTTTGTTTATCACGACCTAACCTAAAACAAATATCCATCATGCAAACTAAAATGTATGCTTTGCTCGTCGCCTTGCTGGCTTCAGCGTCCTTCGTGGGCTGTACGGGCAATGAGGATGTCACCAATGGTGGCACATTGAAACAACTCTCCTTTTCCGCCGTTGCCGACGCAGGCCGACGCCCTTCCTACGTTTCCGGTCGTATGAAGACGCAGTTGCACCCCAATGAAGGCAACATCGTGACGTTCTGCTCCGATGATGCTATCAGCGTGTTCGACGGCACGACGTTGCAGAACAAACGCTTTGCTACCAAGGAGTCTGGCGCAAGGGTAACCTTCTCCGGCATAGCCCCCGAGAGTGAGACCTACACGGCACTCTATCCCTACCAGGAGGGCGCATCGATAAGCGGCGGCGTAGTATCTGCGGCAATTCCCACGACGCAGTATGCGCAGTCTGGCACGACGTTCGACCCTCAGGCAGTGCTCAGCGTCGCTTCGACGACGAGCACGGAGATGACCTTCAGCTTCAAGAATGTGTGCAGCCTGGTGAAGTTCACCACCACGGAACCTTGGGCGAAGATTGTCTTCAAGGGCAACAAGGGCGAGAAGGTGGCAGGCAATGTGAGCATCACCGTGGCCTCTGAGCCTACGGCTACAGCAACAGGCAGCGCCGAATCCATCGAACTCAAGCCGCAAAGCGAAGCCACCTCTTTCGCAGCCGGTACTTACTACATCTCCGTGCTGCCGCAGGAGTTTGAGGAAGGCTTCACGTTGGAGGCTTACAAGACGGGCAACAGTACTACGGCCGATTGCGTGCTCAACATAGATACGTCAGTCGAGGTAGAGCGTTCTCAAATCCTCAATGTGGGCAAGATTTCTTCGTCACCTACCGAGGATGTGGATGCTAACGGCCATGAGTATGTAGATCTTGGCATTGAGGTTGAAGAAGGCGGCAAGACATACAAGTTGCTATGGGCTACGATGAATGTCGGCGCAAGTGCCCCCGAGAAGTTTGGAGACTACTTTGCCTGGGGCGAGACGGAGCCTTATTACGACACTGAGGCTGGCTGGACGCTCACGGATGGGTTTTCTGGTGGTCTGAAGATTAATTGCACGTGGAAGACAACTCCCAAGGATTATAAGAGCAATAGTGGTTATTGTTGGGCGAACTACAAGTGGTGTGAAGGAACAGAAAATACCCTCACCAAGTACAACAATGACACGACTTTGGGCACGGTTGATGACAAGACCCAACTCGAACTCGAAGATGATGCAGCCCGCCAGAACTGGGGCGGTGATTGGGTGATGCCTACACTGGACGAATTCCAAGCGTTGATAAAAGGTAACAAGACTTCTTGGACTGAAAATTACAACGACACAGGAGTCAATGGATACGTGTTCACCAGCAAGTCTGACAATTCGAAGTCCATTTTCTTACCCGCTGCGGGCAGCATCCGCAACAAGGATTTCATTGGTACCACCCACAGCTCTTACAACTACTACGACTACGGGTACTACTGGTCGTCGTCGCTCTCCACGATAGTATTGAAGAATGCGTGCAGCTTGCTTTTTAACCGCAGTCAAAAGCCAGGCTACTCGCTTCCTACTACATCCATATTGGTCTCCAACCATGAACGTTTCCTTGGTTTTCCCGTGCGCCCCGTAATCAGAGTGGAGAAATAAAATGTAAACGTTAATAACGAGAGTGCCTGCGGGGCTGCACAATTGGCAGTGTCGCAGGCACTTCTTTTTGTAAGGGCTGCCTATCGCGCGCTTATTGTATGTCTTGCGAGGCGCTACCCAATGAAGTATCAATTTAAAATTATTGGTGTCTGGGGTAGTTTGAAAGTCCTGCTCTTTGAGCGGTGCTTTGCCGTTGCAAGTAAAAGGCATGCCCTTCCTATTGACAACCTTTCAAATCTCCAGCATTTACACGGGAGGCGAAAGATTGTAACCACCCCACAGCATTACATTCTCTGTCTAAAAAACACGATATAAGCGTCGCAAACCCTTGCGGCGCTCTTTTTGTTCCAATTTCTTGCTTCTATATGTTGCTATCACCTCCGTTTAGCTACTTTTGCAAACAGGAAATAGCAAATCTTTAGCGCGTTGTTAAAAAATACAACTTTTTGTTTGCAATCAAAAACAATTTATCGCAAGAAAAACCTAATTTTGTAGTGCTTTTTTGGCAAATCGTAGAAAAGGAAACCCTAATATTTATCAAAACTTTTAAATTATGAAGAAAAACCTTTTTCTGTTGGTACTTTGTGTGCTGAACATTGTGCCGACGTGGGCGAAGGTCTATTACCAGCCTGCCGGACAATCGGCAAGCCGTGATTACCCTTCCCAGGAGTTTAAGACGGGCACACCGTTCCTTATCGGCAACCCGCGTGAGGACACTTACAACAATAACCCTTATGGCGGCCGCACTTATCTTTCGCCGAAAGGTATGCGCGGTGTGGCTACTGATGAAAGTATCTACACATTCGTGGCCTCAGGTAAAGAAGATGCCCACGGCACACCCACCTATCTGATTAAGAATGAGCAGACCGGAGAGTACATTGCCGAAGGTAAGGACCTGACGGCCTACACGAAAAGTGCTTCCCGCGCCCAGGCTTTCACCGTGTTGGAGGCCGATGTCCGCGAATCATACGAGGATGGCGGCAAATGGAAGTATGACTGGGCCAGTGCCGAGTATGACGTGCGCACCGCTACGCTTGACATCGACACAAACAACAACTACCCCCTCGTACCCTGCTTCAAGAGCGGCGAGGAGAAATGCTATGTAATCTGCCTGGCCGACAGCGAGGCGCAGAATGCCGACGGCTCCGTTTCGGCCTGGTTCCTCACCAGTGGTTCCCAAGGTAACGTGAAGACCTGGCAGGACACCAACTGCTGGGTGCTCTTCACCCCCGAGAAGGCTACAGGTTCCAAGGCTTTGGAGTATGCCTTCATCGACTTGATGGACAGTAAGGAGTTCAATCCCGAACAATACCCCATCGGCACAGGCCCCGGTCTGTACCCCGAAGAAAAGGTCGTAGCCGCCATCAACGCCTGGGAAATCTTTTTTGAATACCTCAACTACGGTCAGGGAAGCGATGACGACTACGAAAACGCCATCAACCATCTGGAAACCGCTCTGAAGGAACTGAATGCCAGCATTGGCGCCCTCATTGACGGCCAGTACTATCGTTTCTGGGCGGCCCGCAACGACGGCAGCGCATCCTCTGGGTACGACTTCCTCGGCTGTATGTACGATGCAGGCACCAATCTGCACTGGACTCCCCGCTATGAGAAGCCCGAGACGATTGACCTCGAGGCCTCGAAGTATGTGTTCCAGCTTATCGTGAAGGACGGCAAGAACTACTTCCAGAACTACTACACGAAGCGCTACATGAGCGATGTGAACAACAAGTCCGACGCGCTTCCCACCACCGTCGATCCCGTGACGAACTGGCGCATTGAGGATGCCAGCGACCTGATTCCCGGTGCCTTCCGTCTGCGTGGCAACCAGAGCAATGAGAGCGAACTCTGGAGTGCCAACACCAATCCCAAGAGCCCCTACAACGTGGGCTACTGGCAGAGCAAGACCGACAAGGGCAGCCTGTGGAAGGTGGAGACCATCGACCCCGAGGAACTCCGCGCACTGGATGAGCAGATTGCCAAGGAAAAACTTGAGCGCGAAATGAAAGAACTGGTGCTTAAAGCACAGGATACCTATGACAAGGGATTCGTTTACGACCAGTACCTCACCGACTTCAGCCAGGTAACATTCAATGCCTCAGAGCCCACCGAAGGTACCGAAGCAGCCATTTGCGACGGCGACCCCAGCAACTACTACCATTCCAGATGGACAGGAGACGGCGACCTCGGCCAGCCCCACTGGTTCCAGGTCAAGGTAGAAGAGCCCCTTCAGGAGTTTGCCCTCGACGTTTACCGCCGTCAGCTCACCGGCAACGCCAATGGCCGCGTGACCCGCTGGTTCATCGCTGGCACCAACAATGATGCCCTCGCTGAAAAAGACGACTTTGTGAGCGAAGATATGAATGCCACCCTTGAGCAGTACAAGAACACATGGGACGCATGGACCATCGTAAACGGCAAATACAATCAGAGCGTCATGTTCAAAGGCACCAAATACAACGATGCCATGGCCTCCTTCGACGTCACGCTCCAGAAGCCCTGCAAGTACATCCGCTGTATGGCCCTGCTGCGCTATTCCGACAAGGTGGTGTATGACACGCTCTCCGTTGACCCCCTCGAACTTCAGGAAATAGGCATAGAATATAACAATATTCCTAAGAACAACATCTACATGCACCTGGGCGAAGTGACAATGCACAGCAAAGAGTTCGACCCCGAGCTCAGCCTCATCAATGGTGTGCCCGTAGAGGTTCGCGAGGCTTTGGTGGAGGCCATAGCAAAAGCCCAGGAAGAAGTCAATGCCCATGCCGCCACGGAGGAAACCTATGCCGCCCTGGAGAAAGCCTACGACGACTTCCTGACCAACTTCCCCGACCCCGAAGGTCTGCGCAAGGCACTGAACGAGGCCAAGGCACTGGCAGAGTCAGCTCCCGTGGGCAACGAGCCCGGCTACTTCCCCGAAGGTGCCGTTGAAGACCTGAACCGCGTAATCGGCCAGGTAGAAAGCACCATCAAGGACGTGATGAGCGCCAGCGACGTCAACGCCGGTAAGGAAGAACTCACCGACGCCCTCAATGCCCTGCAGGCAAAAGTCATCCTTCCCGAAGAAGGCGTTTACTTCCTGCACAACATCCAGACCACTGCTGAAGGCGTGGACAACGACCGCTACGTGGCCAGCTTCCGCACCGGAGAGAACACCCTCCGCTGGGGCGACAACGTCATTTACGCTTGCGAAGACAGCCCCTGCTACTACTGGCGACTCACCAAGAACGACGACAACACCTTCAGCTTCTACAACTACGGCACCGGCAACTACCTCTACGGTGAGATAGGAGCGCGCGGCATCGACGTCGTTGCCGGTCCTCAGAAGGCCGACCTCAAGTTGCGTCTCGCCCGCGTGGGCCAGGAGTTCATCCCCGGCAACTTCGACATTATGATCGACGAAAACCTCTGCCTCAACTTCGAAGCCACCGGCCGCATGGTAAGCTGGACGCCCGACGCCAATTGCACCCTGGAGTTCATCGAGCCTACCGACGACTGGAGCGGCGACTACTCCATCGTCTATGAAGGCCTCGTGCCCCAAATCATCACGCTGCCCTACGACCTGACGAACGACTGCATCAGCCCTCTGTTCAAGCTCATCGGCACCTACGACGGCGCATTCCAGTTTGAGGAATATGCCGACGACGAAGTCATTCCCGCCGGCACCCCCGTGCTGTATTACAGCGAGGACGTCGAGTTCAGGACCGACGCATTCAGCCTCACCACCGACGACCTAGAAGAACTCACCTACACCACCGAGGCCAAGAACCAAAACGGTATGATAGGTACACTCGCAGCCATAAAGGAACTGCCCGTAGGCTGTGGTATCTTCTACAACAACACCATTATCGGCAGCGTAGAAGGTGAAGGCGTAGATGCCAACACCGGCTACTTCCTCACCGATGTCGCCACCGACCACAAGGGCACACTCAGCATTCCTTACGACGACACCGTGAAGTCGCTGGAGGAAGGTATTCAGAACGCCGTCGTCATCAACAACAAGACCGGCCGCGGCACCTTCAACCTCATGGGTCAGAAGGTACAGGGCAAACTCCCCGCAGGCCTCTACATTGTTAACGGCAAGAAGTACATCGTAAGATAATCTTGAATATCCACGCTCTATAAGAAGGCCGCCCCCCTCAACAGGGTGCGTCCTTCTTTAGCTATTATTGCTGTCCGGTAAAAGTGAAAATTCTTAGCATTGGGCTGAAAGCCCTTGATTGTATAGCCTAGGGCAGAGTGACCGAAGGGAACGCCGCCCTAGGTGCACGGTTGCCGCACTTGCGGCCGCCGCATCGCGGCATAATTGTTTCGGGGCATCGCCCCAATGCACTGGCCTGTAGGATACCCCCCCTTCGTCGCTTCGCGACACCTCCCCCGCGGGGGAGGGACAGTATTGGTCGTCGTACTTACGACCCTAGGGCGGCGTTCCCTTCGGTCACTCTGCCCTAGGCTAGGATGTTTCGGGCTTTCAGCCCTTTCATAAAGGGTAAGCCCCTACTATTGGTAATCTCTCAAATTACCTGCTTTCGTATCCCTTGTAAATGCTGGAGATTTGAAAGATTTCCATGCGAGGGGGCTTACGCATACCCCTGGCTGGGTTGTGTAACCCCTTCGGGGTATGCCGTACCATTTCACCGAACAACTTTATCTCAAAATTAAGCGAGCGTCCACATTATTCACATTACCCCCATCACCTCTTCCACAATCTGTTCGTCCAACAGCCCGTTTTCTTCCAGCAGGTCGTGCTGGTTGAAGCGGTCATAGAGGCCCTTCTTCACGCCGCAGACGAGCACCTTCATATCCGTAGGGCCGTAATATGCCGCGACGCGCTCGCCGAAACCGCCGTCCTTACAGCCGTCTTCAAGCGTCACCACGAGGCGATGATGCGCCTTCAGACCGTCCAGCGTAGCGGCATCCACGGCATGCAGATAGCGCGGGTTGACAAGCGTGGCGTCTATGCCCTTTTCGGCCAGCAGACGCACCACGGCCTCGCCCTTCTGATAGAACGAACCGGCGGCAATTATTGCCACGTCGCGCCCTTCGTGCATTACTTTATATGAAGGTTCGTAGGCGTACTCTTCTTCAACGCTTTCCGTCGTATGCACCACCCCGTTGCTCGGTACGCGTATGGCCACGGGCTTCCCGTCCTGGCGGATGGCCCAACGCAGCATGGCGAAGTATTCCTCACATGTCGTGGGCGCCAGATATATTAGCCCCGGAATACTGCACAGCATAGGAATGTCAAAGAGGCACACGTGCGTGATGTCGTTCATCGTACCCGTGCCGCCCGCCATCACATTTATCACGGCCGCATTGCCGTTGATGCAGAGGTCCTGCGCAATCTGGTCGTAGGCACGCTGCACGAAGGTAGAGAATACCGTCCACACGGGGCGCAGTCCGCCCTTCGCCATACCGCTCACCATGGCGCACGCCTGTTCTTCGGCGATACCCATGTCGAGGTGCTGACGGCCTGCCTCTCTGCGCTTTTCAGGCGTGAAGCCCGCTGCGGCGGGCGTGCCGGCCGTCACGGCGATAAGCGTGGGGTCTTGCTTCATCTCGCGCAACATCCAGTCGCTGAAGAGCACGTCGTAGCTCTCGCTACCGCCCCCTTCCGGCCGGCTGCCGTCGGCAGGATTGAACGGCGCGCCCCAATGCCACGCCTCCTTGTGCGCCACGGCCGGGGCGAAGCCGTGGCCCTTCTCCGTGTGGACGTGCACCACCGTGGGCCGCGTCGTGCCCTTCACCTTGCGGAAGGCGGCCACCAACTTCTCCACGTCGTTGCCCTCCTCCACATAAAGATAGTCGAAGCCCAACGCCTTGAAGAAATTCAGCCCGCACTCTCCCCCACTCTCGCGCAGGGCCTGCAGGTTGCGGTACAGCCCGCCGTGGTTCTCGGCGATAGACATCTCGTTGTCGTTCACCACGATGATGATACCCGTGCCGAGTTCCGCAGCCTCGTCAAGGCCCTCGAAGGCCTCGCCGCCCGACAGCGAACCATCGCCTATCACGGCTATGACGTTTTCCCCCGTGCCCTTCACGTCGCGTGCCTTTTGAAGGCCCGTGGCCAGGCTCACGGAGGTGGACGTATGGCCCACGGTAAAGAAGTCGTATTCCGGACTTTCCTCCGGCGAGGTGTAGCCGCTCACGGCGTTCATCTCTTCCGCGTCGCCCGTGAAGCCCGCCGCGCGTCCCGTAAGAATCTTATGCGGATAGCACTGGTGGCTGATGTCAAACACAATCTTATCTTTCGGCGCGTCAAACACGTAGTGCAGGGCCACGGTAGCCTCCACGAAGCCCAGGTTAGGCCCCACGTGTCCGCCCTTTCGGCTCACGCGATTGATAACGGCAGCGCGCGTCTCCTCGGCCACAGCCCGGAGCGCCTCCATATCCAGCCCCTTCAAGTCTGCTGGCGACTTAATCTTCTCGATATACATAGTCCGATTCTTTTTGTTTTCGTTATAGTTTTCGTTTTCATCATCTATCGTTCATCTTCTCATCATTTATCGTTTGTCCTTTCATCATTTATCGTCTCATCGAATCATCGTCTCATTATTTCCCGCAGGGCTTTTTTTCTATTATCTTCGTCTTCGCGTCGCTCTGGATTAGTTCAATTCGTTGCTGCATCGTGCAGCCATTGGTCCAACAGGGAAAGATTCGTTTTATTCGTTAGATTCGTGTTCAAAAAAGAGTTTTTCGTTTTCGTTTTAGACTGCAAATTTACATCATATCCCACACACCACCAAGTTTTCACCCCTCAAATCGCTTCTTACCCGCCATTTTTCGCATTTTCCGCCCTACGTTGTAGCCTTCCTCATTTTTATGTACACAAATCACAGGAAAGTGTCATAAAATCGCTCATTATTTTTCCGTTTCTCCAAAACTTGTTGTATCTTTGCCGTTGAAAAAGAGAAACGCATCCTGCAAAAACGGTTTTGAACGCCCTTTTTTATATTGCGCAACCTAGGTTGTGCGATTAGACAACCTAGGTTGTGCAATCAAACAACCTAGGTCGCGCAATCAAACAACCTAGGTTGTGTAATCAAACAACCAAGGTTGTGTAATGAAGCATTCTTGCCGAAAAACATCCGACACTTCATTAAAGACAATCCAAAGCAGATAATATCACACGGCTATATACATTAATATCAACTACTAACCCATAAAACAAATCATCATGGCAGCTTATTTCGACACCTACCAGAGTCCTCCTCTCCCCGACGGCCGCAAGTCCATTCATCCGCGGCTTGTCCATCCCTCTCAAAACACCTCCAAAGACATGATGGACAACAACGAACACGCCACCACCCTCACGCGGGCCGACATCTCAGCTGCCCTCTCCGCAGTCAGCGAATACATTAAGACGCAGTTGTCCTATGGCGGCCGCGTCCACCTCGACGGCATCGGCACCTTCTCCGTCGCGCCGCACTTCAAGACGCCCAAATATGCCGGCGACAAGGTCAGCGGCGACGACGTCACCTTCAAGCGCATCGTCTTCACCCCCGAACGTCAGTTGAAGCAACATTTGCTGCAAAATCTCACCTTCCACCATCGCAACGGCTTCCACGGCCGCACCGTTGAGGAGGAGTACGTCAAGGATTTCCTCCAAGAGTATTTCCAGACGCACACCGGCATCACCGTGCGGGAACTTTCCAAGCTCGTCCATGTATGCGCCACCCGTGCCGGCGCCCTGCTCCGTGCTCTATATGAAGAAGGCTTCCTCGTCCGCCAGCGAATAGGCTCCGCCTACCTCTATGCCCCTGCCAAAGGCGGCGAGTGACGCCCTGGGGCGAGACATGCCCGCCTCCACCACTAAGTCGCAGACTTCCTAAATTCCTAAACTTCCTGTTCCTTTTCTGGCCAAAACGTCGTATAAAGTGATTTTTACGGCCACAATTCCTCTCAATTCAAAGAAAATAAGTAAATTTGCAGACGCGATGCATAATAGAGTTTACATACGATGAAAGATAAGGACAACAAACTCATTCTTTACAAGGATGACGAAGGACGCGTGAGCGTGAACGTACGCTTTGCCGAAGAAGATGTGTGGCTGACACAGATGCAGTTGGCACAGATATATGACACGACAAAGCAAAACATCAGCCAGCATATTCAAGGCATCCTTGGCGACGGAGAGCTGGCAGAAGAGGCAACTGTAAAGAAATTCTTGACAGTTCAAAAAGAGGGTAGCAGAGAGGTTAGCCGCAACATTGACCACTATAATCTGGACATGATTATTGCCCTTGGATATAGAGTGCAATCGTCTGTAGCCGTACGCTTCCGCAGATGGGCCACACAACGCCTGCACGAATATATCCAGAAGGGGTTCACGATGGACGATGAGCGCCTTAAGCAGGGCGGGAACCGCTATTTCCGCGAACTCCTTCAGCGCATCCGTGACATACGAAGTTCAGAGCGCAATTTCTACCAACAGGTGACGGACATCTATGCTACTTCGGTGGATTATGACCCACGGGCAAAGATGACAAAGCTGTTCTTCTCTACCGTGCAGAACAAGATGCACTATGCCGTGCATGAACATACGGCTGCAGAACTTATATTTGAGCGCGCGGACAACGAGAAGCCGTTTGTCGGTATGACAAATTTCAAGGGCAACTATGTGACACGCGATGATGTGAAGATTGCCAAGAACTACTTGTCGGAGTTGGAATTGCAACGGCTCAACTTGCTTACTTCGCAGTTTCTCGACTTTGCCGAATTTCAGGCTTTGGAGCAAAATCCTATGACGATGGCCAATTGGATTGAGGCCCTTGATGACCAGATTCTGCGGTTGCGGAAGGACTTGCTTGAGGGCAACGGATCAGTTTCGCATGCGGAGGCTATTGAGAAGGCGGAACGCGAATTTGAAATTTATCGCGAGCGTGAAATGCGCATGTTGGAGAGTGACTTCGACAAGGCTGTGAAAAAGCTTAATGAGAAATAGAATGGAAAAACGCTATGAGTATTGATTTATTATTTCTCCCGCTAAAGGTTCAGATATAAAAAACGGCTGAACTCATAAAACATCTTCGTTCAGAAACATCTTTCACCGCAGGAGTAGAGCCAAAGATAGATGTTTTGCGCAAGAAAAATACAGTTATGATGCTATCGTTGTTATCCGAAGAAGTCGATGTCAGCGAGTTTGACCCTCATAATTTCGGAATTGGTTATAATGAGTTGCGCTATTTCTCAATTGATTCAGAAGGTAATCCTTTTTTTGAGTCAAACAATGTGCATGATTGGGAAAGAGGTGAAGATGCATATAAGGTCTTTGTATGGGAAGACTTGACCGATTATGAAAAACCAGCAATCGAAGACATTTTGAAGCAAATCGTAAAACAAAAGTTTGCAGTATGAATTGGACACGAGAACATGAAATAGTGGCACTTGACCTTTATTGCAGAATTCCGTTTCAGAAAGCCAACGATTCTAACAAGGATATCCAGCGTCTTGCAAAACAGTTGGGCAGAACCGCGAATTCTGTCAAGATGAAAATTGGCAACTTTGGAGCCTTTGACCCCGAGCTGAAACGACTTGGTATTGTTGGCCTTGCTGGCACAAGCCATTTGGACAAGGAAATCTGGGACGAATATTATGGGCATTGGGACAATTTAGCTTATGACGCGACGCGGATTCTTGCGGCTCTCCACGAAAGCCCCATTGAAGTCGAAGCAGAAATTGAACCGCAAACATTGCCACAAGGATTAGAGCGAGAACGCATCGTAAAGCAAAGAATTAATCAGTCGTTCTTCCGCCATTCAGTACTGTCATCCTACTCGGAAAGATGCTGCATAACGGGAATCAATGCCCCCCACTTGCTTGAAGCTGCACACATAATGTCGTGGAAAGAGGATGAAGCTAACCGAACGAATCCGAGCAACGGACTATGTATGAATGCACTTATGCACAGTGCTTACGACCATATGCTGATGAGCGTAACACCTGATTACATCATCTGCATCTCCGAAAAGTTGCTGGAAGACGAAGCTACCAATGAACGCCAATTAGACTTCTTTTGCAAGGTAAATGGTCAAACGATAATAAAGCCTAATCGTTTTTTGCCAGAACGCGACTTTTTGGCACAGCATTATGACAGATATTTACACGCTCAATAAACCATAGCAAAGAAAACTATTTTATAATTTATCTCCCGTAAACAAGTATCCATGCCCGACCACCTCACTCCCGAACAACGCCATCGCAATATGGCGGCGGTACACAGCAAAGATACGAAGCCGGAGATTATCGTGCGGAAATATCTGTGGGGCCACGGATTCCGATACCGACTGAATCATCCGCGACTGCCGGGAAAACCGGATATCGTGCTGACGAAATACCGCACGTGCGTGTTCGTGAACGGTTGCTTCTGGCACGGGCATGAGGGGTGCCGCTTCTTCGTAATGCCAAAATCAAACAGGGACTTCTGGGAAAGGAAAATCGCCCGCAACCGCGAACGCGACAGCGAAGTGCAACAAAAACTTTCCGACATGGGCTGGCACTCTATTACCCTTTGGGAATGCCAACTCAAGCCCGCCAAAAGGGAAAAATCCCTGGAATCCCTCGCCCATACGCTTTACCGCATCTTCCTGGAAGACCATAAACCAAGAAAATATGTAATGCCGGAAGAAATGCCCGCTATGGTTGCGGAAGGGGAAAGCGATGAATGATGAAATGATGAATGATGAAATGATGTATCGGTAATCCGGTAATCCGGTAATCTGGTTGTTGGGCTTATAAATAAGAACCTGTATCATCATGGGAACTTACCCTTTGATGATACAGGTCTTTCTTGTTGAAGGGTCTGAGGTTACAAGCCGCTGATGAGTTTGTCGAGGGCGGATATCCTTGTGGTTAGGAAGTCTTTCAGCATGCTTACTGATTCAGCATGGGTGACTTTCTCATCGCCTGACAGGGTGGTGCCATACTTGCGATGGGGATAGGCGGCATCGTCGTCCTTCACTTCTTCGCTTATCAGCTGGCTGCGGTCATTGATGTAATCATAAATGGAGTAGCCTTCCTCTAAACTGGCTTTCAGAACTTTCCAACGTTCTTTGACTCGCTTTACAAAATAGGGGTCGGAGAACAGTTCCCTGTAGTATAGGCAATAGTCCTTGAGAAGAAAATTGTTTACATTGTGTACCTTTGCCGAGAAGGTGTAGAGGTCGAGATCCCACACGGGGCCGGCAAAAAGTACACCATTGCGGTCCTTATACATATAGCAACTGGCAGGGCCGTTGAAGTCTTTGTTCATCACGAGTTCGCCTACGAGCCAGAAGTCGACGAAGGAATTGACGTCGATAAACTTTTCGTAGCCTTGCTGCTTTACCTGGCTGGGGTTCTTCATTACCTGCTCAAAGGTGTTCAGGTAGGCCATGATGTAGTTTTCCTGCTCCTTTGTCGCTCCGTCCGGCTCCTTGATTTTTACGTCATACCCGTATGTGGAGGTGCGATAGGTGGTTTCGTCGTTGGTGTAGTCGAACTCCAGGATGTAGCCTCCCGTCACTTCGGGTTCTTTCGTGGCCGTGGCATCCATCTCGGTAATGTTCACGCGGCTCTTGGCTGACTTGATTTTCTCGCAAAGGAGATAGAGGCCCTCATACTTGCCGTCTATATACAACTGTACATACTGGCTGCGGGGATTCCAGGCCATGCCTTTCGTCCTGCGGGCTATTTCGAGGCCGACGTCGTTGCGCAGGTTGGTGCGGTCCCAATAGTTGGCGAGCAGCACCCAACGTTTGTCCTTAGGCATGCCGAGCATGGAGGCTTTTTCGTTGAGTTTCAGGTCCCATGGTTTCTTCTCGAGGGTACTTGTGGAATTGCCTCTCACTCTGATTCCTCCCTCTGTCATCAGGATTTCCTGCCCGGCATCGTTCACCAACCTGACGCTAACGGCATTTCGCGGCTCGCGATCACCGGGGATGGTGTAGCCTAGATTCTGCACATACATGCTCAAGACTTCTTTGGAATAATCTGTCTCTTCAAATTCCATGTCTTCCATGCACTCTATACGGTCGATGTCTGCGACAGGCACATCGGTTGTGGTTCCGTCGGTTTTGTAGATTCTGATGCCCTGAGCGTTCAGTATGCAGGATACTAGCACGAGGCACGAAAGGAGGGTGAGTCTTCTCATTTTACTAAGTTTTTATGTTTGCAGTGCAAAAGTACTAAGTTTTCGTAAATCTTCCAAATTTTAGAATGAGAAATAGAAAAGCGTCTTTGTGGACGAAGACGAAAACGAAGGCGAAGACGAAAACAAGGATGAAAACGAAGGACTGCACGTGCCATCCTTCGTCTTCTTTCCTATTATCTTATTATCTCATTATCCTATATCCCGGCTAGTTCGATGACTTTGGCAACGGCATCGGAGAGACCGGCGGGGTTCTTGCCGCCAGCGGTGGCGAAGTGGGGGGCACCGCCGCCACCGCCCTGGATGAGCTTGGCGGCTTCGCGCACGAGGTTGCCGGCGTTGAGGCCGCGCTCCTGCACGAGGTCCTTGCTTATCATCACGGTGATGAGGGGCTTGCCTTCATACTGGCTACCGTAGATGCTGAGGGTGCGCTCGGGGTACTGACCGCCCACCTGGAAGGCGAGGTCCTTGACGGCCTGGGCGGGGATGGGGGACTCGAAGACGTGGCGGATGATGCGCACGCCGTCCTTTTCCTCGGCACTCCTTATTATATTTTCACGTACGCGCGCGAGTTGCTCCTTCATGGCTTCTTCGGCCTGCTTCTTGAGGAGGGCGTTGTCGGCGAGAGTGCGCTCGATGGCGTCCTTGATGTCCTTGGTGCCGAGGAGCTCGCGGGCGGTGGCGAGGAGTTCCTGCATCTCATTGACGCTGGCCTCGGCTACTTCACCGGTGATGGCTTCGATACGGCGCACGCCAGCGGCGACGCTGCTCTCGGAAAGAATGCGGAAGAGGCCTATCTCACCCGTGGCGTGGGCGTGGCAACCACCGCAGAACTCTATGCTGTCGGCAAACTGGACAACGCGCACGCGGTCGCCGTACTTCTCGCCGAAGAGGGCCATGGCGCCGAGTTTCTTGGCTTCCTCAATGGGCACGTCGCGGTGGTCCTGAAGGGGAATGTTCTGGCGGATGCGGTCGTTGACGAGGCGCTCAACCTGGCGGAGTTCTTCGGGGGTGACCTTCTGGAAATGAGAGAAGTCGAAGCGCAGACCGTCGGGGGAGACGAGGGAGCCCTTCTGCTCAACGTGGGTACCGAGGACTTCGCGCAGAGCCTGGTCGAGGAGGTGGGTGGCGGTGTGGTTGGCCTCGGAGGCGTGACGGCGGTCGGTATCGACGCAGGCCATCCATTCTACCTCGGGATGCTCGGGCAGACGGTCGGTGATGTGGATGGGGAGGTTGTTCTCACGCTTGACGTCGAGGATGCGTACTTCCTGGCCTTCGCTGACGAGTTCGCCCTGATCGCCTACCTGGCCGCCCATCTCAGCATAGAAGGGTGTGTGGTCGAGGACGATTTCATAGAAGGCGCGCTTCTTCTGCTCCACGCGGCGGTACTTGAGGATGCGACAGGTGTGCTCGGTGGTGTCGAGGTAGTGGGTCTGGCATTCGCCTTCGGCAAGGACTACCCAGTCGGTGGCCTCCACGGCGGCGGCGTTGCGGGCACGCTCTTTCTGCTTCTGCATTTCGGTGTTGAAGCCGGCTTCATCGACGGTGATGCCCTGCTCGGAACAGATGAGCTGGGTGAGGTCGAGGGGGAAGCCGTAGGTGTCGAAGAGGGTGAAGGCCTTCTCGCCGGGGAGGGTGTGCTGTCCGTTGTCCGTTAACTCCTTGATGAGCTTTTCAAGCAGGGAGATGCCGGTGGAGAGGGTGCGGAGGAAGCTTTCTTCTTCTTCGCGGATAACTTTGCCGATGAGTTCCTGCTGGGCTGGGAGTTCGGGATAGGCGGCGCCCATCTCCTGCACGAGCGTGGGGAGGAGGCGGCAGAGGAAGGCCTCGCGCTGGCCGAGGAAGGTGTAGGCGTAGCGCACGGCACGGCGCAGGATGCGGCGGATGACGTAGCCGGCCTTGGCGTTTCCGGGCAGCTGACCGTCGGCGATGGCGAAGGAGATGGCACGCAGGTGGTCGGCGATGACGCGCATGGCGATATCGACCTGTTCGTCCTTGCCATACTCGTGGCCGGAGAGTTCGCCTATCTTGCGGAGGTAGGGGGTGAAGACATCGGTGTCGTAGTTGGAGTGCTTGCCCTGCATGACGCGGACGAGGCGCTCAAAGCCCATACCGGTATCGATGACCTTGTTGGGGAGGGGCTCCAGGGAACCGTCGGCCTTGCGGTTGTACTGCATAAAGACGATGTTCCAGATTTCAATGACCTGGGGGTTGTCCTTATTCACGAGGTCGGCGCCCTTGATGCCGGAGGCGGCACGCTCTTCGTCGGTGCGGGAGTCGATGTGTATCTCGGAGCAGGGACCGCAGGGGCCGGTGTCGCCCATTTCCCAGAAGTTGTCGTGCTTGTTGCCGTTGACGATATGGTCTTGGGGGAAGTATTCCTCCCAGTAAGCGGCGGCTTCGTTGTCGCGCTCGAGGCCTTCTTCGGGAGAGCCCTCGAAGACGGTGACGTAGAGGTGGGCGGGATCTATCTTGAGGACCTTGACGAGATACTCGTAGGCCCACTTGATGGCTTCCTTCTTGAAATAGTCGCCGAAGGACCAGTTGCCGAGCATCTCGAACATAGTGTGGTGATAGGTGTCGTGGCCTACTTCCTCGAGGTCGTTGTGCTTACCGCTGACGCGGAGGCACTTCTGGGAGTCGGTCTGGCGGCGGCACTTGGGCTCTACGTTGCCGAGGATGATGTCCTTGAACTGGTTCATGCCGGCGTTGGTGAACATAAGTGTGGGGTCATCCTTGATGACCATGGGAGCGGAGGGCACGATGAGGTGGCCCTGCTGCTCAAAATACTTCACGAAAGATTCGCGGATTTCGTTGGCTGTCATATTGGGTGGTTATATTTAGGAATTCTATTTAAGGGGTGTGTTTTTCTCCCGCAGAGGCGCAGAGACGCAAAGTTTTCTTCATGGGACGCCTTTCGGGAGCACGCGGGCTCATTGTCATTCGCGGCAAAGGCGCAGAGAGATGTTACGGGTAATGGGGCAAGGGTAATGGGTAATGATTTTGTAACCGGAGGCTTTGCGAGCTCTGCCGGGAGTGGTCCACGACCTTGCGAGCTCTAATCTTTTGATAAAGCTATTAACCTTTGCGAGCTCTGCGCCTCTGCGGGAGGTTAAATCAGTCCAAACGGAATGAACCTAAAGCCCGTTGACCTTGCGGTAAATGCCTTCACGCAACACGGGAACGTCAAAGTTTATGAGTAGTCCCAGACGCTTATTGGCCAGTTTCATATACGTCAATATCTGCTTATGGAAAACCTCTTTCGTTTCCCTCACAGATTTGAGTTCCAAAACGACCTCGTCCTCCACGAGTATATCTATGAATTTGTCGCTGCGAAGTTGCAAACCTTTGTAACACACAGGGACATGCACTTCCGTCTGGCACTTAATACCGCGCAGTTCCAGCTCATAAGATAGCGCATCGCGATAGATGTCTTCTTGCAGTCCTGGGCCCAGAATTTTATGTACCTCTATTGCGGCACCGATAATTCTGCTCGATAAATCATTAAGTTCTTGCTCTTCCATTCTATTATTTCCGCGCAAAATTACGAATTATCGTGCAAATAGCCAAATCTATGCAGATTTTTCACAGAAGTCTTCGTTATTTCAGAATAAAGTTGTACTTTTGCAGTCGCAATTTCACGCCCGAATGGTGGAATTGGTAGACACGAGGGACTTAAAATCCCTTGGCAGCAATGCTGTACGGGTTCGAGTCCCGTTTCGGGCACTCGCATATATTTATATATAATGTGTGCGAGCAGAGAGCGAATAGAACAACTTCATTAATAACCTCAAAAATTCAAACACTATGGCTTACGTTATCAGTAACGACTGCGTGGCTTGCGGTACTTGCATTGACCAGTGCCCCGCTGGCGCTATCAGCGAAGGTGAGATCTACTCCATCGACCCCGAACTGTGCCTTGACTGCGGCACCTGCGCCGATGCTTGCCCCAGCGGTGCTATTGCTCCCGGGGAATAACCCATCGCAGAAAAACAAAGCCCCTCTACATCATCAATGCGATGCAGAGGGGCTTTAACATCGCTTAATGTGAGTAATGTGAACGCTGCGCTTAATGTGAGTAATGCGGACGCTGCGCTTAATAAATGCTTCGCCTAAAATAATTATATAATGTATATTGACATATTTATTGTCGTGGTGGTGCTCTATGCTCTTTGGAAGGGCTGGACACACGGACTGCTGCGCGAACTGGTGAGTCTGCTGGGTTTCATCGGCGGATTAATTATTGCATGTTTGTGCTACAGTTCGTTAGGGGAATATCTCGCCGTCAGCGGTACGCAAGCGAACATCATCACGAGCATCATAGCCTTTTTCCTACTCTGGATTATTGCACCCATCGCCCTCGGTGCCGTGGCCACGGTGATGACGAAGGCCCTCAACCACATAGGCCTTATCAGCGTGCCAAACCGCATAGGCGGTGCCGCCGTGAGCATTGCAAAATATCTGTTACTGATGAGTTTCGTGCTGAACGTAATGCAGGGACTACGCATCATGAGCCCCGAACGGCAGGAGGGCAGCCGACTTCTCGCCCCCGTAACGGCGATTACGGGCCTACTGTCGCACTCGGTTGTGCAAGCCGCCACAACGAAGACAATCAACGACACGATACAGGAAAATGATACCGTATGGGTGGACGTGAGCAAGAAATAGTAACCGTTCACCACCAGCATACGATCCGCATTACTCTCTGGATTATAATTGATACTTGATAATGAAAAAACTTCTTTCTCTTTTCACTCTTTTTACCATAGCCCTCACGTTGAGCGCCATCCCCGCCAAGCGTGTGAGCAAGACCGTGACACTGAAGGACGGCCGCACAGTAACCCTCACCCATCAGGGCGACGAACATTGTAAATACTATCTCGGCAATGACGGCCAGCGCTACCGCGCCACAGAAAGCGGCACCTTCACGCTGCTCTCCGAGGCAGAATTCACCACGATGCAAAAGCGCGCCGAAGCCCGTCGCGCCACGACAAAGCAGCGCAGAGAGATGCGTGCCCAGAAGGTTAAGAGAAATGCTATTGCTCCCGCCACCGAGGGCCAATATGAAGGCAACAAGAAGGGCCTCGTCATCCTTGTGAACTTCTCCGACGTGAAGATGAAGACCGCCAGTCCCCAGACGGCCTTCGATGACATGATGAACAAGGAGGACTACAACAAGAACGGACACATCGGCTCGGTGCACGACTACTTCAAGGCCATGAGTTACGATAAGTTCAACCTCACGTTTGACGTCGTGGGTCCCTTCACTATGCCCAAGACTATGGCCTACTACGGCAAGAACGACTCCAATGGTGAGGACGTGCACCCCGCCGAGATGGTTATTGAGGCCTGCAAGCAGGCTGACGACGTAGTAAACTTCAAGGACTACGACTGGGACAATGACGGCGAAGTGGATCAAGTGTACGTCATCTACGCCGGTTATGGCGAAGCCAGCGGCGACGGTGTGGACAACACCATCTGGCCCCACGAGTGGACGCTTGCGGAAGCCAAATTGTGCGGCGACGGCAAGGGCCCGCAGACCCTTGACGGCGTGACTGTCAACACCTATGCCTGCTCCAACGAACTGAAAGGCACGAGCGGCACCCGTATGGACGGCATCGGCACGGCTTGCCACGAATTCAGCCACTGTCTGGGCCTGCCCGACCTTTATGATACGAGCGGCAGCGGCAACTTCGGAATGGATGCCTGGAGCCTTATGGACTACGGCGCATACAACAACGACGGCGACATCCCCGCCGCCTACACGGCCTACGAACGTATGTATGCTGGATGGCTGAAACCAACCGTGATAAGTGACGAGACGCAGGTGAAAGGCATGAAGCCCATCACCAGCAGCAACGACTCCTATATTATATATAATGAGAACAACAAAAACGAATACTACATACTGCAGAACATTCAGCAAGAATCGTGGAACAGCGGCGCCTTCGGACACGGGCTGCTCATCATGCACGTGGACTACAAGGCAAGCATATGGGAAGAAAACACGGTGAATAATGTCGGCAGCCGCCAGCGCTGCACTATCTTCCACGCCGACAACAATACCTCCACGAGTGCTTCCGGACTGGCCGGAGACCCTTTCCCCGGTACGAAGAAGAACACCAGACTGACTGACGAGAGCACACCAGCCGCCACACTCTACAATGCCAACACAAGCGGCAAGAAACTGATGGGCAAGCCTATCAAGGAAATCATAGAAAGCTCCGGGCTGATCAGTTTCATCTTTAATAAGCAAAGCGGCAGCGACGATGAAGACTCCACATTCACCGGCGATGAAATCGTATTTGACTTCTACGCGAATGACTGGGGACTGCCCTTAAGCACGAGCGACATGGACTCACACGAGATAAGTCAGGTGAAGCAAAACGGTGCAGTGATAGACTTCACCAGCGGCGGCACAATGACTCGCCTGTGGAATGATGTCAAGAATGGCCCCCAGATACGTATCTATAAGGGAGGCGGCTCTTTGAAAGTCACCGCTCCACAAGGACGCTACATCGACTACATCAAATTTGAAGGAAACGGAATATACATGACTGACGAAAAGGGCAACACTGTAGGCTCTACGTGGACTTCATGGACCACGACGATGAGCAGTCACACCTTCACCATAACCGGCACCTCAAAGATTACCAGAATCACCCTCTGCCTTCGACCCGCCGCAGAAGGAATCTATACCGCCGGCACGGCAAAGACACACTCCACTACCTATGATTTGAATGGCCGTGCCATGCTCAAAGACACGCCTGCCGCACATGGGCTTTACATCCAGAATGGCAAGAAAATACTGAAATAGAAACCTTGCTCTTCAGAAATAAATTGAGAATAAAATAAAAAAAGTGGTAAATAGACTTTGCAAATTCGCAAGAAAAGCGTAACTTTGCAGCGGAAAACGAATAATCTTTAATAAAGAAAGGTAAAAAACATGGAAACTTTCTTCAAATCACATGCTTTCCTCGTAGAGCGTACCAACGCTCCTATTCGCAGAGCCTTAATGGACACGATCGACTGGAGCTATCGTATGATTGGCATACGCGGCCCCCGCGGCGTAGGACGTACCAACTTCCTCCTGCAGTATGCCAAGGAGAACTTTGACCCCCGTCTGCGTCAGTGCCTGTACGTCAACATGAACAACTTCTACTTCCAGGCACGCGGCATCGTGACGTTTGCCGGCGAGTTTGTAGAGAACGGCGGACGTGTACTGCTTATCGACCAAGCCTTCAAATTGCCTGACTGGCGCAAGCAACTCATCGAGTGCTACCACCGCTACCCCACCCTGCGCATCGTCTATAGCACAACGTCTGTGCAAGACGCCGATGCAGAGACCAGCGAACTCAACCATCTGGCCCGCACTTACTATCTGCACGGCTTCTCCTTCCGTGAGTTCCTCAATCTGAAGTATGGCACACACTTCCGCACCTACACGCTGAACGAGCTCTTGGAAAACCACGAGATAATCGCCCGCAGCATCCTGCGCGAAGTGCGTCCCCTTGATGCCTTTGAGCAGTATCTGCACCATGGCTACTATCCCTTCTTCCTTGAGAACCACAACTTCACCGAGGCCTTGCTGAAGGCCATGAACATGATGATTGAGGTGGACGTGCTCTTCATCAAGCAGATTGAACTGAAATATCTGGAACGACTCAAAAATCTGCTCTATCTTCTGGCCATCACCAACGACACGACAGCCAACGTCAGCCAACTGGCCCTCGACATCGGCACCAGCCGTGCCACGGTGATGAACTACCTGAAGTATCTTGAAGAGGCCCGTCTCGTGAATATGATCTACCGCGAGGGCGACTCCTTCCCCAAGAAGCCCGCCGCCGTGATGCTCCACGACACCAACCTCCTCCACTGCATCTACAACAGCGACGTGAGCGAGCAGCGCCTCATGGAGACCTTCTTCACCAACGCCCTCTGGCGCCACAACCGCATCTGCCGCGGCCACCGCAAGAACCTCTACACCATCAACAGCGAATATGAGGTGTGCATCTGCGAGCCCGACCGCCGCGTCAAGACTGGCCCCAAGAGCTACGCCGTGCGCTACGGCATTGAGATGGGACGCGACAAGGACATCCCCGTCTGGCTCTTCGGCTTCCTTCAATAAGAAAAAGCCCCGCCATGTTGGCGACAAAGGCCTGTGCCCCGCCATGTTTGGTGGGGTACACCTTTGATAATAATCCCCCCCCCTGAAACTTATACAAACCTATATTTACATATATAAAAATGGCAAAGAAATTTATCACTTGTGATGGTAACCAGGCCGCTGCCCATATCGCGTATATGTTCAGTGAGGTGGCTGCCATCTACCCCATCACGCCGT
The DNA here is from genome assembly GCA_045600685.1 of Alloprevotella sp. GTDB lineage: Bacteria > Bacteroidota > Bacteroidia > Bacteroidales > Bacteroidaceae > Alloprevotella. The sequence goes on along the minus strand of JAZRYH010000047.1, from coordinate 6,245 downwards.
CCTCCACGATGGCAGAGTATGTTGACGAGTGGGCCGCCCAGGGCCGCAAGAATATGTTCGGCGAGACCGTCCTCGTGCAGGAAATGCAGAGTGAAGGCGGCGCCGCAGGCGCTGTGCACGGTTCTCTCCAGGCCGGCGCCCTCACCACTACTTTCACCGCCAGCCAGGGTCTCCTGCTGATGATTCCCAACATGTACAAGATTGCCGGTGAGTTCCTCCCCTGCGTCTTCCATGTCAGCGCCCGTACCCTCGCCAGCCACAGCCTCTGCATCTTCGGCGACCATCAGGATGTCATGAGCACCCGTCAGACAGGCTTCGCCATGCTCGCAGAAGGCAGCGTGCAGGAAGTTATGGATCTCGCCGGTGTGGCCCACCTCTCCGCCATCAAGGCCCGCGTACCTTTCGTAAACTTCTTCGACGGCTTCCGCACCAGCCACGAGATACAGAAGATTGAGATGCTCGAGACCGAGCAGCTCGCTCCGCTGGTTGACCAGCAGGCCCTCGCCGAGTTCCGTGCCCGCGCCCTCAGCCCCGAGCATCCCGTAGCCCGCGGCATGGCCGAGAACCCCGACACTTTCTTCACCCATCGCGAGAGCTGCAACTCCTTCTACGACGCCGTTCCCGCCATCGTTGAGGACTACATGCACAAGATTAGCGAAATCACCGGCCGCAAGTACGAGCTCTTCAACTACTACGGTGCCGATGATGCCGACCGCGTCATCATCCTTATGGGCTCTGCCTCCGAGGCTGCCCGCGAGGCTATCGACCACCTCACCGCTCAAGGCGAGAAGGTGGGCCTCGTCAGCGTACACCTCTACCGTCCCTTCAGCGTGAAGCACCTCCTCGCTGCCGTGCCCAAGACGGTGAAGCGCATTGCCGTGCTCGACCGCACCAAAGAACCCGGTGCCAACGGCGAACCTCTCTACCTTGACGTCAAGGAAGCCTTCTACGGCGTGGAGAACGCTCCCGAAATCGTGGGCGGTCGCTACGGCCTCGGTTCCAACGACACCACTCCCGCACAGATTCTCTCCGTATATGAGAACCTCGCCCTGCCCCAGCCGAAGAACCACTTCACCATCGGCATCGTGGACGACGTCACCTTCACTTCTCTTCCCCAGAAGGAAGAAGTTGCCCTCGGCGGAGCCGGCATGTTCCAGGCTAAGTTCTATGGCCTCGGTGCCGACGGTACCGTAGGTGCCAACAAGAACAGCATCAAGATCATCGGTGGTGCCACCGACAAGTACTGCCAGGCCTATTTCTCCTACGACTCCAAGAAGTCCGGCGGCTTCACTTGCTCCCACCTCCGCTTCGGCGAGGAGCCTATCCGCTCCACCTATCTCGTTACCACGCCTAACTTCGTGGCTTGCCACGTTCAGGCTTACCTCCACATGTACGACGTGCTCCGCGGCATCCAGCAGGGCGGCACCTTCCTCCTCAACACCATCTGGGAAGGCGAGGAACTGGCCAAGAACCTGCCCAACAACGTGAAGCGCGTACTGGCCGAGAAGCAGGTGAAACTCTACTATATCAACGCCACCAAGATTGCCCAGGAGATTGGTCTCGGCAACCGCACCAACACCATCCTCCAGTCCGCCTTCTTCCGTATCACCGGCGTCATCCCCGTAGAGCAGGCCGTAGAGGAGATGAAGCACTTCATCGTGAAGTCCTATGGCAAGAAGGGCGAGGACATTGTAAACAAAAACTATGCAGCCGTTGACCGCGGCGGCGAATATAAGGAACTCCCCGTTGATCCCGCTTGGGCTCAACTGGATAGAGAAATGGTTGCCGCACATGCGGCCGAGGAGCCCGAATTCATCACCAACGTGATGCGTCCCATCAACGCCCAGAACGGCGACCTCCTTCCCGTGAGCGCCTTCAAGGGTATAGAGGACGGCACCTGGCCCCAGGGCACCGCAGCCTATGAGAAGCGCGGTGTCAGCGCCTTCGTTCCCACATGGAACGCCGACAATTGCACCCAGTGCAATAAGTGCGCCTTCGTTTGTCCTCACGCTTGCATCCGTCCTTTCGTTATGACCGACGAGGAAGCTGCCGGCCTCGACGCCGCCACCCTCACCGTGCTCGCCCCCGCCCAGATTAAGGGCATGAAGTTCCGTATGCAGGTCGGCGTGATGGACTGCCTCGGCTGCGGCAACTGCGTAGATGTCTGCCCCGGCAAGAAGGTGGACGGCCAGAATGTCAAGGCCCTCGAGATGGTTGCCCTGGAAGGCGAACTCGGCGAGGCCAAGAACTGGGACTACTGCGTCAAGAACGTCAAGTCCAAGCAGAACCTTATGGACATCAAACTCAATCCGCGTCTCAGCCAGTTCGCCACACCTCTCTTCGAGTTCAGCGGCGCTTGCTCCGGCTGCGGTGAAACTCCCTATGTGAAACTCGTCAGCCAGCTCTTCGGCGACCGCCAGATGGTGGCCAACGCCACGGGTTGCTCCTCCATCTATTCCGGCTCCATCCCCTCCACACCCTACACCACCAACGAGAAGGGACAGGGCCCCGCATGGGCAAACTCCCTCTTTGAGGACTTCTGCGAGTTCGGTCTCGGCATGGTGCTCGCCAACAAGAAGATGCGCGCCCGCATCCAGGCTCTCCTCGAGCAGATTATCGCCAGCGAACAGGCCCCTGCCGAATACAAAGCTGCTGCCCAGCAGTGGATTGACGGTCAGGACGACGCCGCTACCTCCCGTGCCGCTGCCGACGCCCTCCTTCCCTTCATTGCCGATGGCGCTGCAAAGGGTTGCGACGTATGCAAGTCTCTCGACGAACTCTCCCACTACCTCACCAAGCGCAGCCAGTGGATTATCGGCGGCGACGGTGCCTCCTACGACATCGGCTACGGCGGTCTTGACCACGTCATCGCCAGCGGTGAGGACGTCAACATCCTCGTGCTCGACACCGAGGTATATTCCAACACCGGCGGCCAGTCCTCCAAGGCCACGCCTCTCGGCGCCATTGCCAAGTTCGCTGCCAGCGGCAAGCGTGTTCGTAAGAAGGACCTCGGCATGATTGCCACCACCTACGGCTACGTCTATGTAGCACAGGTGGCTATGGGTGCCGACAACAACCAGTGCATCAAGGCCCTCCGCGAGGCCGAAGCCTACCACGGACCTTCCCTCGTCATCGCCTACGCCCCCTGTATCAACCACGGTCTGAAGAAGGGCATGGGTAAGGCACAGGCCGAAGAGGCAGCAGCCGTAGAGTGCGGTTACTGGCACCTCTGGCGCTACAACCCCGAACTGGAAGAGCAGGGCAAGAACCCCTTCACGCTCGACAGCAAGGAGCCACAGTGGGACAAGTTCCAGGACTACCTCAACGGCGAGGTACGCTTCCTCTCCGTCAAGAAGCAGTTCCCCGAGCAGGCACAGGAACTCTACGACGCATGCCAGGCCATGGCCCAGAAGCGCTACGAGTCCTACGTCCGCGCCGCAAAGATGGAGTGGTAGTCGTAAGTACGACAACCGATATTCCATCCGGTAAGACTAATTTCTCATCTGCACTCACGGGCCAACAAGGCTCCGTGGGTGCTTTTTGTTTTCCCCTTCCTCTCAACAAATCCACAAAATCCCATAAGTATGCAACCTATAGAGGTATCTTCCCCCTCCCTTATCGGGGAGGGGTGTCAGAGCACCGCAGGTGGCTCTGACGGGGTGAGGCCCTTGAGGCTCTATCGCCGCGCCGGTCGCTCGGGCATCCTCCTCCCCGTCCTATCCCTCGGCCTGTGGCACAACTTCGGTTCCGTCGATGATTTCGCAGAAGCCGAGCGTATGATACTCCATGCCTTCGACTGCGGCATCTGCCATTTCGACCTCGCCAACAACTACGGCCCTGCCCCCGGCTCTGCCGAGGAGAACTTCGGCCGCATCTGGCAAAAACACCTCCGTGCCCACCGCGACGAACTTTTTATATCCTCCAAGGCCGGCCACGATATGTGGCCCGGCCCCTACGGCACCGGTTCCTCGCGCAAGAACCTCATGGCCAGCATCGACCAGAGCCTCCGCCGCACCGGCCTCGACTACTTCGACATCTTCTACTCCCACCGCTACGACGGCATCACCCCCGTGGAGGAAACCATGCAGGCCCTCATCGACATCGTGCGTCAGGGCAAGGCCCTCTACGTCGGCATCTCCAAGTATCCGCCGCAGCTCCAGAAAGAAGCCTACCGCATCCTGCGCGAAGCCCATGTGCCCTGCCTCCTCTCGCAGTACCGCTACAACCTCCTCACGCGCGACATAGAAAAGGAGAACCTCCCCCTTGCCGCCGCCGAAGGCTCCGGCTTCGTGGCCTTCTCGCCCCTCTGTCAGGGCCTCCTCACCGACAAATATCTCGACGGCACCATCCCTGCCGGCTCCCGTGCCGCCCGCCCCGAAGGCTTCCTTCGTCCCGAGCAGGTCACGCCCCAGGTCATCGACACCTGCCGCCGCCTCAACGCCATCGCCCAGCGCCGCGGACAGACCCTCTCCCAGATGGCCCTCGCCTGGGCCCTGCGCGACGAGCGAGTCACCAGCGTCATCATCGGCACCCGCACCGTCCGGCAGATGGACAGCAGCCTCGCCGCCCTCCACAACCTCGACTTCACCCCCGACGAACTCGCGGAGATAGACGCCATAGCCTCGCGCCCGCATTAAGCTCATAAAGCAAGAAACACCCTCTGGTACTCAGATATTTTATTATCAAAAAGTGGGAAAATGCAAAAAATCAATACTTCGCACCGTTGAAAAGGCCAATATCTGAAAGAAAATGATTACCTTTGCAACCACAAGTAAGACTTCACCTCCTTGTAAAGCCTATCTATTCTTGCTTCAACAATACGCAAAAGTTAAATTCACATGAAGAAAGAAGACCTCAATTTCACCATCTACTGCGTGGGCATCATGGCAGAAAGTCTCGGTCGCGACGCACGCGATGTTTACCGACTTATGCAGCAGGGCAACATCATCATGGGGTATATTGTGCCTTGCTTCGACGTGTTGCACTCATTCTCGCGAGAATACATTATTGACGACCTCACCCAATTAATGAAGAAAAAAGGACTCCTCGCTGCATGATACTCTATCACACATCCGACAGGCGCATAGAGCACCCCGACATCAGTTTCTCACGTGCCTATCTTGACTTCGGCAAAGGCTTCTATACAACGCCCAACCTTAGTCAGGCAAAAAAGTATGCAAAGCGTTTCTTCAAGGAAGAGCGGCCCGCATTTCTCAACACATTCAAGATGGATGACAACGCCATAGGCTACGCTCATCATAAGTTTGCAGAATATGACGGACAATGGCTCGATTACGTCGTAGCATGTCGCAAAAATCAGCCACACGCCACATTCGACATCATAGAAGGCGGCATTGCCGACGACGACGTCTATAACACCCTCGACCTCTACATGGCAGAGCTCATCACCCGCGAAGAAGCCATCAAGCGCCTCCGCAAGAAGAAGCCCAACTGGCAGATATGCCTCTGCAACCAGCAATTCATAGACAAGCACCTGCACTATATTGAATCCACAGAACTGAAGAACGATGAAAGCTAACCCCACACTCCTTCGCATGAAGTATGGTCGCATAGTAGAGCGATTTGCCGAGCTGGCCGATATGCCATTGGAAGAAGCCCTCTCGTTTTTCTATGAATCCAGGACCTACGAACTCATCAGTCAGGGCATCTCAGACATGCACTGCCTCAGCGACTACTATCTCGCCGACGAACTGATGATTGAATATAAAAAGAAAAATTAATGCCACGCCATAGCCCCGCGCCCGCATTAAGCAAAGCGTCCGCCTCAAGTCGCTTCGCTGGATATACAGCCGCTTCGCCGGAAACAGTAATGATAGAAATAGCTTCTCCGTCCCTCCCAAGGGGCGGAGTTTTTTATTCAATTATTTCCAAAAAACTATTTCCGGCGCAGCCGCCCTATTTCTTGGCGCAGCCAACAAAGAGCCACCCAGTCGGCTTCGCCGAGAAATAGTTCCGCCTACCGGCGGAGAATAACAGGCCCCTCCACCTCCCCCTATGCGGGGGAGAGCCCAAGAGCTAAAGGCAACAGGACTTCCCCCCCTCGGGGGGATAAGAGGGGGGTCATTTCCGGCGCAGCCGCCCTATTTCTTGCGAAGCAACTGGGTCTTCTCACGGTCTTCCTCCCTCCTTGGACGAATACGAGTGTGCTTCTTCTTATTCTTTCCCTGCACTTAGTTGTCTCGCGACTGCAGTCGCCAGAACGCGCGACAGTAGTCGCGAGAATG
>JAZRYH010000046.1:0-23192 GCA_045600685.1 Alloprevotella sp. | reverse complement strand
CAATATGAGCGCACGCCGTTGGTAAGTGCTGCAACACACTGCCAGATGCCTTGCGAAAGCATCTGAAAATCTTGTATAAGTAAGTGGAATGGATGGATTACCCCATAATACCCCCCCCCTAAATCACAGGCACTTAGGGGTTTGCGTAAATCGCCGGCGTGATTCGCTAACACACGGGAGAGTATTGTGCTACAAAAATGCATTGAAACAAATGCGCGTAAAATCATTACAAAAGTACGAAAAAGTAAGCGAAAGGCCAAATCTATTTTGCTTTTTCTGCATCGATTGCATCAATTGCGTCACACGAAGGGCAACTTTACCATCCGTCCGTTACGAAACGACAGATAACAAGAAGGAAATATGTAAAGCTGTTTATAAACGTGAAATGCCGTAGGCATGAGATAGGATAGCCAGCTATGAGCGCAGCGTTATGGCTGGTCGGGGGGATGCTACGCGCGATGCCCTTGCCGTCAGGTAAGGGATACCCTCTCGCCTACCTAAAGGCAGGCCTCCCCCTTCGCCAACGACCAGCCATTGCGTCCTCCCTGCGGGCATCCTTATGGCTGGCTACCCTATCTCATGCCTACGGCATTTCGCGTTTTGCCATCAATCGTTTCGTGAACGGCTTCCGGCCCTGTGTTTACGGGGCTTAGACGATGTTTGTCGGCGCGCCGTTGTTTCGCGACTGCAGTCGCACGTTCTCGCGGCTACTGTCACGCATTCTCGCGACTGCAGTCGCGAGAACGCGCGACTACTGTCGCGAGACAACTAAATGCCGAGAAAGAATAAGAAGAAGGTACATTCACCTCACCCTTAGTGGGGGAGGCCTTACTTTCCTACCACGAATTTCACAAATCTTACGAATAGAGATGACTGCTAGAATGGCTGCTTGATGCAGCCATTCATTTATTACAAAAATGCATCCGTTAGATTAGTGTAATTCGTGGTCAAAAATAGAAAACTTGCTTTCGGCCGCGCCTCAGTGCCGCGCACCAAAGGGCGAAGCCCGCAGCAGCAAACATTTTCCATTGAGAAAAAGCCACACGCCACTATACATAAATAAAAAACCACGGAGGTAAAATCCGTGGTTAATTATAAGGCCGCAAGGGCAAAACGTGGGGAAACGAAAAGGAGCAAGGTGCGCCTACAGGAAGCCGAGCTCAAGCTTGGCTTCCTCGCTCATCATGTCCTTGTCCCACTCGGGCTCGAAGACGAGATTGACGCGGGGATTGATGATACCGGTGATGCCTTCGAGCTTGAGGCGGACGTCTTCCACGATGAAGTCGGCGGCGGGACAGTTGGGAGCCGTGAGGGTCATATCTACCTCCAGTTGGCCGTCGTCGTGGAGGTCAATGCGATAGATGAGGCCGAGGCTGTAGATATCTACGGGTATTTCGGGATCGTAAACGGTGCGGAGCACTTCTACGATGCGCTCTTCAAGGGCGAGTTTCTCTTCGGGAGTCATAATTTTCCGTTTTCCTGGTAACTGTAATAGCCGTCGGTGCTGACGATGATATGGTCGAGCATGCGGAGACCTACCGCCGTGGCAGCTTCGCGGACGCGGCGGGTGAGGTCATCGTCGGAACGGCTGGGGGAGAGTGAGCCGGAGGGGTGGTTGTGGCAGAGGACGAGGGCGGAGGCGTCGGAAAGGACGGCGTCCTTCATCACTTTGCGTACGTCGACGGAGGCAGATGAGAGGCCTCCCACGCTTACGCAGCGGGAAGCGATGAGGCGGAGGCCGTTGTCGAGGAGCATGACGTGGCACTCCTCGTGGCCGAGGTTGGCGATGAGGGGGCTGAAATAGCGGGAGATGACCTCGGCATTGTCCATCTTGCTGCGGGGCGCTATTTCCTCGCTGGCATAGCGGCAAGCCAGTGCGCAGGCGGCGAGGATGGTGACGGCCTTGGCGGGACCAATACCTTTATACGCGCAGAGTTGCTCCACCGTGAGGCGCTCCAGTTCGTGGATGCTGTTGTGATGGTCCGTGAGAATCTGGCGCATGAGTTCCACGGCGGAAAGGTCGGTGGAGCCGCTGCCCACGAGGATGGCAAGGAGTTCGGCCTTGCTGAGGGCGGTGGCACCGAGGGCCGCGAACTTCTCGCGCGGACGGTCTTCTGCGTTCCAGGAGGTGATGGACATGAATAGAGTTAAAAGTTAAAAGAGAAAAGTTAAAAATAGGGTTTGCCTACGGCTTCGCGTCGGGGGCTTCCTACTTATAAAAATTCTTTTTGAATGCTTCAAACTCGTCGCGGCCGAGGATGCAACGCTGCCACCAGGAACGGAGGAAGCCGGAGCCGTAGCCGGTGAGCTGGATAAAGGAGGCGACGACGGAGAGAAGGCCGACGTGGAGGCTCCGGTTGCGCGCCGTGGCGTCGATGAGGATTATGAGGCTGAAGAGAAGTAGGGGACAAAGGCCGATGGCAAGGAGCCAAAGCCAAGGTGCCGCCCATCCCGTGAGGCCGCCGCCGGTGAGACCCACGAGGAGGGCCGCCAGGCAGAACGCCACGCCGACGGTGAAGACGGCGGGGAGCATGTGGACGAGCTTCAGCGTGCCGGGATGCCGCTTGGTGAGATTGATGCGGGCGATGCCGGAGTTGTGTACCTGCTTGAAGAACTGACGGAAGTTGGCGCGGCGCTTGTGCCACACCCAGGCGTCGGGGAAGAGGCGGGACGAGTGGCCGCCCTCCACGATGCGGTAGGAGAAATCGACGTCTTCGCCGAAGCGCATCCTGGCAAATCCGCCGAGGGCGCTGTAAACCTCGCGGCGTATGCCCATATTGAAGGAACGGGGGAAGAAACGGTCGAGGCGTGCCCCACCCTTCTTGCCGCCGCGTATGCCGCCTGTGGTGAAGAAGGAGGTCATGGCATAGTTGATGGCTTTCTGGACAGGGGTGAAGTCGGGATGGGCGGCATCAGGGCCGCCGAAGGCATCACAAGTACGGGCGGAGAGCTCGGCATCGATGGCTGCGAGATAGCCGGCAGGGAGCACGACGTCGCTGTCGAGGATAAGGACATAGTCGCCGGCGGCATGCTCTACGCCGAAGTTGCGGGCGGGACCGGGGCCGCCGTTTTCCTTGACGAAATAACGGATGGGGAGGCGCTGCTCGTAGGCCCGGCAAATATCCTCGCAAGGTACGGCGCTGCCGTCCTCCACTACGACAACCTCAAAAACGAAATCGCCGGCGGCTGTTCGGCTGAGCGTCTGAGAACACAGGCTCTCAAGCAACTCACCGAGCTCGCCGGGGCGGTTATAGACGGGAATGATAATACTGTATTTCATTTCTCCTTTATTTCATCGCGGGAGCAGTGACCCGCTTCGCCTTTTATTGTAAAAGCCACTCGCCTTCGCTATAGACCATCGGCAGTCGCACGGTGCGCTTCGCCCCGTCGGCATACCGAAACTCCACGAAGGCTTCGGCATAGTAGGGATGGCGCGGGGTATGCTCCACGCGGCAGACCTTTATTTCCTCCACTTTGCCATAGCGCTCATCTTCTTGCTGGCGGCGCTGGCTTATCATCTGCGCCATTTGGGTGCGGCGGGCCTTATCACCTTGCTGCACGGAATGCACTTGGCTTACGCAGACGCTGTCAGGGCCTTCCAGGAAAAGCATGCACAAGTCCTCCACCTCACTGTCGGAAGGGGCGTCGATGAGGAGCGGATCATCTGTATGGCCACAGGAAATGCAGCCTGCCAGGAGCAGAGTGGTGACAAGAAGGAGTGGGAAACGGCAACGCATTACTTCTGTCGTACGAAAATGTTGAGCGGCGTGCCGGAGAAGTCCCAGCGCTCGCGGATTTTGTTCTCAAGGAAGCGCTTGTAGGGCTCCTTCACATATTGCGGAAGGTTGGCGTAGAAGACGAAGGTGGGAATCTGCGTGTCGGGCACCTGCGAACAATACTTTATCTTGATGTATTTGCCTTTGAGCGAGGGGGGCGGATAGGCCTCAATGAGAGGGAGCATTTCCTCGTTGAGCTTGCGCGTTCCGATGTGCTTTTTGCGGTTGAGATAGACTTCTTTAGCGGTTTCCAGGACCTTGTAGATGCGTTGCTTCGTCAGGGCTGAGGCGAAGATGATGGGGAAGTCGGTGAACGGGGCCATTCTCTCGCGGATGGCGGTCTCGAAGGTGGTAATCACGGCCTGCGATTTGTCTTCCACGAGGTCCCACTTGTTGACCACGACGACGAGGCTCTTGTTGTTTTTCTGGATAATCTGGAAGATATTGAGGTCTTGCGCCTCGATGCCGCGGGTGGCGTCAATCATAAGGATGCACACGTCGGAATTTTCGATGGCGCGGATGGAGCGCATCACGGAGTAGAATTCCAGATCTTCCGTCACCTTGCTTTTTTTGCGGATACCGGCGGTATCGACAAGGTAGAAGTCGAAACCGAACTTGTCATAGCGCGTCAGGATACTGTCTCTGGTGGTGCCGGCGATATCGGTCACGATGTGGCGGTCCTCTCCGATGAAGGCATTGATGAGGCTTGACTTTCCGGCATTGGGACGGCCCACGACGCTGAAGCGGGGAATGCGCTCCTCCTCGTCATTCTCGGGCGTTTCGGGGCCGAGCTCCTTGAGTACCATATCAAGAAGGTCACCCGTACCGCTGCCTGTAGCGGCGCTGATGCAGTAGGGGTCGCCCAGACCGAGGGCATAGAACTCGGCAGCGCCGTAGCGGTCGGCGTTGTTGTCGGTCTTGTTGGCACAAAGGATGACGGGCACCTTGCTGCGGCGGAGTATGGCGGCCACCTGGGTGTCGAGGTCGGTGATGCCGTTGAGTACGTCCACGAGGAAGAGCACCACGTCGGCCTCCTCGGTGGCGATGGCCACTTGCTTGCGGATTTCGCCTTCGAAGATGTCGTCGGAGTTGACCACCCAGCCGCCGGTATCGACGACGGAGAACTCACGGTTGCACCATTCCACCTTGCCGTACTGGCGGTCGCGGGTTGTACCGGCCTCATCGCTCACAATGGCGTGGCGGGTGCCGGTGAGGCGGTTGAAAAGCGTGGATTTGCCCACGTTGGGACGGCCCACGATGGCTACGAGCTTACTCATATCTCTGTCTTTTCTGATTTATTTGCTGCTTATATATATAATGTGTTATACCAATCAAGCCCCCTTCGCGGGGAGGGGGGCTTGCTGTGCGGAAGGTGAGGGATTCAAACCCCCGGTACCCATAAAGAGTACACCAGATTTCGAGTCTAGCGCAATCGATCACTCTGCCAACCTTCCGAAATCGGGTGCAAAGATAGTAAAAATCCCTGACACTCGCAAGTATTTGCGCACAAAACTGCTATTTTGCCGTTTCTGCTGCCGCTTAGTGCTTCTTGGAGTTCTTTATATCCGAGATGTCGATGAGCAGGGAGAAGTTGCCGCCGAAGCAGGAACTATCGGTGTTATCGCCATAGCCAGGCACGTAGAAAGGATTGCCGTAAGCATTGTCTTTCTGTTTGAAACGGAATTTCCAACGCACCGACCAGCCCAGGTGGATGAACCTCCAGAGCCTGCCTTCCAGTCCTGCGACAAGCTCGCCCCAGTGCATGCTGCTGTGGACGCCGTGAAGGTCGAGCGGCATCTCGCTGCCGTCTATCGGATCGATGAAGGCGGGGCCGCTGATGTCATACTTAAACGACGAGAAGCCATAGCGCACACCGCCGTATATGCGATTGCCGCTCACGGGATTGTGGGCAAAATTGTAGTCTCCGCCAATGCGGAAATACGGGGAGTGTACTTTATACGTTTGGTTGGTGCGGTCGCTCGTATGATTGGAGGTTCCCACGCCTATTTCCACCACAGGGAAATAGCGTTGCTTGAAATTGAAGCGTGCCTGACCCTCATACTGGCCGAACTTCGCCACCTGCGCCATCAGCACGCCGGCCAAGTCCACACCGACACTTACTCCGCAGAACAAGGGCTGCTCTTTGTAGGTCGGCACACGGGTATGGTCGAAAGCCACACCTTGAAAGCGTTCCACGCTGTCGCCTTTCACTGTCAGCGTGCCCTCACCGGTGGCTATCGTCGTCGTATTACCTGCCACCTGAGCGCACAGGCTGCTACTCAGACAGAGGGCTAAGATACAGACGAAGGTTCTCGTAATGCTCATAATCTACTGCGGGATTATTGATGCTCACACTATCAGCCAGCCCGCGGGAACAGTTGGCTTCTATTACGTGATGGAAGACCGACGAAGGGCAGTCCATGCTCTCAAAATGTATTGTGCAGCCGTGGCGAACCGTAAGCGTATCAGTCACATGCACAGACGCTTCACTCTCTTCTCCTATAGCAAGGCTCCAATGCAGAAGGAATGTGTCGGTCACCTCTCCCGATGCGTTCTGACGCAGGGGAAGTTGTACCTCATCAAAGTTGTAAAGTTGATTAACCAGCACCGAGTCGCGTCCCTCCAGCGTGATGGTCAGCGTATCCAGCACGCGGGCTTTCTCATCGCCGGAATACATGCCCATCTTCAGCATTACCACATTGTCGAGCGGGCAACTGATGTTCTGGCATGCCGACAGGCAGCATGCCACCACAGACATAAATAACACTAACCTACGCATAAGAAAGAGAAAACGAGGGAAGCACACACCGCTCTCCATTATGGCGCGGACGGCTTCCCTCGTATCAAGAATCTTTATATTTCCTTTTCTATATTATAGTCATTGCGGCCTTCGGCATTGCGGCTGATGAGTTCGCCGAGAAAACCGGCCAGGAAGAGTTGCGTGCCGAGTATCATCATCGTCAGGGCAATGAAGAACCACGGGCTATGCGTCACCAACGGTGCGGGCACGCCCTTGCAGATGGCCACGAGTTTCACGCCGCCCACTATCATCACGGCCACCAGTCCCAGCGCAAACATTACGCTGCCGAGGAAGCCGAAGACGTGCATGGGCTTGAGGCCGAAAGAATTGAGGAACCACAGCGACAGGAGGTCAAGATATCCGTTCACAAAGCGGTTGAGCCCCATAAACTTCGACTTGCCGAACTTGCGGGCCTGGTGCTGAACGACTTTTTCGCCTATCTTGTCGTAGCCGGCATTCTTGGCCAGGTACGGAATGTAGCGATGCATCTCGCCGTACACCTCAATGTGCTTCACCACATCGCGGCGGTAGGCCTTCAGGCCGCAGTTGAAATCGTGCAGATTCTTTATGCCGCTCACCTTGCGGGCCGTAGCGTTGAAAAGTTTGGTGGGGATGGTCTTTGAGAGGGGGTCGTAGCGTTTCTGCTTGTAACCGCTCACAAGGTCGTAGCCCTCTTCTGTTATCATGCGGTAGAGTTCAGGGATTTCGTCGGGCGAGTCCTGCAGGTCGGCGTCCATAGTAATGACCACGTCGCCCTCCACCTTGCGAAAACCGCAGAAGAGAGCCGGCGACTTGCCGTAGTTGCGGCGGAACTTGATGCCTTTCACGTTGGCATCCTTCTCCTGCAACTCGCAGATAACCTCCCAGGAGTGGTCGGTGCTGCCGTCATCCACAAACACTACCTCATAACTGAAGCCGTGCTCTTGCATCACGCGCTGTATCCAGGCATGCAGTTCTTTCAGCGATTCATCCTCATTGAAGAGGGGCACTACTACACTAATGTCCATAAAACTTTTCTTTCTGGATTTATGATTGCCCTTTCTTTAGCAACTATTCTATAATCCCTTGCTCACGGAACACTTTCTTCAAGGCCACCACGGAGCGATCTACTTGCTCCTTCGTGTGGGTGGCCATCAGGGCGTAGCGCACCAAGGTGTCCTCGGGAGCGCAGGCAGGCGGGATAACGGGGTTGATAAACACACCTTCCTGGAAGGCACGCGCCGTTACGATGAAGGTCTTCTCTGCATCGCGCACATAGAGCGGTATGATGGGGCTCTCGGTGTCGCCTATCTCGAAGCCTTCTTCCTTGAAGCGCTTCAGGGCGTAGTTGGTCACGTCCCACAGGGCCTGAATTCTCTCGGGCTCGGTCTTTATTATCTCCAGGGCCTTCAGTGCGGCGGCCGTGCTGGCGGGAGTCATGGAGGCGCTGAAGATATATGTGCGGCAGTTGTGGCGAAGCCAATTGATCAGCACCTTATCGGCTGCGATGAAGCCGCCGATGCTGGCCAGGCTCTTGCTGAACGTGCCCATGATGAGGTCCACCTCGTCGGTCAGTCCGAAATGGTCGCACACGCCGCGGCCCTGACGACCGAACACGCCCAGACCGTGGGCCTCGTCCACCATTATTACGGTGCCGGGGTACTTCTTCTTCAAGTCAACGATGGCGGGCAGATTGCAGAGGTCGCCCTCCATGCTGAACACGCCATCCACCACGACGAGTTTCACGGCGTTTTCCTCGCAGGCCTGAAGTTTGCGCTCCAGATCCTCCATATCGTTGTGCTTATATTTCAGTTGCTTGGCAAACGAGAGGCGGCGGCCGTCCACGATGCTGGCGTGGTCGCGGTCGTCACAGATAATATAGTCGTTCTTTCCCACGAGGGCAGGCACTACGCCGCTGTTTACGGTGAAGCCTGTGCTGATGCAGAGGGCCTCGTCCTTGCCCACGAATTCTGCGAGCTGACGCTCCAGTTCCACGTGGATATCAAGCGTGCCGTTAAGGAACCTACTGCCGGCGCATCCGCTGCCATAGCGCTGCATGGCCTTGATGCCGGCTTCAATAATGCGGTCGTCGCCCGTCAGGCCTGTGTAGGCGTTGCTGCCAAACATAAGCACGGGGTGGCCGCCCATCTCTACTTCAGTACCTTGCTTTCCTTCTATCTCGCGGAAATAAGGATAGATGCCCTGCTCCTGCAATTCGTAGGGTTTTGTAAACCGGGCCAGTCTTTCGTGAAGGATATCCATATCTTTGAATTTTACTTTTTCTCGTGTATTTACCTATCTGTGGCACACTATTTTGCAGAATGCCCCTTTTGAGTGGCAAAGTTACAAATAAAGTAGCCAATAGCAAAGCATTTTGCCCTTTTTCTATTAACATTTATTTGATATTGTGCAAAAATTGTCATTTCACCTTTCAACTTTCCCCGTCTTTCCCCTTTTCACACGCCCGCAAGGCTTCTGTCGGCGGTTGAATGCGTATCATTGACAGCAAGACTGCCGTTTCCATTCTTTATTATTCAAGTTTCGCAAGTGTGCCTGGAAGGCACTACCTTTGTAACCGGGTACGAAGTGCCCGGTATAACCGGCAGATAGGTGGCTGCCTAGAAGGCAGTACCTTGCCAGAAAGTACGCTGCATTTCCCAAGGTAGTGCCTTCCAGGCACGCATAGAGAGTGAGCCTCTTATCTGGCAGCATCTCCTTCGTCGATGCAGCCGGTTACTGAGGTACTGGCTTCCAGCCAGAACAGAGCTTGTGAAACTTGAATTTATTATTGGTAGCCTCACGCCCCCAATTCTGATGAATAATAACCTTTCCGCCCTTTCTTTCGTCCCTTTTGCTCCTTTTTCCTTGGCTCTCTCAATAAAATATCGTATTTTTGCGCCGACCAAAGGTAGATTCTTTCACCCCAACGCCTTATGAAAAATATCTTTATAGCTCTCCTTATGGCCATGACGGCCCTCTGCGCATGCGCTCAAACGGAGTTCACGCAGTTTCCCGAGTCTTTCGTAAACACCAAGCCCAACGAACTTATCGGAGCTGGCAACCTCAAGCCCTTCTTCGCCAAACTCCTTTGCGGACAACAGGTGGAAGTGATGCAAATCGGCGACTCCCACGTGCGTGGCCTCACCCTACCCCGCACCATCGGCACCCGACTGCAGGAACTCTTCCCCTGCGATGAGGGCGAGACGGGCTCTTCGCTCATCAGTTTCCACCACAACGGCATCAACGGTGCCCGCGTGCCACGCTACTGCAGTCCTGAACTCATCGACTCCGTCCGCGTGCACAACCCCGACCTCGTCATCATCAGTTTCGGCACGAACGAAGCCCACGAAACCTATTTCATGGAGAGCCGCCACAAGCATAATCTCGACTCTCTCACCACCCTTTTGAGAGAAGCCTGCCCCCGCGCCGTCTTCGTGCTCACCACTCCTCCCGGAAGCCACGTAGCCAAGGTCAAGAATGCCCCTAAAGTGCCCCAAGCCATGACGGAGAATGTTACATCCGCCATTCTCGACTTCGCAGCCCATAATGCCTGCGCCGTGTGGGACTTATGGCACATCGGCGGCGGCTATCCCACGGCATGCGACAACTGGCGCAAGGCCAGCCTCATGCGTCCCGATCTCATTCATTATCAGCCCGAAGGCTACCGCATCCAGGGAAGACTTTGCGCAGAAGCCATCTACAAAGCCTACAAGGAGTACGAGCAAAAGATGTGCCCTATCGCCCACTAATCTTTCATCATCCGCCTACAGCATTGTCTGCATAAAGTAATCGCAGTCTCCGGCCCACGCCAGAGGCTGCGGTTTTCTTTTGGAGGAAATCCAAAAACGCGGTCACTTCAAGTTCACTTTCCCCTCATTCGCTCCCATAAAAAAAACGCACCCGTTTTTGTCAAGATTTTTACACCTACCAACCCTCAAAAACGGGCCTTATTTTCAAAAAAAAATTTCCGTTTACTTCTGTGCGATTCTGGAAGAAGTTGCTATTTGTCTGATTCTCCAATACTTAATTTTTACACGAATAAAAACGTCTCCCTAAAACCCTCCCTACACCCCCTTATATCCCTCTTTCCAATCGCATTTTTGTCCCAAATTGCGGCACGCCCCCCTCGGGGGAGCGGGGAGGGGGGCCCTCCTAAAGCCCTTTTAATCGCAACTAAAGCCCTTTTAGTTGAAATTTTCTCCCTTTTAGTTCGTCCGAAGTCCCTTTCATTTTTTCCGATGTCCCTTTTAGTTTTTCCGATGTCCCTTTTAGTTTTTACTAAAATAGGGTATCGGGAAATTTAGATTAAACCTGGAAAAAAACGGGACTGTTTTCGTTTTTTCGCAAACGGGCGTTTTGGGGCCGAATGCAGGGTTAAGTCGTCGCAAGCCTCGAAAACGGTCCAAAATCTATGCAAAAAATAAATCTGGGGTTTCTTTTTTTTCAATGAACAGGAAAAAAAGCGAAACCCTCATTTACTAACCACGAAAAACATAGGGACAAAGCCCCGAAAAAAAACAGTACAGGAGCAAGCGCTTTTAGACTTCAGGGTAACCGCATCAAATAGGTTGTTTATACTTTTAGCACATTATCTGCCTCACGTGAAGAGGCTGGAAGCCTCTACTTTGAGGATTTGCCTTGGCATCTGAGCTTGCGAAGAACCCGGGACGAAGTCTCGGGGCTTAACATCGCTTCTCTTTGCCTGGCTGGAAGCCAGTACCTCGGAGAATGACATGACGTGCAGAAAAGGGCAAGGTACTGCCTTCCAGGCAGGTCACAGGTGCGATGGCCGAGCTTCCGCAGACTTCGTCCGCGGTTACTCACCGCTCGCGTCGCTCGCTGTAGTGGCTTCCAGCCACTTCCCGTCACTCCAAATAGCGGAAGAGCCTAATTTTTTTCCTCAAATGAAAATTTGGAAGACGGGCTTTATCGTTTTCTAACAGGCACCATTTCCGTTCTTGTCTGCCTTGGAAACCGCAACATCTGCATTATACTCGCCCATCTGCTGCACGACGCTCTCCTCATGGATGCGTTCAAACAATTCCCTGACGAACGACGTGGACAGACCCGACGGTATGGCTTCCTCTCCGCGGCGCAGGAGGATTTCATTGTAGCGTATGGGCTGCACAATCTGCATATTGCGCTCGCGCTTGTACTGACCTATTTCGCGGCACACGGCCAAGCGGCGGCCAAGTACGCGAAGGAGTTCGTTGTCGCACTGGTCGATGCGTTCGCGGAAGGCGAGGAGTTCGGGGGTCACGGCCTGTTCGGTGCGGAGGATGAGGCGCTGCAGTATGTCGGAGAGCCCTGCGGGCGTGAGTTGCTGTTCGGCATCGCTCCACGCCTTTTCGGGGCAGCAGTGGCTCTCGATCATAAGACCGTGATAGCCGAGGTCCATGGCTTGCTGGCAAAGCGGGGCGATAAGTTCGCGATGTCCGCCCATGTGGCTGGGGTCGCAGAGGATAGGCAACTCCGGGATGCGGCGGTGGAGCTCAATGGCGATATGCCATAGGGGACGGTTGCGATAGACATGGTGCTCATAACTGCTGAATCCGCGATGGATGGCTGCCAGACGCTTCACTCCGGCACCGTTGAGGCGCTGGAGGCCGCCTATCCAGAGTTCAAGGTCGGGGCTTACGGGATTCTTCACGAGGACGGGCACGTCAACGCCGCGCAGACTGTCGGCAAGTTCCTGCATAGCGAAGGGATTGGCCACGGTGCGGGCACCTACCCACAGCACATCCACGCCATAGCGCAGGGCAGCCTGCACATGGGCCGGCGTAGCCACCTCCGTGGCCACAAGCATGCCCAGTTCCTTCTGCACGCGGACGAGCCACGGCAAGGCAGGCTCGCCAACGCCCTCAAAACCGCCGGGCTTCGTGCGGGGTTTCCACACGCCGGCACGGAAAATCCGCACGCCGCGCCGTTGAAGGTCGGTGGCGGTGTTGATAACCTGCTCCTCGCTCTCGGCAGAGCACGGACCGCTGATAACGAGGGGGCGAACGTCGGGACTGATGCCCGGAAGATTGAGAGGTAGTATGCTGAGTTCCATATTTATTGTACGAGTATTTCGTCGCCGTTCTGCCATTCGCGGCGGATGATGACGGAGCCGTTTTTTTCGGTGTAGAGTGCGGGGTGGCCGTTCACGAAATAGCGATGGCCGGGGGACAAAGGCACCGACAAGGTCATCTTTCGTGGCTTCGGCAGGCCAGAGACGCGCACCTTGAAGAAACAGCCCATGGTGGAACCCTCGATGACGTCGAAGTTCATCACGACATGGCGCGAGAGGGGCACGTGGGCCATACAGTCCACCCAGCGATGGAGCGAGACGTCCTTCTTGCCGTAGGTGATGAGGCCGTTGACGTCGGGCAAGGGCTCGGACTGGTCAAACATCTGCGTGACAAGGGCGATGCTGTCGGCAGGCAGTGTGCGCTGGCGGGCGAGGACGGGCACGCTACACATTATTAATATATATAAGAGGAGGCGGCGGGTGTTCATCGGAGAGACGGAGGAGAGGTTTAAAGGTGGCGTATGCGCCATTCCTGCGGATAGAGATTGTTGGCGCGGCTGCCGAGATTATTGACAAAGCCGAGCGGATGGCCGTGGTAGCACACTGCGACGTAGCCTGTCGGCGCGTCGATACACAGAGCCTCACGTCGGAGGTAGGAAAGGGCTTCTTCGCGCGACAGTTCGCACTTCGGGAAGGCGGAAGCCGTTGCAGGATTCATCGCCAGCACGTGCTGTGGCACCTTCTTCGGGCCTTTCATCACGTAGGGCTCCCAAGAGAAATGGCGGACGTGCTCAAGGTGATGGCGGGCGGCGGGCTGGCCATCGCCATCCTTTTGCAGGAGGCAAAGGAAGAAACCTTCACCTTTGGCGCGGTGGGGAAAGAAATGGTAACCGGCAAGGCGGCCCTCGGCTGTCCGGCCTTCCACGATGCCCCACTCCTTTTCCACGGAGAGAGGCACGACGCGGGCACCGAGTTGCCGGCATATCCACGCTACATTCTCTTCGTCTTCGTGGCGGTTGAACGTGCACGTGCTGTAAACGAGGAAACCGCCGGGGCAGAGGGCGGGCCAGACGTCCTGGATGATGCTTCGCTGGAGGGCGGCGCACTCTTCCACTTTCTTCAGGCTCCATTCGCCGCGGCTGGCGGGGTCCTTGCGGAACATTCCCTCGCCCGAGCAGGGCACATCGGCGGCTACGACGTTGAAGAAGCCCGGCGCGTAGGCTGCGAAAGCGGAAGGATAGGCGTTGCACACCGTTACGTTGTCCGCGCCCCACTTCTGCATATTCTCATTGAGGACTTCGGCGCGCTTTCTATCGGGCTCGTTCACCACGAGGGGACACTCCGCCGGCAGCAATGAGCGCCACAGCGTGCTTTTACCGCCCGGGGCGGCACAGAGGTCGAGGCAATGTACCTCAGAGGCGGGCACTTCGCCCTCAAGTCCCAAACGCGCCTTGATAGTCCGCCACGCCTGCTCTATAAACATGCTGGAGGCTTCCTGAACGTAGTAGCAGCCGGCATGGAATAACGGATCAAGCGTGAATTGCGGGCGCTCCGGCAGATAATATCCGCTCCCGCACCACCCTACTCTCTCCGCTTCGGTAAGCAACGCCGCAGTGTCTTCACGGCTCAACGGCTTACGTGGGTTAAGCCGCAGCGAGACGGGCGCCTCACTCGTTTCCAATGCACAACAAAGCTGAGCGGCCTCGTGGTCGCCCAGCTGTTGTTGCATGGAGGTGATGAAGTCTTGCGGGAGAGCAGACATCGCGTGATTCTAAATTCTTAGAGAAATCGCGGGATTACTCTGCACCTTCCTGCGTGGGGGCTTCGGCTTCAGCCTCGGCCTTGCGCATTTCGCGGAACTTGACTTCCATGCCCTGAAGTTCGCCCTTGAGCACCTCAATACGCTTCTGGATTTCCTCCACGAAGGCGCTACCGGTCTTGCTGGTGGCGTTGAGGAAGGTGAGGTTGTTCTCGTAGGTATTGAGTTCCTGGCGCTTCTCATCAATGCTGCGCTGGAGACGCTGCAGGTCGGTGCCGGCGTTCTCCACGGTGCGCTGCACCTGACGGCGTACCTTCTGGTGCTGCTCGGCACGGGCGGCCTTGCGACGGTCAAAGAAGTAGTTGCAAGCGTCATTGAAGCGCTTCCAAATTTCATCGCTCTTCTTGCGGGCTACGGGACCGATAGTCTTCCACTGTTTCTGCAACTGGATAATCTCCTCGGTGGTCACGCCCCAGGCGGTGCTTTCCTTCAGTTCCTCGACGCGCTCAATGAGGTGCATCTTGGCCTCCAGGTTCTGCTGCAGACCGTCACGCAGGCTCTTGAAGTGGTCGGCCTTAGCGGTGAAGAAGGCATCGCAAACGCCGCGGAAGCGCTCGAAAATCTGCTGGTTCACTTTGCGGGGCGTGAAGCCGATGGTCTTCCACTGCTTCTGCAGTTCCAAAATCTTCTGGGTCTGCTCCTCCCACTCGTTGGCGTTCTTGGGAGTCTCAGCGGTCACGGCCTCCACCTGTTCGCAGAGAGCGGTCTTCTGAGCCAGGTTGGCTTCCTCCTCAGCCTTGAGGCTTTCGAAGTGGGCCTGATGTGCTTTATTCACTACGGTAGAAGCGGTCTTGAAGCGGTTCCAAACTTCTTCGCGGATTTCCTTAGCCACGGGGCCTATCTCGCGGAACTGATTGTGAAGGTCCTGCAGGGCGCGGAAGGTTGCGATTACGTCTTCTTCCACTTTCTCTGCCAGGGCTTCGGCCTGCTCGCAAAGGGCGGTCTTGAGTTCGAGGTTCTTCTTGAAGTCGTAGGCGCGGAGTTCGGCGTTGATGCGCAGCATGTCGTAGTACTGCTCGGTGTAGCGCTGATACTCTTTCCAGATAGCGGTGGCCTGCTCAGCGGGCACTTCGCCTATCTCCTTCCATTCTTCGCGCAGCTGTTTCATCCTCTCGTAGCCCTTGTCGGCTGTCTCAGGATTTTCGGCCATCTGCTTAATCTCTTCAATGATGCTCTGCTTACGGGCGAGATTCTCCTGCTGCTGTTTTGCGGCCTCTTCGGCTGCTGCGGCACGCAATTCCTTTACGCGCTGCAGTTGCTCTCTGAAGGCCACCTCAAGAGGATTGGGCTCTTCAGTTTCTGCAACGGGAGCGGCGGGAGCTTCTGCGGGAGCTTCGCCCTCGGCTGCGGGAGCGGCGACATCCTCTGCGGGAGCTTCAGTTTCTGCGGCAGGAGCTTCGGTTGCCTCTGCGGGAGTTTCTTCCTTTGCGGCCTTACTTTCATTGAGAAGGCGATAGAAGGTTGACTTGATGTGTTCAATCTCGGTGCGCTCTGCTTCGCCGCCATTGTTGGCTATTTCGGTGATGCGGGCCAGAGCTTCTTCCATAGTTTCCATAGATGGGAGGGTTTAAGTTAGTAGTTTAGTAGATTCGAGGGGAGGATTAAATTGTTGACAGAGGGGGATAAGGGTTGTTGGTTGTTAAGTTGTGTTCAGATCCAGGTGTTGCGGCGGAAGAACCAGTACAACACGGCCGTCAGTACGGCACTGAACACGATGACGAGGGGGAAGCCCCACCACGCCGCTTCCATTCCGTTGATAAGGTTCATGCCGAAGATACTGGCAACGAGCGTGGGGAACATGAGGATAATGCTCCACGATGTCATGGTGCGCATCGTGGCGCCCATGTTGTTGTTGATTATGGAGGCATAGGTCTCCATCGTGGAGTCAAGAATGTTTGTGTAGATGCTGGTGGTCTCTCGCGCCTGATTCATCTCGATGGTTACGTCCTCGATAAGGTCGGCGTCGAGTTCGTCCACGGGGAGTTTGAACTTCAGTTTGGAGAGTAGTGTTTCGTTGCCACGGATTGAGGTGGCGAAGTAGGTGAGTGAGTCCTGCAGACGGCTGAGGCGCACGAGGTCTTCGTTATCTATGCCGTGGTCGAGGCCGCGCTTGGCGTCTTCAATGAGGATGCTGATTTGCTTCAGGCGTTTCAGGTACCACACGGCACTGGAGAGGAACAGCCTGAACACCATATCGACCGAGTCGGTGAAGCCCAGGTTGCGTTTCTGCTGATAGGCCACGAAGTCTATCATCATGTTTGTTTCGTAGTTGCACACTGTGATGCACACGCCCTTGTTGAGAATGACGCCGAGGGGCACCGTGGTGTGCGGTGTGCGGCTCTCCACTTCCTTGGTGTAGGGTATGCGGAGAATGATGAGGCTCCAGCCTTCTTCAAGTTCATAGCGTGCCCGTTCGTCCTTGTCTCGTATGTCGTCAAGGAAGTAGTCGGGAATATGAAGTTGGTTGAAGAGGAAGTCCTCGTCCTCCGGCGTGGGGCAAGTCACTTGCGCCCAGCAGCCGGGCATCCATTCTTCCTGTGTACGCAGGCCGTTATTGTAATTCCAGAAGGTGCGCATAATCAAGCCTCTCCTCGTCAAAGCTGCCTTCGGCACTTTGCCACCCCTCCCCGGTGTGGGAGGGGAATTATACCAGTACAGGGTTGAGAGGAGATTGGTTTATATTGGGGTTATATGCTATTATTCGTAAGGTAGTTCCTGATGCGGCTCACCACATCAGGGAGAGCAGTCAGCACTTCTTCATTAGTAAAGCGGATAACGCGGTATCCTAATCTTTCCAGGTCAAAAGTGCGAATAGTGTCGTGTTCTTTTTGTTCAGGCTCCTGATGCACACCGCCGTCAACTTCTATCACCAACTTGCATGCCAAGCACGCGAAGTCAGCGATGTAATCCCCTATGGGATGTTGGCGTCGGAATGTCACGCCGAGCCGTTTTGCTCTTATTTCGTTCCAGAGATATTCCTCTGCGAGGGTCATTCGGCTCCTCATTTCCCGCGCTTTGTCCTTCAACAGACCGTACCTGTCGGGATGCGTCGTCTTAATGAAGAGCGTCTCTCTCATTTATTATGTACTATCACCAGCACTCTCAACGCCTCCCCGTATTCCCCCCCTCCCACACCGGGGAGGGGTGGCGCGGTGCCGCAGGCAGCCGCGACGGGGAGAGGCTTTAAATTCTCTTCAGTGTCTCAAGCACGAAGTTATAGTATTTTCCTACGCTCTCGATGAGGCAGCGCTCGTCGGGCGTGTGGGGAGAGCGGAGCGTGGGGCCGAAGCTCACGACGTCCATGCCGGGGCAGTGGCTTAGGATGACGCTGCATTCCAGGCCGGCGTGGCATACCTGCACGTGGTTTTCTTCGCCGAACATCTCACGGTAAACTTGCTTCATCAGTTCCACGATGGGGCTCTCAGGCGAGGGCTGCCATGCGGGATAGGCGCCGCTGAGTTCCACCTTCATGCCGGCCATGCTCCAGATAGCTTCCAAGGTGTCGCAGCAAGCCTGGCGCTGCGTGTCGTTGCTCGAGCGCACGAGGATTTTGAAGAAGGCCCTGGTGCTGTCAATCTCCACGATGGCGAGGTTGCTGCTGGTCTCCACGATGCTGGGCAGGTGGGGGATGAAGCGCATCACGCCGTTGTGGCAACCCATCAGGGCATTGACGAGCTGATCCTGTATTTCCTCGGGCACGAGGGCCTCGGGAGCGGCGTCCTCCACGCTTGCGGTGAGGGCGAGGGTCGTTTCCACGTAGCCGTATTCGCCCGTGAACGTCTCGCGCCATTCTCCGTTGATGGTTTCGGCCAGTTCGGCGGCATTTTCTGCGGGCACGCTCAGCACTACCTCGCAATGGCGGGGAATGGCATTGCGCATATTGCCGCCGTTCCATGTAGCGAGGCGGGCTTCAAAGTTTGCAATGGCGTCGCTCACTACGCGGGCCATCAGTTTGTTGGCATTGGCGCGGCCTTCGTTGATTTCCAGGCCACTGTGACCACCGCGCAGGCCGGTCAGAACGACCTTCACGCTTACGTCGCCTTCTTCGGCGGCAGCGGCTTCGTATTGCAGTTCGGCGGTCTGGTTGACGCCGCCGGCGCTGCCGGTCACCATTTCGCCGTGGGTCTCGTTGTCGAGGTTGAGGAGTATCTCGCCCTTAAGCTCTCCGTCCTTCATGTGCTCCACGCCGTACATGGTGGTTTCCTCATCGGCCGTGATGAAGCCTTCCAGGGGGCCGTGCTCCAGCGTGTCGTCCTCAAAGATAGCCATAATGGTGGCCACGGCCATGCCGTCGTCGCTGCCGAGGGTCGTACCCTTAGCCTTCACCCACTCGCGGCCTTCTTCGTCGGTCCATATCCAGGTCTCGATGGGGTCGGTCTCAAAGTTATGGGCGCTGTCGGGCGTCTTCTGCGGCACCATATCCATGTGGCCCTGGAGGGTCACTACTTTGCGGTCCTCACGACCGGGGCTGGCGGGCTTGTACATAAGGATGTTGCCGGCTTCGTCCTGATGGGCTTCGATGCCTTTCTGGGCGGCCCAGTCAAGGAGGAATTTCTGTATCTTTTCAAGGTGACCGCTGGGACGGGGCACCTGTGTGAGGAGATCAAAGTTGCGCCAAATGGCGGCGGGCTGGAGATTACTTATTGCACTCATCTTATATAAATATTAAATTTGCGGCCGCAAAGTTACGCATTTCTGGCTTATTGACAAAACTTTTCGGTTTATTTCTGCCCTTTTACCTTTTATTTTGCGCAATGTGCCCTATGCACCGAAAGAAATACCAACCGTCTGCAACGCACGAGGCTTTGCAGAATTACACCTCCCCATTACTTATTCCGAAGCGGCAAGCATGCCTTCTTTTCGCCGACCTGCTTGTTGCACAACCTTGGTTGTTTGATTGCACAACCTAGGTTGTTTAATCGCGCGACCTAGGTTGTTTAATGAAAGAGTCGGGACTGGAAACAAATAACGCGGATCTTGCAAAGATTCCTTGGAGCGCGTGGGGGGCTCTAGGGGCTTTGTTTTTGTTTTTAGGCCATTTACCGCGGCTTGAAAGCGGGAAACTTGGCGGACAATCACAAAGCTATTACGACAAGCGCGAGGGATAAACACACGTCCCTCCCGTTGGAAACTATTTTGACAACACGGGTTTCCACTCAATGGGTGTAACGCGTTAAAAATCCGTAAAAGCGCGGACGCGAGCGCTAAAACAATAATTTTATTTCGTAACTTTGCACCCACAAAACATTTATAATAATAAACAATTATGCCAAAATTCAAGAGAATCCTCCTCAAGCTCTCCGGCGAGAGCCTCATGGGCGAACAGGGCTACGGAATCGACGTAAAGCGTCTGAACGAGTACGCCGCACAAATCAAGGAAATCCACGACCTGGGCGTGGAAATCGGCATAGTCATCGGCGGCGGCAACATTTTCCGCGGCCTGCAAGGTGCCGGCAAGGGCTTCGACCGCGTGAAGGGCGACCAGATGGGTATGTGCGCCACCGTCATCAACTCCCTGGCCCTCTCCTCTGCTCTGGGCGCCGCCGGCGTGAAGAGCCGCGTGCTCACGGCCATACGCATGGAGCCCATCGGCGAGTTCTACAACAAGTGGAAGGCCATCGAAGCCCTGGAGCAGGGCGAGGTGGTAATCATGAGCGCCGGCACAGGGAACCCCTATTTCACCACTGATACAGGTAGCAGCCTGCGAGGCATTGAAATAGAGGCAGATGTGATGCTCAAAGGAACGCGCGTAGATGGCGTCTATACGGCCGACCCCGAGAAGGATCCCACGGCTACGAAGTTTGCCGACATTTCCTACGACGAAGTGCTCCGCCGCGGCCTCCGCGTGATGGACACCACCGCCACGGCGATGTGCAAGGAGAACAACCTGCCTATCTACGTCTTCAATATGGACCAGCTGGGCAACCTGCGCCGCGTCATCGACGGCGAGGAAATCGGCACCTACGTCCACGCATAAAAGTTAACAGTTGACAGTTGACAGTTGACAGCTACTCACCTTGAGTATTCTCCCCCTCCCTTTCGGGGAGGGGTGTCAGAGTACCGCAGGTAGCTCTGACGGGGTGAGGTCTTTAATATAATAATAATGAAAAAGACACTTCTTTTCCTCCTCTTTACAGTGGGGGCGGGATTGCATGCGCAGACGATTCTGACGCTGGACTCCTGCCGCGCCATGGCCCTGCGCAACAATAAGCAACTCGCCATTGCCGCTGCCAACCGCGACAAGGCCTACTGGGAACACGAAGCCGCACGCACGAACTACCTTCCCAAGATTGAGTTCATGGGCGGCTACATGCGCACCAGCAAGGAACTGAGTATCCTGTCCGACAGCCAGAAGAGCAGCCTCAATAATCTGGGCACCAGCATCGCCACACCCCTTGGCCAGCAACTGGGCGGCTTCATGGGCAGCGCCGAGTTCCAGCAGATGGCACAGGCCATTCTCCAGAGCCACCCCGAACTTGCGCCCCTCGTGCAGCAACTCCCCGGGCAGGTGCAGCAGAGCCTCGGGCAGGTGGCCGGCACCCTAAACGGTGTGGGCCAGCAGATTACCGATGCCTTCCACACCGATTCGCGCAACATCACCGCCGGTGCCGTGCTCTTCACCCAGCCTCTCTATATGGGAGGCAAGATTCGCGCCTACGACAAAATCACCGACTATTCCAAACAACTGGCTGAGGCCAAGATGAGCGGTGCATCCCACGAACTCATCCTCGAGGTGGACAAAGCCTACTGGCAAATCGTAAGCCTATCCAGCAAGAAACGCCTCGCCTTGCAGTATCGCGATATGCTGCAGAAGCTTGACGACGACATCCTCAAGATGGTCGCACAGGGCGTGGCCACCAAGGCCAACGAACTTACCGTCAGCGTAAAACTCAACGAGGCCGAGATGACGCTCACCAAGGTTGAGGACGGTCTCTCCCTCTCCCGCATGCTCCTCTGCCAGCTCTGCGGGCTGCCCATCAATGCCCAGCCCACGCTCGATGCCGAGACGCTGGACGACATCCCCACGGACAAAGCCGATGTCACCGCCGCGCCCGAAGAGGCCATGGCCAACCGTTCGGAGATAAAGCAACTGCAACTCGCCGCCGACATCTATCAGCAAAAGGTCAACATTGAGCGCGCTGCCTTCCTCCCTTCCCTCGCCCTCACCGGCGGCTACGGTTTCTCCAACCCCGCCCTCACCCATGGCTTCGAGAACCGTTTCCGCGGTATGTGGAACGTAGGCGTAGTGCTCAAGGTCCCCGTATGGAACTGGCTGGAAGGCCGCGACAAAGTGCGCGCCGCCAAAGCCGAGGCTCTCACATATCAGTACCAGCTTGACGAGGCCCGCGAGAAGATTGAGCTGCAAGTCAACCAGCAGACCTTCCGAGTGAACGAAGCCAACCGCAAGTACGAACTCAGCCTCCGCAACCTTGAGAAGGCTCAGGAGAACCTCCGCGCCGCACAGGTGGGCCACAAAGAGGGCGTTGTGACCACCTCCGACCTTCTCGCCGCACAGACCGCCTGGCTCTCCGCCATGAGCGACAAGACCGACGCACAAGTGGACATCCAGCTCACCCGCGCCACCCTCAACAATATCTTAGGTAAATAACACACTCCTAAAGAGCAGGGCCAAGTTTGGCCCGCAGCCCAAAAAAAATAATTATGGACAAGAAAATCCCCAATCTTCTCCCCGCACTCATTCTCCTCTCGCTTGTCGTAGCCATCAGCGCCATCTTCGGCTACATTTCCTTCCAAGACGAGGACACCACCCTCCAAGGCCAGAGCGAAGTGACCGAATACCGCGTCAGCAGCAAGGTGCCCGGCCGCGTGGCACGCATCTTCGTAGAAGAAGGACAATACGTCCACGCCGGCGACACGCTCGCACTGCTCGATGCCCCCGACGTAGAAGCCAAACTCACTCAAGCCCAGGCCGCCGAAGCCGGCGCCGCCGCCCAGAGCCTCAAGGCCGACAAGGGAGCCCGCGAGGAACAGATTCGCGGTGCCTTTGAACTATGGCAGAAAGCCAAAGTCGGTGTTGAGGTGATGGAGAAAAGTTACCAACGCTCAAAGAATCTCTACGACGAAGGCGTCATCACGGCCCAGAAATACGACGAGGTCAAGGCGCAGTATGAAGCCGCACAGGCCGATGAGCGTGCAGCCAGGAGCCAGTACGACATGGCCAAGAACGGTGCGCAGGCCGAGGACCGTGCCGCCGCCCGCAGCGTAGTGACCCGCGCTCAAGGTGCCGTCAACGAAGTGAACAGTTACATCAAGGAGACCGTGCTCATTGCCAGCGAAGACGGCGAGGTGACGCAAATCTATCCCAGCGTGGGTGAACTCGTTGGCACCGGCGCTCCTATCATGAGCATCGCCAAGACGGCCGACATGTGGATTACCTTCAACGTCCGTGAGGACCGTCTCAAGGAATTCGAGATGGGCCAGGTCTTCACGGCCAAGATTCCCGCCCTCGACACCGCCAGCGAGTTCAAAGTCTATGCCATGCGCGACCTCGGCTCCTATGCCGCATGGAAGGCCACCAAGGCCTACGGTCAGTTCGACATGAAGACTTTTGAGGTAAAGGCCCGTCCCGTCAAGCCCGTCAAGAACTTGCGGCCGGGCATGAGTATTATTATATAAAGAAGAAGCCCCCCGCAGCCTCACCCCGTCGCGGACACTTCGTGCCGCCCCACCCCTCCCCGAATAGGGAGTGGGATATACTCCTAAAGGTTCACAACCCCATAACCATATAACCCCACAACCCAATAACCCCATACCCCCCCACAACCCTACAACTTCACAACCCAATAG